>JAVVVS010000001.1:0-70468 GCA_036652495.1 Bacteroides sp.
AAAAAACTGCTTATGTAAAAGAACTATTTAAAACAACATCACTTCTCATTGTTAAGAGAAAGAACTTATTATCTAATTAAAAACGCAAATCAATGAACTTTATTTCGAAGAGATTCGTATCATCTAATTTCAGAAAGCGACTATCTGTCTCATTTCTGATATTCTTTTCCTGCATAATACCTCTGTCAGCTATTGCACAAAACAAAATTTCCGTCAAACGAAACGGGACCTCTATTCTTTCTATTATGAAAGAAATAGAGAAACAGAGCGGCTATACTTTATTCTACAACAACGATCTAGTAAATCTGGACACAGTCACCTCTTTAGATGTTTCAGATGCACCTTTGAAAGAGGTATTAGCCCTTATTCTCAGCAAGACACCTTATACTTACGAGATTGTGAATAATCAAATCGTCATTTCACAACAAAGTCTACCAACAAAAGACACAGAATCCGCTAGAAAGTTGACTGGTACTGTTAAAGACAAAAGCGGTGAACCAATTATCGGTGCTACTGTAGTTGTTTTGGGTTCTTCAAAAGGCGCTATCACAGATATAAATGGACAATTTTTTGTGGAGATTACTAATCAAACAAAATTAAAAGTTTCCTATATAGGTTACCAAACAAAAGAACTAACCTTCAAAGCAGGAGCAGATAGGTTACGAATAGTATTACAAGAAGATAGCAAACTTCTGCAAGAGATAGTGGTGGTAGGCTATGGCACACAGAAAAAAGTCAATTTAACTGGTGCCATCTCGTCTGTTGACAGTGAGTCTTTAACTAACCGACCTTTAACTAGTTCATCGCAAGCCTTGCAAGGTGTGCAAGGATTGTATGTCAGCCAACTAGGCGGACAGCCAGGTCCTGACAAAACAACTATTATGGTAAGAGGTATGGGTACATTGAACAGCAATGCCCCACTTGTTCTGATAGATGGAATAGAAGGTAATCTAAATGATTTAAATCCCAACGATATTGAATCTATTTCTGTTTTAAAAGATGCAGCCTCATCTGCTGTATATGGTTCAAGAGCTGCCAATGGAGTTATCTTAGTAAAATCCAAAACGGGAAAAGCAGGCGATAAGTTCACAATAAATTATAATAATTATTACGGTTCTCAGAGTGTAACATATCTACCAGATGCTGTATGGGATTCTCCTACTTATTTAAAGTATAGAGATATAGCCGAAGTAAATGCCGGGAAAATACCTATCTACGGAGAGAAACTTATTAATGAATATGCAGCAGGTATGAAAACAGATCCTTACAAGTTCCCATCAACCAACTGGTTCGACTTAGTTTTTAGAAACGCCTTTATTCAAGAACACAACATCCGTGTATCTGGCGGTGGAAACAAATATACCTTCTCTGCTTCTTTAGGCTATCTCGATCAAGAAGGAGTAATGATTGGCACCCAATCAGATAAATATTCCGCCAATTTCAATACAACTATCGAAATAAGTAAACGATTAAACGTGGGTGTAAGCATGATTGCCTCCTACCGCAAATACGACGAACCGCACATGGGGGCTGATAACTTTATGGGATCAATTTTCCGTTCACTTCCAGTTCAGTTAGCTATGACAGAAGATGGTAAATATGGACGTGCAGAAGTTCAAACGCCTGGGCAAGGTACCTTTATGAACCTGTTAGGACATCCTAAAGAAGGTCGTAATAATCATAAGCAACAACGAATTATCGGAAAAGTATTTGCAGAATATACTTTCCCATTCAATATTAAATATAAAATAGATTTTGGAGCTAATAAATTCGATGAAATAAACAAAATATTTACTCCCATTGTTGTTACATACATGCCTATTTCAATGGTTCCACAAAACAGCACGGGTGAAAGAAGATCTTCTGCTTATGATTATGCAGATTTAAGTACCACCTTATATCAGACAATAACTTGGGGTAAAAAATTTAATAACAAGCACAACGTAAATCTATTAGGAGGTATGAGCTACGAACATTTCTCCAAAGACGTTTTTACTGCTCAAGCGGAAGGCTTTTTAGATAATAGTTTGACCGACATCAATGCAGGCTCAAAGAATTATAGAGCAACTGGCTATTCGAACGAAGTGAAACTTCTCTCATATTTCGGACGTCTTACCTACGATTATAAAGACAAGTATTTAGCAGAAGTAAATTTCAGATATGATGGTTCTTCTCGTTTTGCCAAAGGAAACCAATGGGGAATTTTCCCATCCTTCTCTTTGGGGTGGAGAATTGACCAAGAAGGTTTTTTGAAAAATGCACGAAATCTGTCACAATTAAAGTTGAGGGGTTCATGGGGCAAATTAGGGAACCAAGAAATAGGACTATACAAATATGTAAGCACAGTAAGATTAGGGAAAAACTATTCTTTCGGTAATACGGTTTTCTCGGGAGCCGCAACAACTGCTGGTGTTGACCCTTCTATTTCATGGGAAACAACGACAATGACTAACATCGGTCTGGACTTCGGCTTTTTCAACAACAAGCTTAGTGGTTCTGTGGAAATTTTTAAGAAAAAGACCACCGGTATTTTACGTCCAGTCAATCTAGCTGCACAAGTAGGAAGTCTGTCTGGTCCAGTTATGAATATCGGTACAGTAGAAAACAAAGGTGCTGAGTTGGGCTTAAGCTACCAAAACAGCATAAGAGACTTTAATTATGGCGTAAGTGCGAATGCCACCATCATTAAAAATGAAGTAGTCAATTTGAAAGGACAAGATATTATCAATTGGGAATACATCACAAGAGAAGGTTTCCCTATCGATTCATATTATTTGCTCGAGGCAGACGGATTATTTCAAAATCAGGCAGAAATCGACAATCATGCCAAACAAAGCGTGAACACCAAGCCCGGAGATATTCGCTTTAAAGACACTAATCTAGATGGAAAGATAACAGATGATGACAGAGTGGTTATTGGCAGCACAATACCGACCGTCACTTACGCGTTTTCTTTAAATGCTGGTTATAAAGGATTTGAATTGTCAGCCTTTTTCCAAGGGGTAGGCGGCGTGGATGCATATTCACAGCACAACTTGGCAATGCCATATAATAATGGTGCAGGCGTGACTTGGGATTGGATTAATGATTCTTGGACACCTGAAAACACTCAAGCCTCTTTACCTCGCCTCATGGCAGCCAATAGCGGACACGACAACTTCAAAGCTTCTACATATTGGCTTGAAAACGCCTCGTATTTAAGAATGAAAAATGTACAATTAAGCTATACTTTCCCAAAAGCTATGATGCAAAAACTGCTGATATCTAACTTGCGCATCTTCGTAAACGGACAGAACTTGTGGACAATTTCTCCATTCAAAAAATTCGATCCAGAAAAGAATTTAAAAGACACAAGCCTTTATGGATATCCATCTGTCAAAATGTATACTGCTGGAATTAACTTAACTTTTTAATGAATCGCAATGAAAAACTTTATATTATTAATAGTAATAGCCATTTTCTCTGGTTGCACGCTACAGACCACGCCAAGTGATATTTTCACACAGGATAACTTTTGGAAAACTGAGGAACAATATAATGCAGGATTGATTGCTTGCTACAGCACACTGCGTTCCAATTATTTATATGGAGATGTTGTTGCTCTTTTCCCCGAAGTGTTGACGCCTAATGCTTATTTACGAATGAATAACTATGGATTTATGGTTATCGCAGAAGGCACACATACCTCTGTCAACTCAGTTATCATCCAATATCGCTGGAAAGCTTGCTACGAAGGCATTGGCCGATGTAACACTTACTTGCAGCATGCCGATAACGCTCCTATCGCTGAAGAAATGAAAGAAAGGATGAAAGCAGAAGCAAAGTTTCTTCGCGCACTGTATTATTCAATTCTCACCCAGCATTACGGAGATGCACCTCTGATTACAGATGCACCAAATGTAAGCGAGCAAGCCAATTTACCACGTTCTCCTAAAAAAGAGATTATCGAACAAATAGCCAAAGACCTGCAAGAGGCTGCTCCAGCACTGAATTTAACGTATTCCACTACAAATGTAGGCAGGGCTACAAGAGGAGCTGCTTATGCTCTATTAGGGAGAGTTTATTTGTATAACAACGAATGGCAAAAAGCAGCAGATAACTTCAAGAAAGTAATTGATTTAAAGCAATATTCACTTTTCAATCACTACCGTAAACTATTTGCTATAGAAAACGAAAACAATTCAGAAGTCATTTTTGATGTACAATTCAAAAATCCAGAACAACGGTCATCCATTGACCTCGTTTTACGCGCTTATGACACTTGTGCTCCATTGCTCGACTTGTTACAATGCTATGAAAAAAAAGATGGCACAGCTTTCGTTCCCGGAGTAGATCCATTGTATAAAAATAGAGATCCGCGTATGGATTTCACGATAGTGCATCCGGGATCTCAATACATGGGTGCAACTGTAACAGACACTCAATTCAGTTCAACTGGATGTACATTTAAAAAGTTTTCAAGATATGATACAGAATATGCACCTGTTTATGATTACAATGACATTAATTATATTGTCATCCGATATGCTGACGTGTTACTGGGATATGCCGAAGCTCTGAATGAATTAAATAAAGGGAATGAAGCACTACCTTATCTGAATAGCGTGCGAGAACGTCCAAGTGTTAATATGCCTTCAATTCCAACTGGCAAAACTCAATCAGAACTACGAAAAATCATTCGCCATGAAAGAAGAGTAGAATTGGCTGGTGAGGGTTTGTATTACAATGATATTATACGATGGAAAATAGCGGAAAAACTAATGAACGGCCCTATCTACAAAGTCGATGGAACAAAAATCATGAACCGTTTTTTCGATGCCAGCAAACATTATTTATGGCCAGTTCCTAACGAACAGGTAACGATAAACAAGAACCTGCTACCCAATAACCCTAATTGGTAAACTCATCTTTGTTAAAGTTCAAAGCAATTGTTTCAATTGCTTTGAACTTTACTAACAAACTCACACAGAATTCATCTAATAATCAAATACTCCTTTATAACAATGTCCAAATCAGCCTTTATTTTTCTAGTCCTTTTATTTCTCATATCCATACCAGTACACTCTCAATCTGATTATAAAGAATTATCAGTTCCGTTTATTTCCGATGCAAATTGGAATAAAACGTCAAAAAAATTGCAGGCGGACTGGGCATCTACCATGGTTCATTTTGACAAGCATACCTGTCCTTTTATAACTAAAACCAACCATTTGTTTTTAAAAGGGTGGAAAGGAGAAAAGTTACAAGCTAAAGTGTTAGTTTGGTCTATAAAAGAAGAAGGTGAACTGAGCTTTGCCCTCTCTCTACCCACAAACAAAAAAGGGATGCAGTTGCAACTAGACTCTACCACCACTGGTTTCTTACGCTATGTAATGACGGATGAACTTGCGAAAGATGGCAAAGGGGGATGCGGATACCGTCCTGACAAAACTGCATTTGACTCGTCGCTTGTAGCCGATGTGATTGACCCTATTTTCAGACTCAAATATGAAGCTAAAACAGTTCGCCCCATTTGGGTTACTTTTCAAATCCCAGAACATACAGAATCTGGTATTTACAAAGGCAATCTTATTGTAACAACTCTAACTGGCAGTAAAAAGCGCCTTACATATTCCATTCAGGTATTAAATAAAGCCATACCATCTTCAAATGAATGGACATTCCACTTAGATTTATGGCAAAATCCTTTTGCCATTGCCCGAGAAGCAAAAATCCCGTTATGGAGCGAAGCTCACTTTGCTGCTATGCGCCCATTGATGAAGCGTTTGGCTCAGAGCGGCCAAAAAGTAATTACAACTTCAATCATTCACAAGCCATGGAATGGACAAACATTCGATTATTTCGAATCAATGATAAGCATCATGAGAAAAGTAGACGGTTCTTGGATATATGATTATACACTTTTTGATAAATGGGTGGAATTCATGCACTCATGTGGTATTAACAAGCAAATCAGTTGTTTCTCTGTCATTCCATGGGAGCTTACTTTCCGGTACATAGATCAGGCAACTAACTCCATGAAGGATCTAGTCACCACTGCTGGAAGCGATTCGTTTAATGATTATTGGATTAGTATGCTTAGCGATTTCGCCAAACATTTAAAAGAAAAAGGATGGTTTGAAAAAACAGTTATCTCCATGGACGAACGTCCTAAAAAAAGCATGAATGCTGCTTTACAAGTCATTTATAAAGCCGACCCGTTATTTAAAATCTCCTTGGCAGGAATCTATCACGAAGATTTAAACCATCGCATATATGATTACTGCATCAGCTATGACGACTTTTACCCCACAGCAGCCATCGAATATAGAAAAAAGAATAAATTAATTACCACATTTTATACTTATTGCAATCAATCCTTTCCTAACACTTTTACTTTCTCCACTCCGGCTGAAGCGGCGAGCTATGGCTATATTGCTGCAAACAGAAATCTTGATGGATATTTGCGTTGGGCATACAACAGCTGGGTAGAAACGCCTCTCACTGACAGTCGATTTCATACCTGGGCTGCAGGAGATACTTATTTAGTTTATCCGGGAAACCGTTCATCTGTTCGGTTCGAAAAAATGATTGAAGGTATTGAAAATTACGAGAAAATTAACGTACTCACCAAAAATAAACTACAGGCTCAGACCATAAAAAAACTGCTCGAACAATTTTCTTATGAGAAGTTAACGCCTGCTAAATTAATCGTTGCAATGGAACAAATCGAAAAAACGCTTAATTACAATTAAACTATGAAACAATTATTAATCGCCATTCTGTTGTTCTTCATCCTGCCGGCAACAGCCCAAGATTCGATGCACAATCTTGCCAAGCGCGTCTTGAAAGAAAGCTCATCCAACTTCCTATTTTACAATATCAAAAAGACAACGGGTAAAGACCGTTTTGAGATATTAAGTAATCAAGAAGGAAAAATTGTGATAGCCGGAACTTCCAAACGAGCTAAAGCATTTGGTTTGAATTGGTATCTTAAATATGAATTAAACAAACATGTTGCTTGGATGGGAAGCAACATCAAACTTCCAGCGACGCTTCCTATATTAGATAAAAAAATAGTCATGGAATGTAGTTTGGACTACACTTACTATCTCAATTATTGCACATATGGTTATTCAATGCCATTTTGGGATTGGGAACGTTGGGAGAAAGAGTTAGACCTTATGGCACTTAACGGAGTAAATTTACCCCTCGCGGCAGTAGGCACTGAAGCCGTTTGGAAAAATACACTTCAGCGTTTAGGATATAATCGAGAAGAAATAAATAGATTTATTCCCGGACCTGCCTTTCTTGGTTGGTGGCTTATGGGTAATATGGTAGAAGTGGGAGGCCCTCTTTCGGATGAATGGTATAATGACCGCATCGCACTGCAGAGGAAAATATTAACTCGTATGGACGAACTTGGAATGAAACCCGTAATGCCTGCCTTCTTTGGCATGGTTCCTTTTGATTTCAAAAAGAAGTATCCAGATGCAATGGTAGTCGAACAAGGAGTATGGGCAGGAAACTTAACTCGTCCTCCCTTTTTAAATCCTTTAGATCCGTTGTTTACAAAAGCAGCAACCATTTTTTATGAAGAACAAGAAAAGCTATTTGGGAAAAAAAGCTATTTCAGTGGTGATCCTTTTCATGAAGGAGGTGTCATCAAAGGCATTGATTTGAGCAAAGCCGGACAAAAGATTTATGCAGCTATGAAGAAGCATTCCTCAAAAGCTGTATGGGTATTGCAAGGATGGTCGGAGACCCCTAAAGCAGAAATGCTAGCTGGACTCAAAGCCCATCAAGCAATGGTTCTCGACCTCAGTGGAGATGTAGTGCCACAACGTTATAGCCGAAAGAACTGGAGTGAGCTTCCGTGGGTTTGGTGCATTATCAACAACTTTGGTGGAAAGACTGGTTCTTTTGCTACCTTAGACAGCATGATAACAGTTCCTCATCACATACTAGAGACACAGACGGGCGGAAGATTATCTGGTATAGGAGCCATTATGGAGGGCATTGAAAACAATCCAGTGACCTATGACCTACTATTTGAGGTGCCTTGGCATAAAGCTCCCATTAATAAAAACGAATGGATAAAGCGCTATGCTGAACGTAGATATGGTTCTAAATCGGATAAAATAGACGAAGCGTGGAAGATTCTTTTAAATACGGCATACAAAACGGGGGTAGTCTATGATGGTTCTCCCGAATCGGTGATTTGCGCCTCTCCGCGTAAACAAATTACTAAAACATCGGCATGGGGTTCTACCCTCATTTCGTATGATGCCAAGGAATTCAATAAGGCGGTTGCTCTCTTTGTTGCAGAAGCTCAAACAAGAAAACATACCGATGGATTTGAATACGATTTAGTTGATTTCACTCGCCAGTCGCTAAGCAATTTGTTCACTCAAACTTATCAAACGATGATGCAAAGTGTAGCTGCACGAAACAACACTTTGTTCAATCGGTCTTCAGATCTACTATTGCAAATCATAGACGATATGGAGTTGCTAGTAGGCACTCGAAAAGAATTTTTGGTTGGCAACTGGATTGCTCCCGCACTAAAATTGGCACAACATCCATCGGATAAAAAGATCTTCGAGAAGAATGCTCGAGCCATTATTACCACCTGGACATACAGCGATAGTAATTTGAAAGATTATGCACACCGGGAATATGCAGGATTAATAAACGACTATTATAAACCTCGCTGGATATCTTTCGTTAAAGCCTTACGGATAGAAGTAAACGGCGGACAATTTGTTCAACCGAATTTCTTTTCTGGTGAACAAGCGTGGGTAAACGACACGAAAGCTTATGCAACTCTCCCTGAAAGAGATGTTTTAGCTACGGTAACAAGTCTCTACAATCGCTACAAAATTTATTTCAACCCTACGCCACAATGGGAAACGGGTGTCTCATTGCCCGTTGTGAATCAATACAAACAAGATGTTTTCGACAGAATGGCGACAAATGGATTCTCTCAAGTAGAAGTTTTGCTCACTCCCCTAGAGAAGTTTACACCTGCTGAAAGAAAAGAGTTATTTGTTACATTCAAGAAGAAGTGTGATGCAGCCCATCTATCAATATGGTCTATACACATCCCTTACGGAAATGAGTTCGACTTGTCGACACTCAATAGTAAAAAGCGAAAAGAGGTTCGAAACCGTATCTTTCATTATCTCGATTTAGCTACGGCACTGGGGACTTACCATAAAATTATCCTTCACCCCAGCTTTGAGGTGATTCAAGACAGTGTACGAGAAAAACGGATTGTAACTATTCAACAAGAGCTAAAAAGTATAGCGCCCATCATTTTCAAAAAATACGGAGCGAATCTTTCTATTGAATGCTTACCACGCACCTGTTTGGGAAATACCAGCAGCGAACTGCTGAGTATTATGAACGGGGTAACCGATGCAGATGTTTGCTTAGACACCAACCACTTCCTACAAGAAGACCTCATAACTGGTACTCTAGCATTATCATCTATAATAGGAACACTACACGTGTCCGATTACGATGGAATAGATGAAAAACATTGGATACCAGGCAAAGGTATAAACAATTGGTCCGCCTTTATCGTGTTACTCGCTTCGATGGATTATAAAGGTCCGTTTATGTTTGAAGTAAGCAGAAACGGATACAATGATAATCTTGACGGATATTTTGAAGATATGGCAAAATCTTACCAAAAGATATTGAATCAACCCTGAAATAGACTAGCCAAGCTATGTTTTTTAAAACCCCAAAGCATTATTGCTTTGGGGTAAATAGAGGTAAAGGGCTATACAAACAAGCTTCAAGCTCTTATTTTTGTTCCATTCTTCTGAATTGCCATATCCCCAGTATGCTTATCTTGCTATCAACAATCTTTACTGATTTGGTGATTTTCCGTATAGAGTATGGCGTATTGTTTGCTGTCAATCTGCACCAACGGTTCTTCGGATACACCATCATCTTTAAGCTCAAAACAGAAATCGTAGTTGTCTTTTTTTCGACTATGAACCGATTGGTTCCGCATGAGTATTCGCTAATTCTATCCGATCAAAAAGGCGAAAGAGTTCTTCTACCGACTCGGTACGCAACATTGCAATGCGTGTTTCACGGAAGTTAGGGATACCTTTAAACAGCGGCGTGCTTGCCAGATGACGACGGATATGGATGATGCCACGACGCTCGTCAAGACGGGCTATGCTAGTAAGCGTTTCTTCACGCAGCACATTTAAATACCATTCTAATGATTCGGGAGGTAATTCGTTACCGTTTTCTAAAAAATGCTTCACCTCTCTGAATATCCAAGGACGACCGATACTGCCACGACCAATCATCAAAGCATCGACGCCATACCGATCGAAACATTCTTTTGCGCGCTGAGCATTAGTAACGTCTCCATTACCAATAATAGGAATATGCATACGCGGATTGTTCTTCACCTGGCCAATCAATGTCCAATCTGCTTCTCCCGTGTACATCTGCGCGCGAGTACGCCCGTGAATGGCAAGGGCGGCTATGCCACAATCTTGCAATTGCTCCGCCAGATCGACGATAATGCGATGATCGGCATCCCAGCCCAAACGTGTTTTTACGGTGACGGGGATCTTCACTGCAGCAACTACAGCACGCGTGATTTCGAGCATCTTGGGGATATTCTGCAACATACCTGCTCCCGCTCCTTTGCCTGCCACTTTCTTCACGGGGCAACCAAAGTTGATGTCGAGTATATCGGGTTGCGCCTCTTCTACTATTCGGGCAGCGCCGACCATCGCCTCGGTTTCTTTGCCATAAATTTGTATGGCTACGGGACGCTCTTCGTCGCAGATGCTTAATTTCTGCGTCGTTTTATTCACCAGGCGGATGAGTGCATCGCTGGATACAAATTCCGTATACACCATGTCTGCTCCGAACTTTTTGCACATCAGGCGGAAAGCCGGGTCTGTCACGTCTTCCATCGGAGCAAGAAAGATGGGTTGCTTGCCCAAGTCTATGTGGCCTATCTTCATTTATTATTGAACTATTTACTGTTTATGATTGAAGTTACTTCTACTTGTAGCTGCAAAAATACGGATAAAATTGTACCTTTGCGCTATATAAATGTATTTTCAATCGTTAATACCAAGCGTTCCATCGGCAATGAATACAACAAACTTTGAAATAATGGCTCCTGTAGGCTCCCGTGAATCACTGGCAGCGGCCATTCAGGCGAAGGCGGACTCTATCTACTTCGGCATTGAGAACCTGAATATGCGCGCACGGTCGGCTAACACATTTACCGTGGATGACCTGCGAGAGATTGCTCAGACCTGCAACGAGCACGGGATGAAGAGCTATCTCACCGTGAACACCATCATCTATGATGACGATTTGACACTGATGCGTACTATTGTAGATGCCGCCAAAGCTGCCGGCATTTCAGCTATCATCGCCGCAGATGTGGCGGTGATGAACTACGCTTACGAAATAGGGCAAGAAGTGCATCTCTCCACCCAGCTCAATATCTCCAACATCGAAGCACTACGCTTCTACGCCCGCTTCGCTGATGTGGTGGTGCTGGCGCGGGAGCTGAACTTAGAGCAAGTAGCAGAAATCTATCAGCACATTGTAGAAGAGAACATCTGCGGACCCGGTGGGCAGCAGATTAGAATAGAGATGTTCTGTCACGGAGCGCTCTGTATGGCGGTTTCGGGCAAGTGCTACCTTTCGCTGCACGAGATGAACAGCTCTGCCAACCGCGGCGCCTGCATGCAGGTATGCCGGCGCTCTTATACCGTGCGCGATAAAGAGACGGATGTGGAGTTGGATGTTGACAATCAATATATCATGTCGCCCAAAGACTTGAAGACTATTCACTTTATGAATAAGATGATGGATGCCGGCGTGCGGGTATTCAAGATTGAAGGGCGTGCCCGCGGACCGGAATATGTGCGCACCGTAGTTACCTGCTATCAAGAAGCCATCAAAGCCTACCTCGACCAGAGCTTCACTGACGAGAAGATTGCCGCTTGGGACGAACGGCTGAAGTGCGTGTTCAACCGGGGTTTCTGGGACGGGTATTACTTGGGGCAACGGTTGGGCGAGTGGAGCCACAATTATGGTTCGGAAGCCACCGAACGAAAGATATATGTAGGCAAAGGCATCCGTTACTTCGGAAACATCGGCGTGGCTGAATTTCTAATAGAAGCTGCCGAACTGCATGTGGGTGACAAGGTATTGATTACCGGTCCCACCACGGGTGCCGTGTTTGCCACCGTAGAGGAAATACGCGTCGACCTTAAACCAGTGCCTGCAGCACAAAAGGGAGAGCGTTTCTCAATGAAACTCGCCGAGAAGATGCGCCCCAACGACAAGTTGTACAAACTGGTATCGACCGAAGCATTGAAGAAATTTAAAGGATTGGACTAATGGGAAAATACATCTACGAGCTCCCCTTCAAGGTGCGCGATTACGAGTGCGACCTGCAAGGCATTGTCAACAATGCCAACTACCAACATTATCTGGAGCATACCCGGCACGAGTTCCTCACCTCCATCGGTGCCAGCTTCGCCCTGCTCCACGAGCAGGGTGTCGACCCCGTGGTAGCACGTATCAACATGGCTTTCAAAACTCCTTTGAAGAGCGGTGACGAGTTTATCTCCAAGCTTTATTTAAAGAAAGAAGGTATCAAATACGTCTTTTATCAAGACCTTTTTCGCCGGAGCGACGAGAAAGCCGTGCTGAAAGCAACCGTAGAAACCGTATGCCTCCTCAACGGACGGCTCTGCGGCAGCGAATTATTCGGCCAACTGTTCGCCTCCTATCTGTCATGAGCACCGCCCAAGAGTGTATCTACAGCATGGCTCTCACCCAGCTTCCGGGCATCGGGCATATCTGGGCGAAGAAGCTGATTGACGGGATGGGCAGTGCCACCGATGTCTTCGGACAGCGCAAAGATTTGCTCCAACGTTTGCCCGGCGTCAACCAGCGAGTTGTGGAGGCGCTCCACTGTCCGCAAGCCATTGCCCGCGCCGAACGCGAATATGCCTTCATCGAAAAGAAACGTATCCGGTGCCTGACGCTGGCGGATGAAAACTACCCCTCCCGCTTGCGCGAATGCGACGACGCCCCCGTCGCCCTCTTCCTTAAAGGCAATGCCAACCTCAACGCCCTGCGCGTGATCAGCATCGTGGGCACCCGCAATGCCACCGATTACGGCAAACAGGTTTGCGCTGACTTTTTGCACGAGCTCAAAGCCCTTTGTCCCGATGTACTGGTAGTGAGCGGGCTGGCGTATGGCATCGATATCCATGCTCACCGCGAATCACTAGCCAATCAACTCTCCACCGTTGCGGTACTGGCGCACGGGCTCGACCGCATCTATCCCGCCGTACACCGCAAAACAGCGGTAGACATGCTCGCTCAAGGAGGATTAGTGACGGAATTTCTCACCGAAACCGTCCCCGACAAATATAACTTCGTCAGCCGCAACCGCATCGTAGCCGGACTTGCCGATGCCACTATCGTGGTAGAATCCGCCGCCAAAGGAGGTTCACTCATCACCGCCGACATTGCCGGAAGCTATCATCGCGACTGCTTTGCCTTCCCGGGACGGGCGGGCGACGTCTGCTCTCTGGGCTGCAACCAGCTGATACGCGACAACAAAGCCTCCCTGATTCTTTCCGCCGAAGACTTCGTACGGGCAATGGGGTGGGATGCCGCCGCTTCACATTCCAAAAGCGCCCAGCTCGTGCAGCGCGACCTCTTCCCCGACTTGTCCGAAGAAGAACAATCCGTGGTACACATCCTCAACGAAGAGGGCGACCAGCAAATCAACGCCCTAGTCGTCACCACCGATATTCCCGCGTACCGAATGAACGCCCTTCTTTTCGAGCTGGAGATGAAAGGAGTGGTGCAGGTGCTAGCCGGAGGGATGTACCGCCTCTTGCGATGAAACACAACTAACCTGCCGTGGCTTTGTTCTGCTGAAGCAGACGGGAATACCTCAAACACCTTCTCAAAAGCTACCGAATCTTGTTTTATCTCCCGGCAGAAGATTGCTCGTTTCTCGGCAAGAGAAAGTCAGTATTTGTACCAGAATATCCACTAAAGCCACTTGAATATACAAGTTTCTCATTTTATTTACTACTTTTGCGGAGCAAACATAAAAACATCCTTGAATCGTGAGTGCTAACATCTTTTGTGCAGGAGTATCCCTGCTCCTGAATATCCTTATGTCCGTGTTGTTATTCCACAAAGCGCAGAAAGAGCGAGGCAAACTCATCTTCGGCGGCTTTACACTCTACATGGCTGCCAACAACGTGTACTACCTCTTCCGCAATGCACATATCCACACGTACAACGAAGACGTCTTTTCCTTCTCCGTGCTCGCCGTCGGATTCTTTGTCATAGCCGCCTTTCTGGTCTTTCCTTTAGAAGTGCTGCTGCCCCCACGGTTCAACAAGCCGTGGCTGCTGCCCCTGTTTTGCGTCCCCTCCATCCTGTTCGATACAGCATGGGTGCTGCTTTGCCGCAGCGGGATGCAAGTGCTGCGGCTGACGGACGCCCGCCACATACTCGGAGAATTGAATAATGCCAGCGTATTGTTCCGTCTCGTACTCTTTGGCTCCATCATGCTGTTCTTTATCTTCAGCATCCTCTTTATGGTATGGGCGCACAAACGCTATATGACCGATAAAATCTTGCGCATTTATGCCTACTCCACCATCCCTGTCATGTTCATCTACGTAGCTATCTTGTATTACGGACTCACGCCAGCAATGTACATGCTGCATACTTATTACGTCATTTCTTTCAATGCCTTCATCACCTTTTTGCTGCTCACCTCCCGAAACGCCATAGAGATAGGCAAAAGCACGCAAACCCTGGAAAACGAAATACAAAGGAACGTGCTCTCCAGCCCAGAATCCAAAAACGATGACTTGATGCTGCTCCATCAACTGGACTTGTTGATGAAAAAGGAGAAAGCCTACTGCTCCTCCGACCTCACCCTGCCCGACCTTGCCCGCATGCTGGGCACCAACCGCACCCGGCTGAGCGAACTCATCCGCTGCAAAGGATACACCAATTTCACCTCCTACCTCAACACCTATCGCATGGAAGAATTTATACGCCTCATGCAATCGGGCGAAGCAGAAAAGATTTCCGACGCCACCACTGCCGCCGGATTCGGAAGCAAGTCCTCCTTTTACCGCTGCTTCGTAGCCACCTACAGCAGTTCCCCCGCCGAATACTTAAAGCAGCTGCAAACGCCCGAAAGCACCTCCCGATAGCCTAAAAACGGAATTATTGTGAATTTGAGACCCTTTTATTGTGTTTTTGCCACCTCTTCTTCTACAACTAATAGTTTCTTTGCACAGGTCAAAGAATCAACACAACATTCACGATAGCCTGCTCGCCTCCGTCGTTCTGCCGACAGTCTGTCAGCAGAACGACGACGCTCAGGCAACCCACTCCCGTATATAAAAAAAGAACTTGACGAGTGGAGATAATAAAAAAGACCGCTACGAATCTCTTTGTAGCGGTCTTTTGTTTGATGAGGGGTGGGCCATCTAGGGCTTGAACCTAGGACCTCCAGATTATGAGTCTGTTGCTCTAACCAACTGAGCTAAAAGCCCCTATTCATCCTTCTATCTGAATACGCAGGCAAAAGTAGTGCTTTCCGTCGAAATATGCAAGCTTTTGGATAGAAATTGAGGCTTAAAAGGTGTATTTACGCTTGGGATTCTTCGGGAACCACCCTTTCTTTACACGTTCTTCCTGTTCGAAGATCTCTTTGATAGTCCAGAAAGAGGAAAAAGCAAAGACACCCAGCAGCGAAGAAAGAAAAATTTGGTCAGTGCTCAAAGAGGCAATGACGCCGGCAACGCCCAAGACTAAGAAGACCCACCAACAGCGGGTGCCCCAGTAATATTCGGCTTTCACCACCACAGGATGAAAAAGACCAATGATGAGAAAAGTGCAAATGCCGATAAGCAACCCGGAAAGATGATAGTCATTGAGTACGTCCATCTGTTTATTTTTCTACGCGAATGGGTATTTCTTTTTTGATGCTTTGCTCCAGCGAAATCAATGTTTCGGTGGCGGTGACACCGGGAATCTCCTGCATCTTATTGTTGAGCAGATCCATCAGATGTTCGTTGTCGCAAGCATAGACTTTGGTCAGCATGGTGTAGGGTCCGGTAGTGAAGTGACACTCCACAATCTCGGGTATCTTATTCAACTCAGCCACTACGCTTTTATACATCGAGCCTTTTTCGAGTTTGATACCGACATAGGTGCAAGTACGGTAACCCAACGATTTGGGGTTGACATGGTAACCGGAACCTACGATGACCCCCAAATCAATCAGTCTCTGTACACGTTGATGGATAGCGGCACGCGAAACGCCACATTCAGCTGCTACATCTTTGAAAGGAATACGGGCATTCTGAGAGATGATCTCTAGAATTTGCCTGTCAAGGTTGTCTATCTTTTCCATAATAATAAATGTAATTTCCTGTTGTTATCAAATAGTAAGCAAATATAGCGGTTTATTTTAATTCTTCTTCATAAGTGAAAGAAAAAACAGACATATCGCACTCATCTATTTTTATTCGTCAGTTTAGGTCACAAAAAGCGGGGTGCAAAGCAAATGCTCCACACCCCGTTTATGTTTTTCTTCAGCTTACTTGCTGGTTACTTCTCGATGCTCAGCAACTCTACTTCGAAAATCAAGGTAGAGAAAGGCTTGATTTGACCTTGGTCTTTTGAACCGTAAGCCAGTTCCTGAGGGATGTATAGTTCCCACTTAGAACCTACAGGCATCATAGTCAGCGCTTCTGTCCAGCCTTTGATGACTTGGTTAGCACGGAAAGTAGCAGGTTCGTTACGCTTGTATGAGCTATCGAACTCAGTACCGTCAATCAACGTTCCTTTATAATTTACCTTTACATTGCACGTATCAGCAGGGATAGCACCCTTACCTTCGGTGATTACCTTGTACTGCAATCCGCTAGGAGTTGTTACAACACCTGCTTTCGCCTTGTTAGCAGCAAGGAATTTAATACCGGCTTCCTTGTTAGGACCGAACGATTTCTCCATTGCCTTCGCTTTAATGGATTCCATCGTTGCTTGTGTATAAGCCTGTGCTTTTTCCATCGTCATCAAGCCGCCTTTTTGAAGCGTCCCAGCGATGAAACCTGCCAAGAAGTTCTCTTTGCTGATAGTCTGAGTAGAGTCTCCGGCAAATAATTCTTGGTTAATACCTTTCATCATCTGATTGCTGATCTGTTGACCAATCTGGATACCTGCCATGTAAGCAAGGTCTTTTTTGCTTGTTTTGCTAGAACCTTCGTTTACACCTTTGATAAACTCTGCCATATAAGCCGTGTCTACATCCATCCGGCCTACTAGGTATTCTTTCAACCCTTGCGTTTGAGACATGCCTAATGAATAAGACAGTGAATCGAGGTCTGTTTTCAGATTTGCTTTAGGACTCTGAGCAGTACATGAAGCCAAGCTGGCTGCCACGGCAACTGCCATTAAAAGGGATACTTTTTTCATTTTCGTTTTCGTTTTTATTTATAATACGTTGATTAATTCTACTTCAAAGACTAAAGCGCTGTGAGGGGGAATCAGTTCGCCTGCACCTTGTGCTCCGTAAGCCAATTCGGAAGGGATATAAAGTTTCCACTTCGAGCCTTCCGGCATCAATTGCAGGGCTTCTACCCATCCCGGAATCACTTGGCTCACGCCAAAGACCGCTGGCTCGCCCCGTTGCACAGAGCTATCGAACAGTGTACCGTCGATAAGCGTGCCTTCGTAATGGCATTTCACCTGATCGGTAGCTTTAGCCAGTTTGCCGCTGCCTTCGGTAATGATTTCATATTGCAATCCGCTGGGAAGTGTAACAACATTGGCTCTCTTTTTGTTTTCTTCAAGAAAAGCCTTTCCTTGCTCAATGTTGTTTGCATTGATTTTCCCCTCCAACTCTTCGAAATATTTATTCACTATTTCGCGGGCTTCCTGATGACTGATAGCCGTAGGATTGCCTTCGAGTACATCTTTTATAGCCTGAGCAAAATCATCTACTGAGATGCCTTTGGCACCCATTCCTGATAGGTTTTGACCTATTCCTAGGCCGATAGCATAACTAAATTTATCCATATATTGATTGTTGTAGACCGAAAGGAACGGTTGAACGTTTAGCATTCAGTCTGTTGCAAAATTAACAGAGCGCAAAAGTACGGGTTTTATTTGAATGATTCTGCTTTTTTGAATTAAAAATTCTTATTACATTTGCTAATTCATTATAGAAGGGAGATCAGTCATGAAAAAATTAGTTGTTTTATCAGGCGCGGGAATGAGTGCCGAGAGTGGAATCAGTACGTTTCGAGATGCCGGCGGATTGTGGGATCAATATCCAGTGGAGCAAGTAGCTACACCGGAGGGCTATCGGCGCGACCCGCAATTAGTGATTAATTTTTATAACGAACGTCGCCAGCAATTGCTGGAAGTAAAACCGAACCGCGGACACGAGTTGGTGGCTGCATTAGAAAAGAACTTCCAAGTCACAGTTATTACACAAAACATCGATAATTTGCACGAGCGTGCCGGAAGCAGCCATATTATTCATCTGCATGGAGAGTTGACAAAGGTTTGTTCGAGCTATTCACCCAACGACCCGCTTTATTTAAAAGAACTGAAGCCTGAAGAATATGAGGTAAAAATAGGAGACTGTGCCGACGACGGCTCGCAATTACGTCCTTTCATTGTTTGGTTTGGCGAAGCAGTGCCGCAGATAGAGTCGGCTATTAAGCAGGTAGAAAAGGCTGATATATTCGTAATTATCGGCACATCACTGAATGTGTACCCGGCAGCCGGATTGCTGAACTATGTGCCGCAGCGCGCAACAACCTACCTCATCGACCCTAAAGAAGTGCAAGTGAGCAAATCGCAGAATATACACATCATCCGGAAAGGGGCTTCGGAAGGAATGGCGGAGTTGACGCACTTACTTCTTTAGCCCCACTCGAAGCACGAACCAAGCGTGCTGTGCAAGGGTACTAAGCCAGCCGTAGTGCCGAGTCATGATGCGGAACCGCTCGCAGAGGGATGCTTGGCGGTTCTGCGTAGTCATACCTTCATCCAAATAATCAATCAGGATAAGATGCGTATGGTGTAGCGTTCGCGCCTTTTGCATCATGCGGATGCACCAGTCAAAGTCGGAAGAATAACGATAGCGCAAATCGTAGGGCGCAGCCAACGCACGCCGGACAAAGAAAGCTTGATGACAAACGAGCATACCCTGCTTGAAACTTTTCCAGGTCAACACATCCGGTGCCGAAAGGCGGCGCATGCGCAAGAAATGCCCTTCGGCATTAACAAGTGCCGTCTCGCCATAAATCACGTCGGGCAACTCGACTTCGTTGATAGAATGCACCATCTGTTGCAGCGTATCATCTTCGTGAAAACTGTCTCCGGCATTCAGGAAACAAAGGTAGTCACCCGTAGCAAGCGCCAAGCCTTTATTCATGGCGTCGTACAAGCCCTTGTCAGATTCGCTGATAACGGAGTAAATCTTATCGCGATACCTTTCCACTATCGTCAATGTGCCGTCTGTAGAAGCACCGTCCACAATGATATACTCCACGTGATGGTAGGTTTGCGAAATCACACTTTGAATAGTGTCTTCCAGCACCTTCTCGGCATTATAAGTCACCGTGATGACGGAGAATTTCGGAGTGGGATGATAGTTATGCATATTCCCCTGTTATTTTATTATAAACATCAGTATATTTCTTTGCAATAATGCCTTCTGAATAGTTTGCAATGGCTTTGCGGCAGGCTTGCTCGGAAAGGGAGGGGTATCCTGATTCATTCAGCGCCCAATAGATGCCGTTGGCAAAGTCGGCAGCCGATTTATATTCTGCTACATAGCCGTTGTGCAGGTGGTCAATCATCTCCGGGATACCACCCACGTTGAAGCCTACACAAGGCACTCCGCAAGCCATAGCCTCCATGATGGTATTAGGCAGATTTTCTTCGAGCGAAGGAGTGACAAAGAGATCGACAGCATTGTAGAGATTGACCAAATCGTGCTCGTTATTAATATAGTTAAGCGCGTAGACAGGGAAAGGCAACTGTGATTCCAACTGTTGCGAATGATTGCCAAAGACAACGACACCCAACGTTTTCTTCAACTCAGGATGCTTTCGAATCAGTAAGCGGCACGACTCTATCAGGTACTCGATGCCTTTGCGCTTGTCGGTAATCTTCACCGAACCAAACAAAATGAGCTTTCCTTTATTGGGCAACCGGCATTTGCTACGCGCCTCCTGTTTGTTGCGCGGTTTGAAAAGGTTCGTATTGATGGGGTTAGGGATGTCTATCACCGTTTGTCCTATAAGCAAGGCGCTACTCTGTGCGCGTTCTTTCAGCCAGCGGCTGCAGGCTACAAACGTGATGGAAGCTTGTTTGTACAGCACCTTCTTTTTCCGAAAGGTACGGGTAGAGAGATCTTTCTTGCCACCGCCTCCGTAAAGGAACGGACAATGATGGCACTCTTGCTGGTAACGATCGCATTCACGAGCATGATGGCAGATACCCGTACAAGGCCACATGTCGTGCATGGTCCACACGATGGCTTTACCCGATTCCAGTATCTTACGGATATTGCCCAGCGACAACATTCCCTGATTAATCCAGTGCAAATGAATGACGTCCGCCTGCTGAAATTCAGGCAGAGCAGTAATATCCGTACCAGTATTGGCTATGTCTACGTCAAAGAGGTTGTTCTTTTTAAAATGATTGGCTTTCCAGATAACGATGCGTTCCCACACAAATTTTGCCACAGTCAGCCAGTTTTTGTCCAGACCAACGACACTGATTTGGTCCGTTTGCTTGTAGCGCACCAGCATCTTTGCCTTGATCCCGTTGTTCTTCAACGATTCCAAGAGACGACCTGCAGCAACAGCCGCTCCCCCTATGCGCTCGGAGGTATTGATAATTAGTACTCTCATTAGTTGAATGTTTCGACAAAAGTAGTACTTTTGCACGATAAATAAATAATATTGTTATGAATAATCGACCGAAAGCCGAAAGGGTGCAGGCTTTTTTGACGGAACTCTGGCAAACACTTCTGAGTGGGGTCAAGATTTTGCTGCAATCCAAGCGTACAGCGACTCCCTTCAAGAGCGATAGAAGAGAGGAAATAGTGGTGCTTGGCAATGGACCCTCGCTCCGCCCTTTGATAGAGAACAAGCGGAGCTTTTTTGACGGGAAGGCATTGCTAGCGGTGAATTACGCCGTGCTCTCCGACTACTATACAGACTTAAAACCACCCTATTACTTGGTGGTCGACCCCATTTTTTTCTCCAACCCAGACCATTGCCAGCGTTTCTTTGACGCCATGGCAGAGAAGACTACATGGGAGCTCGAGCTCTACCTTTCTGCCCCTGCCCGCAAGAGCACCTTATGGCAGCCGAAACTAGTTGCCCGCCCAAACATCCACGTCCGCTACTTCAATATGACGCCGGTAGAAGGTTTCCGCTGGTTCACTCATCTGGCTTTTCATCAAGGATGGGGGACGCCACGACCACGCAACGTGCTCATCCCCTCTATTATGACTGCGCTGCGCATGCCGTTCCGCACCATCTATGTGGCGGGGGCCGACCACTCTTGGCTGAAGGAGATTTGGGTAGACGAAAACAACGTGGTGATGGAGGATTTAAATCATTTTTATGACCAGAAAGGATCCGTTCGCTACGAATCGAACAAACACTTGCACGACCTTTTGCTGAGCATGCACATTGCGTTCAAGTCCTATCACTTTATAGAAGATTACGCCCGGAGCATCGGAAAAAAGATTATTAACGTGACCGAAGGTTCCTTCATCGATGCCTTCGATCGAAAGAAAATTGACTAAACAGCTATGGCAGATAAGAAAAAGGTTTTAGTGACCGGAGCCGACGGATTCATCGGTTCGCACCTGACGGAAATGTTGTTGGCAGAGGGATATAGCGTACGAGCGCTCTCACAATACAACTCGTTTAATAGCTGGGGATGGTTGGAAGACATCTCTCATCCCGAACTGGAAGTGGTAAGCGGCGATGTGCGCGACGCCCACTACTGCAAACACATCACCGAAGGGGTGGACACAGTGTTCCACCTTGCCGCACTAATCGCTATCCCCTACTCGTATGTAGCGCCGGACAGCTATGTAGATACCAACGTGAAAGGGACGCTCAACATCTGTCAAGCCTCCCATGAGAACGGAGTGCGGAAAGTGCTGGTCACCTCCACCTCCGAAGTGTACGGCACGGCTTGCTACGTGCCCATCGACGAGAAACATCCCAAACAGCCGCAGTCGCCCTACTCTGCCACTAAAATTGGAGCCGATGCCATGGCCCTGAGTTTTTACCATACGTTTGAGCTGCCGGTAGTGATTGTCCGCCCGTTCAACACGTACGGACCACGGCAAAGTGCACGGGCCATCATTCCCACCATCATCACGCAGATAGCCCATGGAGCAACGGAGATTAAGCTGGGCGATTTGACACCGACACGCGACTTCAACTTCGTGAAAGACACCTGCCGCGGATTCATTCAGCTTGCCGATTGCCAAGCTGCCATCGGGCAGGAAGTGAACGTATGCAGCAACTATGAAATCAGCATGCGTGATACGCTCGAACTGATAGCCGACATCATGCAAGTGAAAGTAAACTTCATCGAAGACGAACAGCGCATCCGCCCCAAAGGATCGGAAGTATTCCGTCTCTGGGGGGACAATGCAAAGATCAAGTCGCTGACCGGCTTTGAGCCCAGCTACAACATCCGCCAAGGATTGACGGAAACCATAGCATGGTTCACCTGCAAAGAGAATTTAAAGAGATACAAATCCACTATATATAATGTATAAGAAGTGATGAACAAGAACGCCAAGATAGTCAACTACATCAAAGAGCTGTTCCCCGCACAAGAGTTCGTGCCGCTGCATGCCCCTTGCTTTGCCGGAAATGAGAAGAGGTATCTCAATGAGTGCATCGACTCTACTTTCGTATCGAGTGTGGGCAAGTTTGTCGACCGTTTTGAAGAGGAAGTTGCCGCGTTCACAGGATCCAAACGGGCAGTAGTCTGCGTCAACGGAACCAATGCTATTCACATGGCGCTGATGCTGGTGGGCGTGGAACGTGGAGACGAAGTGCTCACGCAGCCACTCACCTTCATTGCCACCTGCAATGCGCTGAGCTATTGCGGGGCTCATCCGGTATTTGTCGATGTAGACCGCGACACACTGGGCTTGTCGCCTGCCAAGATGGAAGCATGGATTGAAGCACATGCCGAATTGCGCGGCGACACCTTATATAATAAGCAGTCCGGACGCCGCATCAAGGCCTGCGTGCCGATGCACACCTTCGGACATCCGGTCCACCTCGACAAGCTGGTGGAAGTATGCCATAAATATCATTTGGAGCTAGTGGAAGATGCTGCCGAAAGCATCGGTTCGTCTTATCACGGACAGCACACCGGCACCTTTGGGCGGATAGGCGTGCTGAGCTTCAACGGCAACAAGACCATCACCACCGGCGGCGGCGGAATGCTGCTCTTTCAAG
The DNA here is from genome assembly GCA_036652495.1 of Bacteroides sp. Classification (GTDB taxonomy): domain Bacteria; phylum Bacteroidota; class Bacteroidia; order Bacteroidales; family Bacteroidaceae; genus Bacteroides. Next base: position 23,571 of record JAVVVS010000001.1, read on the forward strand.
AGGAGGACTTAGCCATCGCAGCGAAGCATCTCTCCACACAAGCCAAAGTGCCTCATCGATGGGAATTTGTGCACGACGAGATTGGCTACAACTACCGCATGCCCAACATCAATGCAGCCTTGGGTTGTGCCCAATTGGAAACGCTGCCGCTTTTTTTGGAGAAGAAGCGGGAACTTGCCGCTCTCTACCAACTATTCTTCAACCACATCGGTGTAGAATTTGTGACCGATACCGAAGGCACTGCCTCCAACTATTGGCTCAATGCTGTCCTCTTGAAAGATCGCGAAGAACGCGATGCCTTCCTTGAATATACGAATGACCACGGCGTGATGACCCGTCCCATCTGGCAGCTCATGAACCGTTTGCCCATGTTCGAGCAAGCCGAATGCGGCGACTTGAGCAACTGCGAATACTTGAACGACCGAATTGTAAACATCCCTAGCAGTGTACGCTTATGAAAACAAAATTAGTGTTACTGGGCGGAGGCGGGCATTGCCTGTCGTGCGTCGAAGTTATTAAGTCGACAGATCAATATGAAATCGTCGGCATCCTCGACCGGGAGGAAAAAATGTGGCAGTCCGTAGGCGGACAACTCATCATCGGCACCGATGCAGACATTGACCGTTATGCCGCCGAAGGCTGTTCGTTCCTGATTACGGTGGGGCAAATAAAGAACTCCTTCACCCGACATTTTCTTTACGAACGGTTGAGGGAGAAAGACTATCCCATGCCCGTCATTATCGCATCCACAGCCTATCATAGCGCCATATCACGCTTGAGAATCGGGTGCATCGTGATGCACCGAGCAGTAATAAACGCTGGAGCCGTCATCGGTGCCAACAGCATTATCAACACAGGGGCCATCGTAGAACACGGCGCGTACATTGGTTCTAACTGTCACTTGTCCACGGGAGTCATCGTCAATGGCGACTGCGTGATAGGCGACGATTGTTTTATCGGCAGCGGCGCCATTCTTGCTCAAGGTGTCAGCCTGCCTGCCGGAACGGTGATTGGAGCGGGCAGCTTGGTGCTGCACAGTCTCGACCTGCCGGGCATTTATGTAGGAAATCCTATTAATAGAAAGATATGAATAAAGTGATTGTTATTGCAGAAGCCGGTGTGAACCACAACGGTGATGTAGAGATGGCAAAGCAACTCATTGACGTTGCTGCCGAAGCAGGCGTAGATTACGTCAAGTTCCAAACTTTCCACGCAGAGAAACTGGTCTCCCACTGGGCAGAAAAGGCGGACTATCAAAAGAAGAATACCGGGGATTCCTCCGAAAGCCAGCTAGACATGCTGCGCAAGCTCGAGCTCTCACCCGATGATCACCGGGTGCTGATGGAGCATTGCCGCAAACGGAACGTCAAGTTCCTCTCTACGGCTTTTGATGCCGAGAGCGTAGAGTTCCTCGCTTCGCTCCACCTTGATTACTTCAAAGTACCCTCAGGCGAGATTACCAACTTCCCCTTCCTGAGGCAGATTGCTCAAAAGGGAACGCCCGTTCTCCTCTCCACGGGCATGAGCACACTCAAAGAAATCACGCAAGCAATAGAGGTACTCACTCGTTTCGGACTAAAAGATGATAAAATCACCTTACTTCATTGCAACACCGATTATCCCACAGCTATGGCGGATGTTAATTTGAGTGCTATGCCTATGATGAGCCTGACGGCAGGCATGCTTCCTTTTGGATACTCCGATCACACCTTAGGCATCGAAGTTCCTATCGCTGCTGTGGCTTTGGGCGCAACAGTGATAGAGAAGCACTTCACGCTAGACCACAACCTGCCCGGACCCGACCACCGCGCTTCGCTGGAACCCGACGAACTCAAAGCAATGGTGAAAGCCATCCGGAACATAGAACTAGCCTTGGGAGACTCGATGAAACAGGTAATGAGCAGTGAAACGAAGAATCGTGCCATCGCCCGCAAGAGCATTGTAGCTGCCTGTCCCATCGTCAAAGGCGAGTTGCTGACAGAAGAAAACCTTACCTGCAAGCGCCCGGGTGACGGGCTCTCACCCATGCTATGGGAGAAAATTATCGGGCAAACAGCCAAGCAAGATTATGCGCCCGATGACCAAATAGAGCAATGAGAAAAATCTGCGTCATTACCGGTAGCCGCGCCGAATACGGACTGCTCGCGCCGCTCATGAGACGGATTCGGGAAACAGAGGGGCTGCAACTGCAGGTCATTGCCACCTGCATGCACCTCTCTCCCGAGTTCGGGCTGACCTATCGCGAGATAGAACGCGACGGTTTCTTCATCGACAAAAAGGTGGAGATGCTGCTTTCTGCCGATACCGCCTCTGCCACCGCCAAGTCCGTCGGGCTGGGAACTATCGGTTTTGCCGATGCGTACACCGACCTGAAGCCCGACCTGCTGGTGGTGCTGGGCGATCGCTTCGAGCTGCTTGCTGCCGTCTCCTCCGCCCTCTTCTTTAAGATTCCGGTGGCGCACCTCCATGGCGGCGAAATTACCGAAGGCGCTTATGATGACTCCATCCGTCACGCCATCACCAAGATGAGCCACCTGCACTTCACTTCTACCGAGGCGTACCGCCGCCGTGTCATCGCTTTGGGCGAACAGCCGGACCGCGTGTTTTACGTAGGTGCCATCGGGATTGACAACCTCCGCCACCTCACACTGATGAAGAAGAGCGAACTGGAAGAGAGCTTATCGTTTGCACTCGACGGCATCACGCTGCTGGTCACCTTCCATCCCGTGACGATGGAGGAGCAGACGGCTACGCAACAGTTCACCGCTTTGCTTGCTGCGCTCGAAGGGTTGGGGCAGGAGGTGCGCGTACTCTTCACTAAGCCCAACGCCGATACGGACGGACGCCCCCTCATCGGTCTGATAGATGAATACGTAGCCCGCCATCCACAAACAAGCCTGGCGTTCCACTCGCTGGGCGCGCTGCGCTATCTCTCCGCCATGCAATACGTCGCTGCCGTTGTGGGCAATTCGTCGAGCGGACTGATAGAGGCTCCATCGTTTCATTGCCCCACCGTAGACATCGGCGACCGACAGAAAGGGCGCTTGCGCGCCGGGAGCGTCATTCATTGCTTGCCCACGACCGAAGCCATCGGCAAAGCCTTGCACACAGCGCTTTCGCCCGCCTTCAAAGTTCGGGCAATGGAGGCTACAAATCCTTACGAACGTGCCCACACGACGGACGAGATACTCAACATCCTCGCGGCATTCCCCTTGGAGGGGCTGGCGCGCAAACAATTCTATGATCCCTACCCCTTATGAACAACTTTGAAAGATATTTGCTCGCTGCCGAGGCTACTCTACTGGATGCACTCGCCAAACTCAATACCCTCTCCGCCGACTTGCTGACGCTCTTGGTGGTGGACGCTGAAAGGCGGCTGTTGGGCACGCTCACCGACGGTGACATCCGCCGCGCCCTCATTCGCGGAGTGAAGTTGGAAGAAGCGGTGACGAAAGCTGTGCATCGCGACTCGTTCGTGCTCCACACCGCGGACTACTCGCTCGCATCCCTCCGCACCATCCGTAGCAAACGGCTGACACTGGTACCGCTCATTGACGGACAGGGACGCGTGGTACGGGTGTTCAACTTCCGTGACCGGCAGTCGATGCTTCCGGTAGACGGCGTGCTAATGGCGGGCGGGCGGGGCGAGCGGCTCCGGCCGTTGACCGACACCGTGCCCAAGCCGCTGCTCCCCCTGGGCGGCAAGCCGATAGCAGAGTATAATATCGACCGGATGGCTAACTATGGCATTGAGAATATCACTCTCTCCGTCCGCTACCTGGGCGAACAGCTGAAGGAGCACTTCGGCGACGGCAAGGAGAAAGGCATCACTATCCGCTACGTCGATGAAGACCGTCCGCTGGGAACACTGGGCGCAGTAAGCCGCATTCATCACTTCACGCACGATGCCGTATTAGTGATGAATTCCGACCTCTTCACCAACATCGACCTTGAAGAGTTTTACATCCACTTCCGCGAGAGCGGGGCGGATATGGCGGTTGCCTCCATCCCGTACAACGTGAGCGTGCCCTATGCTGTGATGCAAACTTCGGACGGACTGATTCGCTCGTTCGAAGAAAAACCCACCTACACGTACTATTCCAACGGAGGCATTTACCTGATTCGTCGCACCGTAATCGAGAGCCTCCTTGAGGACGAACGGCTGGATGCGACGGACTTGATGGAGCGCCTCATCACTGCCGGCAAGCGCGTGAGTTACTTCCCCTTGGTGGGATACTGGATTGACATCGGCCGCCCCGAAGATTATCGCAAGGCACAAGAGTTCGTGAAGTACATCAAACAATAGAAGAACGAAAGCATGAAAGCATTATTTCTCATTCCTGCCCGCGGAGGGTCGAAAGGCATTCCGCACAAGAACATCAAGCTGCTGGGGGGCAAGCCGCTCATTGCTTACGCCATTGATGCAGCGCGGCAGGTGGCACCTTCGGATGCCGACATCTGCGTGAGCACGGACGACGAAGAGATTATCCGCGTCACAGAGTCGTTGGGACTGAAGGTGCCCTTCCGTCGTCCCGCCGAACTGGCACAAGACGGGTCGGGCACGTACGAAGTGATACTGCAAGCGCTCGATTATTATGCCGCCCAAGGCATCGTCTATGACGTGGTGGTGCTCTTGCAGCCCACTTCCCCCTTCCGCACCGCCGCACACATCCGCGAAGCGATGGAACGGTACGACCCCTCGTGCGACATGGTGGTCTCGGTGACTCCGGCGCAGAGCAACCCTTACTACGTCATGTTCCAAGAAGATGCCTCAGGCTATCTGCAGCATGTACTAGAGGGGAGGTTCACTACCCGCCAAGAGTGCCCCGTAGTATACGAATACAACGGAGCCGTCTATGTGATGAACGTGGATGCACTGCGTGCCAGCCCCCTCTCCGCCTTCAAGCGCAACCGCAAGTACGTGATGCCCGCAGCCGCCAGCACCGACCTCGACACGCAGGAGGACTGGCGGTACGCAGAGTTCCGGATAGAAAAGTATGGAAAACAAGAATCGCTGTTGCATCCTAAGGCAACCGCACCAAAGGAATAATCCTCTGCCGGGAGATGAGTTATCCTCCGCCGAAAGATGACGAAACTCTTGACGGAAGAAGATGAATCTTCTACCGAGAGTTGGGTCATCTTCTGCCGAGAGTTAGCGTCCCGCATGACTGTTTGCTTAGGGCGGTTCACGCATAGGAAAAAGAGAAGGAAGGAAGAAAGTGATATTGATGTGTGCGTGAAACTGCATACCCCCGATTATGACACCCTTATGGACATCAAAGAAGATTTGGAACAGTTCTCGGTCGTGTCGCCGTATTCTCGCCGCCCCCCCTCAGCGGATACGCGGCAACGGGAGGCAGCGGGAGACAAGCTGACGGCAATGCTTCAACAACAGGAAGACGCCCTTGCGCCACCGAACGCTAGCGGCAGCTACAGGTACTTCCCCGTCAAGCTGCATCAGCTTTATCATCGTCTCATCGGGAAAGCGGTGCAATAAACGCATCCGGATAGCAGCTATCCCCTCATCATCACCTGCCTTGCGGTAATAACGAAGCAGCGCCACCGCTATCTGCCGGTAAGGGACAAGGAGCGTGGCGTACACCAAACGCTGTTCTTGAAAAAAATCGAGCAACTGTTCGCGCACCTCCAGCGCCGCCGTCAGTTGTTTGTCCGCCCCCGCCTCGCTCCAGATTCCCTTGCCATGCTTACGGTACACCGCCATCGGTCTCTTGAAATAGTAAATGCTGCCGTGCTGGGCATTGAGCAGGTGCATGGCATAGTCGCACGAAGTAATGCGGGCAAACCAGGCAGGCGCCTCCGGATAGTATTTCCGCCGGAAAAGGGAAGAGGAGTTGGTGATATAATTGCTCCGGGCAAGATCGAGCAGACCGGTCACCGCCTGCTGCCCACCGTTGGAAAGGCTCTTGCTGCCATCCCCCTCATAGTAGTTGATGACGCGGTGGAAGCAGATAGCCGTATCGGGGTGGGCATCCATGTAAGCCACCATTTTGCGGAGCTTATGTCGGTCGGTCCAATAATCATCACCGTCGCAAATGGCAATGTACTCGCCCGTGCAACGACAGTGAGCATCCAGGAAGTTTTGTTGCAACCCCACATTGTGTTCGTGACGCACCAGCGTGATACGGTCGGGATAAAGAGCTTCATAGCCCCGGCAGATGTCCAGCGTGCGGTCGGTGCTGCTATCTTCGGCGATGACCAGTTGCACCGGTTCGTCCAGTTCTTGGCAAAGAACACTTCTGATAGCGGTTTCTACATAGCGGTCGATGTTATATGCCAGCATGATGACGCTGACCTTGATCTTCTTTCTTTCCATAATTCTTAGTTGATTTTACGTTTCAAGAGCAGTTCTGTTGCCTCCTTCAGTATCGTCGAGCCCAACCATCGGTTGGCTGCATAATAAAAGCCCATCCCCACGGCTATCTTCAGCGGCAGCAACACGGCGTCCGAGCGAATGAACGCTCCGGGCACCAGCAGCACCGCCCACATCGCCAGCGAAAGGACAGCGTACGGCAAGAGATCTTTGAGCTGGCTGTTCCAACGGTAACCCACCAGACTGCCTATATACGCCATACTGATAAGATAGATAGCCGCCTGCGCCACCGTCTGAAAGAGAATCATCACCAGCGCCGGCTGCCCCAGAGTGGCAAACAGGCAGCCGATAATGAGCACCGTGCGCACCACCTCGAGTTTGAGGATCACATCCGACCGACCGCTCACCTTGGCGAAGTTCTGGTTCACCGAAGTCAGGATAGTGAAAATACCCGCCAAGCAGGTCAGTTGGAAAAAAGGCACGCACCCCGCCCACTCCGCCTTGAGCACCAACGCGATGAAGGACGGAGCCACCGACACCAACCCCATCAACAGCGGGAAGGTGAGGAAGGCAGTGAAGCGGATGGTCTTGCGGTACGAACGCAGGCTCCGCTCCCGGTCGTTCTGGATGCTGGAAAAGATGGGATAGGTGGCTGTCTGCAAACTGGAATAGACAGCACTAATCACCATCAAGCTGAACTTATTGCCCTGGGTGTAATATCCCATCTGCTGCGAAGGGCAAAGTTTGCCGATGGCTACAGAGTAGATATTGGTGAAGATGGCATTGATCACGCTCGCCAGCAGCAACCCCGAAGCAAAGCGGAAGAGCAACCGGATGCGGGCGAAGCTGAAGAGTAGCCGGGGGCGCCACGTGCGCTGCAGCCACAACAGCAGGGAGCGGGAAAAGGCTAAAATAACCGGCTGCCACGCCAGCGTCCAGACACCCATACCCGCAAACGCCATCAGCAGCATGCCACTGCTGGAAAAGAGGAGCGAAAGCAGGTTCACCTTGGTCAGGGTTTGAAACTTCACCTGCTTGTTGAGCAGCGTAGTTTGTATCAAGCTCAGCGAATTGAATGGCAATGCCAGAAAGAGGATGCGGCTGAGCAAAACGAGCGAGGGCTTGGCATAATAATCGGCTATCAGCGGTGCTGCTGCGTAAAGCGCCAAATAGAGCACGGCGCTGATGCCAAGATTAAAGTAGAACACCGAGTTATAGTCTTCCTCCGTAGCATCTTGCTGGCGGATGAGAGCAGAGCTGAAGCCGCTGTCGAGCACAATATTGGCCAGAGCGGTAAAGATGGCGAGCATCCCCACCAACGCGTAGTCATCCACGCTCAGAATGTTAGCCACCACAATGCCCACCCCGAACAAAAGCAGCTGCTGCCCCATGCGGTCCACCAGATTCCAGAGCAGCGCCCGAATGGTTGTTTGTTTAAGAGAGGGATTGGTCATCGGATGTATATTCCTTATTTATAGCTGTGAAGCAAAGCAATTGCTCGTAAATTTCCTACGCATATATCTTTCGCCCCTCCCTTGGGGGAGGGGCGCTGCTCTGTTGCATCTTGTTTTATTTTACTTCGCTGCCGGGCTTCACTTCTTTGCCGGGCATCACCACGGCAAGGCTGCCGTCGGCATCTTCGGCAGAGAGAATCATCCCTTGGGAGACGATGCCTTTAAGCGTGCGGGGGGCAAGGTTGGCAATGAAGCAAATTTGCTTGCCCACCAGTTCGGCGGGGGTGTAGTGCTGGGCGATGCCGCTCACAATGGTGCGGGTGTCCAGCCCGTCATCAATTTTGAACTGAAGGAGCTTGTCAGCTTTGGGTACCTTCTGGCAGTCGAGGATAGTTCCCACACGGATATCGAGCTTGGTGAAGTCATCGAATTCAATGTTGGGGCAAATGGGCTTGGCTTTATAGTTCGCCTCTTCGTTGGCTTTCTTGGTGTCGAGCAGCTTCTGCACTTGTGCCTCGATGGTAGCATCTTCTATCTTTTCAAAGAGAAGTTCGGGTTGGTTGAGCTGATGTCCGGCAACCAGCAAATCATCGCGTCCCAGATCAGCCCAGTCAAACGTTTCCATATTCAGCATTTTACGGAGAGTCTCCGAGCTGAAGGGGAGGAAGGGTTCAAAAGCGATGGCAAGGTTAGCTACCAACTGCAGAGAGATGTGGAGGATGGTGCCTACGCGCTCCATGTCCGTCTTGGCAAGCTTCCACGGCTCGGTGTCTGCCAAGTATTTGTTGCCGATGCGGGCGAGGTTCATCGCCTCTTTTTGGGCATCGCGGAATTTGAAGGCATCCAAGAGCTTCTCCACTTCGGCTTTGACGTTCACAAAGTCGAGCAGCGTGGCACGATCGGCAGCGGTGAGTTCGGCGGCGGCGGGAACGCGGCTATCGAAATACTTCTGGGTGAGCACCAAAGCGCGGTTCACGAAGTTGCCGAAGATGGCTACCAGCTCGTTGTTGTTACGGGCTTGAAAGTCTTTCCACGTGAAGTCGTTATCCTTGGTTTCGGGAGCATTGGCGGTGAGCACGTAACGGAGCACGTCTTGCTTGCCGGGGAAGTCCGCCAGATATTCGTGAAGCCAGACCGCCCAGTTGCGGGAGGTGGAGATTTTGTCACCCTCGAGGTTGAGGAATTCGTTGCTTGGCACATTGTCGGGCAGGATGTAGCTGCCTTCGGCTTTAAGCATGGCAGGGAAGACGATGCAGTGGAAGACAATGTTGTCTTTGCCGATGAAGTGCACCAGACGGGTTTCGGGATCTTTCCACCACTTCTCCCAACTGTCGGGCAGGAGCTCTTTAGTGTTGGAGATGTAGCCGATGGGAGCATCAAACCAAACGTAGAGCACTTTTCCTTCGGCTCCTTCTACGGGCACGGGGATACCCCAGTCTAGGTCGCGGCTCACGGCGCGGGGTTGCAGCCCCATGTCGAGCCAACTCTTGCATTGTCCGTACACATTGGGGCGCCATTCTTTATGATCTTCGAGTATCCATTGGCGCAACCAAGCTTCGTGCTGGTCGAGAGGGAGGTACCAGTGTTTGGTTTCGCGCATCACCGGTTGGCTGCCGCTAACGGCGCTCTTGGGATTGATCAGGTCGGTGGGCGAAAGGGAGGTGCCGCACTTCTCGCATTGGTCGCCGTAGGCTCCTTGGGCATGGCAGTGGGGGCACTCGCCGGTGATGTAGCGGTCGGCAAGGAACTGGTGCGCCTCTTCGTCGTAATATTGCTCCGATGTGCGTTCCACAAACTGCCCGTCGGCATAAAGCTTCTTGAAGAAAGCTGAAGCCAAATCATGATGAGTCTGGGAGGTGGTGCGGCTATAGATATCGAAAGAGATACCAAATTCCTCAAACGATTTCTTAATGAGCGAGTGGTAGCGATCCACCACATCTTGGGGGGTGATGCCCTCTTTTTTTGCGCGCAGGGTGATGGGCACGCCGTGTTCGTCGGACCCGCCGATAAAAAGGACGTCTTGTTTTTTAAGGCGGAGATAGCGGACGTAGATGTCTGCAGGAACATAGACTCCGGCGAGGTGGCCGATGTGTACCGGTCCGTTGGCATAAGGCAAAGCGGAGGTGACGGTGGTGCGTTTGAATTTCTTTTCCATATTGCGAGTGAATAAGTTGATAAACATTTGCTTGTTGAGCGGACAAAGATAGTGACTTTCGGAGGATTGCCCAAACAGATGGCGGGATAATCGCAGCGCGGGGCGAGCGCTGCGCCACAACGTCCCGCCGAATGGCACCGTCCAAGCCGCTGCCCCGCGGAGGGGTACAACAAGTGAGTAAACGGCCTCCATTGCTAACGTGATGGAAGTAGCTATCTGCTGTATCGAGGAAAACAGGCAGACGGCAGCGGGCGCAAAGCGATTCACCGAGGGCAAAAAGCAGACGGTGCTCTTGAATTATTGCAATTTTATCCGTTCCTTTGCTGTCATCCATTCGTCAAACTCCTTAAATGTGCGTGCCATGAACAAATTCCTTTCCCTCCTGATTGCTTTCTTCCTCACCGCTGCACCGAGCGCGGCAGAGAGCAACGGCTACTTCTTCTGGTCGATGGATATCGACAAAGGCTTGTCCAACTCCAATGTCACCTCTGTACTGTCGGACTCCAAAGGGATGCTGTGGATAGGCACCACCTTCGGACTGAACCGCTACGATCGCAACGAGGTACAAAATTACTTCCAACGCCCTGACACCCCCGCACAGCTGCCGGGCAACTACATCTACTTTCTTACCGAAACGCCGCACCACACCGTTTGGGTGTCCACCAACGGGGGATTGGTGCGCTACCAACCCGCCGGCGACGCCTTCGTGCCCGCCACCAAGCAGCCCGCTGAGTACTTCTGCTTCCACACCACCAACGACGACCTCTGGCTGGGCGGCACCGAACGCATCGGACGCTACCACTATGCCACACAGACGATCACCGAGTTCGCCCTGCCCAGCGGGAGCTGCATCCCCCGCAAAATCATCCACCTCTTTGCTTGGCGCAAAGACGTATTGCTGCTCGTGACCCGCGACTCCGGACTTTGGACCTTCAACTGCCGCACGCACACCCTCCGCCCGGCACCCTTCAACGTCCCCGACGCCAGCATCACCGCCGCCTACGTGGATGCCCACCGGCAGCTCTACCTCGCCGTGTTCCGACAGGGGCTCCGCGCCTACACCCCCGGAGGGAAATTGCGTTATCACCTCACCACCGCCAACTCCGCCCTGACGTGCGACCTGATAACCGACCTCACCGAGCGCCAGGGGCGCCTCTGGGCAGCCACCGACGGGGGCGGCATCTGCCAAGTGGAGCTGCACCCGCCCTACGCCGTTTCCTCCCTGCGCCACATCTTCGGAAACGCTCATTCTTTGCCCGACGATGCCATCAACTGCCTCTACACCGATGCCCAGCAGAACCTCTGGGCAGGCGCCGTGCGCAAGGGTGCCTTCAAATTTAAAGAGACCGCCATCCGCACCTACCAAGCGGGCGGACCGGGCAACCACTACGGGCTGAGCAACAAAGCCGTGAACAGCTTGTGCAAAGACGCGCAAGGGGCGCTATGGATAGGCACCGACGGGGGCGGTGTGAACCGCTTCGACCCCGCCACACAGACTTTCAGCCACTACCCCGCCGCGGCGAACGAGCAGGTGGTGTCGGTGGTGGACTTCTCGCCCACGGAGCTATTGGTATCAATCTACAACAAGGGCATCTTCCGGTTCAGCAAAGCCACCGGCGCCTGCACCCCCTTCCTCATCGTAGACCAAGCCACCACCCGCCGCGAATTCTTCTCCGGCAGTCTGGAACAGATTTTCCCCCTGTCCGGCAAGCGCTTCCTCTTCTTGGGGCAAACACCTTACCTTTACAAAGCCTCCACCGGCACCTTCAGCGTACTCAAAGAGCAGAAGACTGGAAAGCTCTTATCGCTCTCAAAGCTCGTGGCTGCGGACGGCGACACCGCCTACCTGCTACAGGGCAACAACCTCTTCCGCGCCAACTTGCTGACGGACGAATTCACCTTCTGCTTCGGCAGCCGCGACGGGGAGGAGATTCAAGCGATGACGCGCGACGAGCACGGAATCTTCTGGATAGGCACCAACCGCGGGCTCCGCAGCTTCGACCCTGCCACGGGACGCTACGCCAAGGTGGTGACCAACCTCTTCGAACGTGTCACAGCCGTGGTGGCTGCCGACGGACAGCTCTGGATAGGCGCCCAAAACGCGCTCTTCTCCTACCACATCGCCCAGCGCAAGTTCTTCCTCTGGCAAGAAGCAGACGGCTACCTGCCCAACGAACTGTCTAACGCCTACCTCGCCCCCTCCTCCGACCCCTACCTCTACATCGGTGGCAGCCACGGCTTGGTGCAGATCAAGAAGTCGATGGCAGCCACTCCCGCCATCCCCCCCCGCATCACCCTAGCCGATGCCGTGGTGGACGGTGTGTCGGGCGGCGACCTGCCCGCCAGCACCCCCACAGGCACGCCCGCACTCACCCTGCCGTGGAACTACAAATCGCTGCAACTCAAAATCATCTCCCTAGAACCGGACCTCTTCAAGAAACGGCTCTTCCGCTACACCATCGAGCAGCACGGCACCCGCGCTGCCGATACCAAAGTGATGGAAACCTACCAGCCCATCCTCCATCTGGACCTCCTCCCCCCGGGCAACTACGACGTGCACGTGAGCTGCTACACCGACCACGGCAACTGGAGCGCACCCATCCCCCTCATCAAGCTCGAAGTGACGCCGCCGTGGTACAGAGACCTGCGCTTCCTCCTTCCCGCCGCCTTGCTGCTGCTCGCTCTGCTGGGCGCCCGCCTGCGCGTCTACATCCGCCGCAAAGAGGCGAAGATGAAGAGCGAGCTGGACCAATTGGTGCAACAGACCGATCACGAGAAGGTGCAATTCCTAGTCAACATCAGCCACGAGCTGCGCACCCCTCTCACCCTCATCTACACCCCCTTGCAAAAGGTCATCGAGAAGATAGATACCGAGACCATCCGCCCCGAGGAGTGGATGCCCCTGCGCCACCAGCTTGCCAACATTCACCAATCCGCCAACCGCATGAAAGACATCATCAACATGACGCTTGACTTGAACCGCATCAGCGACGACGAAAACACCCTCCGCCTCCGTCCCCACGCTCTCAACGAATGGGTGTGCTCCGTAGCCGAAACCTTCACCTACGAACTTCAAGCCAAACAAATCACCCTCGTTTACGCTCTGGACGACACCTTGGAGACCGTCGACTTCGACGATCGCAAATGCGAGTCCGTGCTCTCCAACCTGCTCATGAACGCCCTCAAGTTCACCCCCGAAGGCAGCCGCATCACCCTCTCCACCACTCTCCAGACAGACCGCGTCCGCGTAAGCGTAGCTGACCAAGGCATCGGGCTTCAACACGCCGATGCCGGCAAGCTCTTCACCCGTTTCTACCAAGGCGATCACTCCGCCGGCGGAAGCGGCATCGGACTCTCCTACGCCCACGCTCTCATTGAAAAGCACGGAGGCGCCGTGGGCGCCTTCAATCATACCGACCGCGGCGCCACCTTCTACTTCGAGCTCCCCCTAAGCTCCCATCCCGCCGGAGAACCCTTGGCGTCCTTGTCCCCGCCCCTTCCCGACGTGACGAGCAGCTTCGCCACCACCGCCTACACCGTAGTGGTGGCCGAAGATAACGACGAGCTGCGCGCCTTCCTCGCCGACGCCCTAAAAACGGAGTTCAAGGCAGTGTATCCCGCCGCCAACGGGCAAGAAGCCTGGACGATGGTCACCGCCAAGATGCCAGACCTCGTGCTGAGCGACATAATGATGCCCGTGATGAACGGCTACGAACTCTGCCAAAAGGTAAAGACCGACGCGCAGACCAGTCACATTCCCGTGGTGCTGCTCACCGCCCGCGGAGACACCAGCAGCACCACCTCCGGCTATCAACAGGGAGCGGACGCCTACCTTTCCAAGCCCTTCGACTTGGCATACCTGCAGGTGATCTTGCGCAACCAGCTGCGCAACCGCGAGCTAATGAAAAACAAGTACCGCGCCCTCTCCCTGCGCCTCACCCCCGACCCGGCTACGCTCCCCCTTGCCAACAGCGACGAGGCGTTTCTGCTCCAGCTGAACAAAGTCATTCTTGACCATCTCTCCTCCAAAGAGCTGAACGTAAAATTCCTCACCGAGCAGATGGGCATGAGCCGGTCACCCCTCTACGCCAAACTCAAAGCGCTCACCAATCTGGGCGTGAACGACTACCTCAACCAGCTACGCATCGAAAAGGCGTGCGAACTTCTGCTCCACACCTCGCACACCATCGCGGAGATTTCGGAAGAGGTAGGCTTTGAGTATCAGCGCTACTTCAGCACCCTCTTTAAGCAACAAAAAGGCGTCACTCCCACCCAATATAAGCTGCAGCATGCTGCAGAAGGGGTGGGAACACCTGTTTGGGACGGTTCAGGAAATTAAAAACACAAATAAGGAAAGCTCTTTGCTAGAAAAAGCAGATCTTTGACCCCGGCAACAAAAACGTTAACCCCTGCAAATCCATCTTTCGTTATGAAAAGAAACTCCTTGCTCTCTCTCGTCCTTCTGGCGTGCAGCTTGCTCGCTGGCGGACCCCTCGCGGCTTCTGACCCCGTGAAACCTCTTTCTCCCCTCCCCCAATCCAAACAAGTGGACTGGCAGAAAATGGAAACATACGCCTTTGTACACTTCGGTCTCAACACCTTCAACGACCGCGAATGGGGCTACGGCGATGCCGACCCCAAAACTTTCAACCCCACTCAGCTCGACTGCGAGCAATGGGTGCAAACCTTTGTCAAGGCGGGCATGAAAGGCGTCATCTTCACTGCCAAACATCACGACGGCTTCTGCCTCTGGCCCACTAAATACACCGACTACAGCCTCAAGCAGTCCCCTTGGAAAAACGGACAAGGCGACTTGGTGGGCGACCTCGCCAAAGCTTGTAAGAAGTACGGCATCAAGTTTGCCGTCTACCTCTCGCCTTGGGACCGCCACCAAGCCTTCTACGGCACACCCCAATACGTGGAATACTTCCATAATCAACTTGCCGAGCTGATGACCGGCTACGGAGACGTCTTCGAAGTCTGGTTCGACGGTGCCAATGGCGGCGATGGGTGGTATGGCGGCGCTAAAGACTCCCGCTCCATCGACCGGAAGAAATACTACGATTACCCCCGCATCTACCGGCTGCTCGACAAAGTGCAACCCCAAGCCATCGTCTTCTCCGACGGTGGTCCCGGCTGCCGCTGGGTGGGCAACGAAAACGGCTTCGCCGGAGCCACCAACTGGTCCTTCCTCCGCCAAGGCGAAGTCTACCCGGGCTATCCCAACTACCGCGAGCTACAGTTCGGACACGCCGACGGCAACCAATGGGTAGCTGCCGAGTGCGACGTTTCTATCCGTCCGGGATGGTTCTACCATGCCAAAGAAGACAGCCAAGTAAAGACGGTGGAACACCTCACCGACCTATACTATAAAAGTGTGGGACGCAACGCCACCCTCCTTCTCAACTTCCCCGTAGACCGCACGGGACGCATCAACGCCATCGATTCCACTCGCGCCGTGACCTGGCATCAGCAACTAGCAGCCGAACTGGGACATGACCTCTTTGCCGGACTCGCCCCACAAGCCAGCAACAGCCGCGAGGGACAAACTTATACTCCCGCCCGAACCACCGACGGCAACTATGATACGTATTGGGCAACTGCCGACGGCGTGACCTCCGCCTCGCTGACGTTCCGCTTCCAAAAGCCCACCGCGCTCAACCGCATCCTCATTCAAGAATATATCCCCTTGGGGCAACGTGTGAAGGCGTTCAACTTAGAAGCCTACTGTCAGGGCAAGTGGCAACCCATCGATGCGGGCGAAGAAACCACCACTGTGGGATACAAGCGCATCCTCCGCTTTGCCACCGTGGAAGCCGAACAAGTGCGCATTCACTTCACCGATGCCCGCGGTCCGCTCACTATCAATACAGTGTCAGCCTATTATGCTGCCCCCGCACCGAAAACTGGCATCAAGGCTGCCTCCACCGTCACCACACACGCACCTTCCCTGCCCTATCAACTGAGCGGCATCAATGCCACCGAAGCTCAGAAGGCGTACGACAACAATCCCGCCACCACCTGCTTCGTTAAAGCTAATCGCCTTCTTTTCGATCTGAAGGAAGTGCAGCTCGTTTCGATGCTGACCTATCTGCCCGACCAAGGAGACTATCCCGCCGGACTCATCTCTTCGTACGAATTGTACACGTCCACACCCGCCGGCGAGGCGAAACAATTAGTGAGCAAGGGCGAGTTCTCCAACATCAAGAGTAACCCGATAGAGCAAGTGATACGCTTCGCTCCTGTCACCGCACGCTACCTGCTGTTAAAGGTGACACGCACGGTGGACAATGATTCCCGAATAGGCCTTGCCGAATGGGGATTCCATGTAGCGCCCATCCGTGTGGCTTGTGTGGGCAACAGCATCACGTTCGGCGCCACCATCGCTAATCGCGAAAAGAACTGCTATCCCGCCCAGCTCCAAGCCTACTTGGGTGAAGGCTACGAGGTGAAGAACTTCGGCATCTCGGGCACCACCCTGCTCTCGAAGGGCGACTCTCCCTATATCCAGACAAAAGCTTACTTGGAGTCGCAGGCCTTCGAGCCGGACATCGTGTTGATAAAGCTCGGCACCAACGACTCCAAACCCAAGAATTGGAAGTTCCATGCCGATTTCAAAGCAGACTATCAGGCAATCATCGACAGCTACAAAAAGCTGCCATCCCGTCCGCGTCTCATTTTGCTGGCACCCCTGCGTAGCTTCCTTCCCGGCGTGAACGACATCAGCACCCCTAATATCGAAAATGTCATCCGCCCCATTGTGGAAGAACTCGCCTACACCAACCAAGTAGAAATCGTCAATCTCTTCAACCTCTTCGGCGATAAATGGGACGAAGGGTCGATGCCGGACAAGCTGCACCCTTCTGCCATCGGTGCCGGAAGAATGGCAAAGAAGATCGGACAATACCTCACCCTCCCCACGGAGACGACTACTGCACTAGACCGCGCGCTCCAGCTCAAAGAAAGCCAACCGTTCAACTTCCACGGCTATTCCGGCATCACCTTCACCAACGCGGGCACCCGCTGTATGGTGGTGAAGCCACACGCCGAAGCCGTGGGCAAGCCATGGGTAATCCGCGCCCGCTTCTGGGGGCACGAACCGCAGACTGACATTGACCTGCTGGAGCAAGGCTTCCACATCGCTTACTGTGACGTAGCGGACCTGTACGGCGCCCCCCAAGCCGTCGCCCGCTGGGACAGCTTCTACCAACGGATGCGCAAGGCGGGCTTCAGCCCCAAGGTCGTGCTCGAAGGCATGAGCCGCGGCGGACTCATCGTGTACACTTGGGCTGCCAAAAACCCCGAAAAGGTAGCATGCATCTATGCCGACGCTCCCGTGATGGATTTCAAGAGTTGGCCGATGGGCAAGGGCACGGCTGCCTGCTCGGCGATCGACACACAAAACTTACTCAAAGCCTATCACTTTGCCAATGAAGCAGCAGCGTTGAAATGGAAAAAGAATCCCATCGACTGCGCCTCCGTCATAGCCAAAGCGAACATCCCCGTGCTGCACGTGGTGGGCGATGCCGACGAGACCGTCCCCGTAGCCGAAAATACGGCAATCTTTGAAGCAACGA
Organism: Bacteroides sp.; assembly: GCA_036652495.1. Classification (GTDB taxonomy): domain Bacteria; phylum Bacteroidota; class Bacteroidia; order Bacteroidales; family Bacteroidaceae; genus Bacteroides. The sequence continues at coordinate 41,088 of JAVVVS010000001.1, forward strand.
TGAAGAAGCTGGGGCATCCCATCACGGTAATTCACAAACCGGGCGTGGGACACCATCCACATTCACTCAACAATCCGGCTCCCATTGTCCGCTTCATTCTGGCTGCCACCGGACGAGAAGAAAACCAATGCCTCCATGCCGTACCGGGCAATGAGTTCCGCTCGGCTGCCGGATGGGTAGAAGGCAACGAATGGTACAGCGTAGCCGAAGACATCACCGCCACCTTGCAGGGCAAGCAACTCGAACTGCTGCTCATGGGCAACTCCATCACTCAGGGTTGGGGAGGCAACCGGAAAGCGGTAAGCTACAAACCCGGCAAAGCTGCCATGGACAAAGCTCTGGGCGCCAATCAGTGGGAAGCTGCAGGCATCTCGGGCGACCGCACACAGAACTTGTTGTGGCGCATCCGTCACGGAGCGTACAACAGCTGTCACCCCAAACATGCCGTGATTGCCATCGGCATCAACGACCTCATTGGAGAAGAGGAAACAGCCGAGCACGTAGCAGCGGGGCTCCTTGCCATCGCGGCAGAAGCCAAAAAGCAATTGCCCGACACACACATCATTCTGATGGGACTGCTCCCCTCGGGAAAGGAAGGCAACAGCGCCATCCGGATCACCTGCAACAAAATACACCAACTGCTGGCGCAGACCAAACTGGAAGGAGTGGACTACGTGAACCCCACGCCCTGGTTTGTAGAAGCCAACGGAGATATGAAAGAGGGACTTTACGGCGGGGATTACATCCATCTGACCAATGCCGGCTACGAAGTTTGGGCGAACGAGATTGTCAAACTGATACACAACTAAACAACCAATAAATAGATGATGATACCATTTTATCGCAAGAGCCTTTTGGCTCTTGCAGCCCTCGCTATGTTCAATGCGAACATCCGGGCAGAAGTATCCCTGCCTGCCGTCTTCACTGACAACATGGTGTTGCAGCAGAAAAGTAACGTGCCCGTTTGGGGATGGGGCACTGCCAGCGAAACGCTGAAGATAGTAGGATCGTGGGCTACACAAGACACGGTCAAAGTAGAGGTCGCTCCCGATGGCAGCTGGAAGACGACACTCCCCACGGCTTCCGCCGGAGGACCTTATACGCTGCAAGTGATGGGCAGCAGCACACGGACGCTTCGCAACGTCATGCTAGGCGAAGTCTGGCTATGCAGCGGACAGTCGAACATGGAATGGAAAGCGAGCTACGGCTTGGTCAACAAAGACCAAGAAATAGCCGATGCCACCTACCCAGACATTCGCTTCTTTACCGCCAAATTGAGAGGGGCGCTCCAGCCACAAAACAACTGTGAAGGTCAGTGGGAAGTTTGTTCTCCGGAAGTGATGAGCCAGACCAGTGCCATCGCTTATTTTTTCGGACGTCAACTCTACAAAACCCTGCAAGTGCCGGTCGGTCTCATTGTCTCTGCTTGGGGAGGCACTCCCGCCGAAGTATGGGTGCCACAAGAAAAGATAGAGCAACACCCTGCACTCTGCGCCAACAAACCCACTCAGAGCTATCCTTGGTGGCCGATTGAAAGCGGACGGCTCTACAACCAAATGATTCACCCCTTCATGCCCTACCGCATTGCCGGAACCATCTGGTATCAAGGCGAATCGAACCAAGACCGCTACCGCACCTATCACGCGGTGATGAAAGAACTCATTGAGAGCTGGCGCAAAGGCTTCGGCACGGAGTTCCCGTTCTACTTTGTACAGATTGCCCCGCATACTTACGGTGCCAAAGACAACGGTCCCGCTCTGCTTCGCGAGCAGCAAGAACTCACCACAACGCAAGTTACCGGTACAGGAATGGTAGTCATCTCCGACTTGGTGAACGACGTTCGCAACATCCACCCTATCGATAAGCAGCACGTAGGCTTACGCCTTGCCAACATGGCACTTGCCAACGACTACGGCTTGTCGATGAAAGGCGTATATAGTCCTACATTCGAATCGATCACCTTCGAAAAGAACAAGGCTATCATCCGCCTGAAACACGCAGAAGAGGGTCTGCTATGCAAACAAAAGAAGATAACCGGTTTCAAGATAGCCAGTGCAGATGGCAACTGGATAGACGCCACAGTCAAAATAGCAGGGAACACTCTCGTCGTTCTTGCTCCCAAGCTAAAGCGCCCTACCCAAGTGACCTACTGCTTTGACGAGGCAACCATCGGCAATTTGTTCAGCAAGGAAGGACTGCCGGTAGCGCCGTTCAACAGCAATCGGAAATTCTAAACAAAAAAGAGAAACCCTAACACACTAAGCCCCCTTAAAAGGCAGACGTAATTAAAAGACCACAAGAGAAAGGAGGACAAAAGCAGCCACACAAATAGATGAGAAAAAAGTCCTAAGCCCATTGACTACTTAGGCAAACGAAAAAAACATTATTTCAATTTATCAACCTCAAAAGCAGTACTTATGTTTAAGAAATTAAGACGAACTGGTTTGATTCTGTTAGCCCTCGCATTAGGCATCTCAGGAAATGCACGAACAGCATCGGGCAATGAATCGCAAATCACTAACAGCACACAGCAACAACAGACCGTAAGCGGAACCGTTTCTGACGCCACCGGACCTATCATCGGTGCATCCGTTCAAGTCAAAGGAACCACCACTGGAACCATTACCAATTTAGATGGAGAATTCTCTATCAATGCTCACAAAGGAGCAACTCTCATCATCTCTTATATCGGCTACACCACTCAAGAAGTAGTCGTAACAGGAAAGACGTTGACTATAAATTTAAAAGAAGATTCCAAACAACTGGATGAAGTAGTCATTGTCGGTTTTGGAACACAGAAAAAAGTAAACCTGACTGGAGCCGTAGGCAGCGTCAACAGTGAGGCACTTGAGTCTCGTCCCATCACCAATGCAACCCAGGCTCTGCAAGGAGTGCTTCCCGGCTTAAACATTACCATGAACTCCGCCGGTGGAGAGCTTAACAACGGTTTGAATATCGATATCCGTGGTGCAGGTACCATCGGAGCTGGTTCAAACTCTGCTCCATTGGTTTTAATTGATGGAATGGCTGGAGACCTGAACTCGCTCAATCCGCAAGACATAGACAACGTCACCGTACTAAAAGATGCCGCTGCAGCTTCCGTATACGGTTCGAGAGCTTCCTTTGGTGTGATTTTGGTGACTACCAAGAAAGGTAAAGCAGGGAAACCCACTATTTCTTATAACGGCAGTTTTCGCTTTGCTTCGCCTACCCGCATGCCGGAAATGATGGATTCATATACCTTTGCCAATTATTGGAACAAAGCAGGTGTGAATTCCAACCAAGGAGTTGTATTCGATGAAGAGACAATGAAACGAATTGTCGCTTTTCAGAAAGGAGAAATCACAACTCAAGCTGTTCCAGACCCTAACAATACGAACTATTATCAGGCATGGGAGAAAGGAAACAATAACGTGGACTGGATGAAAGAGCATTATAAAAGCAGCGCCTTTGCAAACGAACACAATATTTCTATCAATGGAGGAAGCGAGAACGTACAATTCTACATTTCAGGAAACTACTTAAATCAAAACGGTTTGCTCCGCTATGGTGATGATAACTTCCAACGCTATGCTTTTTCTACAAAAATCAACGCCAAGTTAGCGAGTTGGGCTTCAGTGAATGTAGCCACTAAATTTTCGCGCATGGATACAGACCAACCTCAGTTCTTAACGGACAACAGCCGTTTGTTCTATCAAGGTCTATCTCGTACTTGGCCGACCGTTCCTTTGAATTACGAGCATGGTGGAAACACGTATGCTACTTATATCCTTTCTTTGCGTGATGGAGGACGTGCCAAAACACAAGACGATTATTTATATCAACAGGTTCAATTTATACTGGAACCTATCAAAGGTTGGAAAATTTTTGCTGAAGGCAATTATCGTACTCGTAACCTTTTTGTACATAATGAGGTACTTCCTACCAAAGAACTGGGTATAGACGGCATTAACTTTAACCTGCAGCCAGTGGGTGGTTATGCGGCTGGTCTATCCAGAATTACGGAGAAAGGATATCGTGAAAACTTCTTCAATACTAATATTTATACAGAGTACGGACAAACATTAAACGAAGATCATACTTATAAAGTGATGATTGGATTCAACTCTGAGTTAAATAAAGACCGAGGCATCCAAGCGTATCGTGACGGTTTGATTACTCCCTCTCTACCTACAATCAACACCGCTACAGGCTTGGATAAAATAACAGACGGAAGTTACAACCATTGGTCTACAGCCGGTTTCTTCGGGCGCGTCAATTATGACTATAAAGGACGCTACCTGATAGAAGGGAATCTCCGTTATGACGGAACCTCTCGCTTTTTAGCCGACAAACGCTGGAACTGGTTTCCTTCTGTTTCAGCAGGTTGGAATGTAACCCAAGAGTCTTTCATGGAAAGCATAACCGATAAGCTGAATTTATTTAAAGTAAGAGGTTCTTATGGTACACTGGGCAATCAGAACACCCAATCACTTTATCCTTTCTATTCATTGATGGGCATTACCGCCAATGGCAGTAGCTGGCTTTTAAATGGAGCAAATCCAAATAAGGTCACACCAGCAGCTTTAATCAGCCGCTTTCTTACTTGGGAAAAAGTAGAATCGTGGGATTTCGGTGTGGACTTTGGCTTGCTGAATAACCGCCTAACAGGTTCTTTCGACTGGTTTAACCGTTACACTCGCGATATGGTAGGTCCAGCTCCCGAACTTCCGGTTACTTTAGGTACAGCTGTTCCAAGAATGAACAATGCCGATATGAAAACAACGGGTTGGGAATTGAGTTTGAACTGGAGAGACCGACTGAATAATGGTTTGTCTTATGGCGTACGCTTCACTGTAGCCGATTCACGCTCGGAGATTTTAAAATATCCGAATGTCTCTAAGAACATCGGGACTGGCGTCTATCGGGAAGGACAGAAGCTGGGTGAAATCTGGGGATACACCACCATCGGCATTGCTAAAACAGATGCTGAAATGCAAGCGCATCTAGCAAATGCTAATCAGGATGCACTGGGGTCGCTTTGGGCAGCAGGAGACATCATGTACGCCGACCTGAATGGCGACAAAGAAATCAATGGCGGTAAAAGTGTAGAAGGAGATATGGGCGACTTGAAAGTCATCGGAAACGATACTCCCCGCTATAACTTTGGTTTGACACTAGATGGAAGTTGGAAAGGATTCGACTGTTCTATCTTCTTCCAAGGAACCATGAAACGCGATTTATGGTTGGGTAGCCCTCAGTTCTTTGGAGCTATAGGGAAATGGCATGGAATTGGTTTGAAAGTGCATGAAGATTATTTCCGTTTGGCAGATGACCCAATGGGTGAAAATTTAGATGCCTATTATGCCCGTCCTATCTTCGATACCGGCAAGAATCAACAAGTGCAAACTCGTTACTTGCAAAGTGGCGCATATATCCGTTTGAAAAACGTTCAATTAGGATACACTCTACCGCTTGCACTCAGTCAAAAGGCAGCTATCCAAAAGCTACGTTTGTTTGTCTCTGCCGAAAACTTATGGACAGGCACCAGCCTTAGCAAAGCTTTCGATCCAGAATCTTTCTCGGGCGACCAAGGAGCCGGTCGTTCTTATCCTCTGCAATCTACAATATCATTTGGCTTGAATGTTAACTTTTAATCCTTTAGACAATGAAAATAGCAATAAATAAAGTCTGGAGTTCATGTGCTTGTGCCATCGCACTCTTCGGGCTGACATCGTGTAATGACTTTCTTGACAGAGCTCCTCTGTCGAATGTAGCTCCCGATAATTTCTTTATGGCGGAATCCGATTTAGCCTCTTACTCTATCACGCTCTATAACTTTCCTACACCCGAAGGCTGGGGAATGAGAAGCGGCGAAGATAACAACACGGACAATCAAGCGTCTGTATGGGCAAGTAACCTGTATTCACCGGGTAATTACCGCGTAGGGAAAAATGGAGGAAACTGGAGTTTCGATAATATTTATCAGTGCAACTATTTCTTAGATGCCGTATTGAAAAACAAAGAAGCAAACAAAATCCAAGGGAACGTTGATAATATCAATCACTACATTGGTGAGGTGTATTTCTTGCGTGCTTATAACTATTTCATGAAACTGAAAGAGTTCGGTGATTACCCAATCATCACGACCACCCTTCCCGACGAAGCAAGCGCACTGATTGAGGCAAGCAAACGTATGCCTCGCAACGAAGTAGCCCGTTTCATCTTATCCGATTTGGACAAGGCAATCTCGCTGCTCAAAGAAGTTTCACCTAATCAGAAGAATCGTATCTCAAAGAATGTGGCTTACTTGTTCAAATCAAGAGTAGCCTTGTTTGAAGCATCGTGGTTGACTAACTTCAACAACACTCCCTTTGTGCCCAATGGTCCCAACTGGCCGGGCGCACAAAAAGATTACAACAAGAGTTATAAGTATTCTTCGGGAAGCATAGAGAAAGAAATTGAGTTCTTTCTTAACCAAACGATGGTAGCATCGAAAGTGTTGGCTGACAAGGTTAAATTAACAACAAACTCTAAGAATGCGGCCGAACTGTCCAAAGAAATAACAAATCCGTACTTCAGAATGTTTAGTGACGATGATTTAAATGCCTATGACGAAGTGCTTCTTTGGAGAGATTACGATGCCGTTTTATGTTCTCACGTTACCACTCGCTACTTGTACTACGGTAGCAACGGTTCAGGTTATACCAAAGGCTTTGTAGAATCATTTTTGATGGAAAACGGATTGCCTATTTATGCTTCTAACGGAACATACAAAGGAGATGAAGATTTCACCTCTTTCCGCGAAAACCGTGATTGGAGATTACGTTTGTTCTGTAAAGTAAAAGGTGATTATTTGTACAATGACAATGGTGCCTATCTCTTTCCACACCCCATGATTATCAGCTCTTCCGATGAAAGAGATGTCACAGGCTATAGTATTAGAAAGTACACTAACTTTAAGTACTATCCCGGAGCATTTGTTGATACCGGATGGCCTATCTTCCGTGCCGTAGAAGCTTACTTGAATTATATAGAAGCTTGCTATATGCTTCATCACAACCTGGACGGCGATGCTAAGAGATATTGGGCTGCAGTACGTACCCGAGCCGGTGTAGATGCTGATTTCGAAAAGACCATCGCTGCTACCGATATGGCAAAAGAAGCCAAAGGCGACTGGGGCGCTTACTCAGCCGGCAAGTTGGTTGACGCTACAATGTACAACATCCGACGCGAGCGTCGCTGCGAATTTATAGGTGAAAACTTCCGCTATGATGATTTACGCCGTTGGAGATCTTTCGACCAGATGATAACAACGCCTTACATCATAGAGGGTTACAATCTATGGGCTAGTAATTATAAAGAATATGACGATAAACTGATTGTAGAAGGCACTGCCGGCAAAACGCCGAATGTATCACCCAAATCTCAAAGTACGTATTTGCGCCCTTATCAAATGAGCAAAGACAACAACAACTTCTATGATGGATACAAGTGGCATGCCGCCCACTACCTGTCACCTATTGCAATGGATAATTTTATTATCACCTCTGCAACAGGCAGTGCTGATGACATGACAAGCTCACCGGTTTACCAGAATCCGGGTTGGCCGATGACCGCTCAAAAAGGTCCAGAAGCTGTACCAGGTTTCTAATGACATTGTATAAGTCATAGTATAAGTCAAGACATTGTATTAAATTACAGACGTAACGTGTTTTTTTGAAACACGTTACGTCTGTTTTTTTTATAAGTAACATGTTTCAAAAACAGACGTAACATCTTTTTTTCAAACATATTCGCCTCTTGAAAGGCAAGTTCCTATCAAAGAAAACAGTGACCGAAACTACATAAAAAGGAATCAACACTTGCTCGAAAAGACGATTCCACAGCTATCCAGCAAGTGTGCCACACATCCTCTTTCACCCTTCCCAAACTTTTTTTCAACAGGCATTTAAGAGTAGAAAAAGGCATGCGAACATTTGCCGCAGGGGCTGAACAAACAATAATTTCATTGCAACAAAAACCCGGCAGAAGATGCTTCAAGATACGGTGGAAGATTACTCATCTTCCGTCAGAAGTTCCGGCAAAATCCGGTGGAAGATTGCCCGAAGCCCGGCAGAAGATTTATCGAGATAGGAATTTTGAACTAAGCGCAAAGACCTGAAACAAAAAATAGGACGTCAAACAAACCAAACTAAAGAAAAACGGTTATCTTTGCCTTAGGAATCTTAAGCAGAAGAATTATGAGCAGATTTATTAATCCGTTCACCGATTACGGATTTAAAAAAATATTCGGTCAAGAAGTTTCCAAACCCTTACTCATTGAGTTCCTCAATGATTTATTAGAAGGGGAGCGAGTGATTAAAAATATACAGTTTCTGAACAACGAGCAAATACCCATTCTTCAAACAGACCGTGCATCAATTTACGACATCTATTGCCTCACAGAAACGGGAGAACATATTATCGTAGAGATGCAAAATCAGTCACAAGTTCACTTTAAAGAACGGGCATTGTACTATCTGTCTCGCGCCATTATTAATCAAGGAGTCATTGGTCGCGATTGGAAATTTGAAATAAAAGCCGTGTACGGCGTTTTTCTTATGAATTTCTTGATCGATAAGGAAACTAAGTTCCGTACCGATGTTGTGATGACAGATAGAGAAAGTGGCGAAATCTTTTCCGATAAGTTGCGGGAAATATTTATTGCTTTGCCCCGTTTTCAAAAAGAAGAAGACGAATGTGAAACTGATTTTGAACGTTGGATTTATGTATTAAACAATATGGAAACATTAAAACGTATGCCTTACAAAGCAAGAAAGGCTGTCTTCCAAAAGTTAGAAGAAGTAGCCGACGTAGCATCACTTAACGAACGAGAGCGGGTGATTTATGATTTAAATCTCAAACAATACCGGGACAATCTGGTAGTGATGGAGTCAGCCACACAAAGAGGGATTGAGCAAGGCATTGCACGAGGTCTGGAGCTAGGCATAAAGAAAGGTATTGAGCAAGGTATTGAACAAGGCATTGAGAAAGGTATTGAGCAAGGTATTGAGCAAGGTATTGAGCAAGGTATTGAACAAGGTCAGAAAAATGCCCAAACAGACATTGCCCGCAACCTTAAAAACCTAGGCATTCCTCTTGATGCAATAGCACAAGCCTCTGGCTTATCCCGCCAAGAAATTGACTCTCTTTAAAAAGAGGGCAGGAGCAGTGCTTTCACATACAATCTGTTCGTGCATCCATGCACGGCACACCATATTAACAAAAGAAGCTGCATCCATTGATGCAGCTTCTTTTGTTTTTACTGTTGAAAAGAATCGGAAAATTCACTTCTTTTCTCCGAATTCCGTTTGTTGCTGCTCCACTTCTTTTAGTTTGTAGCGGTTCAGCTCCATCTGTAGTGTTTTTATCTCATCGGCACAGTTGCCGTTCGAAGCATTTTGAAGCTTCACTTGAGTCTGCTCTTGACGCTCTTGAGCCTCTTCTTCTGCGTTGAACAAGAGTGGAAGGCTTGCCGGTGAACTTTCCAGCTCGAGCGTGGCGGGGATAGGCATCTGCTTGCCATCCATCAATACAGAAGCACGAATTTTAATCTTTCCTGCTTTGGTCGTAGACTTTAGCAAGATGGGAGCAGTGCCCCATTGCACGGGATGCGGATTTGCCAGGATGTCTGCACCGCCCAGCAAGGTTCCTTCGCCCTCTATCTCAAAACGAATGAAGTAGTTGTTCAAGCGTTTGATGTTCCCATTACCATCTGCTACGGCAGCAATCACGGTGACAATGTCCGAACCGTTGGCTTCCAACTTCATACCTTCATTGTCTGCCCAAAGCAAAAGTTTGGAAGGGCGACGGGCGGGAGTCACTTTGTGCGTAGCCACCACTTTGCCATCCATCAACCCTTCGGCAAGCATATAGACGTCATTCTGTTTGTCTTTTCGCGAAAGGTCCTTGTCTTTCATAAAGTCATACGCATCTTTGAACGTAATGATTGGCGAGGGCATTCCTTGTTTGCGAGCTTCCTTCTTATATAGAAATTGCTTTCCGTCCTTGAATACGGTGAGGCGCACTTCGTCACAATTGGAATAGACGGTCACATCTTTCGGCGAGAAGGGAGTCATCTCATGAGCAATGTAAACCATCGGGCCACTTTCGGCGATACGGTCGCTCTTCACGGCAGAGCGTTGTGCTTGGAACATATAGTAAGAGTATTTGGGCTGGCGGAACACATCCATCAATCCTCCGTAAAAGGGATCGGGATGGTAGCCGCGCTGATGGTCGAACGAATGCCACAAGCAACCGCCCATGTGCTGGCGCGGCGTGCTAGCCAACGCTTCGTAGCAGGTATAGGGGTAAGACGGATGAGCATATCCTTGTGCCTGAACCAACATGGGCACTTCGCCCCAAGCACGATTGGCACGGCTGGGAGAATTGTGTGCATACCAGTCGTCTACATTATCACCAAACTCACGGGTGAAGTAAGTAATCTTGGGGTCGAGCTTCTTTGCCGCATAATCAGCGTCACCGTTTTGTGGATGACAGAAAAGAATGGGGTAGAATTCATGTCCGCGGGCTTCGGAGTCGCAAGCCGTATAGCAATAAGGATAGGGATACTCTTCGTTGACCGTATTCTGCACTGTCTTGGCAAACTCTACCGGATACCACGTTTCGTTGAGCACAGGTTCCCACATCCATACCGAAGGATGGTTGCGGTCGCGGCGCACCATGTTGCGGATATCCGCGCAAACGCGTTGGGCAAAGATAGGCTCTTTGTTCCAAAACTGCCAGCCTGGGGTGTTGACTATGACAAAGAGTCCCAGTTCGTCGCAAGCATCCATAAAAGCGGGGTCTTGCGGATAGTGTGCATTACGGATTACTTTCAAACCGGCATCGCGCAGCTTCTTGGCATCACGCCAATGCAGACTGTTAGAAAGAGCGTTGCCTACCACGGCAAAATCCTGATGGCGGTTGGCACCGATAATCGGATTTTCGTACGGTTTGCCGTTAAGCCAAAAGCCGTCTGCTCCCTTGAACTCAATGCTACGCACACCAATACGGCGACGGTAACCATCGATGACCTTGCCTGCTTTATCTTTCACATACACGTGCAGCTGATAAAGATAAGGCGTTTCGGGCGACCAAAGATGAGGATCCGATAAGGTGATTTTGTCCGAAACGGTGGAAGCTTTTTGCTTGCCCACACTGATGGAGCGCGTCACACCGGCTACTTGCTTGCCGTCGGCATCCCGCAGTTCGTACACCACCTTGCCCGAAAAGCCGATCCGCTGCTCGTTGCGCACTTGCAGATTCAGCAAGATGTCAGCAGCCTGTTCGCTGATGCGATCGAAAGAGACGAATAGTCCGCCGCCCGCTACCGTATTTGCATAATTGGGGTCGGTGATAAAGACGTTGTTATGGGCTATCAGCCAGCAGTCGCGGTAGATGCCGCCAAAGTAAGAAAAGTCCAATACGTCTTGTCCTTTTCCTGGAGGATAGGAGGGGTCGTCGCTATTATCCGCACAGACAGCAATAATGTTATCCTTCCCGAACGTAACATAAGGAGTGATGTCTGCTATCACCGGAAGAAAACCACCAAAGTGTTCGCTGACTTGCTTCCCGTTAATCCAAACCTTCGACTTGCCCATAATGGCTTCAAAATGAAGAAAGAGTTTTTTCCCCTTCAAGTTATCGGTGGGGGTGAAATGTTTGCGATACCACACTTCGCCTTGGTAGTTGACGCATCCGCTGGCTTCGGTAGGGAGATATTCGATGCCGTTGGGCAGCGACACCACAGACCAGCTGCTGTCATCAAAGTTCGGTTGACTCGCCTCGGGCAGACTTCCTTTATGGAAACGCCAGGCAGGATTCATGGAATAGACTTCGCGCCCAGTATTATCGAGCGGATAGAAACCTGCTACTGAATAAGTAGGCTGATAGGCACTTTGCACAGGAAGAATTCCCAAAAGCAGCAGAAGCACCGATAAGTAGATTGTTTTCATCATGTGTATATGGTATTTAAGTAAAGTGCAAATATACATATTTTCTCGAAAGTAGATACGCCCTATCCACAAAGTCTCTATATTTGTACTGTGTTTTTCAAGGTAGTCGTCTCACTACCCATACAATAATCTTATAATGCACTAAAACATGAGAAATTTTATCTTAACCAGTCTGCTGCTATGCCTCAGCATGGAGACATCCGCACAACAAGTCGTTGAATTATGGTCCGGAAACGTTCCAGGAGCCGTGAAAGAGAAACAACCCTTGGTGAATGACGTTCAAACAGAAAAGGGTGTGATACGCGTCACCGAAGTAACCAATCCGACATTGACCGTCTACAAACCAACGGGCAACAAGAACGGCGCTGGCGTGATTGTCTGTCCCGGCGGAGGATACGGTTTGCTAGCTTTTGACAAAGAGGGCACTGAAATAGCCCAATGGCTCGCCAAACAAGGATTTACGGCTTTCGTACTCGCCTACCGTGTGCCCAATCAGCAAGCGGGAGCGCTGCAAGACATACAGCGCGCCATCCGTTTGGTTCGCCAAGAATACAAGTTGGAGAAAGTAGGTGCCATAGGCTTCTCCGCAGGAGCCAGCCTGTCGGCAAGAGCCGCCACCCGATTCGGCGAGACGCTCTATCCTCCGATGGATGCCGCGGACAAGCTGAGTTGCCGTCCCGACTTCGCTCTGCTGATTTATCCCGCCTATCTGGATCAAGGAGAAGAAAGGACGCTCACACCGGAACTAACGCTCTCAGAACAAACTCCTCCCATGTTTCTCTTCAGCACGAGTGACGATTACTTCAGCAACAGCGCCTTGGTGATGGCTCAAGCCTTGCGCGACCGGAAAATCAGCGTGGAGCTGCACTTGATGCCCGCAGGCGGGCATGGTTACGGCATGCGCTCCGGTGCCGGACTGCAATGGCCGCCGATGGCAAAGAAGTGGCTCAAAGAACAGACAAATTTATCACACTACCTTAACTAATACATGAAAAAACAATCTATACCGTTACTCACTTATACGGTTTTGCTCCCCGCTGCAACGCTCTCCGCCCAATCATCAACACCTACTCCCCCCAATCTAGTCTTCATCATGGCAGACCAGTATCGGGGAGATGCGTTGGGCTGCCTCAAAAAAGAACCCGTACAAACGCCTTGCCTCGACCAGTTGGCTGCCGAAGGCGTGAACTTTACCAATGCCATCAGTAGTTATCCAGTATCCTCTCCTGCTCGGGCGATGCTGATGACGGGCATGTATCCTATGGCAAATAAAGTAACAGGCAATTGCAATTCGATGACGGCTCCTTACGGCGTGGAACTTCCACAGGATGCCCGTTGCTGGAGCAACGTGCTCAAAGAGAACGGTTATCACACTGGATACATAGGGAAATGGCACTTGGATGCGCCGCACAAACCTTATGTAGATACGTACAATAATCACGGAAAAATAGCTTGGAACGAATGGTGCCCGCCCGAACGCCGGCATGGATTTGACCATTGGATAGCTTACGGCACCTACGATTATCATCTGAAACCGATGTATTGGAATACAGAAGCTACGCGAGACAGTTTTTATTATGTCAATCAATGGGGACCAGCTTACGAAGCCAGTAAAGCAATTGAATTTATCAACCAACAGCAAAAAGAAAAGCAACCTTTCGCCTTGGTGGTGTCGATGAACCCGCCCCATACGGGATACGAGCTGGTGCCCGACCGGTACAAAGAAATTTATAAAGAGCTGGACGTAGAGGCGCTCTGTGCCGACCGCCCGGATATTCCAAAAAAAGGGACACCGATGGGAGACTATTTCAGAAAAAACATCCGCAATTACTATGCCTGCATCACCGGCGTAGATGAAAACGTAGGGCGCATCGTGCAAGCGTTGAAGCAAAACGGCTTGTCCGACAATACTCTGGTAGTCTTCACCTCGGACCATGGCATCTGCATGGGAGCACACGGACACGACGGAAAAGATGTTTTTTATGAAGAAGCCATGCGCATACCGATGATCGTTTCTTGGCCGAAGAAAATAAAGCCGCGCAAAGACGACAAACTCATGATTGGTTTTGCCGATTTAGGTCCGTCCCTCCTCTCCTTGATGGGCTTTCAGCATCAAATTCCAAAAACCGTGCAGACCTTCGACCTCTCGAAAGAGATAGTGACCGGAAAAGGAAAAAAGGATCTTACTCAACCTTATTATTTCATACAAGTGGACCAGCCAACCACCGGCTATCGGGGCTTGCGCACCAGCACGCATACGTATGCCGTGCATGCAACAGACGGAAAAGTAGATCATGTCGTTCTTTTCGATCGGCAGAAAGACCCTTTCCAAAAAGACAATATAGCGAATAAACAGCCGAAACTCACGAGAGCATTCAGCCAGCAACTGAAAACTTGGCTGACCCAGACGGACGATCCATTTGCCAACTATTTAATTCCCTAAGCTATCATGAATAAACAAAGCTTTTTCTTTCTCTTACTACTCCTTGCCTCGATGAGTGGCTGGGCGCAGTCTTCCCTCTTCCCTATTCCCAAGCCTCATCAGCTGAAATGGCACGAAGCCGAAATGGGCGCGGTATTCCACTACGACCTGCATGTATTCGACGGCATACGCTACGGGCAAGGCAACAATCGCATCAACCCCATCGAAGATTACAACATTTTCAACCCTACTCAACTCAACACCGACCAATGGGTGCAAGCTGCCAAAGCAGCCGGATGCAAGTTCGCCGTGCTCACCGCCACCCACGAAACGGGTTTCGGACTCTGGCAAAGCGATGTGAACCCTTACTGTCTCAAAGCAGTGAAATGGCGGGACGGAAAAGGGGATATAGTGCGCGACTTTGTCAACTCCTGCCGCAAGTACGGCTTGCAACCCGGCATCTATATCGGCATCCGCTGGAATTCCCTCTTCGGCATCCATAACTTCAAAGCCGAGGGCGAAGGCGCGTTTGCCAAAAACCGCCAGACTTGGTACAAACATCTTTGCGAACGAATGGTAGAAGAAATTTGCACCCGCTACGGCGACCTATATATGATTTGGTTCGATGGTGGCGCCGATGATCCACATGGAGACGGACCGGATGTAGAGCCCATCGTAAACAAGTATCAACCCAATTGCCTCTTTTATCACAACATCGACCGTGCCGACTTCCGATGGGGCGGTTCGGAAAGCGGCACAGTGGAATATCCTTGCTGGAGCACCTTTCCCGCTCCTTGCTCGCACCACAAGCGCATCGAAAGCAACGGCAACCAGCTAGAGCTGATGAAACATGGCGACCGCAACGGACGATATTGGGTACCCGCCATGGCAGACACTCCCTTGCGGGGAGCCAACGGACGGCATGAATGGTTCTGGGAACCGGACGATGAAGCCAACTTATATTCCGTAAATGCCTTGATAGAAAAGTACGAAAAGTCAGTAGGACGAAATGCCACCTTAATTATAGGACTCACCCCCGACCCTACCGGATTACTTCCTGCTGGTGATACTAAACGCCTGCAAGAGTTGGGCACGGAAATTAACCGCCGCTACGGCTCCCCCCTCGCCCAAATAGCGGGACAAACAAAGAGTCTCACCCTGAAGCTGCATCCGGCACAAACGGTGGATGCTTGTATCATTCAAGAGAACATCGCTCAAGGCGAACGCATCGGACGGTACCGAATAGAAGCTAAAGTGAATGGCAAGTGGCAGACCGTCTGCAACGGACAATCGGTAGGACACAAACGCATCGAACGCTTTAGCCCCGTCACCGCCAGCGCCCTCAGACTCACCGTGCTAGAAAGCCTTGCATTGCCGAACATCAGTAACTTCAGCGCTTTCTTTACGGAATCGAAACTCACCCAAGGATCTTACCTTTATCAAAGAGGCAAATCTTTTCAAGAAGTGAACGCTTACCCCATGGAGCATTTCATAGATTTATCTTCGCCCTCTGCTCCCGTACGTACGGAAACAGCGGTCCCCTACGGGCAGGCAACGCTTTCCTACGCCGTCTCCCTACCTCCCTACGTGCGCGGAGTATTCTTCAGCCGCGATGCCCGACCGGGCGATCACGAATGGCCGAATAACACGAACCGCCTTCTTCCGTGGACATTCCAGCGATTGACAGATCTCACTCTCTCCGGCTATCCCGGTATTCCCTCCAACGCAGGTCCTTCAAAGGCAGGAGATGCACTCTTGCTGCAATGTTCGGACGGAAATTATCTGTTTGCCAAAGCCCTCTCCGGAGCCAACAGCCTCAGCTGGTTTCAGGTGCAGTCGGACGGTGCACTCACCCTCCGCGTCTCCACCTTGGGCGAGGACGCACTATCGGAACAAGCGCCGCTTCTGATAACACAAACAAACGCCTCCCCCTACAACGCTTTGCAACTAGCCTATCAAACGCTGATAGCAGACAAAAACCTTTCTGCTTTGCAAGCACGAAGAGATAAAAAATACTTCGAGGCTTTCGACTATTTGGGATGGTGCACGTGGGAACACTATCATTTTGACATTGACGAGGCAAAAGTCCTCAGCGACATAAGCGCCATTGAAGTTTCAGGCATACCGGTACGCTACGTGCTGATTGATGACGGCAGCGTCAGCTGCAACAGGAACCAACTGAATAGTCTGGAGCCTCTATTCAACCGCTTTCCCTCGGGATGGGGCAAGGTGATGCAGCGCAAAAACAAAGAAAAAATTCGATGGATAGGCTTGTGGCAAGCGCTGTCGGGCTACTGGACGGGCATCTCCGCCGACAATGATTTCCCCGCCAACATCCAGCGCACCCTTTATCCCCACAACGGCAGTCTGCTCCCGGGCAAAAGCAAAGAAAACATACAAACTTTCTACCACTACTACGTGCAGACGCTGAAAGACTACGGATTCGACTTCCTGAAGATAGACAACCAATCGTTCACTCTGCCTCTGTATATGGGCGGTACCCAAGCCGTCCGCCAAGCCACGGATTGCCAGCTGGCAGTGGAACAAGAAACGCACGATTTGCAAATGGGGCTCATGAATTGCATGGCGCAAAACGTAATCAACACGGATCATACACTTTATAGCGCCACCGCCCGCGTCAGCATCGACTACAAGAAGTACGATGCCGACCGGGCGAAGTCGCATCTCTTCCAGTCGTATGCCAACACCTTGCTGCAAGGGCAAACCGTATGGCCCGACCACGATATGTTCCACTCCAGCGACAGCGTTTGCGGTTCGCTCATGGCACGCTCGAAAGCCCTCTCCGGAGGACCCGTCTATCTTTCGGACGCGCCCCGGGCGTTCGTAAAAGAGACCATCTTGCCGTTGATAGACGAAAGCGGAAAACTCTTCCGCCCGCTCGCGCCCGCCATCCCTACGCCCGAATCCATTCTGATAAACCCGCTCCAAGAGGGTAAAGCCTACCGCGTCTTTGCACCCACAGGTGACGAAGCCGTTTCGCTCATCTGCTACAATCTGAACGTATCGTCACAGCATCAAAAGGTGATTGCCACCCTCGGCAAAGCCGATTACCTCTTGCGCGAAACCTTCACCGACAGGCAAGCTCCGAAGGCAGAACGCATGGTGCTCTTCGATTGGCAGAAGCAGACTGCCCAAGAGCTGACGGACAACTACTCCATCGAGTTAACGGGCTTCACCGACCGGCTATTCCACCTTTGCCCTATCCGCAATGGCTGGGCGGTAATCGGCATTCAAGAGAAATACCTATCGCCTGCCACCGTGCACATCATCGCTTCCACACCCCAGAAGCTAGTGCTGCAAGTGCACTGCGCCGGAACACTATACGTATGGTCGGAAGCAAACGGTAAACAAGAATTGCGCAGCATCCCGGTAAAAGCACCGGGCAAAATAGAACTGACTCACTAATACCTAATCCCCATGAACCATTATTCCCTCCTCCCCCTCGCTTTCGCCCCCTTACTGGCAGCGCAAGCACAAAACACCGTCTCTGCACAACGCACCGACAAACGACCCAACATTATCCTCTTTCTGGTAGATGATATGGGATGGCAAGACACCTCACTTCCCTTTTGGACTCAAAGGACGCACTACAACAAAGTATACGAAACGCCCAATATGGAGCGCCTCGCCCGCCAAGGCATGATGTTCACCCAAGCGTATGCCAGCAGCATCAGTTCGCCAACACGATGTAGCCTCATCACTGGAACTAATGCCGCACGGCATCGGGTGACCAACTGGACGCTGGAGAAAAACAAATCAACCGACAGTCCCAGCAAGGAGCTCCAGCTACCGGACTGGAACTACAACGGTGTAAGTCAAGTGGAAGGCACCAACAATACTTTTATTGGTACTTCTTTCGTGCAGCTCCTCAAAGACAGCGGATATCACACCATCCATTGCGGCAAAGCCCACTTCGGAGCCATTGACACCCCGGGAGAAGACCCTCACCATTGGGGGTTTGAGAAGAATATCTGCGGGCACGCCGCCGGAGGGCTTGCCAGTTATTTAGGTGAAGAGAACTACGGGCACACCAAAGACGGGCGCGCCACCTCGCTCATGTCCATCCCCGGACTAGAAAAATATTGGGGGACAGAGACCTTTGCCACCGAAGCGCTGACACAAGAAGCCTTGCTGGCACTAGACAAAGCAAAACAATACAACCAGCCCTTTTTTCTTTACATGGCTCACTACGCTATCCACATCCCCATCAACAAGGACAAACGTTTCTACCAAAAGTATATCGACAAAGGGCTTTCACCCAAAGAAGCCGCCTACGCCACCCTCATCGAAGGAATGGACAAAAGCCTCGGTGACCTGCTGGACTGGCTCGATAAGAACGGTGAAGCCGATAACACCATCGTCCTCTTCATGAGCGATAACGGCGGATTCGCTACCGATAAGTACTGGCGCGATGAACCTCTATACACCCAGAACGCCCCATTGAACAGCGGCAAAGGATCTGCTTACGAGGGAGGTATTCGCGAACCAATGATAGTCCGCTGGCCCGGCATCGTGCAACCCGATACCCGTTGCGACAAGTATCTGATCATTGAAGACTTCTACCCCACCCTCCTTGAAATGGCGGGCATCAAACAGTATCGCACCGTGCAACCTATCGACGGCATCAACTTCCTCCCTCTGCTCAAGCAGACCGGCGACCCCTCAAAAAACCGCAGCCTCTACTGGAACTGCCCCAACATCTGGGGAAACACTGGTCCTGGAATCGGCGCTACTTGCACCATCCGTCAAGGCGATTGGAAGCTTGTCTATTACTACGCCACGGGGAAGAAAGAACTGTTCAACATCCGTCAAGACATCGGTGAAAAGAACAACTGCGCCGCTGCCGAACCTACGTTGGTAAAAAAGCTTTCTAAAGATTTAGGAAGCTATTTACGCCGAGTGGGTGGTCAGCGTCCATCCTTCAAAGCTACGGGCAACGCCTGTCCTTGGCCAGACGAAAAAAATAATTCCGGTGTATAGTGCTGGCGGATAAAAAGCTGTAAATGCACATTACGCTTATCCCTCCCCGCCTTCCTTAATATAGCCTGTAGTTTGTGTAATGAGGAAAGCGGGGAGAGATTATTGCCATGCCCACATTTGAAAGAGCACTATTCAGAAGTAGCAATAAAATTCAGCACGTTGCGTTTTTATTTTATATAAAGTTTGTTTATTCTTAGTGCAATGACTAAATTTGCAAAGAAGCGTTAGCTTCATTATTGCATATAGAAACTTCGCAAATATTTAATAGCAACAAGAAGAATAACGTTCACGCAGTATTCCTACATGAGTCTATTTTGTTAGTTGCTGTGATTATGCATAAATTTCTATAAACAGATAAGGATTGTCCATGTACTTTTCAATTAAAAAGAAAGGGTACTTTCTATGCAAAACATTCATATAGGTAATATTATTCGCCTGAAGCTGGAAGAGAGTTCTCTTTCCATTGCAGAATTTGCGTCAAAAATCAATCGTACACGTACTACGGTATACGACATCTTTAATCGAAAAAGCATTGACATCGATTTACTACTATCCATTTCGAAAGTTTTAAACTATAATTTTTTAGAAAAAATATATTTAGTGAACAATTCAAGGAAAACATCTTCAGACGTTCCAGCTGCTTCATCCTCTCATTGCCGCTACATTGTTGGGGTAGAAGTGAGTGAAGAAGAATTAAAGCAACTTCCTCCTCTCGAAAATCAAGTGATATTGAAGATTATTTATAAACAAGATTAATTCGATTGTCAATTATCCCGACTTACACGTCAAGTTTATTAACAACACATTAAGTTATTTGATATTTATTGTACTTACTTTTACGCAATAATGAAACTACTTCTGATGCAGAAGGTCATCATTTTCGATAACATCGTTGAGACTGTTTATAATTCAATAAAAACATCTACAACTTCTTACTATTTTTAATTTGTATAAAATAGAAACAATGAAAACAATGAAAAATGTATTTTTAAGCGTTTTAACAATGCTCATTGCCGTCACCTTTTTTTCCTGCGGTGATGATAATGAAAAAGATGAATTATTAGGAGGCATGCCCGAGAATCTGATTGGAACATGGTCAGCCATAAAAGATGAAGGTCATGAAGTATTTTTCGGAGAGAAAGATAGCTGGAACAAAACTTACAAAGAGGGAGAAGAAATCATTATTTTCAAATCAGATGGTACGTGCACGGATGGTATAGATACAGGCATTTGGTCTTACGAAGGGAATAAATTAACAATAGATTTTGGCGATGATTCAACAAATGGTGATGATAGCGATCTCCATGTTTATACCATATTAGAGTTAACAGATTCTCGTTTAGTTATAGAGATATTAGAAAAAGAGGGCGGGAACGAATTTTATCAAAAGCTCACTTGCAAAAAGATGAAAGAATAAAAATCATAGACTATTTTCTCAAAAGCTGGAGACCTATTTTTTCCCAGTTGGGAATTTACATTCCTAATCTGGGAAAAAATAGGTCTCTCTGTCTAATTGCCTTTTTTCAAAACATTGCTAAAGAAATAGTGATTTATTCAACGAAAAAGGAGAATATTTTAATTGGTAAGTAGTACCTTTGCTCACCACATATCTTAATAACTAAAAAGGGACTAAAGCATATGAAGAACTGGATAACAGAGGCCGCTATCTTAGCGGTAGGATTGTTTTTGATGGGGAATTTAATCAAACAAGGGATTAACAACTTCAAAGAGAAAGACCGCGTGGTCAGCGTAAAGGGCTTGGCTGAAATGGAAGTACCTGCCGACAAGGTGACTTGGCCATTGATGTACAAAGAAATAGGTAATGAGATCCCAACTTTGTACAACAACATCAGCACAAAGAATCATAAAATCATTGCCTTTTTGAAAGCAAAAGGCATTACGGAAAATGAAATCAGCGTCAATCCACCCACCATTATTGACATGCAGGCAGAGCGATACAATTCTAATCCGGCTCCCTATCGTTATAATTCCACATCAGTTATTACTGTAACTTCTAAAAAGGTAGATCTGGTGCGCAAGTTGATGCAAGAACAAACCGAGCTGCTGAAGCAAGGCGTGGTCATCACCGGCGGAGACTACGAATACAAAGTGACGTATGACTTTACGGGGTTGAACGAAGTGAAACCTAAGATGATTGAGGAAGCCACAAAGAATGCCCGCCAAGCCGCTGAGAAATTCGCCAAAGATTCCGGCAGCGAGTTAGGAAAGATACGCAGCGCCAATCAAGGGCAATTCTCCATCACCGACCGTGATGCCAACACTCCTTATATAAAGAGCGTGAGGGTGGTCACTACGCTCGATTATTATTTGGAAGACTAGTCCGCACCTCACCACATGCACCCATCTATCCTCATCATCGAAGATGATCGCCGCATGGCGGAACTCATTCGCCGCGGGCTGGAAGCATGCAACTACATCGTCACCCTCTCCGCCGATGGGGCAGAGGGGGTGTCGCTGGCAATGAAGCAGCCCTTCGACCTCGTCATCACTGACATCCTCCTGCCTTCGCTCAACGGATTGGAGCTTTGTCAAAAGCTCAAAGCGCAGGACGAACACTATCCCGTCATCATGCTCACTGCCTTGGGCAATACTAACGATAAGGTGGACGGTTTCGATGCCGGAGCGGACGACTACATGGTGAAGCCCTTCGAAATGCGCGAACTCACCGCCCGCATCCACGCCTTGCTCAAACGGAGCGCCGCACGCCCCCCGAGCAATGTGCTCCATTTGGCGGACTTAGAGCTTAACTTGCAAACAAAACAAGTGAAACGCGGCGCAACGGAGCTCAACCTCACTCCCAAAGAGTTCAACTTGCTGGCGTACATGATGGCAAACAGCGGACGTGTGCTCTCTAAAAGCGAAATTGCAGAAAAGGTATGGGATACGAAGTTCGACACCGGCACCAACTTCATCGAAGTTTACATCAGCTACCTCCGCCGGAAGGTAGATAAGGGATATGACCACAAGCTCATCCACACCAAGTCCGGCATGGGATTCATCTTAAAGGAAGAACATGAAAATTAAGACGAAGCTCTCGCTCCTCTTCTCATTCATCTTCGGGATGATTTTGCTGCTGTTCATTGTTGGCGTCTATCATTTCTATAGCGACAAATGCCACGACGACTACTTCGAGCGCCTCCATCTGCGCGCTGCTCTCAAGGTGGACTTGATAGACGGAGAGACCATCGACCCCGAAGTATTCCACCTGCTCTACCAAAATGCCCCTAAAGATTACGAACCGCAAGTGGCTATCTACACCCAAAGCGGAAAACTAATTTACCACGACAAGCAAAGCCTTTTGCCAGAAGAGGAAAGGTTGCAAATACTGGAACAAATACGTCTCTGCGGACAATGCAAACTGTGGCACGGCGAACGTCAAACCTTCGGATTTCTCATCGAAGGCAACAAAGGCGACTACATCGTCACCGTCAGCGGTTATGACCAGCATGGCAACGCACAACTCCGCACCCTGCGGATTACACTCGGTGTGGCATATCTCATCGCCTTGTTCTGCATCATACTAGTCATCCGCCTCTTCATCAAGCAAGCCTTCCGTCCCGTGGCACAAATGATGGAAAAGGTGAACCACATCACCACCTCTCACCAACTCAGCATCCGCCTCAACGAGGGCAACCGCAAAGACGAGCTGTCGGAACTCGCCGTCACCTTCAACCAAATGTTGTCGCAACTGGAGACTTCTTTCGAAGCGCAAAAGCAATTCGTCTACCACATCTCGCACGAACTGCGCACACCCCTCTCCGCCATCATCACCGAGCTGGAACTCTCCCGTAGCGCGAACCCGAGGACATCCGATTATCCGGCGGCGATAGACCGCGCACTCCAAGATGCCCGCCGACTGAGCAAGCTCTCTACCCACCTGCTCGACATGGCAAAGGCTAACTACAGCCCTTCGGAAATAGCCATGCATCCCCTCCGCTTAGACGAACTACTGCTCGAAGTTTGCCGGAAGATTCAGAAAGCAGAGCCGGACTACATCATCCACATTCTTTTTGATCAAGATGAGTTCGATGACGAACGCCTCATCTCGCTCCGCGGAAACGAGTATCTGCTCGGTGTAGCCTTTGCCAACTTGATAGACAACGGTTGCAAATATTCCGACAATCATACGTGCGAGGTGCACATATCCTATCAATCCACCCAATCCGTTATCCACATCATCGACCACGGCATCGGCATCCCGGCCCAAGAGCAACCGGCCATCTTCACCCCCTTCTTTCGCGGAAGCAACCAGCATTTTGCCGATGGGAACGGCGTTGGGCTCTCTTTGGCGCACAAGATTGTAGAACTGCACGGCGGAAACATCGCGTTGCAATCACAGCCGGGTTGCACCTGCTTCACTATCCGCCTGCGCAATCTGTTGCCCGGCAAAGCTGCTGCACCAGCGGACGCATACGGTCTTCCTGACTGCGCGCAAGAGTAAATCCGCGAAATCCGCGCCTAAAAAAAGGAGTTCGTGTTTGTTCGTTCAAACCCGTGCCGTCCGCCTGGCAATTCGGCTGTTTTGATACAATAGCTTGATTGCCCCGAACGCATTCTAATGAATTTCTAATCTTTTTATAAGGGGTTTCTAAAGTCAACCAGCAGACAAAAGCCCTTATCTTTGTCGTGTCCGAAAGAGATACGGGCAAAAGGACATCAATACTTTCAACTATTAAAAACATTAGAATGATGAAGAAAATTGCAATGAGCATCGCATTGGTTGCTGCTATGGTGTTAGGTACTACAGCTTACGCACAGACACCGTCAAAGAAAGAGGTAAAGAAGGAACAAACAGCTTCGATGAAGAAAGAAGTGAAAGCTGACAAAGCTAAGAAAGAAAGCTGCAGCGCAACGAAAGAGGGCAAGTGCGAAAAAGCAGCGCCCGCTAAGAAAGCCGACAAGAAAAAATAATTATTGTCCGCCATCAGTCAAGAGGCTATCCGATGAACATCGGGTAGCCTTTTGCTTTTTCAATAATAGATGATAAAATAGAAAAAGATTAATTATCTTTGCGCCTTATTACGTAATGATAATCAATAAAACGATCAGATAGAATGGCTTTACAATGTGGCATTGTCGGACTTCCCAACGTAGGTAAGTCGACTCTTTTCAACTGTTTGTCTAACGCGAAAGCGCAGGCGGCAAACTTCCCCTTTTGTACGATTGAACCCAATGTAGGCGTGATTACCGTACCGGACGAACGGCTCAACAAGCTCGCCGAACTGGTTCACCCCAACCGGATTGTCCCCACTACGGTGGAGATAGTAGACATTGCCGGACTCGTGAAAGGAGCCAGCAAGGGCGAAGGGTTGGGCAATAAATTCTTGGGCAACATCCGCGAAACGGACGCCATCATCCATGTGCTGCGTTGCTTCGACGATGAGAATGTGGTGCACGTGGACGGAACCATCGACCCCATACGCGACAAGGAAATCATCGACTACGAGCTTCAGCTCAAAGACCTAGACACCATCGAAAGCCGCATTCAAAAGGTGCAGAAACAAGCACAGACGGGAGGCGACAAAGCAGCCAAACTGGCTTACGAGGTGCTGGTTAAATATAAAGAAGCACTAGATCAGGGCAAATCGGCACGCACCGTTCACTTCGAGACCAAAGACGAACTGAAGGCGGCGCAAGAACTTTACTTGCTCACGAGCAAACCAGTGATGTACGTCTGCAACGTGGACGAAGCGAGTGCCGTGAAAGGCAATAAGTATGTAGACAGCGTGCGCCAAGCGGTAAAAGACGAGGATGCGGAAATATTGGTAGTAGCCGCCAAAACAGAATCGGACATTGCCGAATTGGAAACGTACGAAGACCGTCTGCTGTTCCTCTCGGAAATCGGATTGGAAGAGTCCGGCGTGGCACGCCTCATCAAGTCAGCCTATAAACTGCTGAACTTGGAGACTTATTTCACCGCCGGCGTACAGGAAGTACGTGCTTGGACGTATGGCAAAGGATGGAAAGCTCCTCAATGCGCCGGCGTCATCCATACCGACTTCGAAAAAGGATTTATCCGTGCCGAGGTCATCAAATACAACGACTACCTGGAATACGGTTCCGAAGCCGCCATCAAAGAGGCAGGCAAGATGGGCGTGGAAGGTAAAGAGTATGTGGTGCAAGACGGCGACATTATGCACTTCCGCTTTAACGTATAAATTCATCTTTTTTTTCAAAATCTAATAACCACAGCGTATGAACTCCTTTTTATTCTTTATCAACTGGAATCCCAACCCTGAATTGTTCAAGCTCTTCGGCACTCTTTCCATTCGCTACTACGGACTGCTTTGGGCTATCGGCATTGCCTTGGCTTATATGGTCGTTCACTATCAATACCGTGACAAGAAGATAGAAGAAAGAAAGTTCGAACCGCTGTTCTTTTATTGTTTCCTCGGCATCCTCATTGGCGCCCGGCTGGGGCATTGCTTGTTTTATGACCCGAGCTATTACCTGAGCCACTTCTGGGAGATGATTCTGCCCGTTAAATTCTTGCCCGCCGGCGGATGGAAATTCACCGGATACGAAGGGCTTGCCAGCCATGGCGGTACGCTGGGGCTAATCATTGCGCTCTGGCTCTATTGCCGGAAGACGAAGATGAACTACATGGACGTGGTGGACATGATTGCCGTGGGCACCCCCATCGCCGCTTGCTTCATCCGCTTGGCAAACCTGATGAACTCCGAAATCATCGGCAAGGCGAGCGATGCCCCGTGGGCTTTCGTTTTTGCACGCGTCGACTTGATTCCCCGCCATCCTGCGCAACTGTACGAAGCCATCGCTTACTTCCTCCTTTTTTTGGTGATGATTTTCCTTTATAAGAATTACAGCAAGAAGCTCCACCGCGGTTTCTTCTTCGGGCTTTGCCTTACCGCCATCTTCACCTTCCGCTTTTTTGTGGAGTTCTTGAAAGAGAACCAAGAAAGCTTTGAAGACCAGATGATTTTCAACATGGGGCAATGGCTGAGCATACCTTTCGTCCTCATCGGACTTTACAGCATGTTTTTCTACGGGAAGAAGAAGAAGAAATAACTTCACTTCCCTTTGACTATCTTCTTTATATCATTGAGTTTGTTCAGTGCTTCAAGCGGTGTGAGGTTGTTCACGTCGAGATTTAATATTTCGTCGCGTATCTGGCAGAGAACGGGGTCGTCGAGTTGGAAGAAACTGAGTTGCATGCCGCCCCGGCTCTCGCTTACTTCGGCAAGAGGCTTGCTGGAGATGCCCTGCTTGCGGTTGTTCGATTCGAGCTGTTTGAGGATGTCTCCCGCACGCTTCACAATGCTCTTAGGCATGCCCGCCATCTTTGCCACGTGGATACCAAAGGAATGCTCGCTGCCGCCCCGCTCCAACTTACGGAGGAAGATGACTTTGTTGTCCACCTCTTTCACCGATACGTTGTAGTTCTTGATGCGTTTGAAGCTCTTTTCCATTTCGTTCAGCTCGTGATAGTGCGTAGCAAAGAGTGTGCGCGCCTTTGCCTTGGGATGTTCGTGGATGTACTCCACTATCGCCCAAGCGATGGAGATACCGTCGTAGGTAGACGTTCCGCGTCCCAATTCGTCGAAAAGGATAAGGCTGCGGGAGGAGACGTTGTTAAGGATGTCCGCTGCCTCGTTCATCTCTACCATGAAGGTCGATTCGCCTACCGATATGTTATCGCTGGCTCCCACACGGGTGAAGATTTTGTCCACCATCCCGATATGCGCACTTTCGGCAGGAACAAACGAGCCAATCTGCGCCAGCAGCGTAATGAGTGCCGTCTGACGCAAGAGGGCGGACTTACCCGCCATGTTTGGCCCAGTGATGATAATAATTTGTTGCGTTGCATTATCGAGCATCACATCGTTGGCAATGTACTTTTCGCCCACAGGAAGTTGCTTTTCTATCACAGGATGCCGTCCTTGACGGATGTCGAGCACATCATCGTCTACTATCACGGGGCGGATGTACCGGTTCTCTTGCGCCACGTTGGCAAAAGAGAGCAAACAATCCAACCGCGCCACCTGATTGGCATTGATTTGTATGGCAGGAATAAACTCGCTCAATGCCTGCACCAACTCGGTATAAAGCCGGGTTTCGAGCATCAGTATTTTATCTTCCGCCCCCAGAATTTTCTCTTCATATTCTTTAAGTTCCTGCGTGATATAGCGTTCGGCATTGACCAATGTCTGTTTGCGGATCCACTCTTGCGGCACCTTCTCTTTGTACATGTTGCGCACTTCGATATAATAGCCGAACACGCTGTTGTACGCTATCTTCAAGCTGGGTATACTGGTTAACTCGCTTTCGCGCTGCTGAATTTTGAGCAAGTAATCCTTGCCCGAATAAGCAATCTGCCGCAATTCGTCCAGTTCGGCATTCACGCCGCTGCGGATGACGCCCCCTTTGTTGACAAGCAGCGGAGGGTCGTTGTTGACCTCTTTGTTAATCTTCTCACGGATAGAGAGGCAGAGATTGAGCTGGTCGCCGATGTTGTTCAAGCTCGCATTGTCGGCTTGCAGGCAAGCATGCTTAATCGGTTCGATAGCTTGCAGCGCCACCTTGAGCTGCACCACTTCGCGGGGTGACACCCGCTCGACCGCCACTTTGGAAATAATCCGTTCCAAGTCGCCAATGAGATGCAACTGTTCTTCTATCAGCTCCTTAAAGTCCGGCTGGCGGAAGAAGTACTCCACCACGTTCAGCCGGTCATTGATAGGTTTCTCCTCTTTGAGCGGGAACACCATCCAACGTTTCAGCAAACGGGCGCCCATGGGGCTGATAGTGCGGTCGATGACATTGATAAGGCTGCTTCCGCCGTCGTTCATGCTGCCGATTAGTTCCAAACTACGTACGGTGAACTTGTCCAGCCGCACGTACCGGTCTTCTTCAATGCGGGCAAGGGCAGTGATATGCCCTATTTGTGTATGTTGCGTCAGAGTAAGATATTGCAAAATGGCACCGGAAGCGATGATGCCGTTTTTCAACGGTTCCACGCCGAAGCCTTTGAGGTTCTTCGTTTCGAAATGTTTGAGCAGCTTCTCCCGGGCTGTTGTTTCGGTGAACACCCAGTCGTCCAGCTCGAAGGTAAAGAACTTGCTGCCAAAATTTCCTTCGAACATTCCCCGCTTGCCCCGTTCAAAAAGCACTTCCTTGGGAGCGAAGTTACTCAGCAACTTGTCGACGTAATCAAAATCCCCCTCTGCCGTAAGGAACTCTCCCGTAGAGATGTCGAGAAACGCCACCCCGCAAGTCGCCTTGCCGAAGTGAACGGCTGCCAAGAAATTATTCTCTTTATAATTAAGTATGTTGTCGTTGATAGAGACGCCGGGCGTCACCAATTCGGTAATGCCCCGTTTCACCAGTTTCTTCGTTGTTTTCGGATCCTCCAGCTGGTCGCAAATAGCCACGCGCTTTCCGGCACGTATCAGTTTAGGCAGGTACGTGTCGAGCGCATGATGGGGGAATCCTGCCATTTCCACTGTTTTCCCTTTGCCGTTAGCCCGTTTGGTGAGCGTGATGCCCAGTATTTCTGCAGCAATCACTGCATCATTGGAATACGTTTCATAAAAGTCTCCGCAGCGGAACAGCATCACTGCGTCCGGATGCTTCGCCTTCAAGTCCAGAAACTGCTTCATCATGGGGGTCAGCTCTATCTCGTTGTTCGCTATCGTCTCCTCTTTCATCTTCATTTTTTCTAGTTAAGCAGACAAAGATACAGTTTTCCCGACAATGAAACTCGTCGGGACAGCTAAAATGTCCGGGCAAGAAGAACAAAAAGAAGATAGCTCGCACACGTATATTTTCTGGTATCCAACGGGACATGCTTTTCACAAGTAGAATAAGCAGAATAGATGCACGAACCACACGGATTCAAACGGATGAACACGGAACGACAACTCTCGGCAGAGGATTCGACAACTCTCGGCAAAAGATTCGTCATCTTTCGGCAAAAGATGGGTCATCTCCCGGCAGAGGAT
>JAVVVS010000001.1:70568-75425 GCA_036652495.1 Bacteroides sp.
GTGGTTCTGTCTTATTATTCTATTGAAAAAGAGGGGGTAAATGCGACAAAACAAAAGGGCGCAAAGCTGTCTTCTTATTGATAGTTAGGCTCTGGTAAACCCGAACACAAATAAGTAAAAACACTTCACGCCCTATGTTAGGATAGGATATAAACGTTATTGATACTTGCTTAGGCTTGTATTCAAAAAAAAACTTACCGGATTCATTATCAAGATAATAATTACACGCCCTTGCTAATGCGGCGAGTTTTATCAAAAGATGCAGACGTTTTTTCAAAAGACGGAAACGTTTCAAGAAACAGGTGTTACATCTTTTTTTGAAACGTGTAGCATGTTTTTTTAAAACGTGTAACATCTTTTTTTGAAAGGCGTAGCATCTTTTTTTTAAAAGGCGCCCTCTTGCGGATCACGAACTATCAACAGGGGAAGGAACATCTCGCGGCTTGCCACTGAGTGCACTTTAACCCACAACTGATAAAAGCTCCTTTCGGCAAACCATTTCCGTCTTTAAGTCATTGTATGCCTAAATAGCATACGATTGTTTTGTGATATAGCGTGTTTGCGTTACCTTTGCAGCATCAAAAGATTTCCCTCGATGACTACCCTATCTTCCGCCACTCTCGACTTTATCAACGCTCATCTGCATGACGATGTGCGCACACTGGCATTGCAAGCCCGCAAGTATCCCGAAGTAGCCATGGAGACGGCTATCCTGCAGATAGCGGGGCGGAAAGTGATGGCTGAAAAGGTGCCTTCATGGAGTGCGGTAGAAGAATTACTCTATCCCCGGCATCTCTCGCTGGAACAATGTTCGTCCGAAGCAACGGCACGATACAAGGCTTCGCTCGCCAGCGGGGAGCGTTTTGCCGACCTTACGGGGGGATTCGGCATTGACTGCGCTTTTCTTTCTAAAAGATTTGTGCAAGCCACTTATGTAGAGCGGCAAGAAGATCTGTGCAAACTGGCGGCGCACAACTTCCCGCTGCTGGGACTCCGGCACATCCGCGTGTGCCAAGAAGACGGCATCGCTTATCTGGAACAGATGCAGCCGGTAGACTTGCTCTTTATCGACCCCGCCCGCCGCAACGAACAAGGAGGGAAAATGGTAGCCCTCTCCGACTGCGAACCCGATGTTGCCGCACTGGCTCCGCTACTCGCCCGCAAAGCCCGGCAGGCACTCATCAAGCTCTCTCCTATGCTCGACCTCACCCTTGCATTGCGCGATATGCCGGGAACGCAAGAGGCACACATCCTCTCGGTGAACAACGAATGCAAAGAATTGCTGCTGATGACTACTGCCCAACAAACGGAGCAAGTGAAGATTCACTGCGTCAACCTCACTTCCAAAGGAGGGATACAAACGTTCTGCTTCACCCGCGAAGCGGAACAGACGGCGGAATGCCTCTATACCGACCAGCTCGGAGCGTACCTTTATGAGCCCAATGCTTCTATCCTCAAAGCGGGAGCATTCCGAAGCATCGCTGCTAGTTATAAGGTAAAGAAACTACATCCTAACAGCCATCTTTATACGTCCAACGAACCACGACCGGACTTCCCCGGACGCACCTTCCGCATTACTGCCACGGGCTCTTTGCACAAAAAAGAGTTCAAGGAGTTGATGCAGGGAGCCACCAAAGCCAACCTCACCGTGCGCAACTTCCCCGCCACCGTAGCCGAACTACGCAAACGCACCCGCTTGGAAGAAGGAGGCGACATTTACCTCTTTGCTACCACACTGAGCAACGAACAAAAAGTGATGATACGAGCAGAGAAAGCAGAAATCATTTCTTTCCTCTGAACTGCCCCCGGTTTCAGGATAAAGATAAGTATCAAACAAGATCCATCCA
The DNA here is from genome assembly GCA_036652495.1 of Bacteroides sp. Taxonomy (GTDB): domain Bacteria; phylum Bacteroidota; class Bacteroidia; order Bacteroidales; family Bacteroidaceae; genus Bacteroides. The sequence goes on from JAVVVS010000001.1 coordinate 72,416, forward strand.
TACGGGCGGACAGAGAATGAAAAGAGCTAGGGAGCTACCGGATTCTTCGGAATGGTTGTCGCATTGCCATCGCGCGTAGCGATATAAGTGGGCGACATAATCTCCACACCTGCCTCGTTGAACTTATCTTGAATGTTCTGATGCAAATCGGAATATATCTTCGCCAGCTTGTCTGCATCCAAGATATAAGCATTAATCTGATACACAGGATACCAATCCGCCAAAGAAGTTTCGAGCACAAACGGCTCCGGCTCTACCTGCACGCCCGTAGTTGCCCGCGCAGCGTCAATAAGCAACTGATGCACCTTCCGCCAAGGCGCATCGTAACCAATGGTCACTTCGGAGTGGATAATAAGACCGAAATTGCGGGCGGAAGCACTGAAGTTGGTGGTGTGAGAAGACATAATGAAAGAATTAGGAATAGTCACCACCTCATTCTTCGGCGTTCTGAGGCGCGTCACAAAAGCAGTTTTCTCTATCACATTCCCTGTAGTCTCGTTCAGTTTAATGCGGTCGCCCAGTTTGAAAGGACGCATATAAGTAATTACCAGTCCGGCTATAATGTTGCCAATGACAGTGCTCGAACCGAGTGAAATAATCAGACCGACAAAGACCGAAACGCCTTGAAAAGCACCATTATCAGCTCCGGGCAGGTAAGGGTAAATCATTGCTATCATAAAAGCGTACAACAAAAAGCGGACGATGTGATAGGTGGGTTGCGCCCAATCGGAGTAAAATCCGGTAATTTTCAATTTCTCTTCCTCTATCTCCCGCGCCAGATAAGCCAATCCCTTGATGATATACTTCACGGCAAAGTAGATAATGAAGATGGTGAAAAGCTTCGGGATATACGAGACGGCACTCAGCAAAATGGAACGCGTCGGATTCCAGATATAAGAAAGAATCTTATAAGCCAAATCTTCTGTTTGCGGAAAGATAACAAAAAGCAGCGGCACAGTAAAGAGAAGCTGAAGAAGCATAAACGCATAGCGCACTATGTTGGCAACAAAAGTGAGTAGTTGCACTTGGCGGTCGGTATCAAGCAACTCGTAGTTCTGAATAGAGACAGGTTTCAGCCGCGTGTCTTTAAGGCGGATAATGCGCAGTTTCACCCGATGATACAGCCAGGTAGTGGCACGGAAAAGCAGATATTGCCCCAGCAGCACCAACACAAAGTAAAGTACCCGCTTGCCCAATTGCCAGAGGCTATGTTTCTCTTTCAATAGTTGGAGTTTCTCTACAATGACCGTGCGCACCTTGGCAGCCAACTGTTCGCGGGTACAGTTCTCCCACAAACCGTCTTGATCGGTGAAAGAAATGATTACCTTGTTGCCATACATCAAATCGGTTACAATGTCCGATTGTTCCAAATAAAGAGAATCGGGTTGTAAGTTGAAACGCTTGCCCAAATCTTCTATATTCACCGAATCCATCGCCGCCCGTTGCCGTGCCGTATGCCCGCCACGTTTGGCATAAAGAAAGAACAGCGTGTCCTTATCTACTATCACCGGCACTCCAGGAGTCACTTTGCGCAACGAGTCGATACGCATCTTCTGCCGCGCCAACTTCAACGAATCGGCAGCAAAAGAAGCTAATCGCATCTGTTCCATCTCCATCCGCATCTCGGACTCATTCATCCGCGAAGCTTCAAGTTCAAATCGCAGCTCGGCAATGCCTTGCGAGTCCGCAACTTGACGCGCTGAAAGCGAACGGACAGTGTCACCATTCAACACATCAAGAATGACCTCCTTCAACTGCGCTTGAGCCTGTCCGCCTATCAACATCAACAATAGAAGCCACATTAATTTATACCTTTTCATTTCTTATCAATTATTATTTTGTAGCTTTTGAGAATTAACGAGCCAAACATACACAATGTTTTTGAAAAAACCTTCAGTAAAATCATTATCTTTGCCCGCAAAGTGACGAATCAAAGCTTAAAGAAACAATCTGGAATAAAAATAAATGAATTATGGATATATTACTTCTTATCGGCGGACTGCTCCTTATTCTGCTAGGCGCTAACGGACTGACGGACGGTGCCGCATCGGTAGCCAAACGATTTCACATCTCTCCTCTTGTCATCGGACTGACCATTGTCGCTTTCGGCACTTCGGCACCCGAGCTGGCAGTCAGCGTGTCTTCGGCGCTCAAAGGCAGCGCCGACATCGCCATTGGCAACGTGGTGGGCAGCAATATTTTCAATACACTGATGATTGTGGGCTGCACGGCGCTGGTAGCTCCCATCGTCATCACAAGGGGTACACTCCAAAAAGAGATCCCGCTCTGCATCCTCTCTTCTCTGGTGCTGCTGGTATGCGCCAATGACATGCTGCTGGACGGTGGCGCCCAAAACACAATCAGCGCCACCGACGGCATGCTGCTACTCTGCTTCTTTCTTATATTCTTAGGTTATACATTCGCCATCGCCTCAAACGGAAGCAGCCCTGCAGAAGATGAAATAAAACAACTCCCCGCGTGGCGATCCACGCTCTATATTCTGGGCGGACTGGCAGCACTTATCTATGGCGGTCAGTGGTTTGTAGAAGGTGCTAGCAACATTGCCCGCGGCCTGGGCATCAGTGAATCTATTATCGGCTTGACGCTGGTGGCAGGCGGGACTTCTTTACCCGAGCTAGCTACATCCATTGTTGCCGCCTTGAAAAAGAATCCGGAGATTGCCATCGGTAACGTCATAGGCAGCAACTTATTTAATATTTTCTTCGTGCTGGGTTGCAGCGCCACCATCACTCCGCTCCGCCTAATCGGCATTACAAACTTCGACCTGCTTTCACTAGTAGGTGCCGGCATCTTGCTGTGGCTCTTCGGGCTCTTCTTTGCCAAACGCACCATCACACGCATCGAAGGAAGCCTCATGGTGCTGAGTTATGTGGCATATACAACGATACTTATTTATATGAGTTGACGAATTATTAGATTGAACACCCGCCTTTCTTTCTCAAAAAGATATTTGACTCTTCGCTAAGCAAACACCTACATTCATACATAC
>JAVVVS010000001.1:75525-144573 GCA_036652495.1 Bacteroides sp.
TTATCTACGCAAAAGACTCAGAACTTACAAACAACTCAGTTCAAAGAAAACAGCAAGAAATTAAGGCAGTGACTACGAGAAAAGCCCTACAAATATTAAATCAACAGAAAAAAGAATAGCCTATGTAAAACGAGAGAAAAAAGAACTATGAAACAACCTTTAATACGACTTTTCTAGAAGCCGCATTAAAAAAAACTCTATCAACGTGCGTACGATTCACAGTAATAATGTGCATCTAGCCACAAAAATTATTTTTTATGTTTAACTGAATAATTTAATGTATGAATTTAAGGAGAATTATGTCAAAGCAAACTGCGGTTAAAACAATGCTTTTAGCTTCAGCTTTTGTTCCGATGTTTGGATGGTCCGCCCCCGACAAGGTGGCTGCCGAAGCAATCGGGACAGCCCAATCCACTCAGCAAAGCCGTATGGTGAAGGGTATTGTAAAAGATAGTCAAGGAGAAACCCTCATCGGCGTCAGTGTTATGATAAAAGGCACTAGCACAGGTACTATCACCGGATTGGACGGTGATTTTACGTTGAACGCAAAATCGGGCGATGTACTCGTTTTCTCATTTATAGGATATAAAACCGTATCCGTTACGGTAAGTGATGCTCCTATAAATATTACTATGCAAGAAGACACACAGAAATTGGACGAAGTAGTAGTCGTGGGATATGGTACGCAAAAAAAAGTAAACTTGACCGGTTCGGTCAGTTCTATCGGAAAAAAAGAACTGAAAGAACGCGTCAACACCAACGTGTTATCTTCTATTCAAGGAGCTGTTCCGGGTGTTACGATTATTTCTCGCCCGGGTTCAGCGCCCTCTATTAACTTCCGCGGCCGTGGTAACTTAGGAAGCTCCAGCCCGCTATTCGTCATTGACGGAGCAATAGCCGATGCCGGATTCTTTGGTTCGATGGACCCGAACTCTATCGAAAGCATTTCATTTTTAAAAGATGCAGCCTCTTCTGCTATTTACGGATCAAGAGCAGCGTATGGTGTTGTATTGGTAAAGACTAAAGACGGCGATAAGGGAGCTGTAAAAGTGAACTACACCGGATACGTGTCTATGAAACAACCAATCTACAAGCCAGATGTATTAAGCTCAGAATGGTATGCCCGTCTGTCCAATGAAGGCGCGTTGAATGATAACCCCAACATCAAGCAGCTGCCTTATTCTGATGAGCAAATAGCTAAGTATCGCGACGGGTCGGATCCTGATATGTATCCTAATACAAACTGGTTCGACTTGGTTATGGACGACAATGCCTTAACGACGCAACATTCAGTAAGTTTCAGCGGTGGTGACAAAGTAAAATACTACACTTCATTAGGGTATCTTTACGATGATAAGTTGTCTCCCGGCGCAAGCGACGTCCGTTACAACTTAAATACCAATATCACCTCTGACATTAAAGACTGGTTGACCATGCGCACCAGCATCAAGTATATTCAGGGAGAATCGGACAATGAACTCGGAGGTTCGGATTTAATGCGTTGCTTAAATTCTCCCTCAACTTATGTTGCCCGCCAATCTAATGGCGAATATGGTACGTACACCAACGGCAAAGTAGCTTCTGTAACAGATATGATTCGCAATCCCTTGCGTGTACTCGAAAAGGGCGGCTGGTCTGAAAACAGAACTAAAAACACAATGATCGATTTAGCCTTAGACATCAAACCAATCGAGGGATTGGTACTGACCGGACAAATGGTGTATAAAGGATACGACTACAAAAACAAAAAGTACAATGCAAGCATGCCCAAATTGATTGATTTCAAAACAGGCAAAGAGCTGAATGGTACTGCCATTACGGAGTCTAAAATGGAACTTGACTGGCGCGAAGACAGCCGGATGCTGTGGAACGCCACCGCCAACTACCAATGGAGCAACAGCAAACACAGTGTGAATGCTTTGGCAGGTACTTCCTACGAGCACTATTCGTTTAAAAAGCAAAAGTCATACCGCAAAGAGTTCCCAACGAACGACTTGGTAGACTTGAACGGCGGTTCTAACGCTCCCGGTAATATGTACACCGAAGGCGGTATGAACGAAAACAAGATGTTATCGTACTTCGGCCGTGTCAACTACAGTTACCTCGGCAGATACCTCATCGAAGGTAACGTTCGTGCAGATGCTTCATCACGCTTCCACAAAGACAATCGCTGGGGTATATTCCCTTCATTCTCCGCAGGATGGAGAGTAAGCGAGGAGCCTTTCATGAAAGATATTTCTTGGATTAACAACTTGAAAGTTCGCGGTTCATGGGGTATGTTAGGAAACATCAACAACGTGGGCGATTATGACTACTTCTCCACCTACAACATCGGTGGAAACTATAACTTCGAGAATAACGTCACCGGCGGTATTGTTGAATCAAAACCTGCTAACGCCACTCTTGGATGGGAAAAAGTTAATATCACCGACATCGGTATCGACTTTGACCTTTGGGGCGGAAAATTAGGTGTTATAGCCGACTACTATATAAAGAAGACGAATGACATCTTGCTAGGTTACAACGTTCTGAAAGAAGTGGGTATTAGTAATGATAACCGGCCTTCGCAGAACATTGGTAGAGTGAACAATAAAGGTCTCGAAATAGCCCTTACACACAACAACCGCATTGGTGACATCAGTTATTCTGTTGGCGCTAACCTAACTAAGAACTGGAACAAGGTAACTGATCTAGGTGCTTCGGGACCAATGATTGAAGGCAAATGGATAAAAGAAGTAGGATATGCCATCGGAACATTCTACGGATACAAGACGGACGGTCTGCTTACGCAAGCCGACATTGACAACAAAACCTACATCACCGACGGCGTTAAACCTAACGCAGGAGACGTGAAGTATGTAGACATCAGCGGACCTGACGGCAAACCTGACGGCAAGTTGACTGGAGCCGACCGTACTTATCTAGGATGCGACGTGCCAGACATCACGTATGGTATCAATGTACGCGTAGAGTACAAAGGGTTTGAGTTGAGTGCGTTCGGACAAGGTGTAACGGGTACGTTAGCCGCTTTCGAAATGGAGCAAGCATGGGCTTTCTCTGACAATGCCCAACCACGTAAGTACCACCTGAAACGTTGGACAGTAGAAAATCCTAATCCTAGGGCTGAATATCCTAGAATCTACGGAAGAACCAGTTCACACTCTAAGTACAATAATTATTTCTCTGATTACTGGTTGTTCGATACCGACTATTTCCGCATTAAAAATATCACTTTTGGCTATACGTTCAAAAAACAAATGATTCAAAAATGTGGATTAGAGATGTTAAAGCTATATCTGGCAGCAGAAAACATGTTTACTATCAGAGCCGACAAGCGGATGAAAGACTTTGATCCCGAAGCACCATCAGGACGTGGACTCGGAGCTTGGGGCAGTCGATCGGTAGCTTTTGGTGTTAACGTAACCTTCTAACTAAAATAATATTTATGAAAATGAATAGAATAGCTAAAAACATAGCGTTGGGAGTCATACTGATGACTTCCGTGTCGAGCTGTGATTTGGAAGTCGTACCGCCTTCTAACATAGCCTCGGAAACTTTCTGGAAAACAGAAAAAGATGCTTGGTACAATCTGAACGCCTGTTACTCGGCATGTATCCCGGGCATCAACATCGACTCTGATACTTATTCGGATGATGTGTATTGCCAATATCCTTGGGAATCGGCCGGTTCTACTTTTATAACCAATGGGTTCGGTGCAGGAAATGATTCGGGATGGAATTTCGAATCAATCCGTAAAACAAATATATTCTTAGCTGAGGTAGATAAATGCCCCATCAGCGACGCTTTGAAAACTCGTATGAAAGCAGAAGTACGCTGCATGAGAGCTTGGGAATACTTGAACAAGACCCTCACCTTCGGGAAAGTGCCTCTCATCACGAATGTGCCCAAATATGATGATCCTGCTCTTCCGCGTACGGATGTAGCGACTGTACGGAAGTTCGTTTTAGAAGAGCTGACAGCAGTGGCTGGCATTCTTCCGGAAAACTACAGCGGAGGTTACCTGAACGAAAAAGGACGTCTGACTAAGTATGCAGCACTGGCTCTTAAAGCACGCGCAGCCCTGCTTTTCGGCGATAATACCACCGCGGAAAGCACGGCAGCAGAAGTGATGAAAGGCGGTTTCTCTCTGTTCAAAGTAACTACTCTGACCGAAGCCCAACAATTGGAGCTCGATGAGATGGATCAATTAGTGGATTTCAAAGCTTTAGGCATTGACAAGGAAGCGTTCGGTCTCGGCATGTTCAGCTATGAAGCTTTGTGGCACTCAGAAAATGGCAATCCGGACAATCCCGAATACATCATCACTCGCCAGCACACGGCGGCAAAGGAACAAGAAGATGGAACACGCTACACGCGCATGCGCCCTAGCCAATTAGGCGGATGGTCGTCATTGACGCCGACTCAGCGTTTGGTAGACAGCTATTGGACTATCAAAGGCGAAACGCCCGAACTTCCTTCACCGGAAAAGCGTGGTGCTGCTTACACTGAAATGAAAACTGATTTTGACAACTATCTCAAAAGTCATGCTAACCAGAAGCCTTCTCCTTCCATCAGTACTTTTGTAAAAGAGATTATGGCAAACGGGAAATTCAAAACGTACGAATACATGAAAGAGTTTAGAAACAGAGACGTACGCATGTACGCTTCTATTCTCTTCCCTTTCAAGAGCTGGTATGAAACAGATTTCGGAAAAGACTTTGTCTATGAATGGAAAAAGGGCGGAAACAACGAGTCATTCACTGGCTTTAGCTTCCGTAAACTGTGCTGCTTAAACAAAGATTCAAATATTGATGCGGACGAAGGTTCAGCTACCGGTGACTTCCCTAGCTTCCGCTACGCTGAAATATTGCTAATCTTTGCAGAAGCCAGAACCAACAACACCGGTTTTGATGCACAAGTGCAGAGTGCATTGAATGAGTTAAGAACCCGTTGCGGCATGCCGGCTGTGCCCACTACCCTGTCTAAAGAAGACGGTTTGAAACTGATCCGTGCGGAAAGACGCATTGAGCTGGCTGGTGAAGGCGCACGCGCTGACGATTTAGTTCGTTATGACAAAGCCTATAATAATGCTCAAATCAACAACATTAAACTACTGAAACCCGATAACGAACTTATCCTGACAATGGTTTGGGACGAACGTATGCGTTTGCGTCCTATTCCTCAATCGGCAATGGATGTTAACTCGTTATTAAAGAGTGATCAGAACCCCGGATATTAAGCATCCTAAGTTTTCGCAGTAAGCGAAAAATTCAAGCATTGCACACACTAGAACGGTGCCAACAAAGTCTTTTCTTTGCTGGCACCGTTTGTTTGTACCTCAATGGCAACTCTCCTAATTAGTATCTGTCTCTTACTGCTTACAAGGCGTTATAGAAGAAAAAAGCAACTGCGGCAGCGGCGGTTGCGGTTGCACAACATCCCTAACCTATGCGCACCCGCCCTAACCAAACAGCCGTGCGTTACGCCAACTTTCGGCAGAGGATGGTTCCACTCTCGGCAGAGGATTATTTCGTTGGTACCGTTGCTCTGCAATTCCATCAATTTTACTTCTCATACGCTCTATCCAAGTAAATCTGGACTTTGTAGATTGTCAATTAAAGATTATCATGTATCTTTGCCCCCAATATAAATACAAGCTCATGGCTATTACAATCAAAAAGGTATCCACCAAGCGGGAACTAAAAACATTTATCCGTTTCAACTACTACATGTACAAAGGGAACCCTTATTCGGTGCCTGATTTGTACGACGATATGCTCAACACATTCAACAAGAAGAAAAACGCAGCCTTCGAGTTTTGCGAAGCCGACTTCTTTTTGGCTTACAAAGACGGAAAGCTGGTGGGGCGCGTGGCTGCCATCATCAACAATCGTGCCAACCAAACATGGAGCAAGAAGAATGTCCGCTTCGGATGGATAGACTTCATTGATGACCTTGAAGTGACCAAAGCTCTCATGGATACCGTAGAAGCGTGGGGCAAAGCACGCGGAATGGAACAAATCCAGGGGCCATTGGGATTCACCGATTTCGACGCCGAAGGAATGCTTATCGAAGGATTTGACCAGCTAAGCACCATGGCTACTATCTATAACCACCCATACTATCCCCAACATATCGAAAAACTTGGTTTTGAGAAAGAAGCGGACTGGGTGGAATTCAAAATTTATATCCCCGAAAGCATACCCGAGAAGCATCAACGCATCTCGGACATCATCCAAAGAAAGTACAACCTGCGGATAAAGAAATACACATCCGCCCGAAAGATTGCCAAAGACTACGGTCAGGCTATCTTCGAGCTCATGAACGAATCCTACAGCCATCTCTACGGCTACTCCGCCCTCTCGCAACGGCAGATTGACCAATACGTCAAAATGTATCTTCCCATAGTCGACCTGCGCATGGTCCCGCTCATTGTCGATGCAGACGATAAGTTGGTAGCCGTAGGCATCTCTATGCCCTCGCTCTCGGAAGCGTTACAAAAGTCCAACGGACGTTTGCTGCCTTTCGGATGGTATCATCTGCTCAAGGCTCTGTTCATGAAACGCCGCGCTAAAATGCTCGATTTACTGCTCATAGCCGTCAAACCCGAGTATCAAAACAAAGGTGTTAACGCTTTGTTATTTTCCGATTTAATCCCCGTTTATCAGAAATTAGGCTTTATCTTTGCCGAAAGCAACCCCGAACTGGAAATGAACGGCAAAGTCCAAGCACAATGGGAGTATTTTAAAACGGAACAGCACAAACGGCGCCGTGCGTTTGTGAAGAAGATAGAATAATATGGAAGAGAACGAGCTGAATCTTTCGGTGAGCAACCCGGTAGCATATACCGACGATAATATACGCCATCTGAGCGACATGGAGCATGTGCGCACCCGTCCCGGCATGTACATCGGGAAGTTGGGCGACGGAACACATATTGAAGATGGCATTTACGTCCTCCTCAAAGAAGTGTTGGACAATAGTATCGACGAGTTCAAAATGCAAGCGGGCAAGAAAATAGAAATCAGCATTGAAGATAATTTGCGGGTAAGCGTACGCGACTACGGTCGCGGCATCCCCCAAGGAAAACTGATAGAAGCCGTCAGCATGCTCAACACAGGCGGCAAATACGACAGCAAAGCTTTCAAAAAGAGTGTCGGACTGAACGGCGTAGGCGTGAAGGCGGTCAACGCCCTGAGCTCAAGCTTCGAAGTGCGGAGCTATCGCGACGGCAAAGTACGCATCGCCACCTTCTCGAAAGGAGATTTGCTGACAGACCGGACAGAAAACACCGGCGAAGAAAACGGAACTTTCATCTTCTTCGAACCGGACGCGACGCTCTTTCTAAACTACAAGTTCTACTCCGAGTTCATTGAAACCATGTTGCGCAACTACACCTACCTCAACACAGGGTTGGTGATGGTTTACAACGGACACCGCATCGTGTCACGCAACGGATTGGTGGACTTGCTGAATGATAACATGACGGCTACCAGCCTCTATTCCATCGTACACCTTAAAGGCGAAGATATAGAAATAGCTTTTACACATACCGGACAGTACGGCGAAGAGTATTACTCGTTTGTCAACGGCCAGCACACCACACAAGGAGGGACGCACCAAAGCGCATTCAAAGAACACATCGCCCGCACCATCAAAGAGTTTTTCAACAAAAATCAAGATTACACCGACATCCGCAACGGACTGGTGGCTGCCATCGCTATCAATGTGGAGGAACCGATGTTCGAGAGCCAGACCAAAATCAAACTAGGTTCGGCTAATATGACTCCTGGCGGTGTGAGCGTGAACAAATACGTAGGCGACTTCATCAAGCAAGAGCTGGACAACTTCCTTCACAAGAATGCTGACGTGGCAGAAGCCATGCTGCAAAAAATTCAAGATTCGGAGAAAGAACGCAAAGCCATTGCCGGAGTGACCAAGCTGGCACGCGAACGTGCCAAGAAGGCCAATATGCACAACAAGAAGCTGCGCGACTGCCGCATGCACCTCAACGACTCCAAAGGCAAAGGGCTCGAAGAAGAATCGTGCATCTTTATCACCGAGGGCGACTCCGCCAGCGGTTCCATCACCAAGAGCCGCGACGTCAACACACAAGCCGTATTCAGCCTGCGGGGAAAGCCGCTCAACTCTTTTGGACTGACCAAGAAGGTGGTGTACGAAAATGAAGAATTCAACCTCCTGCAATCGGCTCTCAACATCGAAGAGGGCATTGAGGGCTTGCGCTACAACAAAGTCATCGTAGCCACCGATGCCGATGTAGACGGCATGCACATCCGCCTGCTGCTCATCACGTTCTTCCTGCAGTTCTTTCCCGATTTGATTAAGAAAGGACACGTCTACATCCTGCAAACACCTCTCTTCAGGGTACGCAACAAAAAGAAAACCCTTTACTGCTACAGTGACGAAGAGCGCCAGCGAGCCATCATGGAACTGAACCCCGCACCCGAAATCACCCGATTCAAAGGATTGGGAGAAATTTCGCCGGACGAGTTCAAGCACTTCATCGGCAAAGATATGCGGCTGGAACAAGTGTCCCTGCGCAAAAACGACTTAGTCAAAGAATTATTGGAGTTCTATATGGGCAAAAACACCATGGAAAGACAGAACTTTATTATAGACAATCTAGTGATAGAAGAAGACATCGCATAAATAATGAGAAGAGCTATCTTTCCGGGTACATTCGATCCCTTCACCATCGGACATTATTCCGTGGTGACCCGTGCACTGACTTTCATGGACGAAATAGTCATTGGCATTGGCGTCAACGAAAACAAGAATACCTATTTCCCCATCAACAAGCGCGTAGAGATGATTCTTAAACTCTACCAGAACGAACCACGCATCAAAGTCATCGCCTACGACAAGCTAACAATAGATTTTGCCCGGGCGGTGGATGCTAAGTTCATCATACGGGGCATCCGTACGGTGAAAGACTTTGAATACGAAGAAACCATTGCCGACATCAACCGGAAGCTGGCAAGCATCGAAACCATCCTGCTCTTCACCGAACCAGAACTGACCTGCGTCAGTTCTACCATTGTGCGCGAACTGCTGACTTATCACAAAGACATTAGTATGTTCATCCCTGCAGGCATGGAGATATTAGAATAAATACATTTAAAAAGATAAAATGAAGAAAATAGCTCTCCTTCTCCTCTGCCTCTGCTCCGCGACGATGCACGCACAGAAATTCGGAACCGAAGCGTCGCGCAAATTGCAAATGGCAGAATTCGCCATCACCAACCTCTACGTAGACAAAGTGGATGAAAACAAACTGGTGGAAGAAGCCATCGTCAAAATGCTTGCACAGCTCGACCCCCACTCCACCTATTCGGATGCCGAAGAAGTGAAAAAGATGAACGAACCCCTGCAAGGGAACTTCGAAGGCATCGGTGTGCAATTCCAGATGATAGAAGACACGCTGTTGGTGATTCAGCCAGTCAGCAACGGTCCCTCCGATAAAATAGGCATATTGGCGGGCGACCGCATCATTGCCGTGAACGACACCGCCATCGCAGGCGTGAAGATGAGCACCGAGAACATCATGTCCCGCCTTCGCGGTCCCAAAGACTCGAAAGTCAATCTCACCATTGTCCGCCACGGTGTGAAAGAACCGTTGCTCTTCACCGTCAAGCGAGACGTTATTCCCATCCTCAGCCTCGACGCTGCTTATCTGCTAGAACCTAAGACCGGCTATATCCGTATCAATCGTTTTGGAGCCACCACAGTGGAAGAATTCATCAAAGCAATGAAAGACCTCCAAAAGAAAGGGATGAAAGACCTTATCCTCGACTTACAAGGCAATGGCGGCGGCTATCTGAATGCTGCCATCGACTTGGCGAATGAGTTCTTGGAGCAAAAAGAACTCATTGTGTACACCGAAGGGCGAACAGCGCAGCGCAGCGAGTTCTTCGCCAAAGGAAACGGGAACTTCAAAAAAGGTCGCTTGATTGTCTTAGTCGATGAATATTCTGCCTCGGCAAGCGAAATTGTAAGTGGAGCCGTACAAGATTGGGACAGAGCCGTAGTCGTCGGACGACGTTCGTTTGGTAAAGGACTGGTGCAGCGCCCCATCGACTTGCCCGACGGATCGATGATTCGCCTCACCATTGCCCGCTACTATACACCTGCCGGACGCTGCATTCAAAAACCCTATAACAACACTACAGACACGAAACTATCTGACGAAAAAAGCGATGAAAGCAGACTGGAAAACTATCGGAGCGACCTCATCAATCGCTACAATCGCGGTGAGATGGTTAATGCAGACAGCATCCACTTTCCCGACTCTCTGAAATGCCAGACAAAGAAATTGCACCGCACCGTATACGGCGGTGGAGGCATCATGCCCGATTACTTCGTCCCCGTAGATACCACCCTCTACAGCGATTATCACCGCAACCTCGTTGCCAAAGGCGTCATCATCCGCTTGGTATCTAAATTTATCGAGAACAACCGCAAAGAGCTACTGGCAAAACACAAGAAGTTCGATGCTTTCAATGAAAAATTTGAAGTAGACACTCCAACACTGACTCTAATGCGCGAAATGGCGGATAAAGAAAAGATCACCTTTGACGAAAAGCAGTACAACACTTCCCTGCCGCTCATCAAAACACAGCTCAAAGCTCTTATCGCCCGCGACCTGTGGGACATGAACGAATATTTTCAGGTGATGAACCAAGTCAATCAAAGCGTAGAGCGTGCCTTGCAGATAATCAACTCGAATGAGTACGAACAGAAACTAAAATAAGACTTTCGCAAAAACAAGGAGAGGGTAAGGTTCTAAAAGAGCAAGCGGAACCACCAAATGCCGGCAGTAGCTTTACCCTCACCATTGCGTTATGCGAGTGTATGGTTTATTTATTATTCATAAAACGAATTCTTCTATAAAGAAAGCGCTCTATAGGGAATGGAATCCTTTTTATCGAGTGTTCTATTCGCACTCTTTCTCAATCAGACCTAATTCTTCTGCCGTAAATTCTCTGTTCTCCAGAGCTTTCAAATTATCAGCCAATTGGTTGACGGAGCTGGCACCCACTATGACAGAAGTTACCAAGTCATCTTTCAACACCCACGCCAACGCCATCTCCGCTAAGGTCTGTCCACGTTGTACAGCTAAGGCATGGAGGGCTTTTGTCTTCTTCAGCACCTCGTCCGTAAGCTGTTCTTTCTTCAAGAAACCACCGCGAGCGATGCGCGAGTTGTCGGGGATGCCATTCAAATATCGATTGGTCAGCAATCCTTGAGCGAGGGGGGAGAAGGCGATGAATCCGGTACCGTTGATTTTAGCCTGTTGCAGTATGCCGCTTTCTTCCGGTTCGCGGTTGAACAGGTTGTAACGTCCTTGATAAAGCAAACAGTGCACGTCTCTTTCAGCCAGATAACGGTACGCAAAGTCTGCCGCCTCTTTAGGATATTTAGAAATGCCTACATAGAGCGCCTTGCCTTGACGAACAATGTCGACTAAGGTTTGCAAAGTCTCTTCAAGCGGGGTATGGGGATCGTAGCGATGGGAGTAGAAAAGGTCTACATAGTCCAGATTCATTCGTTGAAGGCTCTGATTAAGGCTCGTCATCAGATGTTTCCGAGAACCCCAGTCGCCGTAAGGACCTGCCCACATCTCGTGTCCGGCTTTGGTAGAAATAAACAACTCATCCCGGTAAGAATGAAAGGACTTCTTCATGATTTGTCCGAAGGTTTCTTCCGCCGATCCAAAGGAAGGCCCGTAGTTGTTTGCCAGATCGAAATGCGTGATGCCGTTGTCGAAAGCATAATGTGCCATCTGCAAACTGTTGAACAAAGAGTCTACATCGCCAAAGTTGTGCCAAAGACCGAGAGATATTTCGGGAAGCAGAATGCCGCTTTTGCCACACCGACGGTAGTTCATCCCGCAGGTATATCTGTCTGGGCGGGGAGAATAAATGGGGTTTGTCATATCCGTTAGTTTTTTAAAGTCAATGCAAATATAGGTGAACTTAAAGAAATAGACTAATGAATAAGCTGTACTTCTCTCGAATTATTTTGATTCAAAATAAAAAGCAGACCTCTTTGTGGTGATGAAACCAACTCTTATTTAAAGAAACGCCTTTTCTTGTTTCAGAACACTTTTTTTCATATTCTTTCAAGTGTGAAGAATGTAAACGGTTCATCTTATCTGTTTTATGTCTGGCCTTTGCCCGAGTTGTACAAAAGGAAAGAGGATAAATAACTTATTGATTGTTACTTATCCTCTTCTTAGTTGCGGAGGCCTGACTCGAACAGACGACCTTTGGGTTATGAGCCCAACGAGCTACCAACTGCTCCACTCCGCGATATTTTCTGAGTACAAAGGTACTGCTTTGAATTGAATACACAAATTATTCGCTAGTTATTTTTATATTATTTCTCTTCCGATAGTTTACTGCACTGATTATGAATAGGTATAGCTTCCGCATTCTTTCTAATGCGATTCACCTACAAATGTTAATAATCTACCCCTTTTCTTGTGTGATAGCAAGAAAAGCACTACTTTTGCTCAAATAATTCAGTAATGTGCAATTGTAACCTATGACCGTATCAAAAACGAAAGCCAAATTAGTGGATGTTGCCCGTCAGCTTTTTGCTAAAATGGGAGTGGAAAACACCACAATGAATGATATTGCCCTTGCTTCAAAGAAAGGTAGAAGAACGCTCTATACATACTTCAAAAGTAAGGATGACATCTACTCCGCCGTCGTTGAGTCGGAGTTGGACATTCTTTCAGATATAATGAAGCGCGTGGCAGAAAAAGACATATTGCCCGACAAAAAGATTATCGAAATGATTTATACCCGACTGGATGCGGTAAAAGAAGTGGTCTACCGTAACGGAACGCTCCGTGCCATTTTCTTCCGCGACATTTGGAGGGTGGAAAAGGTGCGCAAGCGCTTTGATGCCCGAGAGATTATGCTTTTCAAAGGAGTGTTGGAAGAAGGGCAGAAAAAAGGCGTATTCAGCATTGACGACTTGGACATGACTGCCACGCTGATTCATTATTGCGTTAAAGGCATTGAAGTACCTTATATCCGCGGGCATGTAGGCGCTAATTTAGATGTAGAGACCCGCAAGAAATACGTCGCCAACTTGGTGCTTGGCGCACTGCATAAAACAGATATTTAATTAAAAATAAAAATTAGTAGTATGGGATTATTAGATGGAAAGACTGCCATTATAACGGGCGCTGCTCGTGGCATTGGCAAAGCAATCGCTTTGAAATTCGCTTCTGAAGGAGCAAACATTGCATTTACCGACCTTATGATCGATGAGAACGCTGCCAACACAGCCAAAGAGATTGAAGCATTCGGCGTGAAGGCCAAAGGATACGCTTCCAACGCTGCGAACTTTGAAGATACCTCCAAGGTGGTAACTGAGATTCAAAAGGACTTCGGACGCATTGACATCCTGGTGAACAACGCCGGCATCACGCGCGACGGATTAATGATGCGTATGGGAGAACAACAATGGGATATGGTGATCAACGTAAACTTGAAATCGGCTTTCAATTTTGTACACGCATGCACACCGATAATGATGCGCCAGAAATCGGGCAACATCATCAATATGGCTTCCGTAGTAGGCGTTCACGGCAATGCCGGACAAGCAAACTACGCTGCTTCTAAAGCCGGACTGATTGCGCTGGCTAAATCGATGGCGCAAGAGGTGGGTTCACGCGGCATCCGCGCCAATGCCATCGCTCCGGGATTCATCATCACCGACATGACAGCCGCTCTTTCCGAAGAGGTGAGAGCCGAATGGGCAAAAAAGATTCCGTTGCGTCGGGGCGGTACGCCCGAAGATGTGGCCAATGTAGCCACTTTCCTAGCTTCCGACCTCTCTTCGTATGTGTCAGGGCAGGTGATTCAGGTTGATGGTGGAATGAATATGTAATTCGTCCACATGACTGTAGTATACGAAGACAACCACCTTATCGTAGTCAACAAGACCGCTTCCGAGATAGTTCAGGGAGACAAGACGGGCGACACCCCGCTTTCGGAGACTGTGAAACAGTACCTGAAAGAGAAGTACCACAAACCCGGTAACGTCTTCATCGGTGTGACCCACCGACTGGATCGCCCCGTAAGCGGTCTTGTTATCTTTGCTAAGACCAGCAAAGCACTTCCCCGCCTCAACGAAATGTTCAAAAACGGCGAAGTGAAGAAGACATACTGGGCAATCGTAAAAAATCCCCCTCAGGAACCTGAAGGCGAATTGGTGCACTACCTTGTGCGCAACGAAAAGCAGAACAAAAGCTATGCCTACGACAAGGAAGTACCCAACAGCAAGAAGGCCATCCTTCATTATCGTTTGATAGGACGTTCGGACAATTATTTCCTGCTCGAAGTCGACCTGAAGACCGGACGGCATCACCAGATACGCTGCCAATTGGCAAAAATGGGTTCCCCCATCAAGGGCGATTTGAAGTACGGATCGCCACGTTCCAACCCAGACGGCAGCATCTGCCTGCATGCCCGGCATGTGGAGTTCGTCCATCCGGTATCGCAAGAGTCCGTCAGCGTAGAAGCGCCAACGCCCGACAGCCCCCTATGGAATGGATTCAACCTACTGTAACCACCTTCTAAAAGAGAAAAGCCAATCATCATGAAAAAGAATATATGGATACTATTAACCCTCCTGTTGTGCAACGCTACTGCCTGCACCTCTGGAAAAAAAAACAATGAAACCATGGAGAAAGAAACTATATTGAAAATAGAGACCACAATGGGAACCATCCGCGTAAAGCTCTATAACGAGACTCCCCAACACCGCGACAACTTTATCAAGCTTGCCAAAGAAGAAACCCTGAACGGCACTCTCTTTCACCGCGTTATCAAAGACTTTATGATTCAGGCGGGCGACCCCGAGTCAAAAAACGCGCCCAAGGGCAAGATGCTCGGTTCCGGCGATGTGGGATATACCATTCCCGCCGAGTTCGTCTATCCGCAATACTTCCACAAGAAAGGTGCCCTCTCTGCTGCCCGACAGGGCGATGAGACTAACCCGCTGAAAGCCTCTTCTGGATGCCAGTTCTACATCGTCACCGGGAAGGTGTACAACGACTCCACCCTGCTCGGCATGGAGAAACAGAAAAACAGCGCCAAGGTGGACGAGCTTTTCAACGCGTTGGCACAAAAACACATGAAACAAATCTACAAGATGCGCAAGGAGAACGATAACGACGGACTCTTTGCCCTGCAAGATACCCTTATCGCACAAGCCGAAGCTGAAGCTGCCAAAAAGCCCGACTTCCACTTCACTCCCGAGCAAATGGAAGCCTACAGCACTGTGGGCGGCACTCCTCATCTCGACGGTGAATACACCGTCTTCGGAGAGGTGATAGAAGGACTCGACATCGTGGATAAGATTCAGCAAGTGAAGACCGACCGCAGCGACCGCCCCGTAGAGGACGTAAAAATCATCAAGGTCGAGGTGGAATAACTGATGAACATCCGCAAACATACCCTTGCCAACGGCTTACGCCTGGTGCACGTACAGGATGAGAGCACTCAGATGGTGGCTCTCAACCTGCTATACGATGTCGGCGCTCGCGACGAGCACCCGCAGCACACTGGCTTTGCCCATCTCTTCGAACACCTCATGTTCGGCGGTTCCAAGCACATCCCCGATTACGACGCCCCCCTGCAACTGGCGAGCGGAGAGAACAATGCCTGGACCAACAATGACATGACCAACTATTACCTCACCCTCCCTTACATCAATGTAGAGACCGGATTCTGGCTCGAGTCCGACCGCATGCTCAGCCTCGACTTTAGTACCCGCAGCCTCGACGTGCAGCGCGGAGTGGTGATGGAAGAATTCAAGCAGCGCTGCCTCAATGCACCGTATGGCGACGTAAGCCACTTGATGCGCCCCCTCGCCTACCGCGTGCACCCGTACCGCTGGCCCACCATCGGCAAGGAGCTGGACCACGTAGCAAACGCTACCCTAGAGGAAGTGGAAAAGTTCTTCTTCCGGTTCTACGCTCCAAACAATGCCGTGCTCGCTGTGACGGGAAACATCTCCTTCGACGAGACGCTGCACCTTACCCAGAAATGGTTCGGACCTATCCCCCGCCGCGACGTGCCCGTACGCCAGCTCCCGCAGGAACCCGAACAGACCGAAGAACGACGGATGACGGTGGAGCGAAACGTCCCCCTAGACGCCCTCTTCCTCTCGTTCCACATCTGCGACAGGCACCATCCAGACTATTACGCCTTCGACTTACTGAGCGACATCTTGAGCAACGGGCGTTCGAGCCGCCTCGAGCAACGGCTGGTGCAGCAACGCCCCGTCTTTTCAAGCATCGACGCCTCCATCTCCGGCAGCCTCGACGCGGGGATGTTCCTCCTCTCGGGCAAGCCTGCTCAAGGTGTCTCACTCGACGAAGCCGAGACTGCTCTCCGCGCAGAGCTAGATGAATTGCAGACGTGCCTTATCGGCGACGACGAATTGGAGAAGGTGAAGAACAAGTTCGAATCCACCCAAATATTTGGCAACATCAACTACCTCAACGTAGCTACCAACCTCGCTTTCTTCGAACTCATCGGGAAGGCGGAAGAGATGCTCGGCGAAGTGGACCGTTACCGTGCCGTCACTGCCCAACAACTCCGACAAGCCGCTCGCCAAGCCTTCCGCAGAGAGAACAGCGTGGTGTTGCACTACAAAAAGAAGAAGGCACTCGGATGACACGGGAAGCCCGTCAACAAAAAACAGATTATACTAAACCTTATGAACCAAGCCACTTTCAAGACCTATCTCCCTCACTACCGCGCGCTGATTTACCTTGGCGTGCCTATCATCATCGGACAAATCGGCGTCATCGTACTCGGCTTTGCAGATACGTTGATGATTGGACACCACAGCACCGACGAACTGGGCGCGGCTTCCTTCGTCAACAACGTCTTTAACCTAGTCATCATCTTCAGTACCGGATTCTCCTACGGACTAACGCCCATTGTGGGCGGGCTCTACGGTAACCGGAAGTTCGCCTTTGCCGGGCAGGCGTTGCGGCTGAGCTTGATTGCCAACGTCCTCGTGGGCTTGCTGCTCACCCTGCTGATGGGGGTGCTCTACCTCAACTTGGATTACTTGGGACAGCCCGAGGAGCTGATGCCGCTCATCAAACCCTACTACCTAGTGCTGCTTCTTTCGCTCGTTTTCGTGATGCTCTTCAACGGATTCAAGCAATTCACTGACGGCATTACTGACACCAAGACCGCCATGTGGCTCCTTTTAGGCGGCAATGTGCTCAACATCATCGGCAACTACATTCTCATCAACGGAAAGCTGGGACTGCCCGAACTCGGCTTGCTGGGCGCGGGTATCAGCACCCTGTTTTCGCGCATCGTGATGGTAGGGGTTTTCGTGCTGCTCTTCTTGCGCAGCCGGAGGTTCGTGCGCTATAAAGTGGGGTTCGTACGGTTCGGATGGTCGGGCGAAGTTTTCAAAAGACTCCACGCCTTGGGCTGGCCGGTGGGCTTGCAAATGGGCATGGAGGCGGCATCGTTCAGCCTCAGCGCTGTGATGGTGGGCTGGCTGGGCACCATCGCATTGGCGTCGCACCAAATTATGTGCACCATTTCACAGTTCACCTTCATGATGTTCTACGGCATGGGCGCGGCGGTAGCGGTGCGCGTGAGCAACTTCAAGGGGCAGAACGACACGGTGGGCGTGCGCCGTTCCGCCTACGCAGGCTTTCATCTGATGATGGGGATGGTGGTGGTGCTCTCCACCATCGTGCTGCTGCTACGCAACTACCTGGGTGGATGGTTCACCGACAACGCAGAGGTATCCGCCATGGTGGTGACGCTGATCATCCCGATGCTCATCTACCAGGTAGGCGACGGCTTGCAAATCAACTTCGCCAACGCCCTGCGCGGTATTTCGGACGTAAAGCCGATGATGGGCATCGCCTTCGTGGCATACTTCCTCATTTCACTCCCCGTGGGATACTTCTGCGGCTTCGTACTCGAGTGGGGCATCGTGGGCGTGTGGATGGCATTCCCATTCGGGCTCACCTCGGCGGGACTGATGCTCTGGTGGCGCTTTGCGTACAAGACGCGGTAAAAAACAGGGTACGCGTAATCCGTGCCTAAAGCCCCATTGACAGGCATCGCGCAGACCTACGGGACGCTTGCAAAGCAGTTTGATGCGCACATTTTTCTCTCACCGAAATTAATCATTATCTTTGCCAGCGTGTTATTCATTTTACTAACTTCTGCTCGCATGAAAAGAACCGTGATACGCTGGGCTGTACGAATCGCCCTCACCCCCGTGCTACTCTTTGTGATACTGATGGTATTGCTCTACATCCCGCCCGTGCAAAACCTGCTCTGCGGTATCGCCACCTCCACGGCTTCGCGCGCCACGGGGATGCAGATTACTGCCGGGCGCATCGATCTGCGCTTCCCACTCAACCTGCTGGTGACCGACGTCACCGTGGTGCAAGCACCGGACACGCTGTTGGCGATGGGCAGCCTCAACATCCGCGTACAAGCCCTCCCCCTCTTCCGCGGAAAAGTGGAAGTGGACGATATCACCCTCCACAACGCCACCGTAAACTCCGCCCACCTCCTCCAAGGCATGCGCCTACGAGGGGTACTGGGTCATTTCACCTTACGCAGCCACGGCATTGACCTCCGCCGACAGACGGTAGTCATCAACCGTGCCGAACTCACCAACACCCACCTCCACCTTACTTTGCGCGACACCACCGAGACTCCGGCGGACACCGCCTCAGTCCCCCTGCGCTGGAAAATCAACCTGCAGGAGATGAAGCTAGCCAACGTCTCCGTCCACCTCACTCTGCCCGCCGACTCACTCCGAATGGCGACCCGCATCGGCACCGCCACAATGGAGGATGCGCACATCGACCTGGGGAGCGATACCTACGGCTTCCGCCAATTCCGCCTCGCTGCCGGCAGCGTCCGCTACGACGAGGGGCGCAAGGCTCCTGTCCGTGGACTCGACCCGGCACACATCGCTTTGCGCAACATCCGCATGGACATCGACTCAGTGCTCTACCACGGTCGCTCGATGAACGCCGTGCTCCGCCAAGCCTCGATGGACGAACGCTCCGGACTCGCCATCACCTCCCTCACCGGACGGATACAAGCCGACAACTCCCTCCTTCGCATACCCACCCTGCGTCTGCTTACTCCCCATTCCGAAGTAAACTTTGCCGCACAAACCTACTGGGAGCTAATTGACGTCCCTACCACAGGACGACTCGGCGCGCAGTTCACCGCCCTCATCGGCAAGCAAGACCTCATGCTCGCCTCCGGTGCCGCACCCGACGACGCCACAGCAGCTTTTTGGGCAGCCTACCCCTTCCGCCCTCTTATGGTACGTGCCAGCACCGACGGCAACCTCAAACAGCTTCAGCTCTCCCGCTTCTCCGTGAACTTGCCCGGAGCCTTTGCCCTAAGCGGGAAAGGCGAATTGCGCCATCTCGCCGACAGCCTGAAACGATCCGGATCCGCGGACCTGCGGATGCAGACCGCCGACCTCGACTTCCTCACCACCCTAATTACAAACGCTGCCAAGCCCACCGCCAACACCTTCATCCTGCCCAACCAGATGGAACTCACCGCTCATCTGGGAATGGACGGCCCTCACTACCAAGCTCGCCTAGACCTGCACGACGGCGAAGGTCGAGTGAACGCTCAAGCCGACTTTGACGCCCGCACCCAAACCTACCGCGCCAACCTCGCCGTAGAAGCCCTGCAGCTGACCCACTTCTTGCCACGCGACTCCCTCTATGAGCTCTCCGCCTCCGCCTCCGCCAGCGGCAAAGGACTCGACTTCCGCTCTCGCCACACCACCGCCCGACTCACCGCTACACTGGACGAGCTGCACTATGCCCACTATTACCTTTCAGACATCACCTTGGCAGCAGACCTCCACGCATCCTCCGCCACCGCACGCCTGACCAGCGGCAACGACTTGCTGGGGATGACCGCTACAGCAGACTACAACCTCGCCGCCCCCTATCCCGACGGGCAGCTCACGATGGACGTCTCACACATCGACCTCTACGAACTCCGCCTCGCCCCCCGCCCCATGAAGCGCCCCCTTGCCTTCCACTTCGAAGCTGAAGCCCGCAAAGCCACCTTCACCACTCGCTTGCGTGCAGGCGACCTCCATCTCGACCTCGAAGCCAGCCAAGGCTTGCAACCCTTCCTCCGCCAAAGCACCCACTTTGCCCACGTGCTCCAAGGGCAGATAGACGACCGCCTGCTCGACCACAAAGCTCTCCGCCAAGCCCTCCCCTCCGCTCTCTTCAGCCTCAGCGCCGGAGAAGAAAATCCACTTGCCTGGTACCTCGCCACCAAAGACATCGGATACGGCAGCCTCACCGCCAAATTCGGTTCCGCCCCCAGCCAAGGCATCAACGGCTATGCCGCCATCCGCGCCCTGCACGTAGACACCCTGCTGCTAGACACCGTCTATTTCGCCGCCCGGCAAGACACCGCCCGGATGAACCTCCACGCAGGGGTCATCAACGCCCCCACCAATCCGCAGCGCTCGTTCAAAGCCAGCCTCACCGGCGAAATACGCACCAACGACGCCGAACTCACCACCCGCTACGAAAATGGAAAAGGAGAGCTGGGCATGCTCCTGGGCGTCAACATTCGCCCTCTCACCGGCGGACACGGCAAAGGCAACGGACTCGCCTTCAGCTTCACCCCCCAAGAACCCGTCATCGCCTTCCAGAAGTTCCGCTTCGAAGAAGGTCACAACTGGCTCTACCTTCACAAGAACAAACGCGCCTTTGCCAGCATCGACCTCGTGGGTCCTGAAGATATGGCCTTCCGCATGCACTCTATCCTTGCCGACACCACCTCGCTGCAAAACATGGACATCGCCCTCCAACGCATCAAACTCAGCGATGTGAGCAGCGTGCTCCCCTACTTCCCCGCCCTGAGCGGGCTACTTTCCGCCGAAGCGCACTACATCCAAAAAGAGAAAACCCTCGTCCTCTCGGCCGAAGCCAGCGTAGACGAACTCACCTACGAGCACCAACGCGTGGGCGACCTCACCTTGGGCGCCACTTGGCTGCCCGGTGACAACGGCAAACAATACGTCAACTCCTACCTTACGCACGACAAGACAGAAGTACTAGTGGCAGACGGCGCCCTCTACCCCCGGGAACACGGCAAAGACAACATCGAAGTCAACCTCACCCTGGAGCACTTCCCCTTCAACATCGCCAACGCCTTTGTACCCGACCAGCTGCTTGCCCTCTCGGGCGATATGGACGGCGAGCTTCACCTCACCGGCGACACCGACCATCCGCTACTCAACGGACAGTTGGTGCTGGACAGCGTCTCCGTCTACGCCCGGCAAGCAGGCGCCCGCTTCCGCTTCGACAACCGCCCCGTGCCGGTGACCAACAGCCGGGTGCTTTTCGAAAGCTTCGCCCTCTTCACCACTAGTCAGAACCCCTTCACCATCGACGGCTATGTGGATTTCCGCGACCTCAGCCGCCCCCTCGCCAACCTGAAGATGCAAGCCAACAACTACACTCTGCTCCAAGCTAAACGTACCCGCGAAAGCCTACTCTACGGCAAGGTGCTGGTAGATTTCCACTCCACCATGCGCGGCTCCTTCTCCGACCTGACTCTACGAGGCAACATGAACCTGCTGGGCAGCACCGACGTGACCTACGTGATGACCGACTCCCCCTTAAGCGTACAGGACCGGCTGAACGACCTGGTGACTTTCCGCGCCTTCAGCGACACCACCACGGTAGATAAGAACGCCGCCCCTTCCGTCTCTCTGGGCGGGCTGAACATGATCATGGCAGTGCAGATTGACCCCTCCGTCCGTCTGAAGGTAGATCTCAATGCCGACCGCAGCAATCGCGTGGAACTGGAAGGCGGGGGCAACCTCACCCTGCGCTACACTCCGCAAGGCGACCTCACCCTCACCGGACGCTACACCCTCTCGGGAGGACTCCTCAAATACGCCCTACCCGTCATCCCTCTCAAAGAATTCAGCATCAACAACGGCAGCTATGTAGAGTGGACGGGCAACCCGATGGACCCAGCGCTCAACTTCACCGCCACCGAACGCCTCCGCGCTTCTGTGGGCGGAGGAGACAACTCCGAATCGCGCATGGTGAATTTCGATGTCTCCATCGGGATGAAGAACCGGATGGAAGATCTTGCCCTCGCCTTCGACCTCACCGCCCCCGACGATGCCACCGTGCAGAGCCAGCTCACCGCCATGGGCGCTGAAGAGCGCAACAAGCAGGCCATCGCCCTCATGGTGACAGGCTTCTACCTCGCCAACACGGGCAGCTCGGGCGGGCTCAACATGGGGTCGGCACTCAACAGCGTGCTCACCAGCCAAATCAACGCCCTAGTGGGAAACATCAAAAATACCAGCCTATCCGTGGGCGTAGAAGACCACAGCAACGCTGAGACAGGAGACAAACGCACCGATTACAGCTTCCGCTATTCGCAGCGCTTCTTCAACGATCGCTTTCAAATCATCCTCGGCGGCAAGGTATCCACGGGTGCCAACGCCTCCAACAGCGCAGAATCATTCATCGACAACGTCTCTCTGGAGTACCGCCTCGACGCCTCTAGCAGCCGCTACGTACGTTTGTTCTACAACAAGAATTACGAAAGTGTGCTCGAAGGCGAAATCACCGAAACCGGCGTGGGACTCGTACTCCGCAAAAAGATGGACCGACTGGGCGAACTCTTCCTCTTCCGCCGCAAAGAAAACAAATACCGCCCCCAGAAGGACGGCGAACAAAAATAAACAAACCATAGAAAGATGAGAAATACCTACCGAGAAAGAGCCGCCCGCTTGATCCGCACCGCCTTAGGCGGTGTGCTGGCAGGGCTGGCAGCCGCCTGCTCCACCACCTCCCACCTCCCCGAGGGCGAGGTGCTTTATACCGGTGGCACCACCACCTACGTCAGCCGCTCGCTCACACCCGTAGGCAACACCGCCATCACCGAGATAGACGCCGCCCTGGATAAAACGCCGAGTACGAAGCTGCTTTACGTGCTGCCCATTCCCTTCGGGCTCTGGGTGTACAACAGCTTCGTTAAGTACGAACACGGCTTCGGGCACTGGATCTTCAATCGCTTTGCCGCCAAACCTGTGTTCATTTCTACTGTCAACCCCGACGTACGCGCCAAGGTGGGCACCAATCTGCTGCGGGACTATGGCTATTTCAACGGCTCGGTGACGGCGAAAACCCTCCCAGATGCCCAGCATCCCCGGAAAGCTGCCGTAGCTTACCGGGTGGACATGCGCAACCCTTACTTCATCGACTCCGTGTACTACGAGCGCTTCACCCCGCCCACCCTCGAGCTTTTGGAACACGGACGACGCAACTCGTTGCTCTCCGCCGGCGAGCAGTTCAACGTGCCCGATCTCGATGCCGAGCGCAGCCGTTTGAGCACCCTGCTGCGCAACCGCGGCTACTTCTACTTCCGTCCCGACTATATGACGTATCAGGCAGACACGACCCTTGTGCCCGGCGGGCACGTCAGCCTCAAGTTGCTGCCCGTACCGGGATTGCCCGAGGAGGCACAACGCCCTTATTACGTGAGCACCACCACCCGCATCTCGATCTTGGGCAAAAACGGCGAAGCCACTAACGACAGCCTCCGTTATAAGAGTCTGGACATCCACTTCTTCAACCGCTTGCAGGTGCGCCCCAAGCAACTTTATCGCTGGGTGAACTACCAAGCCTTTGTGCGCAACGACAGTTTGCGCCACTCACAGCAACTGCGCCTCTACAGTCAACAACGCCAGCAGCGTATCCAAGAGCGTCTCAGCCAGCTGGGCATCTTCCGCTACCTCGACCTGCAATACACCCCGCAAGACAGCACCGCCACGTGCGACTCGCTCGGCGTGCATCTGCAAGCCACCTTCGATAAGCCGCTAGATGCCGAGCTGAACTTCAACCTCACCAGCAAGAGCAACAACCAGATGGGTCCCGGAGCTTCGTTCTCCGTCACCCGCAACAATGTCTTTGGCGGAGGCGAGACGTGGAACGTGAAGCTCACCGGCTCCTACGAATGGCAGACCGGTGGCGGCAAGGGCAGCTCACTGATGAACAGCTGGGAGATGGGCGTGTCTTCCTCCCTCGTCTTTCCCCGCGTAGTCTTCCCCCGCATGGGGAACAGGGAATACGATTTTCCCGCCAAGACTACGTTCCGTCTCTATGCCGACCAGCTAAACCGGGCGAAATACTACAAATTGCTCTCATTCGGCGGCAATGCCACGTACGACTTCCAACCCTCGCGGGTGAGCCGCCACAGCTTGACGCCCTTCCGCCTTACGTTCAACGTGCTCCAACACAAAACGCTGGCGTTCGACTCCATCGCCACGCTCAATCCGGCACTCTACATCAGCCTCAAAGACCAGTTCATCCCTGCCATGGAATACAGCTATACGTATGACAATGCCGCACTACGCGGGGTGAAAAATCCCATCTGGTGGCAGACCACCATGACCTCGGCGGGCAATTTGACATCCGTCATTTATCGTCTCTTCGGACAGCCCTTCGGGAAAAAAGAGAAGGAGCTGCTAGGTGCCCCCTTTGCCCAGTTCCTCAAGCTGAGCACGGATTTCCGCTATCAATGGAAGATAAACGAGAACCAGTCGGTCGCCACTCGGGTGGCAGGCGGCATCTTGTGGTCGTATGGCAACCGGAACGTAGCACCATACAATGAACAGTTCTATGCAGGGGGAGCGAACAGTATCCGCGCCTTCACCGTACGCAGCATCGGACCGGGCGGCTACCGTCCCGAAGTGTCGGACTACTCGTTCATCAACCAAAACGGAGACATTCGGATGGAAGCGAACGTGGAGTACCGCTTCCGCCTCTACAAGAGTCTGCACGGCGCCGCCTTCCTTGATGCAGGCAACGTGTGGTTGCTGCGTCACGACCCTGCCCGTCCCGAAGGGCAGTTGCACGCCTCCACCTTCGCCAAACAGATTGCACTGGGCACAGGCGTGGGCTTGCGTTACGATCTCGACTTCCTCATCTTCCGGCTCGACTGCGGCGTGCCGCTGCACGACCCTTACGACACGGGAAGAAAAAGCTACTACAACATCCGAGGCGCCTTCTGGAAACAACTGGGCGTGCACTTTGCCATCGGCTATCCTTTCTAAAGACCATACCGAAAAAAAGAAAGTCCGTCACACCAGCTACTGATGTGACGGACTTCTTTCTCTAATGCGAAGCATGGCAACCGCATCAGAAAGAAATCCTCTGCCGGGAGATAAGCCATCTTCTGCCGAAGGATAATGAATCTTCTGACGGAAGATAACGACTCTTCCGCCGAGAGTTAGCCCATCTTCTGCCGAAAGTTAGCGTCCCGCACGGCTGCTTGGTTAGGACGGATCGCGTTGTTCGTGTTCCTATTCCGCATAATCCGTGCTTCAAATAGAATCAAACTTTTGATGCGGTTGCCCTGAATGCAGAGAAAGATTCGCGGGTTACTTAATGGGCTTTAAGTTCTTATCCAACTTTAGCACATCCACTCTCTGGTCATCCGCATTCTCCACCGAAAGAATGATCTCGCCGGCTGCATTCTCCGTCATCTCGATATCCCATTCAGCAGGGTTATCTTCACCGGTGAGGACAATCAGTTGAGCCAGCTGTTCTTTGTCCAAGATTGTCTTGATAAACTCCGGCAGCTGCTCCTCATCAATGTCAACCAGAGCAAAGACAAACTCAAACTTCGGGTTGAAGACCAACAGTTTTTCCAAAGAAAAGCCCATTTGAGTGACTAATATCTCCACACCATACGCCTTAGTGGTGGCATTTTGCTCGTAGTCGAGAATAATGGCACCTGGATAGTGCAGGTTCACATAACTGGTAAGCACTTGCGGGCAAGGCAAATTCTCCTCCAGTGCATCTTCCGCATCTTCGGCATCTTTCACCAAGACACCGTCAAGGGTAAAGTAAAGTTCGCGCTCCACGTTGCCTTTCTCTACCTCTATTTTGATCACCCGATCTTTAGCGTCATCACTCCGTTGCAACAAATCAATATCGTCTATTACATATCCCTCTTTGAAATACCTCGTCGCCTTCCATGCTGCAAATACCTTAGGATACGTCATTTCCAGCTCAGCTGCCGAAAGTTCCAGTTCGCTCAGCCTGCAAACACCGTCGTTGGTGTACCAAGCCTCATTCATAAGTTTGCCATCGGCCTCTGCCCGGCTTTTAGTCGATGCCAGCAAGAAGCTAGCTACATGATAATCATTCTTTTCCGTCCACTTCACATCCCTCGCGTTCGGGAATTGTTTACTAAACGCCTCATACACCGCCTTCGGCAGATTGTCAGGGCACACTGTCCAACCGGATTCATCATCATTGCTGCAGGCAGCAAAAAGCACCATCGCTAGTCCGAAGAATAGCTTCACAAAATTCTTTTTTATCATACTGCTTGTATTATTTGGTTCGGAGGCAAAGATAAAACAAGAAAATGATATTTCACACCGTTAACACAAAAGAATGAGCTTAAAGAACAGGGAGCAACGGTATATTTTTGTATTTTTGCATCGTATTGAAGGGAATATTACTAACCTTTTAAAAATAAACACTGTTATGAAACCTACTTTATTTGTACTCGCTGCCGGCATGGGCAGCCGTTACGGAGGACTGAAGCAGCTGGACGGACTCGGTCCCAACGGCGAAACCATTATGGACTATTCCATCTACGATGCCATCCGCGGCGGATTCGGCAAAGTCGTATTTGTCATCCGCAAAGATTTTGAACAAGACTTCCGCGACAAGATTCTGAGCAAATACATCAACCACATTCCCGTGGAGCTCACCTTCCAAGCCTTAGACAATCTGCCCGAAGGCTTCACTTGCCCCGCCGACCGCGTAAAACCTTGGGGAACCAACCACGCTGTGCTGATGGGCAAGGACGTGATTCACGAACCATTTGCCGTCATTAATGCCGATGACTTCTACGGTCGCGACAGCTTCGCCGTACTCGGCGCCGAACTAAGCACAATGGGCGGAAAGAAGAATGACTATTGCATGGTGGGCTATCGCGTGGGTAACACGTTGAGCGAAAGCGGGTCAGTGGCTCGCGGCGTTTGCGGCACTGATGCCGGAGGCTATCTCACCACCGTTGTTGAACGTACCGCCATTGAACGTATCGACGGCAAAGTTTCTTTCAAAAACGACGAAACCGGGCAGATGGATACCATCGGTGACAATACGCCCGTATCCATGAACATGTGGGGCTTCACACCCGACTACTTCGCCTACTCGGAAGAATTCTTCAAAGCTTTCCTCACCGAGAACATGAGCAACCTCAAATGCGAATACTTCATTCCGCTCATGGTCAACAAGCTGGTCAACGAAGGCACCGTCCGTGTGAAAGTATTGGATACTACCAGCAAATGGTTCGGAGTGACCTATGCCGCCGACCGTCAAGGCGTAGTGGACAAAATTCAGGAATTAGTCAACGCTGGCGAATATCCTCCCAAGCTCTTCTAAGCTATCCCGGCAAACAAAACCAAAAAAAGAGGGAACCGAACGGTTCCCTCTTTTTTTGGTGACAAACGTGCCTCATTTATTCAAACTCCAGCGACCCGAAGAAGTCGGGACGATGGAAATCCGGATTCTCTATCTCAATGGGATTCCAAGAAAGAAAGTGAGGTGTTTGCAATTCGTCACCGCACTTATAGAAGTTAGCAGGCACCGTCACCCCGTCAAGCGACGTAATTTGATGCTGAAAGAAGACCGTATAAGGAATGATAAGCGCCACTTCCCAAGAAGTCTCGCCAACTTGCTCTTCAAAAGGCTTGCACCCCAGCGTCGACCAACGTTGCACTTGATCCAACACATCTTGCGGAGCATGTTCCCGATTCTGTCTTCCGGCACCGGCACCCATCAAAATAGTTCCAATACAATTGCACTCCAGATTGTAATAAATGCCGTCACTAGCTGGGAGAGAGAAGAACTCCACACACGAGTCCGTCCAAACCGAACCATTATCTTCTCCATACTTTGCACGTACGCTGGATTCTTTCACACTAAAATGCAACAGAATAGCATTTTCCGTATGTGCCATACGAAATTCCACCCTGGGCTTGTAGGGATAAGCTGCCCAATTGACATGATCTATAGGTTGAAAACCGATTCTCTCTTCATCTAGTAGCTCGGGAAGTTCACAGACTTCAACATTGGCTACACTGATTTTCCTTACTTTCATAATTCTTTATTTTGAGGCATAATAGTTTATTGACGATATACACAACGTACAAATGTAAGCACTTTCTTTTAATAAGTGCTAGAACATTCAAACAAAAAGTGATATATTTGTGCCTATCACCTCTTAACCTCATGAAACAAGTGAAAAAGCTCGCCCTTTTATTCCTTCTTATATTGAATGTAGCTGCAGTCCGCACACAAGGGCAAAACATTACCTTCAGCCATCTGACCACTGATGACGGACTCTCGCAATTCTCTGTGAACAGTCTCTACGTAGACGAAAATGGCGTCTTATGGATTGGCACCCGCGAAGGGTTGAATCGCTACAACGGCAACGACATCAAAACCTACAAGCTGCAAAAGAACAATCCCAATAGCCTGTTCTGCAACACCGTGCTCCGAATCGTCGGCAATCACAACGGGAAAGTATACTTGCTCTGCACTGATGGAGTAGCCGAATTTGACCTCACCACCCAGCAGTTCAAAACCCTCATCCAAGGAAATGTAAACGGCATCTACTACAAAGAACGGCTCTTCATCGGAAAGAAGGATGAAGTGTACGCCTTCAACGAAAAGACGGGCAACTTCGATTTATACTATCATGTAGCGGGAAAAAACGTTGCCATTTCTTGCCTGCACCTCGACAGCAAAGGAAGCCTCTGGATAGGCACCGAAAACAATGGAGTCTATAAACTGCGTTCCAACAAACAACTCACTCACCCCATAGAAACAGGCAACATCACCAGCATCTATCAAGACTCAAAAAAAGAACTCTGGATAGGAAGCTGGGAAGAAGGACTGTACCGCGTCCGGAACGACGAAAGCATTGAGAACTTGCGGCACCATCCGGCAGACCCGCACTCCCTGTCATCCGACTTTGTACGCTCATGTTGCGAAGATGACGCAGGCAACCTCTGGATTGGTACCTTTAAGGGACTGAACTGCTACTGTAGAACGTCCGGACGGATGACCAATTACACCTCGAGCATGGACAAGACAGAAGGACTCACGCACTCGTCCATCTGGTGCATTGTCAAAGATTCACAAGGAACCCTCTGGTTGGGCACTTACTTTGGCGGAGTGAACTACTTCAATCCTGAATACGAAATCTATACCCGCTATAAGACCGCAGACAACGAACAGAACGGACTCAGCAGCCCCATCGTAGGGCGTATGATTGAAGACAAGACAGGACATCTGTGGATTGGCACCGAAGGCGGCGGAGTGAACATCTACGACCGAAAGAACGGTACCTTCCGGTGGCTTCTTCAAGAAGAAGGACGCAACAGCTTGTCGCATAACAACGTCAAAGCCATCTACTACGACGAAAAAAAGGAACTCATGTGGATAGGCACTCACTTGGGCGGACTGAACAAACTGGACTTGCGCACCCATCAATTCACGCACTACCGGATGAACGGCAGCGACCCCTGCTCGCTTCCATCGGATATTATCCGCGACATCACGCCCTACAATGACCAGCTCATTGTAGGCACACAAAACGGAGTCTGCCTCTTCGACCCGCCAACGGGAAAGTGCAAGCAACTGTTTAAAGACTCGAAGGAAGGACACGCCATCAAGATGATTGCCGATTTATTCATCGACAAAGACGGCACCCTTTGGATGGCAGTGACTGGAGAAGGCGTGTACGCCTACCGGTTCAACACCGGAAAGTTGAAGCACTACCCGCACAGCGACACGCCAAACAGCCTGAGCAATAACAACGTGAACAGCATCATGCAAGATAGTCAAGGACACCTCTGGTTCTCTACTTCAGGAAGCGGACTCGATCTGTTCCGCTTTGCAACAGACGATTTCGAAAACTTCGACCTGCAGAAGAACGGACTCTCCAGCGATTGCATCTACGAAGTCTGCGAGTCATCAATTTGGAAAGGGCAACTGCTGCTCATTACCAACCAGGGATTCTCGCAGTTCGACTACGCCAACCGCACGTTTCACAATTACAACACCGAAAACGGTTTCCCGCTGACCGCCGTCAACGAGAACGCACTCTACATCACCCGCGACGGCGAAGTCTTTCTAGGCGGCGTGCGGGGAATGATTTCTTTCCGCGAAAAGAGCCTGCACTTCCAGCCCAAGCCTTACAACATCATGCTCTCCCGGCTCTATGTCAACGGAAAAGAAGTGACGCCCGGTGACGAAACGGGCATCCTTAGCCAGGCTTTATACTGCACCAAGGGGATTACGCTGGAAGCTGACCAATCCATGTTCAGCATCGAATATGCCACGTCCAACTTCTTGCCCGCCAATCAAGACGAGATAAGTTACCAGCTGGAAGGCTTTTCCAACACTTGGAACAGCCTGAAGCGCCGACAAACCATTATCACCTATACCAACCTGAACCCCGGCACCTATACCTTACTCATCAAAGCCAAGAGCAAACTGACCAAAGAGGTACGCCTGCTCATCCATGTGCTGCCCCCTTGGTACAAAACGTGGTGGGCAAACCTGCTTTACCTATTGATTGCCGGCAGCCTGTCCGCCTACCTGATACGTATCTACAAATCAAGAATCAAGTTGCGGGAGTCACTGAAGTACGAACAAAAGCATATCGAAGACATCGAGCGGCTCAACCAGTCAAAGCTGCGCTTCTTTACCAACATCTCGCACGAATTCCGCACACCACTCACCCTCATCGTAGGGCAGGTGGAGAGCTTGCTGCAAACTCAGATGTTCACCCCCACCCTCTACAGCAAGGTGCTCACCATCTATAAAAGCAGCATCCAACTACGCGAGCTCATTACCGAACTGCTCGACTTCCGCAAGCAAGAACAAGGACACATGAAGATCAAAGCCAGCAGCCATAACCTCGTAAACTTCCTTTACGAAAACTACCTGCTTTTCCTTGAATATGCCAGCAGCAAACAAATCAACTTCAACTTCCACAAAGAAGAAGACGTGATAGAAGCCTGGTACGACCAGAAACAGTTGCAAAAGGTGATCAACAACCTCCTCTCCAACGCCCTGAAGCACACCGTAGCCGAAGACACCATTTCCATCCACGTCAAACGCAAAGCCCCCCAGCAGATAGTCATCGAAATACGCGATACGGGCAAAGGCATCGACGCGGCGGAGGTAGACAAAATATTCGACCGTTTCTATCAGACCGAACGCGTCGACTCCTTCGCTACCGGAGCTGGGACGGGCATCGGACTGGCACTGACCAAAGGCATCATCGAACTCCACCACGGCACCATCCATGTAGAGAGCGAGCTAGGCAAGGGAAGCTGCTTCGTCATCACCCTGCTTCAAGGAAACGCACACTTTACCAAAGAGCAAATTTCACTCCTCCCCGAGAAGGTGCATCAACCCGAGTTGCCTGACCACGAACCGAAAGACTCTCTGGAGATAGGCATAGAGGAGACCGAACACTATAAACGCATTCCCAACGCCAGCATGCTGATTGTAGAGGACAACGAAGCCATTAAAGAGATGCTAAAAGGTATCTTCCAACCCTTCTATCAAGTGTCCACCGCCTCCGACGGTGAAGAAGCACTCGAATTGATTCACCAAGAAATGCCCAGCATTGTGCTGAGCGATGTGGTAATGCCTCGTATGTCGGGCACAGAACTCTGCAAACAGATCAAGACCGACTTTAACACGTGCCACCTCCCCGTGGTGCTACTCACCGCCCGTACCGCCATCGAACACACCCTCGAGGGGCTGCGCATCGGTGCGGACGATTACATCACCAAGCCTTTCAATATCCACATCCTCATCTCCCGCTGCAACAACCTCGTGAACTCGCGCATCCTCCTACAAGAGAAGTTCAGCAAGCAACCACAGGCCTTCGCACAAATGCTTGCCACCAATCCTCTGGATAAAGAGATGCTGGACCATGCCATGGACATCATCGAACGCCATCTGGACGATTCGGAATTCAACGTCAACACCTTTGCCCGCGAGATAGGCATGGCGCGCACCAACTTATTCACCAAACTCAAAGCCGTAACGGGACAGACGCCGAACGATTTCATTCTCACCATCCGCCTCAAGAAAGGAGCGCTGATGCTGCGCAACAATCCCGAACTAAACATCTCCGAGATTGCGGACAAAATCGGATTCTCCTCCGCCCGCTACTTCAGCAAATGCTTCAAAGACGTCTACCAAGTCAGCCCCATGACCTACAGAAAAGGCGAAACGGAGGCAGAAACGGAATAAACTGCGCCCACAACCGCTTGTTCAGCACCAACCAGCACCGGACGGACCCTGTTTTGTACGTTTTCAACCCTTATTCGTACGCCCTTGCACCTGTGTTGCACATGTTAGGATTACTTTTGCTTCCCAGAAACCTTAAAAGAATCCTCGTATGAAGCATTTACTATCGGGCACCCTTGCCCTGCTGCCAACCATCGCTCTGCTGACAAGCTGCGCGAGCACCGTCAAGAAAGAAGCCAACGCCCGCGAACTCCACAAGCCCAACGTGATTTTTCTCTTTGCCGACGACCTCGGCATCGGAGACCTAAGCTGCTACGGCGCCACCAAAATCAGCACGCCCCACATCGACCGGCTAGCGGGACAAGGCGTGCAGTTCACCAATGCTTATGCCACCTCCGCCACCAGCACGCCCTCCCGCTTCGGACTCCTCACCGGCGGCTATCCTTGGCGGCAAGCCAACACCGGCATCGCCCCCGGCAACTCGGAACTGATTATCGACACCGCCTGCGTCACCCTGGCGGACCTAATGAAAGATGCCGGATACGCCACCGGTGTGGTGGGCAAATGGCACCTCGGGCTCGGTCCGAAAGGCGGAACAGATTTCAACCAACAGATTTCACCCAATACACAAGACATCGGTTTCGATTATGAATTTGTCATCCCCGCCACCGTAGACCGCGTGCCCTGCGTCTTTGTAGAGAACGGACGCGTTGTGGGTCTCGACCCCACCGACCCCATCACTGTGGATTATCAAAAAAAGGTGGGACACTGGCCTACCGGAGCCGAAAACCCCGAACTAGTGAAGCTCAAACCCAGCCAAGGGCACAACAACACTATCGTCAACGGCATCCCCCGCATCGGATGGATGACCGGAGGCAAAGCTGCCCTCTGGAACGATGAAGATATAGCCGACGTCATCACACACAAAGCCAAAAACTTTATCTCCTCGCACAAAAACGAACCCTTCTTTCTCTATATGGGCACACAAGACGTACACGTGCCCCGCGTCCCCCATCCCCGCTTTGCAGGGAAGAGCAGACTGGGCACCCGCGGCGATGTGATTCTACAACTCGACTGGACGGTGGGCGAACTCATGCATACCCTCGACAGCCTCCACCTGACGGATAACACCCTCTTCATCTTTACCAGCGACAACGGCGGTGTCATCGACGACGGCTACCAAGATCAAGCCCGCGAACTGCTCCACGGACACACCCCGATGGGCATCTACCGTGGCGGCAAATACAGCGTCTACGACGCCGGCACCCGCGTGCCCTTCCTTGTCCGCTGGCCCGCCGGCATCCAACCCGCCAAACAACAAGCCTTATTCTCACAAATCGACGTCTACGCCTCACTCGCCGCTCTCGTGCGACAACCGCTGAAAACCGGCGCCGCCCCCGACAGTGAAGAAAGGCTGAAGGTGCTCCTAGGCAAAGCAGACAACAAGCGTCCATACATCGTGCAGCAAAACTTGAACAATACCCTCGCCATCGTCAAAGGACAATGGAAATATATCGAGCCGAGCGCTGCCCCTGCCATTGAATTTTGGACCCGGACGGAGCTGGGCAACGACAAAAGTCCACAACTGTATGACTTATCGTCCGACCCGGGTGAACGAGTGAACGTAGCTGTACAGCATCCCCAGACAGTAAAAGAGCTTGCCGCCCTGCTTCAAGCAGTGAAGAACTGATTTGTACAAAATCGCACTCTTTGCGAACGATTTGCACGCTAAAATCCATCAATCCTGCTTACTTTTGCCCTCAGCCATCCCTTCCGCAAGGCGGGGCGGCAACCCTAAAGATCTATCGTCTCTCTATACTAACATTATATCTATCTCTATGAAAAAGAACGTAATTTTTGTACTCGTAGCAGCCTTTCTGCTACTTCTTTCCGGCAAGATGGAAGCCCAGACCGGAAGCACCGTCACAGGCACCGTGCTCGATGCACAAGGTGAAATTCTGCCCGGCGTCAGCGTTAACGTCAAAGGCACCAGCGTAGGAACCATCACTAATCTCGACGGAATCTTCACTCTCTTTGCCCGGTCGTCGGACGTCCTCAAGTTCTCCTTCGTGGGCTACAAAACCCAAGAAGTAAAAGTGGGCAACCAAAAAAAATTCACCATCAAGCTCCAGGAAGATAATCTCAACCTCGACGAAGTGGTAGTGGTAGCCGTGGGCTACGGCGACGTGAAGCGCCGCGACCTCACCGGAAGCATCGGCAAAGCCAACCTTGCCGACCTGACAAAAACACCCGTCAACAACATCGCTGAGTCGCTGGGCGGACGTATCGCCGGCGTACGCGTCTCTTCTACAGACGGCGGATTGGGTGACAACTTCAACATCGTCATCCGCGGTGCGGGGTCGCTCACACAAAGCACCGCACCGCTCTACGTCATCGACGGATTTCCCCAAGAAAGCTCCAACATGGGCACCCTCAACCCCAACGACATCGAAGCCATCGACGTGCTCAAGGACGCCTCTGCCACCACCATCTACGGCTCGCGCGGTGCCAACGGCGTAGTCATCATCACCACCAAGAAAGGCAAGTCCGGCAAACCCAGCATTGCTTACAACGGCAGCTTCAGCGCCAGCATGGTGAACAACAAGCCCGAAATGATGAATGGATACGAGTTCGTCAAACTTCAGCAAGAAGTGATGAACGAGACCGAATTCGGCGACACCTATCTTAAAGACGGTTTGACGCTCGACAGCTACCGCACCTTCAAAACGTACGATTGGCAGGACGAAATCTTTCGCACCGCTCTGAGCCACAACCACCACGTCTCCCTCAACGGAACTACCGACCGCGGACTGAAGTACGCCTCTTCCCTCTCGTACAGCAATCAGCAAGGAGTAATCATCAACTCCGATATGAGCCGCTACCAGGGGCGTATCAACTTAAGCCAAAAATTCAACAAGAAATTCAAGATAGATGCCAACGCCAATTACTCGAGCAACGTGCAAAACGGTCCCAACCCCAGCAGTACCTCTGCCATGAGCACTGCTTGGATGTACAGCGTCTGGGCCTATCGCCCCGTATCTCCTTCGGGCAGCGACCTGCTGAATGAAATCTACGACACCGACGTCAACATGGCCGAAGACTACCGTTTCAATCCCGTGCAGTCCGCCCGCAACGAATACCGCCGCAACACCATCAACAACTTGCAAGCCAACCTCAGTCTGGAGTACGAGATGATCTCCAACCTCAAGCTCAAAGTCTCCGCCGGCTATTCGGGACGTGACTCCAAGTACGAAGCTTTCAACGGTTCCAAAACCCGCACAGGCAACTCCCACCCCTCCAACACGCAGAGCAAGGGCATCAACGCCTCGCTCGGGCAAAACGAGTTCCGCAGCTACCTCAACGAGAACACCCTCACCTATCAGTTCATCCAAAAGAAGCACAATATGAACGCCCTGGCAGGTTTGACCTTCCAAAAAAACACCAACTTCGGGCATTCCATCGCCGCCGAACACATCACCAACGAATCTTTCGGCATGGCAGGGCTGGACAAGGGAGCTTCGATACCCTCTGTCAATTCCTTCAAGAACGAAAGCACCATGATGTCGTACTTCGGACGCTTGAACTACAATTACGACTCCAAATACTACGCCAACCTCTCCATGCGTGCCGACGGATCATCCAAGTTTCCCAAGGCCAATCGCTGGGGTTACTTCCCCTCCGGTTCACTCGCTTGGGCGTTTGCCCGCGAATCGTTCGTTGCCGATAAGCTGCCTTGGCTATCCGCTGGAAAGATCCGCGCCAGTTGGGGACTGACGGGCAACAACCGCGTAGGCGAATATGACTACCTAGCCAAACTGATGACGGATGATGATTGGTACAAATACCCTTGGAACGGCTCCTTCACCCCCGGATTCGTTGTCACCGCCAAAGCCAACGCCAAGCTGAAATGGGAAACCACCGAACAATACAACGTTGGACTCGACCTCGGCTTTTTCGACGGACGCCTCAACCTGACAGCAGACTATTACATCAAAACGACCAAAGACCTGCTCCTCTCGGCCGACGTACCAGGCAGTTCCGGCTTTTCTTCCGCCACCCTCAACGTGGGCAAACTTCGCAACAAGGGCTTAGAGCTGACACTCGAAAGCACCAACATCCAGACGAAGAATTTCACCTGGACGTCCAATTTCAACATCGCCTTCAACTCCAACGAAATAGTGTCACTCACCGAAGGTAAGGGCGAAATCATCAACTTCGTCAACTGGGACAATAAGTTCAGAACCATGCCCGCCTACCTCAGCCAAATCGGCGAATCAGCCGGACGCATGTACGGCTTCGTTTACGACGGGACCTACAAAGAAACGGACTTCACCGCCACTACCGACGCTAGCGGCAAAGTGAAATACACTCTCAACGAAGGCGTGCCGTACTATGCCTCCAACTGCCAACCGGGCGACCCCAAATATAAGAATCTCGACGGCAGC
Organism: Bacteroides sp.; assembly: GCA_036652495.1. Classification (GTDB taxonomy): domain Bacteria; phylum Bacteroidota; class Bacteroidia; order Bacteroidales; family Bacteroidaceae; genus Bacteroides. The sequence continues at coordinate 112,396 of JAVVVS010000001.1, forward strand.
GCTGACAACAAGATCTCCGACACCGACCGCACCGCCATCGGCGAGGGACAGCCCAAGCACACTGGCGGATTCAGCAACAACTTCGTCTACAAGCATTGGGACTTGAGCATCTTCTTGCAATGGAGCTATGGCAACGATGTCCTCAACGCCAACCGCATGGTATTCGAAAACGCCGGCAAACGCAAAAACACCAACATGTTTGCCTCCTACTGCAACCGCTGGAATGCCGACAACCCCTACAGCGATATGCCCCGCGCTTACTCCGAAGGAGCTGACGTGTACAGCTCGCTCTATGTGGAAGACGGATCCTTCCTCAAACTCAAAACCATCTCCTTGGGATACAACTTCCCCTCACAGCTTGTCAAAAAGGCGGGCATGAGCGCCGCCCGCATCTTTGTCTCGGCAGAAAACATAGCCACCATCACCGGCTACAGCGGACCCGACCCCGAAGTCTCCACCCGGAACTCCGTGCTCACGCCCAGCTTCGACTACTCGGCGTATCCACGATCGTTCAATGCCTCCTTAGGAGTAAACGTCACCTTTTAATATCCATCAACTACTAAAAAACGAGAACACATGAAACCATTCAATAAACTAGTCCGAAACGCTCTCTTCCTCTTGGCGGGAGTCGGATCCCTTGCCTCGTGCGACTTTCTGGAAACCGCTCCCTACGACTTCATCGCCCCCGAAACCTTCTATAAAAACGAAGCGGACTGCAACATGGCGTTGGCGGGCACGTATTACTCGCTCGTCACCACCGAGCTCTACGGCAGTTTCTATGCCTGCGAAATGTCTAACGTAGATGACCTGAGCTACTACACTCGCACCAACAACACTTCCACGCAAATCTGGGCAAACGACCACAACACCAGCTCCAAAGTAGTGTGGGATGCATGGGAAAAACTCTACATGGGCATCAAAAACGCCAACGCCCTGCTCGAGAACATCGACAAAGCCACCATGGACGAACCCATTCGCAACCGCATCAAAGGCGAAGCCAAATTCTTGCGCGCCTACTACCACTTCTTGCTGGTGCAAGGCTGGTACGAAGTACCCCTGCGCAAACAATCATTGGACGACATCAACGCCGCCAGCCTTGCCGCCACCCCGCATACCGAAGCCCTAGACTGGATTATCGCTGAGATGGATGCCTGCATCGACTTAGTAGACAACTCCGCCTACGACCTCTCGCCCTCGCACGTCAAGAAGAACACCGTGCTGGGCATACTAGCCCGCGTCTGCCTCTGGAGAGCTGGAAACCCCAGCAACGGCGGAAAGCCTTTCTTTCTGAAGGCTGCCACCTACGCTAAGCTGGTGGCGGACTCCAAAAAGCACAAGCTCAACGCCGACGAATTCAGCCTCTGGCGCTGCATGGCTTCGGACAAGTACGACACCAAGAGCAACGAATCCATCTGGGAAGCCGAATTCATCGGCACCCGTGACGATGGCAATTTCACCGGAGGACGCATCGGAAACGTCATCGGAAATGCACAACGCAACGGAAACATGAACGGAAAAGGCTACACATACTCCTTCTATGCCGGAACGCTTATCCTCTGGGACCTCTTCAATAAGAATCCTGCCGACAACCGACGCGACCTCGCCATGGCGCCCTACTGGCTCAACAACAAAGACGCCGTGGTGAAATGGACGGATAAGGACATCGTATCCCGTCGTTGCGGAAAGTTCCGCCGCGAATGGGAGACTTCCGACAAGAAAAACAAAAATTGGACCCCCGAAAACTATCCCTTGTTACGCTATGCCGACGTGCTGCTGATGCTGGCCGAAGCAGAGAACGAAGCCAACCAAGCACCCACACCCGCTGCCTATGCTGCCATCAACGAAGTGCGCAAACGAGCAGGCATCGACCCGCTCAAAGGGCTCTCCTACGCAACTTTCCAGCAAGAGCTGCGCGACGAACGCGCTCGCGAACTCTGCTTTGAATCGCTACGCAAGTATGACCTCGTGCGATGGGGCATCTACGAAAAGACCATGCACCAGAAGCTCGCGGCGGCAGCGAACGACAAGCGTTGGAAGCAAACGGACAAAACAGATAAGACGGGCGGACAATACACCGGCGCCAAAAAAGTGGCAGAAAACACTCAAGCCAAACACCAGTTCTTCCCTATCCCCGCCAAAGAACTAGCGGTGAACACAAAATTGGAACAGAACAAGTACTGGAAATAAACAGCCACCTGAACTGATACGCGAACAACGCGTACCTAGACAGACGAACACGGACTTTTTTAGCTGGGCAGCTAAAGAAGTCCGTGTTCGTCTGTCTTACTTTAAAGCGAATACTGTATCTTTGCCCGCACTCACCTCTGAGCTAAAGAGAATGAACGCTGTGAGACTCTGTGCCCTCAGTGATGAAAACAACTATAAATAAAAGCTAAACGCTATGACCCCGATACATTTCGCCCCCTTGCAAGGCTACACCGAAGCACCTTACCGCGACGCACACGCTGCCATCTTTGGCGGCATCGACACGTACTACACGCCCTTCGTCCGCCTCGAGCGGGGAGAGTTCCGCCGGAAAGACGCACGGGACGTGGCGCCCGAGAGCAACCACGTGCCCCGCCTCGTGCCCCAACTACTCGCACCCACCCTCGAAAAGGCGGAAACCATCCTCGCCCTTTTCCAATCCAAAGGTTATACCCAAGCGAGCATAAACCTGGGGTGCCCCTACCCCACCCTTGCCAAGCGACACAACGGTGCAGGCATCCTGCCCTATCCCCAAGAAGTGGAAGCATTGCTGCAACTCGTCACGCGGCACCCCGACATCCGCTTCTCCGTCAAGATGCGGCTGGGATGGGGCAACGCTAAAGAGTGCCTCGCCTTGGCGCCCCTGCTCAACGGGCTGCCGCTAGAACACGTCACCCTCCACCCACGGCTGGGGCAGCAACAGTACAAGGGCGAAGCGGACTTAGATGCCTTTGCCGCCTTTGCCGCCGTATGCGAAAAACCGTTGATCTATAATGGCGACCTCCTGACCATAGAAGACATCAAACGCACGGAAGCCCGCTTCCCCGCTCTGGCAGGCATGATGGTGGGGCGCGGATTGCTCGCTAACCCCGCTCTGGCGATGGAATACGCTGCGGGGGAAGCCCTCCCGCCCCAAGAGTGGCGCAAAAAAGTCGCCGCCCTGCACGCTGCCGTATACCTCCGTTACGAGGAGCAGTTGCAAGGCGGCGACGAACAGTTGCTGCACAAGGTGAAGCCTTTCTGGGATTATCTGGAGCCGGCGCTCGACCGCAAGGTGTGGAAGACCATCCACAAGAGCGGCAGCCTGAACAACTACTTAGCAGCGGTGGCGCTGCTGTCACACTAATTACCGGTGTTATTTAGATGCGAAATCCGCGGATTCTTTTAGCTGGGCAGCTAAAAATATCCGCGGATTTTTATACCTAGAATGAAGAATACGAATACAGTTCCACCTCGAAGCTAGCTGCATCTTTACAGATGAATTGCAGCACGGTTTGCTTCTTATCTCTCGAAAGCACATGACAGGCGGGCGACTCTTCCACCTGCCACAACCCGAGCAAGGTGAGGGTGACGGGGATTTCACCACTATCGTTCCCTATCCAGGGGCGGGAGTAGATGCTGCGCTCGGTGCGAAGCCCGTTTGCGTCCAGCGCCTCATCACTGGCACCGCGGTAGAGCGCCAAGTCCGGCTGGGCAACGGTGAGCACCACCTTCGCCTCCTCCCGACGCACCATCACCAGACAAGCCGTATCAGCTTTCTGCAATAACCCGTCGGGCAAAGCAGTACGGGGCGTTTCAAAGAGCACATACGAAGTCACGGGTTCCGCCAGCGACTGTACGATGTGGGCATTACGGTCCTTCTGCAACACTTTGTAACCGGGTTTGCGGGCAAAATTCTTCAACAGATCCGCCGAAGTTTGCGGTAAGAGCGCGTACTCGTAGGTAGCGCCCTTAGGGGCTTTCCCGTGGTCGATCACCAGCGACACCCAATCACCGGAGTTCGGCTGATCGGTCTCTTCGTCCACCGACTGCTGGGGGAAATTCTTCTCCAAGCGGGCAGTGACAGGCACATAATAGCCGGTGCCGAGGGGATCCATCCAAGTCTTATCTTCACCTGAATAGTTCTCCCAATAAGCGCGTGCGGAAGCATCGGCAGCGGAGAGCTGAAAGACGGTCGTTTCGGTGGGGTAATGGCTGTTTGTGTTTTCGATGTCCGAACCCAGGCAGACAATTGTGCTTCCTATAAAGTGATAAGACTTGCGGGCGCGGTGAGAGCCGTTGTATTTATCGTGTTCGTGCAGCTTCATGCCGAAGTTTCCGTTGGTGTGCTGCTGTGAAAGTCCGCCGGCAAAGGCTTCGTCGGAGTAAAGCATTTCCTCAATACCGGAGAAGGCATCCACGTTGCGTATCCGTGCGCGGAGCTGGTCATAGGGCAGATGGATGGAGGTAACGCCGGGGATGCGGTTCCAGTCGAAGCCTGCCGTTTGGAAGCCGCTGGTGGCAGGCGTCACCGTCCGTCCCGGAGCAGCCGTCAGCAGCTGCAAGCTTCCATGCGCCAGATAGCGCCCGTAGAGGTTGGCACCCAGATAGTGCTCCGCCGCCCAAAGGTAACGCGAGTGTCCGCGCGCCACGGCAGCCCAATTGCTGCGGCGTTGCACGGAGACGCATCCATAACCCAGCGCAAGGTTGCCTTGCGGATCGGACTCGGCACGGAAGCCCGCCCGAATGAGTACATCCATCACCTTGCGCTCTTCTGCCTTAAAGACCACGGGCATGTATTCTTCCGCCTTACTTTCTTCCGCCGTGGCAGAGACAAACCTCAGATAGGCTGCTGCCATCTCGGGGTCGAAGGCTTTATGCCCGTCGGGCGTGCCAGCCAAAGCCATCAAGCCGTATTGCAGGGGAATGAGTTTGCCCTTCCCGTCGGGATGGCGTCCGGACATAGCGAGGGGGAAGTACTCTTTATTGCAATAGAAGCGCATTGTGAGTAGCACGTTCTTCACCGTCCGGTGAGCCAACGGGGAGACGGCAAAGCCGGTACGGCTCAAAAGATAAATCATGCGGGTAGCACCGTCCAGCCCACCCACCGCATAAGCGGGGTAGTTGTTGCGGTGGTGGAAGGCTCCGCCATCTTTCTTGAAAGCGCCGGAGAGTCCGAGCGCCGGCAGGCAGCCGTTATCTATCCAGCGAACAAACGACTGGAGGTATTGCAGTTTCTCCGGCGAGTCTTCCATCATCAGGATGGAGGTGATGCGCCCGGTAGCCACGGTGTTGAAGGCATCCATATCGATACCCCGTTCCACTGGCTTCTCGAAAACTTCGTTAGTGATGGCGTACCAAAGCAGGGTGCGTTCGGCTTCGTTGAGCTTTCCCGCCTCGGTGAGTACTTCCTTCATCAGGAAGTAGGCAGCATACAGGTTGCGAAAACTGTAGCCGTAGTGGGTGAAGTTGCCCCAGCAGCTGCCGTATGCCACGCCCTGATCGGTGATGTGGGCATACATGGCAAGGAACAGCTGCTTGAGTTCGGCTTTCACGCTGGGCAGTTCAGCTTTGTTATACGCGATGGCGAGGCGGAGCATCAGGTCGAAATACGCCTTCACTTCCATGCCCTGTTCGTTCATCAAGTCTTTGCTCCAGTTAGGCAGCAGGCGCTCGTAGGCCTCGGGAGCACGGGCAAAGAAAATGGGTAGTCCGCTCACCTGTCCGTTTTTACAGATGATGCCGTAGCGGGCATACGCCTTGCGGAGGTCGGCAAGAGCTTTTTCGGTAAGATTTCCGGGGGTAAAGAGCTGGTCGTGCAGGCGCTGCTCGATGAGTTGCATCTCTTGTTTTTGTTGGGGGGTAACGGATGTCAGGGCAATGTACGGTTTCAGCAACGAATGCTTGTACACTACAAGCCAATGGCTGTCGGTAGCTGCATTCACAAAGGGCACTTGTACGTCGGGCGTTTGATGACGGTGATCAGTCTTGGCGGCGGTGAGCAGATGGTCGATGAAAAGTTCGCCTTTTACGTCGGGTGCGAGGATGCGGAGCTCGTTCATCCCCTCTTGGGGCGTACCTTGCATGTCGCGCTCATAACACACCCAAGCAGCTCGCCATCCGCGAAAATTGATGCCGAAGGGGAAGGAGGTACACAACTTCCCGTCTTTGAGGAACTCAAACCAAACGGTTTTGTCCTGCGGTTGTGCGTTGTACACCCACACCACAAAGGTAGAAAGGTAAAGGTCTTTCCCCGTAGAGTCTTTAGGTTCAAAGTGCAAATCTTTCTTCACGCTCAGCACTGCACCAGGCTCAAAGCTCCATTGCAAAGCGTGCGTGCCGTCTTTATAGTGTTGAGCAGAGACGGCAAGTTTTGACGCTTCCCCGCTGATGAAGTCCGGCACCTGCGCCTCTTCAAACGAGAGCAGCCGTTCGTGTTTTACTATTTGTGCCGAGAGGGTGGCACCGTCTAGGAAGATGCAGCAAGCCACTGCAACAAATTTCAGAATGTTCTTTTTCATTTCTGTTCGATTCAGGGTATTCGTTCTAATGCCTACAAAGAAACGCCTCTTTCGGGAGAAAGAGGCGTTCAAATCGTACAGAAATAGTATAATTGCGTGTTATACCTACGCATCCGCACCAAACGATACGGGAAAGCTTTACGGATGTATCTCCTTGAAGGTGCTGTTCTCTTCCTGCACTTGCTGGATGGTCTGCTTTAAGTCGCCAATGGGCAAATCGAAACCATACCAGCCGCTGTAGCAGTCGGTGACGTACCATTTGCCGTCCGCCAACAGTTCGAACTCCACACGAAGATCGATTTCCGACTCTTCATAGCCCGCTTCAAACTCTTTGTGCTTAGGCTCATTGAGGGTGAACTTGGAGACGTAGATGCCGCCCTCATCTTGGTTGATGCGCTCTTCCTTCAAAGTTTCAGCATCGATCAAAGGCCATTTCTCTTTGGTAAAGGGGAAGGTTTTCTCACTGTTGCCGTCGTCGGTCATCAAAGTGATGGGCGTTTTCAACGGGAACTTGACTCGCGTGAGCTGAAACGCCGCACTAGAAGTGAACTTCTGCAGAAACGTCTGGAAGTCCTCTTCTCCCGCTTGGGAGGTTTCAGCACTCTCGGCTTTCGCCTTCGAACTGTTGCCGCAGGAGATCAACGAGATACCCGCCAGCAACGTTGTAATAAACAGACAGAACACAAATCTTTTTGCTCTCATAATCTATTCGTTTTTTAGTGAACTGCATTTCAGCGCGCAAATATACTATATCTTCCTAATATGCAAACGAAAAGAGGAAATTATTTGCTGCGCAGGTATTCATATCCGAAGCGGCAATAAAGGCATTTCTTTTTGTCGCAATATTCCTTCTGCAATTGTAACAAGGCTTGCGAGTCGGCAGCCGTCTCTACAGGCAGCCCACAAGCATACCAGCGACGGGTGACGTAATTATTTTCTGCCCGCAGCTCTTCAAGAAAACGCGTGGCACGGTCGCACAATCGTTCGTCGGCTTTATGTACGCCGTAAGCGTAAAGCAAAGGTGCAACGGTATTGATGAGGATGAGTTGCAGCGAGCTGTATCCCACCGTCTTCTCCCTGTGAGGCGAAGCTTTGCTGAAGTGGAAGTGGTCTTCCCAATACGCTGAAGTGCGGGTAGAAAGCATTTGCCCCACCTGCTTCAAAGTTTCTGCTTCGAGCATGCGTGAAAAGAGCGACTGCTCGTGATGATAAAGATAAGCCAGCTGCGCCAAACGTACATGCGGGAAGTTATCGGGACGGATGCGTAGGAAGCGCCACAGCGTTGCATCCATAGGAGGTGTAAGTTCAAACTTGTGCTGTAAATAACGGAACTCTTTCTGGAGCTGCTGGTAATAGGTGTCAGCACCCTCGTCTTCGAGCAATCCCGCTTGACCAAAGAAGAAGGCTTCTACCTGAAAGAGATTGTCACGATGCTTGTCTACCGCCCGGAAAGGGAGCTGACCCGCCCACGTTTCAAACGCATCTCCGTTAAGCCCGAAGCCGAAGTTCCGGGCGAGGGTAAGAAAGAAAACATCTTCCCAATGATTGTCGCAACGCTTCAAACGGGCAAGTATGGCTTCATTTTTCTGTATCAAGCGTTCGGTTTGCAAAGCAGTAAGCCAAGCATGAACGGTCAGCTTGGGCAGCTGGTTCAGGATGGAAACACAAGGCGGATGATTGTCTGCTTGCTGAAGGGCTGCATAATGCGTCCGCACATGTTCGGGGCAGACAAGAAGGAGCTGCGGAATTGATTCGCCCGAAGTGCGGGCTATGTCGGCATCTATCTGCCCGCAAACGTGCAAAATCACGGAGTCGTAAGCTTTGTCTTTGTCGTGTTCATGGCGGTACCAGTCCGATGCAAGGGTATGAATTTCAACGTTTCCCACCCAGAGAGTACCGTCTATTTTCAGTTTGGCGTTAAAGAAATCCGGACCAGCATGTGGATTGGGCAGTCCGGGGTCAATTACTTCTACCGGAAGACCTGTAGTGGTTTGCAAGGCCTTCAGCGGGAATATTTTGTGTTTCCACACATAGTGCAAGAGCTGTTCCATGTTAACGAGACGTTAATGTGCGCAACAAATGTAATAATAATACTATCTTTGCGACTATTATTTCGAATATAAGTTAGCAAAACAATGAAAATAGCATTAATCGGTTATGGTAAAATGGGCAAGGAGATTGAAAAGGTTGCCCTGAGTCGCGGACACAAGATTGTCTGCATCATCGACGTGAATAATCAGGAAGACTTCTGTTCTACTGCCTTCCAATCGGCAGACGTAGCCATCGAGTTCACCAATCCGTCGGTGGCGTACCAGAACTACAAGAAAACGTTCGATGCCGGCGTGAAACTTGTTTCGGGCAGCACCGGATGGATGGCGAGACATGGCGACGAAATTAAACAGCTATGCACAGAAGGGGGGAAGACGCTCTTTTGGTCGTCGAACTTCAGCTTGGGCGTAGCCATCTTCTCTGCAGTGAACAAATATCTGGCAAAGATTATGAATCAGTTTCCCGCCTACGACGTCGCAATGAGCGAGACTCACCACATCCATAAGCTCGATGCTCCCAGCGGAACAGCCATTACACTGGCAGAAGGGCTGCTAGAGAATCTTGACCGGAAAGACAAATGGGTGAAAGAAGAAGCGAAGACAAGCAACGAACTCGCCATCCACTCCATCCGCGAAGGCGAAGTATTCGGCATTCATTCCATCCGCTACGACTCCAACGCCGACAGCATCACCCTCACCCACGATGCAAAAAACCGCGGCGGATTTGCGCTGGGTGCCGTGCTAGCGGCCGAATACACCGCAAGCACGCAAGGCTATCTGGGCATGAACGACCTGTTCCCCTTCTTGAACGTTGAAGCATCTTCTAACCTATAACAACTACAACAATATGAGAAAAGCAACCCGCACGCAATGGATTAAATGTGTCATTGTTCTCGTTCTGTATCTGGCCTTCCTCGTTTGGGTGAAAAGCTGGTTGGGACTACTTGTGATTCCTTTCATCTTCGACATTTATATTACGAAACTTATCCCGTGGTCGTTCTGGAAGAAGTCCGAAAACATAGTTGTCCGCAATGTCATGAGCTGGATAGACGCCATCGTTTTTGCGCTGATAGCCGTTTACTTCGTCAACATCTATGTGTTTCAGAACTACCAGATACCCTCTTCATCCTTAGAAAAGTCCATGCTGGTAGGCGATTTTCTGTACGTCAGCAAGATGAGCTACGGTCCGCGCGTGCCAAACACACCGCTCTCAATGCCTTTGGCACAACACACGTTGCCCGTCTTCAATACCAAATCGTACTTGGAATGGCCGCAATGGAAGTACAAACGTGTTCCGGGATTCGGCAAAGTGAAGCGCAACGACATTGTGGTGTTCAACTTCCCTGCAGGAGACACCGTGGCGCTGAACAATCAAAAAGATGATTTCTACTCCATCGCTTATGCAGAGGGGCAAAGTCTGTATCCCGGAAAAGTGGATATGGACAGTCTGACTCGCGCGCAGCAGCGTACGGTGTACGAACTTTATTACAACGCCGGGCGCAAGCAGGTGCTCGCTAATCCCAAAGAGTTTGGTGAAGTCATTTTCCGTCCTGTAGACCGCCGGGAGAATTACGTGAAACGTTGCGTCGGCTTGCCGGGCGATACGCTACAGATTATCGGCGGACAAGTGATGATTGACGGCAAAGCTTCCGAAAACCCGGAGAACTTGCAGTTCAACTACTTTGTACAAACCACCGGTTCTTTCATCCCCGACGAACTCTTCCGCGAACTGGACATCAGCAAAGACGACCAAATGCTGATGACCGACAGCCAGGGATGGGAAAACGGACTGCTGGAAATGGGACTGGAGAGCCGCAATGCACAGGGCGCCCTGAACCCCGTGTATCACCTGCCTCTGACTAAAAAGATGCTCAATGCCCTCAACGGGAACAAACGCCTTATCAGCAAAATCGTAATGGAACCAGAAGGTTATTCCGGACCGATGTACCCGCTCAACTTGTACACCAAGTGGAACCGGAACAACTACGGTCCTCTCTGGATTCCTGCCAAAGGAGCCACCATCACGCTGACCGATGACAACCTCCCCCTTTACGAACGTTGCATCCGTGCTTATGAAGGCAACCAACTCGACGTAAAGGCGGACGGCATTTACATCAACGGCGTGAAGACCAACAAATATACCTTCCGGATGGATTACTACTGGATGATGGGCGACAACCGGCACAACTCGGCGGACTCCCGTTACTGGGGCTTCGTCCCCGAAGACCATGTGGTGGGCAAACCACTCGTAGTGTGGCTGTCATTGGATAAAGACCGCGGCTGGTTCGACGGGAAGATTCGTTGGAACCGACTCTTTAAGTGGGTAGGATAACGGCATGAAAAAAGGCTTGAAATGGATATTCGCCCTCTGTGGAGCAACCGTCAGCGTACTGTTGCTTCGCAGCTTTGTATTCACTTCTTGCCTCATCCCTTCGGAAGGAATGGAAAACTCCCTTTTCCGCGGCGACCATATCTTGGTCAACAAATGGAGCTACGGGTTGCGGCTGCCTTGCATGTCCCTCCTCTCCTACCATCGATGGAACAGTCGTGGAGTGAAGAAAGAAGACATCGTACTTTTCAACAATCCCGCCAGCACTTCCCAACCGGTCATCGACCGGCGGGAGTTCTTCATCAGCCGCTGCGTGGGCGTACCGGGAGACACACTGTTCATCGACTCCTTGTTCTCCGTACTCTCTGCCGATAGCGAAAAGAATCCCGATCAAAAAAGATTGTATTACTATCCCCGCGCCAAAGCCACACAACTAGACTCCCTGCTCTCCATCCTCTCTATCGGACATAACCCCGTAATGGGCCAGCACGATTCAGATTACGTACGCAGTTTCAGCCGCTATGAATATTACCTGATAGAGCAAGCCATGAGCGGCAGCAGCTGGCTCAAGCCCGTTGAACCGGACGTAGAGAAAGAATCGAAGCCACTCATTGTCCCCGGCAAAGGCAAAGTAATCCGCGTTTATCCTTGGAACCGGACTTTGCTGCGCAACACCCTCGTGCTGCACGAAGGGCGGCAGGCTGAGATTAAGAACGATACACTCTATGTTGACGGCCGACCGACACTGCACTGCTACTTCACCAAAGATTATTACTGGATGAGCTCGAATAACTCTATCAACCTGGCGGACTCCCGCCTCTTCGGCTTCGTTCCGCAAGACCACATCATTGGCAAAGCCTCCCTCATCTGGTTCTCTAAAGAAGGAAACACCGGATGGTTCGGCGGCTATCGCTGGAAACGTTTCTTCCGGCCCATCAAATAACTCCTCTCTTTCTCACGATTAATCAACCATCATCTTTCACCTGCACATGACTGTTTATCTTTCTTCCGCTTATCTTGCCCCCGTGGAATATTACACCAAACTTAAAGCTTACGACCAAGTCTTTATCGAGCAATACGACCATTACCAGAAACAAACCTATCGCAACCGCTGCACCATTGCCGGTCCCGATGGCGAGTTGGCTCTTTCTATCCCCACCGTGAAGCCCGACTACGCCAAATGCCCCCTCAAAGACATCCGCATCTCCGACCACGGACACTGGCGCCATCTGCATTGGAACGCCATCGAGTCTGCCTACAACAGCACCCCTTTCTTTGAATACTACAAAGACGACTTCCGCCCTTTCTACGAAAAAAGGTACGAGTTCCTCATCGACTTTAACGAAGAGCTTTGCCACCTCGTTTGCCGCCTCATCGATATGGAGCCTCACCTGAAGCGCACTTCGGAATACAAGACAGACTTCGCCCCGCAAGAAGTTGATCTGCGGGAAGCTATCCATCCAAAAAAGGACTTCCGCCTCACCGACCCGGACTTCCATCCCCGCCCCTATTACCAAGTCTTTGAAGCCCGTCATGGCTTCCTGCCCAACCTCAGCATCATCGATTTATTGTTCAATATGGGACCGGAAAGCTTGCTGAACCTATAAAATAGACTTATCTTTGCGCCATCCGTGTACGGCAACGAATGTTAATACAACAAACTTAAAGCTTCATTGTATGACCCACTTATTCAGCGTAAAAGACAAAGTAGTAGTGATTACCGGAGGAACCGGTGTGCTGGGACGCACCATCGCCCTCCATTTGGCAGCAGAAGGAGCCAAAGTAGTCATCCTCGGTAGAAAAACAGCCGTAGGCGAGAAAATCGTAGGCGAGATTACTGCCCAAGGAGGCGAAGCCCTGTTCCTGACCACCAACGTGCTCGATGCAGCCGTCTTGAAACAAAACTTGACCGACATCCTACAAGCTTACGGACGAGTGGACGCCTTGCTGAATGCCGCCGGCGGAAACATGCCGGGAGCCACCATCGCACCTGCGGGCGACTTCTTCGACCTCCGCATAGACGAGTTTCAAAAGGTAGTAGAGCTGAACTTGACCGGAACCTTGCTTCCCACCCAAGTTTTTTTGCCACCCATGGTGCAACAGAAGAGCGGCGCCATAGTCAACTTCTCGTCGATGGCAGCCTTCCGCCCGCTAAGCCGTATCGCCGGGTACGGGGCAGCCAAAGCCGGCATCTCCAACTTCACCGCCTTTATGGCGAATGAGATAGCCAAAAAGTTTGGTGAAGGCATCCGCATCAACGCCATCGCTCCCGGATTCTTCCTCACCGAGCAGAACCGCAGCCTGCTCACCAATCCCGACGGAAGCTACACCGAACGCGGCAAAGACGTCATCCGCCAAACTCCGTTTGGACGCATGGGGCGCGCCGAAGAACTTTGCGGAACCATTCAGTACTTGATAAGTGACGCCTCTAGCTTCGTCACCGGTACGGTAGCCGTTGTAGACGGCGGATTCAACGTATTTTCCATGTAAACTCCATTCAACAAATGATACTATCCGAACAAACCTGGCGCTGGTACGGACCCAATGATCCTGTCAGCCTCCGGGACATCAAGCAAGCCGGAGCAACCGGTATTGTCAACGCTCTGCATCACATCAAGAACGGTGAAGTGTGGACGGTAGAAGAGATAATGAAACGCAAAACGCTCATCGAATCCGCCGGTCTGCGATGGTCGGTGGTAGAAAGCGTACCGGTGCACGAACACATCAAAACGCAAACAGGAGCGTTTCAGCACTACATCAACAACTACAAGGAGAGCCTGCGCAACCTTGGCAAGTGCGGCATCCCCATCGTCACCTACAACTTTATGCCCGTGCTGGACTGGACGCGTACCGACCTGGCTTACGAGCTTCCCGATGGCTCGCGCGCCCTTCGTTTTGAGCGGGCTGCCTTCATCGCCTTCGACCTCTTTCTGTTGCAACGCCCCGGAGCAGAAGCCGATTATACCGATGAAGAGAAAGCCAAAGCCAAAGCTCGCCTTGCACAGATGAGCCAAGCAGAGCGGCTACTGCTTATCCGCAACATGATAGCCGGCTTGCCCGGATCGGAAGAAAGCTTCACGCTCGCACAGTTACAACAAGAGCTCGACCGCTATCAAGGCGTTAGTGCCGGACAACTGCGCGCCCATCTCATCTACTTCCTCCGCGAGATTGCTCCCGTGGCGGATGCAGCCGGCGTGAAGCTGGTGATTCATCCCGACGACCCTCCCTGCTCCATCCTTGGTTTGCCCCGTATCATGAGTTGTGCCGCCGACTTCCAAGCATTGATAGATGCCGTGCCCAATGCTTCCAACGGTCTTTGTCTCTGCACCGGCTCTTTAGGGGTGAGCAGCGCCAACGACTTGGAAAGCATGATGCAGCAGTTTGCAGACCGCATCAACTTCGTCCACTTCCGCAGCACACAACGCGATGCCGAAGGCAATTTCTATGAAGCCAATCACTTGGAAGGCGATGTAGACATGTACCGCGTGATGCGTGCCTTCCTTGCATTGCAGCAACAACGGCAAATGTCTATCCCCATGCGCCCCGACCACGGGCACCAGATGATAGACGACCTGAAGAAACAAACAAATCCCGGTTATTCTTGCATCGGACGCTTGCGCGGACTGGCAGAACTACGGGGCTTGGAGATGGGAATAGCGAAGTCGATTTATTAATCGGCTTCCAGTCACCGTTCGGGCAAGTTGTTTCTCTTCCAGAGAGAAGCAGCATATCAAAACCTATCCCAAGCTGTATCTTCCGTCAGGAGAGCCTCCCTCTCCCGGCAGGAGATCCTTCGTCTCTCGGTAAGAGAACTTCAAAGATCGGGTGAAAGATTGCCCGTCTCCCGGCAAAGGATTTTTTCGAGAAAGAAGCGATACTTCAAAACGGAGAAGGTATGCTTAACTTTGTACCCCTTGCGCCTGTTGAACAGACATAACATTAACCATCTATTATGAGAGTCGTTCCCCTTCAGCGAGTAGCGGCTGACGGATGTAAAAACAAAAGCAAGCTGGTTCGGCATCATCCGCCCGGCAGGTACAGCCACACTGACGTGTTATGTCGTTCCGTACCTCTGGTATGCGGTGAAACAATTGTTGGAGCTGCACTACCCAGAGATGATGGCTGGCGGCGCGGCAGAGCTCCTCAAATCGCTCGTCTTTTCGTTCGTTATAGTGGGCATCACGGGGCTATTGGTAAAGGCGGAAATCAAGTTGAAAGTATAGTCAGAAAAAAAGAAGCTTTTCATTGCATTTTTCGCTAACAATAGATACCTTTGAGAGGTTTGTCTTATACCGATAAACTTAGCTTCGTAGTATCTATCCGTTAACACTGTCTTGCCATGAAAACCTTGTTTCCATCTATTGCCAGTTTTCTGCTCCTGTTCGTATTCGGCCTCACTAGCATCGCTGTTACGGCACAAGAAAGCGAAGGCGTGTTCGTCATCAGCGGCGTGGTCAAAGACCAAAAAAGCAAACGTGCGTTAGAATACGTCAATGTCACCGTCCCCGGAAGCAACGTAGGAACGATTACCAATTCCGACGGCTTCTTCTCTCTCAAGATAAAGAAAAACAAAAACACTCCTTTCATCGAAATCTCCCACATCGGATACCAAACGAGCAGGCTGCCTATCGGACAAGAGAACATCGATGAAAAGGTTCTTTTCCTTTCTCCTGGAATCATCAGGCTCAACGAAGTTGTGATAAAGCCGGTCGATGCCCGGCAAGTGATCGATCAAGCCTTATCGGCTATCGGAGTCAACTACAACCGCTATCCTGCCATGCACAAAGGCTTCTACCGGGAGACGTCCCAAAAGAAACGGAAGTACATTACAATCTCCGAAGCGGTGATTGATGTTTACAAGACGGCTTACACCGAAAATGTGGACAAAGACCGGGTACGCATCTTCAAAGGCAGGCAACTGCTCAGCCAGCGGCAAGGTGACACGCTAGCCGTAAAACTGATAGGCGGACCGACGCTTGCCACCTTCCTTGACATGGTGAAGAACCCCGATGTGCTGCTCAGCCGCGACTGCCTTGACTATTACAAGTATGAATTTACAGAATATGCGATGATAGACAACCGCATGCACTACACCATCCGCTTCAGTCCACAAGTGGTAACAGACGACCCTCTTTACACCGGCACGCTCTACATCGACCGAGAAAATTTCGCCATCACCCGCTTGGAGTTTAACCTCGACATGAGAGACAAAATGAAGGTAACGCGAATGATTCTCCGGCACAAACCAGCAGGACTGATGTTCAAACCGGTGAGCATTTCTTACCTAGTCACCTACCGGCAGCAAGAAGGCCGTACGTACCTGAACTACATCCGCAACGAAATCAAATTCAATGCGGACTGGAAAAAGAAATGGTTCTCTACCACCTATACCGTCACTTCAGAAATGGTGATTACCGACCGGCAGGACAATCCGCCGGGAAGCATCCCATACAAAGAGACATTCAAGTCGACACAGGTGCTCTCGGACAAAGTAATGAACTTCTACGACGAGAACTTCTGGGAAGATTATAACATCATTGAGCCTACCGAATCGCTGGACAATGCTGTGAAAAAACTAAAAAAGACGCAAGGGCAAGCCTTGTCCTTAAAATAAAGAAAAGGCTTGCCCTTGCGTGCTTGCTGTAAGCCAGAAAAAGGAAGCGGCTATTTATAAATCAACGTAGTAAGAGAGCCTTCTGCCAACATCTCATTAGCTACCTCCAGCACCTCATCCGCCTTCAAAGCATCAATGCGCTGGCAAAGATAACTCAAGTCATCGTACCGATTGTAATGCAGGTACGTTTTGCCCATATTGAGCGCATTGTTCTCGTAATTGTCCGACGAAACGCAAATCTGCCCTATCAGTTGCTTCTTGGCAGCATCCAGTTGCAAAGACGTCATCTTTTGATCCCGCAGCCGCCGCAGTTCTTGATTAGTCAGCTTCAAACAGGTGTCAATATCTTCGGAGTCGGTACCGAAATAGATGCTAAATGCACCCGTATCGGTATAAGAAGTCAGATTTGACTCTACGTTGTACACCAATCCACGGCGTTCGCGCAAAGATACGTTCAGACGGCTGTTCATACCCGGACCGCCAAGAATGTTGTTCAGCAAATAAAGCGCCGTTCGTTTGTCATCATAAGCATTGTAACTCCTACGCCCCAGCATCACGTGGGCTTGATGAGTGTCTTTCGACATCACTAATTGCTCAGGCACGTACAAAGGAGGCGGCAACCGGCAATTATTCATCGCGATCACCGGAATGTCGGACATCTGCTTCTCAAGTAGCAGAATCAACCGTTTGAAATCCGCTCTGCCTTGAATAAAAAACACCATGTTGGCTGGTTGATAGTAACGGCGGGTAAAAGAGAGAAGGTCAGTAGTCTGGAATTGTTTCAGCAACTCGGGGCGCCCCAAGATGTTGTGCCCCAACGGATGCCCGCGAAAAATCATATCTTCAAAGTCATCGAAAATCAGTTCGCCAGGACTGTCTTCGTAAGATTGCAACTCGTCGAGAATAACCTCCGTTTCGCGTTCTATCTCGTGTTGCGGAAAGGTGGACCGAAAAATCATATCGACCAGAAGCTCCACCGCCCGCGGCAAATCCTGATAAAGAAAAGCCGAATACACCACCGTCTCCTCTTTGTTGGTGTAAGCATTCAAATCACCTCCCACCGCTTCCATCCGGTTGAGAATGTGCCACGCTTTGCGCTTTTGCGTACCTTTAAAAACAAGATGTTCTACAAAGTGAGCCATCCCCTGCTCTTGGTCGGACTCGTCACGAGCACCGGCATCGATAGCAAAACCACAGTAGGTCACATCGGAAGCTACCGGATTGAAAATAACCCGAAGCCCATTAGACAAGGTTTCTTTGGTTTGACTCATTATTATATTCTTCATTCTCAGCACTAAGTTTTGTTGATGGGACAAAAATACAACAAAACTTATTGTCGTTTATAGAAAATTGCAGATATTTGTAGGCTACAAGAGCAATTAAGGTATGATGAAGATAGGTATTTTCTGTTCCGCCTCCGAGAACATTGATCAAATGTACTTCGATTCGGCTACTCGTATCGGTCAATGGCTGGGCAAGAACGGCTGCACACTGATTTACGGAGGAGCTAGTTTGGGGCTGATGGAATGTGTAGCCCGCGCGGTGAAAGCAAATGGCGGACGAGTAGTCGGAGTGGTACCGGAAAAGCTCGAAGAGAACGGAAAAGTAAGTTTGCTGCCCGATGAAGTGATTCGCACCCACGACCTAAGCGACCGGAAAGACATCCTCGTGAGAGAATCACAGGTGCTGCTGGCATTGCCGGGAGGAGTAGGAACCCTCGACGAAGTGTTTCATACCATTGCCGCCGCCTCTATCGGCTATCATCACAAACGCGTGGTGTTTTATAACGAAAGCGGCTTTTACGACAAACTGCTGGCTGCGCTCGACGAGATGGAAACGAAAGGATTTGCCCGTAAGCCCATGTCGGCTTATTATGAAGTAGCTCGCTCGCTGGAAGAATTAAAAACGATTATACATCCGTGCCCTACCTATTCCTAAAAAGAATACGCGAGCACATTAGCATATATTATGACTATGACAGAATCTATCAAAGAACTCCTTCAGAAGGAAGCACAAGCGGTATTGAATATTCCAGTGACTGATGCTTACGAGAAGGCAGTAAACCTTATTGTGGAGCAAATACACCAAAAACGAGGCAAGTTGGTCACTTCGGGCATGGGGAAAGCAGGGCAAATTGCCATGAACATTTCCACGACCTTCTGCTCTACGGGAGTACCTTCCGTCTTTCTACATCCCAGCGAAGCGCAACATGGCGACTTGGGCATCTTGCAAGAAAACGACTTGCTGCTGCTCATCTCAAACTCTGGCAAAACACGTGAAATAGTAGAACTCACCCGCTTGGCTCACAACCTGAACCCGGAACTGAAGTTTATCGTCATCACCGGAAACCCCAACAGCCCGCTGGCAGACGAATCGGATGTCTGCCTGAGTACCGGCAAACCGGACGAAGTCTGTACATTGGGAATGACACCAACAACATCAACCACCGCAATGACCGTCATCGGTGATATCTTGGTGGTACAGACCATGAAAAAGACTCATTTCACCATTGAAGAATATTCCAAACGCCACCACGGCGGTTACCTGGGCGAAAAATCGAGAGAACTATGCGAAAAGTAATCGGCATCGGTGAAACCATTCTCGACATTATCTTTCAGAACAACCAGCCTACGGCAGCCGTTCCGGGAGGTTCTGTCTTCAATGGAATTATTTCTTTAGCCCGTATAGGAGTCAATGTGTGCTTTATCAGCGAAACAGGCAATGACCGGGTAGGCAACACTATCCTGAATTTTATGCGCGACAACCACATTGCCACCGACCACGTCAATGTATTTCCCGACGGAAAGTCGCCCATCTCACTGGCGTTCCTCAACGAACGCAATGATGCGGAATACCTCTTCTACAAAGATTATCCCAGACAACGACTCGACATCTCGTTTCCGAAAATCAATGAAGACGATATTGTCATCATCGGTTCGTATTACGCACTGAACCCGCTGCTGCGCGACAAGATCACCGATCTCTTGGACCTGGCGCGCGAAAAGAAAGCCATCATTTATTACGACCCCAATTTCCGATCCTCGCACAAAGACGAAGCCCTGAGGCTGACCTCTACCATCATCGAGAATCTGGAATATGCCGACATTGTGCGCGGGTCTATCGACGACTTCTTCTATATGTACGGCTTGCGCGAAGTGGATAAGGTCTACCGGGACAAGATTAAATACTACTGCCCCAACTTCCTCTGTACCACAGGCGCCGAAAGCATCTCTTTAAGAACCCGAAGCCTCAGCAAAGAATACCCCGTTGAACAATTGAAATCCGTCAGCACCATCGGAGCCGGTGACAACTTCAACGCAGGACTTATCTTTGGATTGTTGAAGTATGACGTGCGCTATCGCGACCTGACCAGCCTTGATGAAACCACCTGGAACAAAATCATTCAGTGCGGGAAAGACTTCGCTGCAGAAGTATGCAAAAGCTACGAAAACTCTATCTCCAAGACATTTGCCAGCAATTATATTTCTTAAAGAGTATGTACTTTGACTAATTATAGCAAAGCCTTCACCATATCTTCGAGGAATTCTTATCTTTGCATACTGTGTTTCTAGACAAAATGGTACTATGTATAAGAATCTATTGAATTGGCTAACCCTCGTGCTCATTCTGCCTTCGTGCAGCGAAACGCTTCCTAGCATTTCGGTAGTTTGCGAAGAGAACAATGTGGGAAACTGCATCATCAAATGGGAAACAGCCCCGATTATCAAAGGTCAAGTGAAGGTGTATGCCTCCACCAACCCCGAAACAATAGTGGAAGATACCCCCATTGCGACAGGCAACATTGCCGATGAACGGATGACCATCATCACAGAGAATCCTTCGCAACGATACTATTATCTGATGGTATTCAATGATAAGTACCGTGTACGGGTAGCTACCCGTAACATCAATATCCCCGGCATACAAAACTTCCGCGACTTGGGCGGGTATAAATCATCCACAACGAGCAAAGAGACTCGTTGGGGAATGCTTTATCGCTCGGCGCAGATTGACAGTATCGACTGCAATGCACGGCGCGAACTACATAATTTAGGCATTCGCACCATCATCGACCTCCGCACCAAACAAGAACTGGACAACTACCCGCAACTACAGAAAGGCTTCAACGTCATTCATATCCCTATCGCTACGGGCAGCATGGTCAACCTCCTGCTCAAAATTCAGGAGGGAGAAATCAAAGGAGACACCATCTATCAGATGGTAGAGCAAATGAACCGCGAACTGATAGCCAACTATCAGAAAGAATACAAACAAATCTTCGACATCCTGCTCGACCGCGCCAGCTATCCCGTCGTTATCCATTGTTCATCGGGCAAAGGTCGAACAGGCATCGCTACCGCTTTTATCTTGGCAGCATTGGGAATCAACGAAGACATCATCATGACAGACTATCGGCTGAGCAACGAATACTTCAACATTCCTAAAGTTTCCAAGTATGCTTATAAGCTCCCCATCAACTCTCAAGAAGCCATCACCACTCTCTTTTCGGCAAAGGAAGACTTCTTGAATGCCGCCAAGTCTGAAGCCGAGCAACTGTACGGTGACGTCCCTACCTATCTGGAGAAAGGGGTAGGACTCACAAAGAAAGAAAGAGACAGACTACGAAGCATCCTTTTAAATTAAAAATTGGAAATCGGAAATTAAAACCGATTTTTATTCCTACCTTTGCACCCGAAATAAAAGATATACAGAGATTTAATGAAGACATTTGAAGAGCTTGGCGTTTCTCCGGAGATACGTAGAGCAATCGTGGAGATGGGATATGAGAATCCCATGCCGGTACAAGAGGAAGTGATTCCGTACCTTTTAGGAGAAAATAATGACATAGTAGCTCTTGCTCAGACTGGAACAGGGAAAACAGCCGCATTCGGCCTGCCCCTTATCCAGCAAATTGACGTAAAGAACCGAGTTCCCCAATCCCTTATCCTTTGCCCCACAAGAGAGCTTTGCCTCCAGATAGCGGGCGACCTGAATGATTATTCCAAATACGTAGATGGTTTAAAGGTGCTCCCTGTTTACGGAGGTTCCTCTATTGACAGCCAGATACGCAGCCTCAAACGCGGCGTACATATTATTGTAGCCACCCCAGGACGTTTGCTCGACCTGATGGAACGACGCACCGTTTCGCTTACGACCATCCATAATGTGGTGATGGACGAAGCCGACGAAATGCTTAATATGGGTTTCACCGACAGCATCAACGCCATCTTGGCGGATGTGCCCGAGCAACGAAACACCCTCCTCTTCTCCGCGACTATGAGTCCGGAAATTTCGCGCATCTCTAAGAAGTACCTGCGCGACGCCAAAGAAATCACCATCGGCCGCAAGAACGAAAGCACAAACAGCGTAAAGCATATCGCCTACATGGTGCAAGCCAGAGACAAATATGCCGTACTGAAACGCGTGGCAGACTATTACCCCGAAATATATGGTATCGTATTTTGCCGCACTCGAAAAGAGACGCAAGAGATAGCCGACAAACTGATGCAGGAAGGCTATAGCGCCGATTCGCTGCACGGCGAACTCTCGCAAGCACAACGCGACGCCGTGATGCAAAAGTTCCGCACCCGCAACATCCAAATACTGGTAGCTACAGACGTAGCAGCCCGCGGACTGGACGTAAACGACCTGACACACGTCATCAACTACGGCTTGCCCGATGAAACGGAAAGCTATACGCACCGTAGCGGACGTACCGGACGTGCCGGAAAGACGGGTATCTCTATCGCCATCGTCAATATGCGCGAAAAAGGAAAGATGCGCGACATCGAACGCATCATCGGTAAAAAATTCATCATCGGACAGATACCTACCGGCAAAGAGATTTGCGAAAAGCAACTCATCAAAGTAATCGATGAAATAGAAAAGGTAAAAGTAAACGAAGAGGAGATTGCGGACTTTATGCCCGAAATTTACCGCAAACTGGAATGGCTGAGCAAAGAAGACGTCATCAAACGTATGGTGTCGATGGAATTCAACCGTTTCCTCGAATACTACCGTGGACGAAACGAGATTGAAGCCCCCGCACCGGACAGCCGTGGAGACCGCCCCGAACGGGGCGAACGCCGTGGACGCGATGGCGGAGATGGCTCTCATCAACCGTCACCCGGATTCAAACGCCTCTTTATCAACCTTGGAAAGATGGACAGCTTCTTCCCCAGCGAACTGATTGGTCTGCTAAACAGCAACACCCGCGGACGCGTGGAATTAGGGCGTATTGACCTCATGAAAAGTTTCTCCTTCTTTGAAGTAGACGAAAATGAAGCACAAAACGTAGTAAAAGCGTTGAACCGCGCCAACTGGAATGGTCGCAAAGTAGCCGTTGAAGTAGCCGGTGAGGAAGCTGGAGAAGGACGCAGAAGCGGAGGAAACAGTTTTAGCGAGCGCCGTACAGACCGCAAACCTTTTGGCAATTCATCCGACAAACGTGAACACACGCCCCGTGCTCCCCGCGAAGACGGAGCACCTAGACCCGAACGCGCTCCCAAAGCAGCGACCAAAAGCAGCGACAAACCCAGCCGTGAAGAACGTGGATATGCCACCGAACGAGGTCCCAAAGATGACTGGAAACAGTTCTTTAAAGATGACGAACCGGATTTCAGCGAAGAAGGATGGGCACGCCGGAAACCTAAGAAATAAGAGCAACAGATTGACACAATCAGCTTAATATGCTAAAGCAAGACCTCATTCAGGATGGATAAATGGGGTCTTGCTTTTTTTATTTCTATCCTTAACCCGCCAATTAATTGAATGATTTATTGTGATAACCAATAATAAATCATACTTTTGTTCGGTTATAACAATTAGTAATTCAATATGAACATTCAGATCATTCGGTATCTGATCAGTGATAATCGGATATATGAATAAAATAAACGGGTTCCTCTACGGACTCCTCTCTTCCGCCTCTTTTGGTCTCATCCCCCTGTTCACCCTGCCAGCTATGCATCAAGGCATGCATTTTGAATCCATCTTATTCTATCGGTTCGCCTTTGCGGCAGTGGCATTGGGCGCAATCTTATTACTCGACGGACAATCGTTCCGTATCCGAAAGAACGAAATACCCTCCTTACTGCTACTGGCAGCACTTTACCTCATGTCCGCCGTATTCTTGTTCTGGGGATATAAGTTTATGCCTAGCGGAATAGCTACCACGCTTCACTTCATGTATCCGGTGCTCACCACACTGCTCATGATGGTCTTTTTTCGAGAGAAAAAATCTATTTGGAGGTTTGCCGCTATAGCACTGGCAGTAGCCGGTGTATTCTTCCTATCCAACGGAGACAACTCCGGGACGGTCACCCTAACAGGAATCATCATTGTATTGCTGTCTGCCTTGGGTTATGCACTTTACCTGGTGACGGTGAGTCAATTGAAAATAGGACAAATGAAAGGACTCAAACTGACGTTTTACGTCTTTCTATTCAGCAGTTTGCTCTTGCTGATAGGCATAGTGCCTACCTCTGGCATTCAACTCATCCCGGACTGGCATACTACTGGCAACCTGGTGATGCTGGCTCTTATCCCTACCGTCATTTCCAATCTCGCTTTGGTACGCGCGGTTAAAAGCATCGGCTCTACGCTCACCTCCGTATTGGGCGCTATGGAACCGGTGACAGCTGTTTGCGTGGGCATTTTTATCTTTGGCGAAGCAGTTACCACAGGCATCGGCTTGGGCATCGGATTGATTATTGCAGCGGTAACAGTGATTATATTGAAGCGCTAGAGCTTCAATTCTTCAATCAGTGATCCCGCCTTTCCGTATTTCTCGATCACAAAGAGCATATAGCGCACATCGACCCCGATACAGCGTTGCACTTCGGGCTGAAAAGAGAGATCGCTGCTCATAGCTTCCCAGTTGCCATCAAAAGCCAAACCAAGCAACTCGCCACAGGCATTGAACATGGCACTGCCGGAATTGCCTCCGGTGATATCGTTGTTAGAGATAAAACAAACCTTCATATCACCCTTTTCATCGGCATACCTACCGTAATCCCGGGAAGCTAAGAGAGAAAGAATCTCCGGCTGCACAGCAAAGTCGGAATCGCCCTGATGCTCGCGTACTTTCTCCAAGATTCCTTTCGTCGTGGTATAGTAATCGTAGGTAGCACCGTCAAAAGGAGAATAGCTGCATACGGTGCCAAAGCTAAGCCGCATGGTTGAATTGGCATCGGGGTAGAAATGACGTTCGGACTGCATCCGCCGAAAGGCAGCATTGAGCAAACGCTCGTCACGTTCTATCTGCTCGGAAGCTGCAAGGATGGTGTTATTCATATCATAATATTGCACAATCAATTCAATGCAAAGTGCAATAGCGGGGTCATCCACCAAGTGATAGGTAGAATCCCGCTCAAGAAATCGTTCCAAACCGCGGGACGTGCCTACTTGGGTGCGTGCGTAAAGGGTATCGATATAAGCCCGCTCCTGTCCGCCATAAACGCTGTCAATAGTATGATAAAGGGGCGGCAAGTATTCCGCCTCTACTTGGAAGCGGTAGGTTTGAAGAAGAGAAATGAAGACTTCCTTGTCGATGGATAGATCAAGATTGGCATATTTAGCCAGTAGTTTGTTCAGTCGCGCCACCACTTGGTCCTGCTCGGCATCAAAGTCGAAGTTCAGTATTTCGAGCGCCAGTTGCATCAGTTCAGGACCATTCATAAATGCCTCGCCAAAGTATGCCATGGCACGATTGACTTTACTACGACTCTTATAGTTCAGTTCCAACGAAGAGAAAAGGGACAATAGGCGCTCCCGTTCGGCAGGTGTTTGCTGAATCCATTGCCGGAGGGATGCTTCGGCGCTGCGCTTCTTCTCAAGTATCTTTTGCTGGCGAATGGCTTTGTTCATGCCTATACTGTTCTTCCAATAATTGGAGCTTTCATCGTACTTCGAAGCATATTTAATGCGAATATCCGCCCGGTTGTCCATCTCGCGTTTCCAAATAGCTTGCTTCACGCCGCGCAAGTCAATCATCGCCTGATTCATCCCATTCATCCGTTCTTCTACACCGAAAGAAGAAAGGAAACGGTCTGTATAGCCCGGATACCCGAGCGTCATGCAAAAAGAGCCTTCCTTGTAACCCTCTAACGAAACAGGAGCTACGTAAGAGGGATGGTAAGGGACGTTATCGGGTGAATAATCGGCAGGAAGGTTGTTTTTTCCAGCATAGATGCGAAACACACAGAAGTCTCCCGTATGGCGGGGCCACATCCAGTTGTCCGTATCCCAACCCAGTTTCCCGATAGAAGAAGGCGGTGCAAACACCAGACGAACATCGTTAAAATCGCGATAAACAGAAAGCCAGAACTCGTTTCCAGCGTAATAAGCATCAACTACCCCGATTAAGGTAGAGTCTTTGGCAGAAACCTCATCGCCTATAAGCCTACTCAATGAATCAACAACATTGCGGCGCTCGGGTTCCGTCATGGCAGAAGTAACGCCTTTCAGCACCCGCTTAGTCACGTTTTCGGTACGAAGCAAGAAACGGACGTAAAGTTCGGGATTGGGCAATTCTTCTTGACGGCTACGCGCCACAAAACCCTCTTGCAAATAATCATGTTCCACCGAAGAATGCTGCTGTATGCTACTGAAGCCGCAATGATGATTGGTGAACACCAACCCATCTTCGGAAACTACCACACCGGAGCAGAAGCCTCCAAAACTGACTACGGCATCTTTCAAACTCGCTTTGGTGGGGTTGTAGAGCTTGTTTACGGGAAGCTGGAGCCCCAGCTCTCTCATCGTCTTCCGCGTTTGCTTATTCAGATTCCCAAGGAGCCACATCCCTTCATCAGCATGAAGAGCGGACAAGGAAAGAGAAAAAAGGAGGGCTATAATCAGTTTCTGTTTCATCTGGGCATCAGTTTTCCACTATCAGTTTCAGCTGCTTCGCCCCTATCCGAGCTTTAAGCCAATCGCTGATTTTCGCCTTTTCATCGGCTAGCGGTTGTTTGGAGAACTTCAGTACGGCAAAAGTCACCGTATCCGATTTAAGCGAATCGACGGTCAATTCTAAAGACCGTGCGATAGACAACGCGGTGACCGATGGATAGAGCACCCTCAGCTCAGGGATGATAGCACGACTCAATTTATCGTACGCACCATAGCTGTCAATACGTTTTTCCAGAGAAGCTATCTTTGTTTGCTGCTTGAGCAGACGCTCTTCGCTGTTTTTATAGAAATCCTCCATCACCAGCGAGCGAATGGACGAAATATCCATTGCGCCGTTGTTCATCCCTTGTAGCACCGTCAGCTTCGTTTCGGGCAACTGATACTGCTTCAGCTTTTCCCGGGCAAGAGCAATCGATGCTTCGGGCACTTCGGGTCCGATGAGCACCACACGAATCTCCCGGTGTTCGAAATCAACCTTTTTATCGAGCACCTGAGTTTTATCAAAGCTCAGCTGCTCGGTGATAAACCGGTTGGCAGCCGAATCATAGAAGGTAGAGCGAATGATGTCTACCGTCAGATAAATAGCCGGACACATGGTCAGTATCACTATCAGAACAATATACTTCCTGACACTCTTTTCGCGCTTTTTATCGGCAAACTCCTTGCGCTGGAAGTGCATCACCCGCACCCCGATAAAGGTAGCCAAGCTGATGAACACCGAGTTGATGAAGTAGAGGTAAAAGGCTCCAAGGAAGTAGATAAGATTGCCCGATGCCAGTCCGTAGCCTGCCGTGCAGAGCGGGGGCATAAGTGCTGTAGCAATGGCTACGCCGGGAATCACGTTTCCTTTTTCTGTGGTAGAGAGGGCAACCACGCCCGCCAATCCGCCAAAGAGGGCGATGAACACATCATAAATGGTGGGCGACGTGCGTGCCAGCAGCTCCGACTGTGCCTCGGCAATAGGCGTCAGCAGAAAGAAAAGAGTGGCAGTGGTCACGCTGAAAGCTGTCGTAATCAAGAAACTCTTCAACGAACGCTTCATCAATTCAAAGTCACTAAGCCCCACAGACAAGCCGATGCCCATAATCGGTCCCATCAACGGTGAAATCAGCATGGCTCCAATGATGACCGCTGTAGAGTTCACATTCAGTCCGAGCGAAGCCATGAAGATAGCAAATATCAATATCCACAGGTTTGCCCCCTTAAACTCCACTCCCTTTCGGATGGAGTCTACCGTGGCAAGCTCATTGTCTTTGTCTTTGCGCAAGTCTAAATACTCGCGCAAGAAGTTCTTTACAGCATAAAGATTTCGGTTCTCGGGTAGCATAAGCATCAGGTTTTATTTCTTAATGAAGCGTTTGATAATAGGTATTTGACTCAGCGGCATATCTTTTCGGATGACATAAGCAAGAAATACAAATAGCAGCAGGGTGCGAAAAAGCATCCGGAGCGCCAAGTTATGTATCGGCATCTGCGCTCCGATGACGTACAGCACGGCAGTGAGCAAGACGTATGCGCCCAAACTTTTCATCTCGTAATGGATGGGGTACTTCTTCTGCCCTATCCAATAAGAGAGAAACGTAATGACGCCATATCCCGCCACCGAAGCCCAGGCGGAAGCCACAAATCCGTAAACGGGGACCAGCAGCACATTCATCACCACGATAATGGCGCATCCTATCACCGAGAAGTAAGCCCCCCAGCGCGTTTCGTCTATCAGCTTATACCAAAAGGAGAGGTTGAAATAGATTCCTTTCAGGATCTCCGCCCCTATCACAATGGCTACCACGGTAAGCCCGCCCCAATAGTCGCGGGCCACCATATACTTCAGCACGTCCAGATAAAACATCACCGCCAGGAAGGCAAGCAGCGCGAAAATAAGGAAATACTTCATGGCGGAGGCATACATAGTGCGGTTGTCATTTTCTTGGGACTTGCCGAAGACAAACGGCTCGTAGGCGTATCGAAAAGCCTGAGTAAACATCGCCATCACCATGGCTATCTTGGTGGCAGCGCTGTAAATGCCCAGCTGCACCAGCCCCTCCTGACGGTCGGCAAAGAGAAAGGGGTAGATAATCTTGTCCACCGTCTGGTTGAGGATGCCCACCAGCCCGAAGATTAAAATCGGGAAGGAATAGAGCACCATGCGCTTCATCAGCGCGCGGTCTATCCGGTAGGAAAAGCCGTGCAGTTCGGGGATAAAGCAGCAGAGCTGGATGACGGAGGTGATGACGTTGGTGACAAAGATGTAGCCCACCAGATAAGTGGGATCGTAGAACCAATCCACCGCTGCCGGATAGTGCAGGTGCAGCCAAGGGCAGACGAGCAGGAAAAAGAGGTTCATCACGATATTGACCAATATGGAAAGCAGACGGATGGAGACGAACTTAATGGGGCGTTTCTTGTAGCGCAAGTAAGCATACGGTATGCACAAGAAGGAGTCGAGCGCTATGACTGCCGCCATCATGCCGATGTACTCGGGATGATCACCGTACGTGAGAAAGGAGGCAACCGGTTGCAAACCCAACAGACAAAGCAGCATAAAAAGCAGCGACAACCCGCCTACAAAAATCAAAGCGTTGGCATATACCTTTGCGGGATCTTCGCCCTGCTTGTTGGCAAAGCGGAAGAAACCGGTCTCCATACCGAACGTCAGCAGCACCCCTATCAAGGCAACCCACGCATATACGTTAGAAACTTCTCCGTATCCTCCCGATGCCGCCGACAGCACCCCGGTGTAAAGAGGCACCAACAGGTAGTTCAGAAACTTGCCTACAATACTGCTCAGCCCGTAAAAGGCGGTGTCTTTTGCCAATGATTTTAATCCGGCCATAGCTATTTTTTTTTCTAATTATAATCCATATTGGTCGCTGAAGAGCTGCTGCTGCGTGTTAGGCAGCGTTCTTCCCAGATGTTTGTAAGCCAGCTCCGTCACCTCCCGTCCGCGGGGCGTGCGTTTCAAGAAGCCCTCTTTGATCAAGAAGGGTTCGTACACCTCCTCGATGGTTCCGGCATCTTCGCCCAGCGCAGTGGCGATGGTAGTGATACCCACGGGACCGCCCTTGAACTTGTCGATGAGGGTGCACAGTATCTTGTTGTCCACCTCGTCCAACCCGTAGCGGTCGATATTAAGGGCTTCGAGAGCAAACTTGGCTATCTCGGTATCGATGGAACCGGAACCTTTCACCTGGGCAAAGTCGCGCACGCGGCGGAGCAAGGCGTTGGCGATACGGGGCGTCCCACGACTCCGCGAAGAGATCTCTCCCGCAGCGGGAATGGAGCAGGGCACATTGAGAATGGAGGCGGAACGGCGGATGATGCCGGTGAGCACCTCATCGTCGTAATATTCCAGATGCAGGTTGATGCCGAAACGGGCACGCAAGGGAGCTGTGAGCAATCCGCTGCGGGTGGTGGCACCTACCAGCGTGAAAGGGCTGAGGTCTATTTGGATGCTACGTGCCGAGGGACCTTTGTCAATCATGATGTCGATGCGGTAGTCCTCCATGGCAGAGTAGAGGTACTCCTCCACCACGGGCGAGAGGCGGTGAATTTCGTCGATAAAGAGCACGTCGTTGGGTTCGAGGCTGGTGAGCACGCCCGCCAAGTCACCCGGCTTGTCGAGCACCGGACCGGAAGTGACTTTGAAACCCACCCCCAGCTCATTGGCAATGATGTTGGAGAGCGTGGTCTTGCCCAACCCGGGAGGGCCGTGCAGCAGCACGTGGTCCAGCGCCTCGCCACGCAAGCGGGCGGCTTTTACAAAGATGCGCAGGTTGTCCACCACCTTATCTTGCCCGCTGAAGCCCTCGAAGCTCAGGGGGCGAAGGGCATTCTCAAAGTCCCGCTCCTTAGGGTCGAGCGGATGGTCGCGTATGTCAAAATCTTCTTGTTCCATGATTGAATTTGCTAATTGAAAGGCAAAGATAGAGAATCCACCACAGAGTAACACAGAGTCTCATGGAGTTTTTCTTTTTATAACATAGAATATGCACTCTCTTTGTGATAGCGATCACTTTCTCATAAAAAATGCACGCTCCTCGTCGGTAAACTTTTCTATTGAATAGCGGAGCATGGTGCGCGGCATCTGTTTGCTGTACTTCTCCAGAAATTGCACCAGCAGGTCTTTGTCCCGCTTTCCCATTTCACGCAGCATCCAACCCACGGCTTTCTGTATCAAGTCGTGCGGATGGTTGAGCAAAAGTTCCGACAAGCGGAGAATATCGATGAAATCGCGGTTTCTAATCAGGGTGAGGGTAGACACCAC
The DNA here is from genome assembly GCA_036652495.1 of Bacteroides sp. GTDB lineage: Bacteria > Bacteroidota > Bacteroidia > Bacteroidales > Bacteroidaceae > Bacteroides. Next base: position 143,048 of record JAVVVS010000001.1, read on the forward strand.
CGCGATGCGTTGGTCCCAAAGCAGCGGACTGGCAGCCAGCCGATAGAGCACTTCACGTGGTTTCTCTTTTAGGTACTCCCCCACGATAGTCGGTGCAGAGAAGTCCACTAAATCCCAGTTATTGATTTGCCGAGTGTGCAGAAGGTAGAAGTCGAAAAGCTCTTTTCTCCCCATCTCATCACATTTCTTGAAACGTTCCACCAACATGAGTAAGGCACACAAGCGACATTCATGCCATTCGTTTTGTAAAAGTTCCGCCATCACTTCCCACGGCTCTTCCCGATGTTGTTTGGCTATCAACCGGGTATTAGGCACTACCACACCTAAAAACTTGTCACCTTCTCCATACTGTCCCTTACCTGTTTTAAAGAAACGAGGCAAATAGTCCCGCTTTACCGGGTCAATATAGGTTTCCAATTCTTGCAGTATGACAGCAGCTCTTCCTTTCATTTATTCTCTTCTTTAAAGTGATTCAGGCTCATGTGCAAAAGTCCGTGGATGACGATTGCTCATGTCTAGCCAAATATCATACAACACCGGTACAGATAGAACGGCAAGTCACCTACTCCTCTTAGTTCTGCTCTGAATCCTTTCTTCTTCGCGTTGAGTGATTCCGCAGCTGCATAAGTGGAGAAGTAATCAAAGTAGTTCAGTACTTCTTCTTCCTTAAACTTGATGCAGTCTTTGGCAGATATGATTTCCTTGATTCCGCTTGAAGACACCTGTTTGTAAACGAAGGTGTGTAACAGACCAATTTATAATGATACGAAATTGTACAACGAACTTCGCTGATTTCCCAGCCAGAAAACTCGACAAAATAACCGATTTCACTATCCTCCAATATCTAAACTTCACGCAGAACAATCCCCTCTGTAAAACAAAATATGCGCTATGCTAATTCAAACAGCAGGTTGGAATTGTGCACAGAGAGATTGCAAGTCTCTTGCAAAGTATTCTTATTTAACAATCCCTGATGATTCATCTGCATTATCCGCTCTTCTATCAAATGTTTTGGTTTTACCCATGTTTAAATTCCAAGAAACTTTTACATAAATCCTATTATTATTGTTTTTGCTGTAACTAGCTGTGGAAGATGTTAATAATTCACTGTTTTTTATAACTTCATATTTTGCTTTCATAAAAGGATTGTTCACACCAACACCTACACGAAAACCTTTAAACTTATAATAGGCATTTATATCTAAACTCGTTGGATTTTTGATTAAACTCTGCCCAAACAACATATCAATAGGAGAATAAAAATTAGTGGATACACCCCACTGACTCTTATCATACGCCACAGATATGCCGTAAATAAAATCATTCAAGGTTGTAGTATATGTGTTTCCTTGATTTACATACCTATTATAAACAGCGTAACCGGATAAAGATAAGGAATTATTAAATAATTTGTGCGAAGCATATATTTTCGCTTGTATATGGTTGAATGCTTCCTGATTAGCCCTAGTATAAATCAGGGCAACCGCATCAAAATTCGAGTAATTTTTTGAGATATTCTACATCCA
>JAVVVS010000002.1:0-109447 GCA_036652495.1 Bacteroides sp.
AAGTTCCACACAGATACGAGTAGGGGAGGAAGCTAAGACAACATTCTCCGGCAACTTTAGAGGTGGAGGGGAAAGCAATCGAACGGATTCCGGGGGAAAACCATCCACTTGTACTTCTACTATTTTATTACGGGTATCCTTGTACCATTTTAAAAAAATATTGTAAGGTACGCTATTCTTGACACAGAAGTCCTGTATCGATATGCCCTTGGGCACAAATTCGGTTTGGTATTGAAAGTAGAATCTTTCAAGATCGTTGCTGCTATACATAAAAATTGATTTTAAGTTCGCAGCAAAGCTACTGATTCTAAAATAGAGTCCTAATTTGAGCACTTACATGCCTTTCCTTCAAAAAAATTAGCAATTTGGTTATAATCGGAAAAAAAGCAATTAATAAATAGTATACGGCTTTAAAAGATAGTTCTGACGGATAAAATCTTACTAACAAAAAAAAATGCTTAATTGCTTCTTTTCGCCGTTTCTCCAGAGAGCAAACTTTGATAAATATTATACATTTCTTTGCATATATTTTTTTCTCTAACTTGTATAACTTCAATTTTCTTATATAAAACAGCCTACAATCTATCAAGCTATCAATAAAAGCCTTTCTCTTTTGAAAGTTTGTTGAATGGGATGCAGAATTATCTAACCGCCTATAAGCAGCCGTTACGCTTTCTAAATATTTAAATTTTGTCTCATTAGCCATTTCTATCCAAAGTGGTAAATCACCCATCAGAAAGTTCTGAGATTTATAATAATGTGGAATTTTATCGTATAAAGATTTGCGAAACAAAACAGTTAAAGTACCAATATCATATTTTCCTAACAATATCAATTTTAATAAATCCTTTGGATTATTAGTACATTTTGTAATTCTATATTCCTTTATCTTCGATTCATTAACTACAATAAAATCTGTATGAATCAAGCCATAATCCTCATGTGTTTCTAAAAAATCAATTTGTTTTTGCAACTTTAACGGATCAATCCAATAATCATCTCCTTCACAAATAGCAATATATTTTCCTTTAACTTTAGGAAACAATTCGTCTCGTAATGGAGAAATTCCTTGTGAATACTGATTTATTTTTTGATATACAGGTTTAATAAAATGAGGGTACTTGGCTTCATATTCTCGAATTATATCTTGCGTTTTATCAGTAGACGCATCGTCATGCACTAATATTTCAAAAATGAAATTTGTTTTTTGCATAATAAAGCCATCTAAACATTGTCTTACATATTTTTCATGATTATATGTCAGACAGCACACAGAAACGATAATTGGACTATCTAATATTTTCATTTTAATCTTAAGTCTGCAAATCGTTGTATTTTCATTTCCTCTTTAAAATTTTCGAACAATAACTTACAGGTATATTGAGGAATGTATCCCAACTCATCTTTGGCATTCTTGATGTCCATTAAAAAACCGCCACCACTAAACTTTTCAGGACAATAAATAATAGGTGAAGGATGCGATTTTGGAGAAAAAACTTCCACAATAGTCCGTATTTGCTCTTCTAAAGAAACTGGTGTTCCTGTACCAACATTATAAAAACCACTCTTGCGGTTCGCCTCTACTGCCTTGCAAAGCATTTGACTAAAATCATATACATGAACCATATCCTTAGAATAATTCGCATCTCCCCATATTTCCAATGATTCTCCTTTTTTCGCTTTCTCTATCATTTGATAAACTGGCCGCATTGTCTTTTTCCCATTAGGGAAATAATAGGGGTATGGACTATAACTATAAATAGTCGGTAATCTAAATATAAATTTTTTCAAGCCAAATTCTTGGTGATAATGCTCTATCAATTCCAAAGCGGTATTTTTAGATATCACATAAATTGCATGATCCCCTACATAACTAAAATTTCTTTCTGCATCAGGCCTAAGAATAAAATCATGAGAATAAAGTGATACGTCAAAAACTGTTTGCGTATATAAAATCCTATCAACATGATTTTTTTTGCAATATTCTAATACATTAAATCCACCTATAATAATTGAATCAATGTATTTTTTAGGTTCATAAACGTCCATATAAGAAGGTATTTGTGCAGAAAGTAACATTACAGCATAAATATTCTCTGTTGGCAATTTATCAAAATCACTTTCATTAGTTAAATCAACCGCATAATAATCAACACCCATTTTTGCAAAGAAATTAGTTTGTCGACGCCCCGAAGCTATAATTTGATATTCATCTTTATTAAAATAACTAAGAGCATACTTCAATAAATAAGAACCTGTATTCCCAGTTGCACCAAAAATTATAATTTTTTTCTTCATAATAAAATTGTTAAATTCTTTTTATATTATTCATTATTTCTTTTGATATAAAATTCATTTCCTCTGCACCGTATCTCTGATCTATTGGTAAAGGTATTAAGCACTGACTTAATTTAAATTCGAATTCAGATTCAGAACTCCAATTCTGCACATTCGGCCAATACTGTGGCACATAAATATGCTTTAGAAGCAACTGCTCTCTCAACAGGTTATTGTCCGTAAAAAAAGGGTAAACCATTGGAACACTAGAACAAAAATCCGAAATATCAAAATGAAAAACATTAAATTTATTCAAAGAATAATACATCAAATTATAATTAAATTGACGTTTATAAGCAATAGAGGGATAATCTAACGAAGACAAAATACGTTCAGATATTACTGACATTTTATGAATAGGTAAATCCACAAAAAAAGACTCGCTTTTCTGAAAAGCACTGAAATATTCTTCAGCAGTATTTGTCATCCTTCCTAGTAAATAGCGACAAGAGTTAAGAGGATTAAAAACAGGGAAATTCTCAAGTAAAAATACATTTGTATATAAATAAGCGCCATCGGGAACGCCAAAGAATTTTCTTGCTGAATAAAATGTATCTATTCCTTTCACAGGGGAAGCAAAAAAAGCTTGCGCATTATCTATTATTAAATTATGAATATTATTTGCTAAGTCGATAACCGTTTGTTGTTTAAGACCAAAATAATTCGTGTATAAAAAAGCTTCTTTTTTATCAATTTTTTTTTCAAACACAGGGTTTAAAAATGTATCTAAAGAATAAAATTCATATTCTATTTTATTCTTTTTTAATGGTTCAAGCATTACAGAACAAGTATAGCGTGGAATATAAACCTTTAAATATTGGCGTGCTAAAAGAATATATTCAAAACAATTGCGAGCTGTACACAATCGTATCGCATTTTCATGATAATGAACACCACGACGGATCTCTAATTCAAAATATCCTCCTATTGATTTCATTGCAAAGAGAATGAGTCTAATAATAAATTAGTGTTTTCTTTTGAATTATTCATCAAGACGTCAATTATAGATAAATAAGGAATAAAATTCAAAACATTTTGAGGATATTCTTTTATTATTGTATTCAAAAAATAAAGATCTATGTTATTCTTTCTAAATTCACTTTTACTATATAACTCCTGTCCTCCTATTGCATTAAAATATTTAGTTGAACCTAATAAACTACATATATTTATCACTTTCTCCTCTCCCCGTAAAGACATGTTTTTCTTCAAACTTGAAGAGAGTAAAATTTCTGTATGTATATCTAAATATGAAAATATTTCTTTGAAACTATTTTGAATAAATAATGCAAAATTTCTTTCTGGATATGAAATAATTTTATCTAAAAGGTTCATAGTCGAATCAAAAAACAAGGCTTTTGAATAATTAAATTGCAAAGTCTTCATTAATTTTCTAAAATCATCACCGATTTCAATCTCGTTAAACAATTTATTAGAACTAGCACCTTTTAGTACTATAGTAAATGTTTTCTTCTCTCCATTAACTAAAATATTATTTCTGCTGACCCATCCTCCTTTAATGTAATTTACGTCATCATAAATCACATATTTATCTACAGCTTTCATTAACTGAAAATAGCCAATATAGGGCATAAAATATGGTTGCATTATCCCTAAAATCATAAATCAATTTCTTTTAAAATACGTTCAACATCAGATTTATTCAAAGAATTATACATTGGCAAACAAATCACACTATCAGCCATTCGCAAAGCAACTGGAAGTTTTTTAGGATTTGCAGATTCTAAGTCTCTGTACGTAGAGAAAGTACTAATCAACGGATAAAAATATCTGCGTCCCAACACATTATTTTCTTTCATTTTAAAGTAAAGTTCATCACGTGTTATACCGTATTTTTCTGCATCAACAAAAATAGGAAAATAAGAATAATTATGCCGAACATTGGGCATATCTTCCATAAATGTTATTCCTTCAACGCCTCGCAACACCTCGCGATATTGAATAGCGACTTGCCGACGCGACGCAATAGCTTGATCAACCTGTTTTAAATTCAATAATCCGTAAGCTGCACGAATCTCATCCATTTTACCATTAATGCCAGGTGCAACGATTGTTGTTTCATCCGCAAAACCAAAATTCTTTAAATAATCAATACGGTTTTTTGTTTCTGCGTCACGACAAATCAAAGCTCCACCTTCTATCGTATTGTAAACTTTGGTGGCATGAAAACTAAGAGTGGACATATCGCCCGCTTCTAATATAGACTTGCCATTCACCTCAACTCCAAATGCATGAGCAGCATCATAAATCACTTTCAGTCCATATTTATCGGCAATCTCTTGTATCCGCTCCGTATCGCAAGGTTTCCCATAAACATGAACAGGCATAATAGCCGTCGTTTTGGGAGTAATGGCAGCCTCTATTTTTTCTGGGTCAAGATTACAAGTAATCGGGTCAATGTCAACAAATACAGGCTTAATGCCATTCCACCACAAAGAGTGAGTCGTTGCAACAAAACTGTAGGGAGTGGTTATTACTTCACCAGTAATTCGTAATGCTTGCAAAGCAACCATTAAAGGCAATGTACCGTTAGTAAACAAACTAATATAGGGTACTTTTAAATAATCGCACAAAGCTTGTTCTAATGCTTGATGGTAATGTCCGTTATTAGTCAACCATTTACGCTCCCAAATATCTTCCAAATAAGGAATAAATTCTTCTAAAGATGGAAGTAAGGGAGATGTTACTGTTATTTGTTTATTTTCCATACTTTTTTTTTCGTTTTAGTAAAGAGTACACTATTTGTTTGGCTTCATAATATTCTTCTAACTTAGTTTTTTCGTAAATCAAGAAAGCCAGCACAATTCCAATAATACACTGAATAGGAAGTATTAAGTAGATAGATATAGGCATAAAGCTTAAACTCCACATCAAAGCGGCAATAAGTAGCGAAATTAAGAAAAAAGGAAATATATCTTGCATTTGCTGTTTTGTGGAATAATCGATTAGTTTAGCTGAATAATGGCTGTTTAGAAAGTAGGCAATAAAAGAAGTAAAAACACTTCCCCAAAGCATGTACTCAATTCCGGCTAATATCCCAATGACAATTGGAAACACTGCTATTATTTTTTTAACTATTTCAAGCTTTAAAAACAAATCAGACCTTCCTTTTACTTGAAGAATATTCAGATTAATTGCATGTAAAGGGTATAACATTCCAGCAAAGCAAATTATTTGTAAAAAGCCAATTGCTTCTATCCATTTATCACCTATTAGAATCAAAATTAATGGCTTGGCTACAGCTGCTAAACCCAGCATACAAGCAAAAGTGACAAGCATTGACATCTTTATTACTTTCCGATAAGCCTCTCTTAAGCGTTCGGGTTCATCTTGAATAGAACTAAGCACCGGATAACTGACTCGTTGAACTACAGCTGTGAGATTACTCGAAAATATCGTATTAAATTGTTCTGCACGGGTATATTGCCCTAACTGCGCTGCACTGTAAAAGCGTCCAATAACGATATAATAAATATTCCTATAAACTGTATCGAGCAATCCTGAAAGTAATAGCTTAGATCCAAAACCAAACAACTCTTTAAAACTTAATTTAGAAAACATCCATTTAGGACGCCATGTGTTATAAACCCACAAAAATAAAGTATTAAATACTTGTCTCGATATTTGCTGACCGACCAGACTCCAAATGCCATAACCACACAAAGCCATTACGATGCCTATAACACCGCTCAAAACAGAAGATATAAAGGAAACTTTAGTTTGTGTTTTAAAATTAACTGCCTTTACAAGAAGCGTACGCTGAATAATGGCTAAAGCATTAATAATAAGAATGCTTCCCATTACCCGTGTTACAGGAATTAGTATCGGTTCATTAAAGAAACGACTGATAACGGGCGAAGCTATATATAACAGAGCATAAAAAAATAAGCCTACAACTAAATTGAAATGAAAAACGGTATTATAATCAAGGTTTGTTGCATTGACTTTACGAATTAAAGCATTAGAAAAGCCACTATCTATAAAGGAATTGGATATGGCTATAAAAATAGTAATCATGCCTAAGATGCCAAACTCTTCGGGAGTTAGCAATCGCGCCAATACAATTCCTACCAAAAATGTAATTCCCGAACTGGCGATATTATCTACAAAACTCCATCCAGCTCCTTTAATCGTCTTTTTCTTTAAAGATTCACTCATGCTTCAGTTCTAATTGTAAGCGTTCAATTTATACGCCAGTATTTTGATGAAAGCCCCAATTAAACTCTTGATGAACTGCGCACCAATAAGCCTGTTATTAGGCTGCTAGATATTTATTACTAAATTTCAGTTTACCGGCTCTAGCAAAGAGGGGTGAATAAAAGTAGTAGCTATTGCCATCACGCCTTGAATGGAAACAACCACCCGACGATCGCCTTTGACGCGAACTAATTCTCCTTCGACACCGGCAAACAAACCACCAGTGATACGTACCCGATCGCCTTTTTTGAAATTTATTTCTGCATTGTCCAGATAAATCACCTGATCATCGTACGTTCCAGCGATGGAGATAAAATCACGCATCTGTTTTTCCGGAACGACAACAGGTGTTCTTGTCTCACGATCCATGATGTAACGGATAGGATACAAAATGCCCATTCTTGACTTCAGTTCATTAAGCGCGAGACGAGTAGTATGGATAAATATTAAATTATGAACGACAGGAACTAGTTTACGCGTTTTTTTGTTATTCTTTTCAATAATCACATAACGCATGGGGATGAAATTTTCAATCCCTAAAGTATCTAAGTGATCTTTCAAAGCAATCTCGCGGCTATAGGTGATGCGGAGGGCGTACCAAACGACATCCGTCAACTTTACATTATTCATGAAATGGGGTAACTTTTGCTTTGAACAGGGCATTCTTTGGGGACACCCGAAATCGTTAAATCTCTGATTAATACAGGTTTGCTTGTTCTGCATCTGGTGATGTCTTCAATACGAAACCCCGACTCTATCGCAGAGAAGAGACTTTAAACCACTGCAAAAGTATCAATAGATATTCATTTGTGCAACAAAAGAAGGGTATTTATTTTCGCTTATTTAGGCGGAAAATAAGTTATTGAACTGATTATTAACGATTTAATGCTGCCAAGCTACTAGGTATTAAATCCTGATAAAAAGTGATTAGCTTCCTTTCCCCTCTCATTCTACTTTTTCAAAGGATGAAACTGAATCATACGTACACAATCGGGCGTTGGCACTTGCTTGAAAAATCTTCTGCCGAGAGTTCAGTCATCTCCTACCGAAAGAGAAACAATCTTCTGCCGAGAGATGAAGCAAGATCCGGCAGGTTTCAGAGCTTGTCCTGCCGATTCTTTGTGGCGATGAGTCTGAATAAACAGGGATTGTGTTGGGGCAGAAGAACGGGAAAGCCTTTTATCGCTTCGTGCCGTTAATTTACTGTAAAAGGAAGCGACGGAATTTCGTTTGTGTTAATGAAAGACTAATTTTGCGCAGTTCAAAACTAAATGTGCAAGAAAACAAGATGGAACAAGAACAACGGTTCATTGATTATATAGAACAGAGCATCAAAAAAAACTGGGACGGCAATGCTTTGACGGACTATAAAGGAGCGACACTTCAGTATAAAGACGTCGCTCGTAAAATAGCCAAATTTCATATTGTACTAGAGAATGCAGGTATTCTGCCGGGAGATAAAATAGCAGTTTGCGGACGTAACAGTGCTCATTGGGCGGTCGCATTCCTGGCAACGGTGACGTATGGAGCGGTCATCGTACCTATCCTTCACGAGTTCAAAGCGGACAATATTCACAACATTGTGAACCACTCCGAAGCCAAACTGCTCTTTGTCGGCGACCAGGTATGGGAGAATCTGAATGAAGACCGAATGCCGCTACTCGAGGGTATCGCTTCCCTGCCCGACTTCTCTATCTTGATTTCGCGAAGCGAACGGCTGACGTATGCGTGCGAACACCGGAATGAGATATACGGGCAGCGCTACCCGAAGAACTTCCGCCCCGAACATATCTGCTACCGCAAAGAAAGCCCCGAAGAGCTGGCGGTGATCAACTACACATCGGGGACTACCGGATACTCTAAGGGAGTGATGCTTCCGTACCGCAGCATTTGGTCGAACATTGCCTATTGCCACGAAATACTTCCCATCCATGCAGGAGACACCATCGTTTCCATGCTTCCACTGGGGCATGTGTTCGGCATGGTTTACGATTTCCTCTACGGATTCTCGGCTGGTGCACACATTTACTTCCTTACGCGAATGCCGGCACCCAAAATCATCACACAGTCGTTCTCGGAAATAAAGCCACGCACCATTGCCTGCGTGCCACTCATCATCGAGAAGATTATCAAAAAGGATGTACTGCCCAAGCTGGACAACAAGATAGGCAAGCTGCTCTTGCGCGTTCCTCTCATCAACGACAAGCTCAAGGCGGCTGCCCGGCAGACGGCGATGGAGCTGTTCGGCGGCAACTTCGACCAAATCATTATCGGCGGCGCTCCGTTCAATCCCGAAGTGGAAGCGTTTCTTAAAAAGATTGGCTTCCCCTACACCATCGCTTACGGAATGACGGAATGCGGACCAATCATTTGCTCTTCACGCTGGGAGGACTTGAAACTGTCTTCGTGCGGAAAGGGCACCACACGCATGGAGGTGAAGATTGACTCGCCCGACCCGACTACCCATGCCGGAGAAATCATCTGCAAGGGGACGAACTTAATGCTGGGCTACTATAAGAACCCGGAAGCTACGGCGCAAATCATCGACCACAACGGATGGCTGCATACGGGAGACCTTGCTACCATGGACGAAGAGGGCAACATCACTGTGCGCGGACGGAGCAAGAACCTTTTGCTTACCGCCAGCGGACAGAACATCTACCCGGAAGAAATAGAGAGCAAGCTCAACAACATGCCTTACGTATCGGAGTCTATCATCCTCTTGCAAAACGAGAAGCTGGTAGCGCTGATTTATCCCGACTTCGACGACGCCTTCTTGCACGGACTCAAACAGACCGACATCGAAGGCGCCATGGAAGCCAACCGGATGGAAATAAACCTGCAACTACCCAACTACAGTCAAATCACGAAAGTGAAAATCCACTTCGAAGAGTTCGAGAAGACGGCCAAGAAGAGCATCAAGCGCTTCATGTACCAGCAGGCAAAGGGATAGCCTTAATACAGCACAGACGCCATAATCTGGATAAACAGAATGAGAAAGACCATCGCAATGGGATAGACGGTGGCATACGCCACGCTGGGGATGTTGCTGTCCGTCATCGAATCGGCGGCAGCGAGACCGGGCGTACTGGTCATACCGCCGGTCAGCGTGCCGAGCAAGTCCAGCGGACTGATTTTAAAGACAAAGCGACCCACGATAGCGGCTACGAACATCGGCACCAACGTGATGGCAGCACCTACTCCGAACAATAGCAATCCACTCTCTTGAAACGTAGCTACCAGATTCTTTCCGGCTGAAGTGCCCACTTCGGCTAAGAAGAGAAGCAGCCCCAACTGACGCAACAATTGATTGGCAGGACCGGACATCGACCAGACAATGGGACCCGTCTTGCCCACAGCGCTCAAAAAGAGGGCCACCATCAGCACGCCGCCCGTCAGCCCGGGAGAGAAAGAGAGACTATCGGAGAAAGAGATGTTGAGCTTGCCAAAGAGCACCCCCAGCACAATACCCATCGCAATGGGGAAGAAGTCTGTGTCGGAAAGCTTCTTGGCATCGTTACCCAGCAAGCAACTCACGCCCCGGAGCCCTTCCTTTTCGCCCACCACCATCAGTTTGTCACCGAACTTCAATTCCAGTTCGGGAGAGGGAGCCAAGTCGATGCCGCTACGGCGCACGCGCGTGACGGTGCAGCCGAAGTTCTTCTGCAGGTTGAGGTAGCCGATCGTTTTATGAATGACGTCCTTCTTGGTGAGCAACAGCGATTCAATCTCTTGCGTGCTGCCCAGCGGCAAATCGCCTTCCACACGCTCGCCCACCAACACCGCCAATTGCGCCATCGACTCTTCGCTGCCCACGGCTTTGATGTAATCGCCTTCGCGCAGAATGGTTTGAGCCACGGGGATAGACAGTTCGCCGTTGTGTTTGAGCCGCGAAATCACCGCCCCCGTCATGGAGCGTGCATTGAGCTGCACCAAGTTCTTGTTGAAGACGTTGGGGTTGGTGATATGGAACATCCCGGTAGTCAGATCGGGGAATTGCCCTTTCCGCTCTTTATCCAGCCGGAGCGCCTCTTTCTCCAAATCAATGCGCAACACTTTGGGCAGGAGCTTGACAAAAAGAATCACGCCGATAACGCCAAAGGGATAGGCGATGCCATAAGAGATGGATGCTAAGGGAGAGTTTGTGCTGTCGATGGCTACCGCCAAGCCGGGCGTACTGGTGAGCGCTCCGGCTATCAGCCCCACGATGCTGGGCGTATCGATGCCGAAAAGGTACTTCATTCCGACACCCGTCAGACAGGCCGAAGTGATGATGAGCAGGGTGATGATGATAAGCGTCTTGCCCTTGCTCCGAAAGGAGCTGAAGAAACCGGGACCGGCTTGGATGCCGATAGTAAAGATGAACAGCACCAAGCCGAAGTTCCCCAATTCCTTGGGAATAATGACGCCGAAGTGACCGAACAGGAGGGCGATAAAGATGACGGCGGACACATCGAGGGACAGACCTTTGATGCGGATGCGCCCCAGCATGAAGCCCAAGGCGACAATGAGAAACAGCGCAAAATAAGAGGAATTCAATAAATCAGTCAACATAAAGCAAGGGGTTAGTTAGTTTATGCCGCCAAAGTTAAAGAAAATAACTCGATTAGGGAAATATCCTGCGCAAACGGCAGCAAAATATCGTGTAGCAGGGTCCGCCACCGCGGCGAACCCTCCATCTTACAGTAGTTTTTTGGTCACAGTCATCAGGGCGGACGTAAGAGTCTGCGTAGCGGTATAGGTGGAGGACCTGGTGTAACTGAACCTCAGCACATCCCCCAGGTTCGCCTCGATGGAGACTTGGTAGGCACCCGCTGCGCTGGTCGTGAAAATGCCCACCACCTTTGTACCCACAGAGACAGTCACCACCCCTGCATTAACCACGGCGTTAGAGCTGCCGTACGTAAGGATGCCCGAAAGCGTGACAAGTTGATTCTTCAGCGCCACGCTATGATCTACGTAGCCCGTGCCCGTCAGTCTAAGGGTCTCCGCCACGTTCTGCTTGTTGGTGATGAAGTAGATCACTTGTTCCCCCGCTGCCGTAGCGGTATGCGTATAGATGCCCCCGGGGGCAGTGCCATTCACAGGAGTCAAATTAGACGTATAGATCTTGTACGTGCCTGCCGTGGGAACGGTGAACTTGAGCACCACCGCATTGTTCACTCCAAAGTTGACAGGATTGGGGGTGATGACCACGTTCGAAAAGCGGGAGACGCCCGCCGCATTGGCATAAACCGCCTGCCCCCGCTGGAACAAGTCCGCCTCCAGAAAGAGGGTTTCTGCCGCATTCGAAGTGTTGGTCGTAAAGTTGATGGTCTGCTCGCCCACTGACGTCACCCGCCATTTGTATTTGTACAGTCCGTTTTCATGTATCACTTCAATATTGCCAAAAACCGGAGTCAGGTAGGCCGAAGTAATAAAACAATTGTAGGGCAACAGATAGTCTGTTTCTGCCGGAACAGTAAACTTGAGTGTTACGGGAAACGCCTGTACATTGTTCACCACGGCAGGCGTAAGGCGGATATTGGTAAACACGAAGGGCGCGTGCAACCTCAGACGGATGGTGCGGGACAGCACGCCCGCCTCTATCTTGAGCGTCGCGAAATAGCTCACCCCGCCCGTAGGCACATTGTTGATGCTCGCCGTGAGGCTGCCCGTAGCAGGGTTGTAGCTTGCCGCTCCGTTCACCACGGGGAAGTTGGCATCCTGCACCAAGGTGACCGTGATGGATCCGTTTTGCGTAACTCCGCCCACCGTCTTGTAAGAAGCATTGGCGCGCAACGTCTGCCCGTTGGTAGTAAAAGAGACTACGGTTTTGTCCACCGACAAGACGTACGAACCGTCGGAGATAGTGGGGTAAGACTGCAAGAGCACGGAGGCGGAGATGTTGTTGGAAGCAGGAGCGCTTTGCGCCGCCTCCAGCGTGGCATATCCCGCCAAGGTCACGCTCTGTATCTCGATGGCAAACCAGACGTTGCGTTGAAGGTCATACATATTCTTGCCCTCGTCGATGAGGTCTATTTTATAGTAACACGTCGCCCCGCCATACGTGCCCCGCACTATCACGTAGGTAGGCTGGGTGGTGACGGAAGCGTTCTTCCGCTCGAAGGCATACACCTCGGCTGTGCCGAACGCGCTCGCTGTGGTAAAGCTGACACCGGCAGGCTCCGTCACTACTCCCTCGAAGGTTTTATCCACGGTGTTGAACGGCGCCACACTTCCCGCAGAGGCTAGATTAAAGAGGGCAAACGTCACATTGGTCAGTCCGGAAGCCGGCTGATTGGTCAGTGTGAACTTCACCATGTTGCGCACCATCGCTACAGGCGCTGCAGCAAAAGCCGGTGCCGAAAGCCCCGAAGCAAACACCTTGCGCTGCCAAAAGGTCAAGTTAGTCGCCTGCAACGGGGGGATAAGCTCGCCCTCATCCTTGCCCACGGAGGCAGCATCGTTAAAAGCCGTCCAAGAATAGTTGGCGATGAAGTGCACGATGCGTTTGGTTTGGCTCTGCGGAAGGGTGGCGGTATATCCGTTAACGCCCAGCACCGCCGGATGGCGGCTCAGGAAGCGCCCGTTCTCGTCGAACACCAGCAACTGAAGGTCGGTAATCAGATTTTCATTGATGGCGCGGGTGCCCACGGGTTTGGCTTCGGGCAGGTCTACCTTGAATAGCACCGTCACCTCTCCCGCCCCGGAAAGGGTGTCCGTATCGAGACGTTCGCTGGTGCAGCTGGCAAGCAATATTGCCAAGAGAAAGAAGAACTGTTTCATGCTTGATGGTTTGGTTTATGGTTCACTTTTATACAAGTCGTACACGGCTCTCACGTAAGCCGTCCCCGTGTTGGTCGTGCTGGTCCAAGTGTTGTTCACAAAGTTATAATAGTCGAACTTGAAAGCGCTCCAGTAGGCATCGCCAGTGAGCAAGCCCTTCACGGCACTGTTCGCATCGTCTTGAATCTTATTAATAAGCTCAATCTCCGCCTTGGTAGGCAATCTCCATCCGCTACGGTACACATCCTCCCCGTACAAGAAGCAGCGTGTTTGCGCCGTAGTGTAATCCACCCGCGCATAGATTCCGTATTGCGAAGCGATGATGAATCGCGGTGACACCATCTTGTTGCCCACCGCCGTAGAATCTGTTTTAGCAAAACCGTTCGTGGGGTCGCCCAAAGTATAAGAACCGTCGGCGCTCGGCACCAGCGTGTTCACCGTAAAAAGGTTCAAATTGGTTCCGCCGGCATTCCATTCGGGCTTGATGTTGCCCACCGAAGTGCGTGCCGTCACGTATCTGGCAGGGTATTGCACCAGCGTAGCGTTCAAACTCAATCCTTGATTGTTCGTCACGGTGAAAGTCACGTTCTTGAGCACGTAATTCACCGGGATGGCGCTGCTGATGGCTATGATATTGGTGGCAGCATTCACCGTAAAGACCGGGAACTGTGATTGTCCGCTGGTATACGTAACCGTAGACGGAACACCGGTGGTGCTGTATTGAGTACAGGTAGCTGTCACATTGCTGACACTTACGGGCAGGTCGGACACATAATTCAACGTATAAGCAGCCACATTAGGCATCACAAGGGCATACTCGCTGATGCCCAAGTAGTGCTGGCTGATGGTTTTGAGCACAATCTTTTTGGTGGTCCAGTCCGTGAGGGTGCAATTGCCATTCACCACCACGCTGCCACTCTCGCTGTCCGCCCCGTTGGCGTCCAGATAAGCCACTACCTCATACACCATGTTGCGCTCTATCCTCCCCGTCTCCACCTGATTGGCGTATTTGTTAATCGGGAGGCGGTAATAATTCGATGCCAAGGCAGGCGTAGGCAGGTTGACCATCAGATACGTTTCGTTGGCGGCAGTAGTGCTCCAATTATTCTCATACGCGTAGAAGGTGAAAGTGGTGGCAGGAGTTCCCGTTACGTAGGCAGATTGGTCATAATCGCTGGCACCCAGCACCACGGGCGTATAGGCGAACAAGGCACTGCTCTTGGCAAAGTGCTTCAAAGAAACCTGCGCCACCGTGGCTTCTGCCACTGCCGAACCGGGTGCCAAAACAAGCTTCATCCTTATCTTCGATACGGCTCGCTTCACGGGCATATCGATATAGACAATGGGCGCTACTGCCAGCGGGTTCAACACTACGGACGTTTTTCCGTCCATCACAAAATTGCTTTGCACGCCGGTGCTTGCCAGCGGGGTGACGCTCCGCAAAGATTTAAGTCCGCCCAACGTAATGGGATTGGGCAAAGTCACGTTAGCCGGCAAATTGACCAAGGCATATATATCATACGTTGCCCCTGCTGTAAACTGGTTCTGCAGAGTAGCCAAGTCTTTCGTAAAGGTTCCCGTACCCTGAAAGGTGATACCCGAAAAGGATTCATACTTCACGCACACCTGGTTGTCCGCCGCATTTTGCGGAAAGACAAACACATGCAGGTTCTCCACCTTGTTCTCGTTAAGCCCATCGTCTCCGGGTTCAGTCACGATCCGGGTCTTCTCCGATGGGTTGTTAGGCTTCACCATCAGAACAAGGGTCCCCTTCTCCCCTCCAACTATCTCCCGCTCGTTATCGGCGGAACAAGCCAGCAGCAGCAGAACAACACAAACGACATAGAAGATCTTTTTCATGATTCATTAGTTATAGGATGCTACCTGTTTGATTTTTATTCTCGTCTCTGTACCGTCATACCGCCGTTGCGTGCCCACCATCGGATTGATGGGAATCTCGTTGCCCTCTACCGCAATGTAAAAGTCGGTATCCCGAGAACCGCCGGTCCACTTCTTGTTCGCTCTCACCGCAATCAGAACGGGATTCCCTATATTCGTGAACCCCTTGGAAACGGCAGCGGTAGTCGTTCCCGCTGTCGACGAAGCGAAAGAGAAATCAAGTCCGTTAGTCAGCGAGGCTGTCCAAGCAGCGCCTATCGGTGCTTTAAGTTCAAACTGAAAGACGGCATCTTCCAACACCCCTGCATCGGTATTCATCGTTTGGGCATTGAGTCCTCCCCAAGAAGTTCCCCACGCACCAAAGGCGAAGTCATTGGCGGTAATCGGTCTTTCATATTCTATCTTCTTTTGATTCCAGGGCAACACGGTCATGCGCAAAGTGAGCAGTGCATTCACATCAAGAACGGCCAGTATCTGATAGAGATTGTTTTGCAGCAAAGAGTATTTGCCGGTCGTTTGATAGGTGTCGGTGAAATAGCCTTTGTAGGTGTAGCCTATCCCATTAGATAGAATCTTAATTTCCAAGTAGGGAGCGGTAGCCTGCAACGGCGACAAGGCAGTCACCAGGTTCTGATAGCTATAAAAGTTAGCTTGCGC
This sequence comes from Bacteroides sp., assembly GCA_036652495.1. Classification (GTDB taxonomy): domain Bacteria; phylum Bacteroidota; class Bacteroidia; order Bacteroidales; family Bacteroidaceae; genus Bacteroides. The sequence goes on from JAVVVS010000002.1 coordinate 15,880, forward strand.
ATTTATCGGTTGCAATACCGTACCGTTTGTATAGGAGGAAAGAGCGGAACTCCCGGTCGCCGTCTGCTGCGTTTGAAACTGTGGCACGGCAAGCATTTGAGGCGTAGCGGCATCGAATTTCACTTCGCTGTTCAGCACTTGATGGTGGAGTGTAACGGACTCTAAAGTGACAACGTTGGCACCAAAGTTAGCTCCTTTATACACGTGCACATCTATCCGGGCTTGCAACCGTCGCAGAGCGACAGCCATCACCGCACCATTATCGGCAGAAGTCAAGGTAAAAGATTGCTTCCCCACCATCAGCAAAGAGCTGGGCAGAAATCCGCTACTGCTTTCCGTCATGATGTTGTCCAGTTGCTGCTTCGTGGTTGCAGGGGTCAAGGTCAGCGCGCTGCCATCTGTAAGCTTGAATGTTTTACCCGCATAGTTGGCTATCAGATACAGTATCTTAGCACCCACCTGCGTTTTCACCAATACATCCTTGGAGCTGACCGAGGCGAACGAAGGAAGCAAAGCCGACTTATCGAGCGTAAAAGCAGCATCATTATGGTAGAGATAAATAGCCAAGCTTCCAAAGGTCTGGTCTTGATTAACAGACACCGGATCTGCCATCGACAATGCAGCCACAGACAAGCGAAGCGATACTTCTTTTGTCTCTAGTTCCATACCGTTCTCTTCAACGCAAGCCCCTAACAAAAGAGTGCTCGCTACTATCATTGCAACGAATTTATTGTTCATGGCTATTGTATATCAGGGCTCACATTATTTATTATCCAACCATTGATAGAGACTGCCACAACTACCTGGCGGACAATAGCTATTTCAAAGACAAACTCATCTGTCCTGTCAAAATCGGCTTGCGAACTGTACGAGGGAAGCAATCGGATTTGCTCTATCATATCTTCATTGTATAGCGCCTCATGGGTCACTCTGTTTTTCAGAATAAGCCTTGCCGATTGTCCCAGCACCAGCCTCATCATTTTCAAATTCATCTCGGTGACGTCCGGCTGTATAATTGTACTGATCGGAGTGTACTTAAAGGTTGGGTGATTCTCGTCGAGACGATGGTCTGCCTGATACCGGCCGTTCAGCGCAAGAATAGAGACGTCAACGGGTGCACCGCCTAAGGCTTCAATGCCCGATATTTTGACTTTAATCTTTTTGGTGTATTTAATCAAATCCACTTCTGTAGGAGATTGATTTTCCGGAACGGAAACGGCAGCAACAACGAATCCGGTATAAAGATCATCTAGCAGACCGGCAGGATAAAGATAATTGTCCGCACCGGTTGTATTCTTCAACTCCATCCGAAGGTCAGCCACATCGGTCACTCCTTTGCGAAGCACTGCACTGAGCGCTTGCGTCTCTTTGTTCAGTTCTCCCACCGAATAAGCGGTAAAATCGCCGCCATAGACTACCACTTTATAAGTTCCTTCGGGCAAAGGGAGGTGCATCACATACTCGTTCGTTAGTTGGTCCCCTTGTTCCGAAAAGCTCTCTACAAACTTACCGTTGGCATCGAATACATACACAATCACTCGATGGACTTCTGCCTCAAAAAGATTGCTCTGCTGATTATTAAGCGTATATCGGAACCTAAGCAATAATTCGCTCTTACAGGCTGACAAGTCTTCTTTTATGCAACCTTGCAGAAGGAGCATCAAAGCGATAAACAGAGGGAAGGATATACGTTTCATCATCTTTGCAGAATTTATTTATACCTTTCGTCTAGAAAACGAAAGGTATAAATTGATTAGTTAATCTTAGTTCCAATCTGGATTTACATTATTCACCACCCAAGGTACCACAGTAACGGTTGCGGTAACGCTGATGTTCTTTTCGTAAGGCTGGTTCGTCGCTTCATTGTGCGTGAAAAGCAAATTTCGAATACGATAAACGTTTCCGCGCTTGAACTCCGAAATAACAGCGCCTGAATCATCTTTATATTTCGTTACGGTAATATACTGAGTCGGATTATTTAATGGATTTGCTTCGCTATAGGTAACGTCTGTAAGTTTCAAGATAATATGCGGAACATCCATGACGGTTGCGCCTGCGGTGCTTGGCACTATTTGATAACCCCAAGCCGATACAGGCGTAGCAGTAGGAGCAGGAGCAGTGCTCGTAGAACCGATTATTTTATCGGGATAAAAGCTTAAACCTGCAGCCGCTGGTGTGCAAAAAGTAACCATTGAATTTTCCACCCAATCAGTAGAAGCAGCTGGAACACCACCAACATAATAAGGGAAGGCGGTATTGCTTGCATTAAAATAATTATTGAATCCAATTGTCCAACCTGCCTGAGCTTTTATATCAACAAGCGATTCACCTGAATACGGGATTCCGCTTAACAGCACAGAAGGATAAATGTGATTCACAAATACTCCGGACAATTTATAACCCGTAATATCCGTAGGTATAGCAGCCGATGAAGAACCGCCCTGATTTTGACAAGTAATTGACCCCAACTCTACCCGAGCTACAATGGGACTAATAGCAACAGACGCAGTAAACGCATTGCCTGTACCTTGTACAAAAGGTCCACTATGCCCAGACATAGGTGCATTTTCAGCTAGCACTTGCAGCTTATCAATCCTCAACCGTGCATCAGCACTCGTTAGGCCATCTACCTGAGGGAAAGCGCTACCCGCTGACGTTTTAATGTTCGCCATAAAGTATAAGGATGTTGCCGTATTAGGCACGCCAGATATCGTAACCGTATTACCACCAGGAGTGGTGGTTGTGTTTTTCAACGCAGTTATTTCCGCCGCCGTCAAGTCCCGTTGATAAATGCTAGCATTTGCTGCATCAATAAAATAAATTCTAGCCGAACCAATTACCGCATATTCGCCCCCCCCAATCTGATCAGAGACTCCTCTGGTAGGGACCACTTGTTTAATACTCAGCGTAACGCTGTTTTCCCCCATTAGATTTTCAGTATCTGTCAGGTCTTGCTTGTTGCAAGAGAACAAAGTACTGGCTACAAAAGCCAAAAATAGCATTCTTTTCATACTTGTTTAAATTAAATTGTTAAGGAACTATTGGATAATATAGATAAGTGATACACCAGCTTTTGTTGGTCCGAAATAGTTTTTGTGAACGGTTGCTATTTTTGTGCCGCATTTCCCACAATTGTACTTGCCATAATCCAATCGGGCATAACCTGCGCCTAATTCAAATTCCAGATTCCAATGTGTACCCAGCAGCAACTGATAACCATACGAGACACCGGCACCCAAAGCATTACCTTCAAAACGATAGTCTCTTGATCCTTTCCCGAAAAGCATAGGGTGCGAATGCCCCTTTATATTATACTGTGAGTATAGAGCGTGAACACCGAAAAAATGTCCATTAAACCGTTCGTTGAGAAAATAACGAAGTTCGGGTTGTACAATGAAATGTGCTATTTTGCTTTCACCATCAGCATTCCACGGATTATATCCTGCAGACAGATCCAGCGTAGTGCGTTTTCCCAAGCCAATCTCTACACCTAAGTTGGGCGTAAAAGTGACTGCGCCATAAAGTAAATTGGTTTTGAGCCCTACCACTCCTTGTGCTGCCGAATAGAAAAAAGGCAGAAGTAGAAAAACAATCATAGTCTTCAGTCTATTCATAACATTCTGTATTAAATGCTTTTAAATTACTATAGCAACACCTGTACCGTATAATGATTGAACAGACAAACAATGAAAAGGTTTTACCGTTTGTTCCTTTTACCGACATTTATTATTCACCCGTTCTTTTTGTTGTTAAAACAGCCTCGCAATGGCAATAAATTCTTTTTTTAGCTACCTTTGCACTCCAAAATAAAAAAGACGATTTTATGGATATTCATCAAGAACTAAAAGAACTGTCTAATTTCTTGTCGGAGTACTCTACCAGCTTGATGGCAGTGGGTGTACAGACATCACGCATCGTGCGCAACACCTCCCGCATAGCCGAATCTTTCGGGTTTTATTGTGATATGACTATCTTTCAGAAGACGATTATCATGACACTGCGGGATGCAGACAATTCACATTCGTACAGTACCGTAAACAAAATCAAACCGATGGGGCTGAACTTCGCCATCAACTCGGCACTGAGCACCCTGAGTTGGGAAGCTTATGACGACCATCTGCCGCTCATCGAGCTGCAACGCCGATTTTACGACATCGTAAGCAAACCGCGCGAAAACAAATGGCTAGTACTCTTGCTCGTTGCTTTTGCCAACGCATCGTTCTGCCGGCTGTTTCAAGGTGATGTTGCTTCCATGGGAATTGTGTTTGTGGCTACATTGGTAGGATTCTACCTCCGCACGCTATTGCTGGGACGTCACTGGAACCATCTTTCGGTATTCATCCTCTCTTCGTTCATCGCCTCGATGATTGGCAGCACGGGTTATCTGATGAATTGGGGGCAGACGCCGGACATGGCGCTGGGTACGAGTGTGCTTTACCTCATCCCGGGCGTGCCGCTCATCAACGCCATTATGGACATTATCGACGGACACGTCTTGGCGGGCATCTCACGGTTCATCAATGCTTGTTTGCTCATTATCTGCATTGCCATAGGTCTTTCCATCACTCTATTACTCACTGGAATTAGCGCTTTATAACCATGAATATAGAATTTATCACCGCTATCGCCCTCGATGGCATTTTTGCTGCTGTTGCCGCTATCGGGTTTGCTATTATATCCAATCCGCCCCGCAAGGCGATTCTGATTTCCGCCTTACTTGCCGCTGCAGGTCATGCCGTGCGCTATTTCTTGATGCACACGGATCTATTTACCATGGGCATTGCCCCGGCATCGTTCTTGGCGGCCATCACCATCGGCTTGCTAGCCATCCCTTTTGCCCGGTTTATTCATTGTCCGGCGGAAGTGTTTTCTTTCCCGTCATTGCTGCCCATGATTCCGGGTATGTTTGCTTATAAAACCATACTGGCACTGACTAAGTTTATGCAGACTACCGAACAGACTGCTTCCTTAGAATACTTGGTACAGTTCTTCCGCAACGGAAGCACCACCATCTTTGTCTTGTTCGCTCTGGTAGTGGGTGCTGCCATCCCAGTTTTCATCTTTCATCGCCAATCTTTTGCCGCTACCCGGCTGCTGCGGAAGTTGACAAAAAACAAAGCACAGTAAAAGAGGCAAGCATGCTTTCTCTCTCTACTGTGCTCTGTGGGTCGTTTTATTATTTACGTGCCTCTGCTATATAGCCAAAGGCTTCCTTGCATTTGGCGGTAATCCACGCCCAGTCTTGTGCGGCAACTACTTCTTTAGGAAAAAGATTAGAGCCCATGCCCACGCAAGTGACGCCGGCTTTGATCCAAGCGGTCAGGTTTTCTTTCGTCGGTTCCACGCCGCCGGTCACCATCAACATAGACCAAGGTAACGGTGCTTTCACATTCTTCACAAACGAAGCTCCTCCTACGTTTCCAGCAGGAAACACCTTGCAAAGATCGCAACCTACTTCCTGAGCAAAACCAATTTCCGAAACCGAGCCGCAACCCGGCGTATAGGGAACAAGGCGACGATTGCAAACTTTAGCTATGTCGGGATTGAACAACGGACCGACAATAAAGTTGGCACCCAGCTGAAGGTATAAAGCAGCCGTAGCCGGATCAACAATAGAGCCAATGCCCAAAATCATTTCAGGACATTCTTCGGCCGCCCACTTAACCAATTCGGCAAACACTTCATGAGCAAAATCGCCCCGGTTGGTGAACTCGAAAGCACGCACTCCGCCCTCATAACAGGCTTTCACTACACCTTTTGCTATATCAGCATTCTTGTGGTAGAACACGGGAACCATCCCCGTGCTACTCATTGCTTGGAGCACTTGTATCTTATTAAATTTAGCCATCATCTTTCTAATTAGTTGTTTATCTTTGTACGCGTCCGCTAGCATCTCCGCCCGCCAATGCCTCTACCTCTGCTATAGAAACTAAGTTAAAATCACCGTTCACTGTATGCTTCAGCGCCGAAGCAGCTACTGCAAATTCAAGGGCGTCACCCTGATTCTGTTTGGTTAATAAGCCGTGAATGATGCCGCCCGAAAACGAATCTCCCCCGCCTACCCGGTCGATGATGGGGTTAATGTCGTAACGCTTTGACATATAAAAATCTTTGCCATTATAGATCATGGCTTTCCAACCATTGTGCGTAGCCGAGAACGATTCGCGCAAAGTAGAAACCACATAGCTGAATCCGAAAGCTTTCCTCATTTGCTCAAAGATTCCTTTGTAACCCTCGGCATCCGTATGTCCGCCTTCTACATCCGCATCGGGTTTGAAGCCCAGGCAGAGTTCGGCATCTTCTTCATTGCCAATGCATACATCAACATACTTCATCAACGGTTTCATGATAGATTGTGCCTTTTCTTTGCTCCACAATTTTTTGCGGAAATTCAAATCGACAGAGACTGTCACCCCGTTACGCTTGGCTGCTTCGCAAGCCAGCCTCGTCAGTTCGGCTGCCTTGTCGGAGATGGCAGGAGTAATGCCCGACCAGTGAAACCAATCGGCACCTTTCATGATAACGTCAAAGTCGAAATCGGTAGCCTCCGCTTCTGCTATCGAAGAGTGCGCACGGTCATAAATCACTTTACTCGGACGCATAGACGCTCCCGACTCAAGATAGTAAATGCCTACACGGTCTCCTCCGCGAGCAATAAAATCCGTTCTTACACCATACTTGCGCAAAGCATTGACTGCCGACTGTCCCACTTCATGGGTCGGCAGTTTAGATACAAAGTAAGCATCGTGACCATAATTAGCACAGCTCACTGCTACATTCGCTTCGCCACCGCCATACACTACATCAAAAGAATCCGATTGTACAAAGCGGGTATTACCCGGAGTAGACAATCTCAGCATGATTTCGCCCAACGTAACGACTTTCTTTCCCATAATTCTACGTTTTTAATGAAATAAGTATTTTGTTTTAATAATCTTCGTGTGCGGACACAAAGATACAACAAAATTCGCTATTCCGACGAATAAGAAAGAAAATGCGCGGTAATTATCCGCGCATACTTATGTTAGTTGTCACTTTAAAGACTGCATAATTCTCGTATTGCCATAATCTTTTTGCAAATCATCGGTTAATTGGGGCTTCATTACATAATCCTTGCCTGCCACTAATGTTGACTTGCCGGCAGTCAATCGGCTGCCCGGAACGCCGGTGATAAGCGTTATCGCTTTAGCCAAAAACGGGTCGCGCACGTCACCGAACGGATACGTGTTAAACCAGTCTTCTTTCACTTCATAATCGGGAGCGATACCGTCTTTAAAATCCGTAAATCCGTCTTTGTTGACAAATTTAAAAATAACCATACTAATCATCCAATTCTTTATCACGGGGTCAACGGTTCCTTTCTCATCTATCACTGGTTGGTACAAACCCGCTCCACAATATTTTCCATACGTTTTTGTTCCTATCTTAATCACTTTTACATAAGGCATAAGACCGGATATTGTAGCTTCCGAAGCAGAAGCAGTGCCGGACGTAGTTAAAACAAAAACCCTGGTCAAATTAAGATTTGCCACATTGTCCTTATTAAAATAAACATTAAGGTCTGTGCCTTTCTTTTTATAATAATCCATATAATTTTTGTTCCACAACTCTTTAAGAAAAACATCTCCGGCTTTCACGTTAGCCGCAGGAGCTATGAAACTGCCCAAATAAGGGGGAGTTTCCGCATTTCCACCAGGGTTATACCTTAAATCCAGCACCAGCTCAGTCACTCCGCTACTTTTAAAAGAAGCAAAGACTTCATCCAGCTTTTTATGCGATTCCTTCAAAAAGCTCATATAAGCAAGATAGCCTATTTTTACACCGTTTGCTTCTACTACCTTATAGGCATTTACCGGATCTTCATACATCTCTACCGCTGTCATTGAAACAGTTCCCTCGACAGGAACGAGCATGTCACCTTCCGTTTTGCCCAAAACAAGGGAAATCGTAGGAGCGTTAAATAAGTCCATGTAATTCTTCTCCGTAATATCACCGCTCGCAAATGAAAAGAGAATATCCCCTCTTTTAAGGTTTGCCTTTGCTGCCGGAGAATTAGGCACAACGTATTTAATGATGGCAAAATAAGACTTCGTATTTGAAAATTCACCTAGCACAAGAGAATATCCGAAAGTGGTAGTAATCCCCTGAAATTCATTAAAGACCGATTCGGCATCATCGCTTACATACGTCCACTTGTCCAATTCTTTATAAATCATCCCATCAATCATCTTAAAAGGATCAGCCTCTTTCTCGGGCTTTATATTCAATGGTATTTTATCGTTCCACAAATACCCGTCGTACATATAAAAAGTAATGAATTGATTCGCTCTTACAATAGCTGCTGGAATGCTTGGACCGGGGTCCGGACCGGGAGGTGGACCAGGAGTTTGCCCATCATCCTTCGAACAAGAGTAAAATCCAAAACAACAGATAACGACCATTGTCAAACAGATAGAGTTCTTCACAATTGATTTCATAGTTTTATTTTTTTAATACGGAGCAAATATAAAAGATTAATCTTATAGAAGAGCTAATTTTCGTAAATAAATCGGGAATAGGCACAAAAAAAAGCTAAGTTTAATTTAAAGCTAAGCAGGTCAGCATAATGCTCATCGTTTATTTTTTGCATTCAATCTATTTTCATACATTTGCGCCAAGTTATCAGAGCTGTGCAGAATAGAAACAAACCGATTGGGGCAGCTGAATATCAATTATTGCGGTACAAAGAAGAACGGTAAACGTTACTTCTGGACGAAATAAAAGCCATAGAAGAAGAAACTACATTTAAAGAATGAATAAGTTGCCAGATAGAATTAGAATTAAAGATATTGCCCGCTTGGCGGACGTATCTGTTGGAACAGTAGACCGCGTGATTCACGGCAGGAACGGCGTTGCGGCAGCAAGTAAGAAACGAGTGGAAGAAATATTAAAGCAACTGAACTATCAGCCTAATATGTATGCCAGCGCGTTGGCTTCCAACAAACACTACTTCTTTGCCTGCCTCCTCCCCCAACATCTCGAGGGTGAATACTGGACAGCTATCGAAGCCGGTATTCACGAAGCACTCGCCGCCTACTCTGATTTTCATATTTCGGTAAAGATTACTTGCTACGACCCCTATCATTACCCGTCATTTGTAGATGCCAGCGCTGCTATCCTCAACGAGTGCCCCGACGGCGTGATGGTAGCACCCACCATTCCGCACTACACCAAAGGCTTCACCGACCAGCTCACTTCACTTCATATCCCCTTCATCTATATAGACTCTAACATCAAAGAAGTTCCCCCACTGGCTTTCTTCGGACAAAACTCCCGGCAGAGCGGTTACTTTGCCGCCCGCATGCTGATGTTGCTGGCAGGGGAGAAAGAAGAACTAGTCATCTTTCGCAAGATACACCAAGGAATTATCGGTTCCAACCAGCAAGAAAACAGAGAAAAGGGATTCAAGCAATACATGCACGAACATCATCGGAGTTCGACGATACTCGAGCTTGACTTGCACGCCGAGCACAACGATGAAGACCAGCTCATGCTGGATCAGTTCTTCTGCCAACATCCGAAGGTGAACAGCGGCATCACCTTCAATTCGAAAGTCTATGTTTTAGGAGAATACCTCCAAACACATCATCGCGAAGGCTTCCACCTGATTGGTTACGACCTGCTCCAGCGAAACGTCAGCTGCCTGAAGCAAGGAAGCGTTTCATTCCTCATCGCCCAACAACCGGAACTTCAAGGATTCAATGGCATCAAAGCACTCTGTGACCACCTCATCTTCAAAAAAGAAGTGGTCTGCACCAACTACATGCCTATCGATCTGCTGACAACAGAAACAATCGACTATTATCGCAACAAGTAAAAGGGATAGACCTGCTGAACTTGCATTCCATTCATTCTTTTTTCAAAAGCCGTTACTTGTTTTTTTTAAAGACGTTACGTGTCTTAAAAAATGAAGTAACGGCTTTTAAAAAAACAAGTAACGTCTTTCTTAAAGGATAGAAGACGGATTGTATAAACCGTCTTCTATCTTAACAAAAATAGAAATAGGAGCACAAACCAAGATTTTCTCGTTATTTACAGTATAAAGCTTTTGGGCTCGTAGGCCCAGGCTCACGGGTATCAGGTATCATTCTATGGCTTACCCTTACAACGTGGCTTTTTTTTAAATTTAGTAACTATCTTATTTACAGTACAATAATAAATAGGAGTAAAAAACAAGACAAAGCAACGACTACTGGCAAACGAGTCTAATCAAAGAGTTTACTTATGATTATATCCTTACTAATATATAATTACAAAAGTTATATTATTATACATCCTGTTTTTGAGGGGGCTAAAGGGGAGCTCATTAAATGAGACCTGATACCCGTGAGACTGAGCCTAAAGCAACAAATTGCATTTCATTGATTAAAAGCTTTTTAAGAAGGATAGGAAGTTACAAAGGAAAAAGGAAGAAAGTTCCTCTTCTTTTTCCGGATCAACAAAAAAAGCAACAAGTGAAAATACCTCGAAATCAATAAATTTATTATACTATTTTGAAAGAACTAGCTAATAGCACCGATACGAATACTCAAACTTGGACGACAAGATAAAAGCATCTTCAAGTAAGGGTGAGAGGAAAGGACAAACGGGTTGCTAAACCCTTGGTATAAAGCGGAACTTGGCTTAGTTGGAATTTGTTTTGTACTGTTTGACAACGCAAAGAGGGCGTATCCACCAATGGATACGCCCTCTTTGCGATATATGAAATCCTTCAGATTAGTTGCTTGTAGGATTCTGTGTCAAAGGTCCAGGATAAGCATTGATTGCTTTTTGAGGAATGTAGTAAACGACACGGTAATCTTTGGCAGTCACTGTCTCCATAGCTTTGTGCGGACCCGGATACAGACGAGTCAACGGTTCGCCGTTACGGAATACATCGTAGCTACGTTCTGCCTGATAGGCCAATTCGAGTTGACGTTCTTTGTCAATGCGGATGCCTGCATTAGCGGCATCGATATCGGCATATCCTTGACCTGGCAATGAGCGTTCACGAATAACATTCAAGTCCGTAAGGGCTTCTCCGTATTTGCCTTGTTTAGCGCGCGCTTCCGCACGATTCAGGTAAATTTCGCCCAAACGGCTGATTACCGGTGAGTGAAGATGAGACTCTTCGCCTTCGCGCGAGCACTTCACGATGTAGAACATCGGATATACGCGGTTCAGCTGCATACGATAGTCAATCACACCCGATACATTAATCAGAATTGGCTCCAGATTGTTGTTCGTATTGTAGTTTTCTATGCGATACGTTTGCTCTGCTTCTGAAATAGGCGTGAGTTTGTACTCTATATCTTTTAATAAGGCCTTGCCGTCGCTTCCCTTTTGAGGTTCGATAGCATCACCGTTGTATTGATATTGCGTTACGCCCTTTTCAATAGCATACCAGTCATTTCCTCTTTTCTCTATGCGTGCTTGCACATAATTGAAATTGGTCTGCTTGTCCATGGTCATGCCTTTCTTCAAAGGATATACATTCTTAATGAAGCGGAAGCAATTTTCAGCCTTTCCGGATGTTTCATCATAAACATATTGCGGTTCGATGAAAGCAGCGCGAGCATCCACCATCTTTTTTGATTCGGGACGCCAGTCGTTACGCCCGGTTTCGTTCAATAAATCAATATATTTAGCACTGGCATACATTTCGCCCCAACCCATTTCACCAATCACACCATACATACCGCCAATACCATAATAGTGGTCATAGTCCACAAATTCAGAAGCGATACGTTTTACTACGAAGATAGCTTCTTTATTGTTTTCGGGAACGATCGTGTTGTACTTCATGAAATCAGCACGAGGCAACAGCGAATATTTGTTCGTGGCAATCACCTTGGTGGCATATTCTTCCGCCAACTTAGCATATTGTGCATTGGGAGAAGCATACGTGCCACTCATATACAGATACACTCTGGAAAGCAAAGCCTCAGCCGCTTCTTTAGAAGCAAAAGCAGGGCCCTTATCGATAGTCATCAATTCCTCACCTTTCTTCAAATCGCTGATTGCCTGTTCGTAAGTAGCTTTTACCGTAGCGCGGTCGGGCAGCGTAAGGTTAAGCATATCGTCGGGAGTTCCGTTGACGATAGGCACCCCTAAATTAGTTTCAGGGTTTTGATAGTAAGGACGTCCGTAAGCACGGCAAAGATAGAAATACATCATACCGCGCAGGAAATAACATTCGCCCAACTGCTGATTCACCTCTGCACTTTTGCCTTCGGGAATCATTTTGAGAATGTTCGATGATTGGGCAATCACTTTGTAACTATTGTCCCAAAAAGTCTGCAACCGATAGTTATTAGGCGTACGCGAGTAAGAGATAAACTCGTAAAAAGCATCGGTAGAAGTACCCCGAATCATCATATTATCACCGGCATATTCACCGCAACGGTGCATGACGTCCGACCAAGCTTTCATTTGTGCATAGCAACCGTTCAACAAGGCATCCAATGAGCCTTCCGGGTCACCGGTTATTTGCTCTGCCGACATAGACCCATACGGCAACCTGTCTATATCGCATGCTGAAAATGAGCAAGTAGCAGCGACAAGTAGTATAATTAATTTTTTCATACGATCGTTCTATTTTTTAAAATGTAACATTAAGACCAAACATAAACTTACGTGCCGACGGATATACGCCAGGACCTACAGAGCCAGTAGTTTTACCATCAATAGGTGTTACTTCAGGGTCTACACCCGAATAGTCGGTGATGCAGAATAAGTTTTCACCCGAAACGAACAGGCGTAAATTCTGGATGAAGTATTGAGGCAGAGCTAAGTTGTAACCAATAGAGACCGAACGCAACTTTAAGAAGTCACCATTTTCCAAGTAACGTGAAGACACTTTGTTGGAGTTGGTTGAGTTGTTGTATCTGGCAACGGGATGCGTAGCGATGTCACCAGGTTTCTGCCAGCGGCTCCAGCCCTTAGCCAATTTCATTTGGTTACGGTCGGTGTAGGCACCATCAGAATCGTATTCCGAACGTGAATAGTTATAAATCTTTCCTCCAACAGAGTAACCGAAGTTGGCATTAAAATCGATGTTCTTGTAAGACAAAGCAGTAGAGAAACCGCCAAAGAAATCGGGAGTAGAAGCTCCGCAAACCACTTGGTCTGCCTTGGCATATTCCGACGTTTTCTCACGGGTGGTCGTTCCATCAGATTGTTTCACCGTTTTATACCATTCGGGAGCACCCGTTTCAGCATTGACGCCTGCCCATTCTTTCAGATAGAAACTATCACTATCCAATCCCGGTCTCAACAACTTGTCGGCACTTCCTGCAATGTTAAGCACGTCGCCTCCAATAATTTGAGGCAGTTTTCCATCAATAGTTTCGCCATACAGTTTCTTTACCTCGTTGTTATTGGTGCCGATATTGAAGTCGATGCTCCAGTTCCAATCTTTCGTTTGGATAATGTCGGCACCCAACGTAAACTCAGCACCTGTATTCTTCAATTCACCTACATTTCTCCAAAGCACCGTTACGCCGGTAAGACCGGACACGGGCACGGGGTAAAGCAAGTTGCTGGTATTCTTTATATAATAGTCGAACGAGAGACGCAGACGGTTGAACAACGTAGCGTCCAGACCCAGACCGGTCGTCATCGTCTTCTCCCAAGTCAAATCTTTATTTCCAATTTGAGAAATCAAAGCACCCGAAATGCCATTGTACTTCTGTGAAACAGAATAAAGATCGTATTGCGGATAAAGCGAAGTCGGACGATTACCTACCGAACCGTAAGAAGCACGTACTTTAAGCACATTCACCCAATCGGCATGGAAGAAAGACTCTTTGTGAATGTTCCAACCTCCACTGACAGAGAAGAAATTACCGTATTTGGCATTCGTACCAAAGTTGGAAGCACCATCCCGGCGGAAAGAGACTTGAGCCATATACTTATTGTCATAGGCATAGTTCGCATTGAATAAATAAGACTGAACAGCCCATTCGCTGATGCCGCCCTTTGTCTTTTCGGGCAAAGCTGTTACGTCGAGCACTTCAAATCCAGGAACGAATCCGGTACCCGTTGCATCCAACGTTTTAGACCAATAGTCATTGAACTCGTAAGCCAACAAGGCATTCACCGAATGTTTTCCAAACATTTTATTGAAACGAAGTATTTGATTGGTATACCGGCGAACCATATTGCTCTGATATTCGTTCAACCGACCATTCACACCCGATGCACCCGAAGAACGGGGGTCCGTATAGCTGCTCGAAGAATACCCTTGCCATTTGTAGTTGTTGATAGAAGAGAAAGTCAACCAATCAGTGAATCGGACATCAAAATCCAAGTTACCCATAAATTCATAGGTGGTAGAAGCCGATTTGTCCCATTGTAAATCGTACAAATAGTTGGTGCTATTGCTGTTGACCCATGTATTGGAACGGTGGCCCACAATTTTTCCATTTTCATCGAAAGGACTATCCCAAGGGAACATAGAGTACATGGCTGTAGTAGAATACTGCTTGTCATCAATATCTCTGCGCGAACCGGACATAGAAGGCTTCACAGTCAGCCAATTGCCCATTTTATAAGTCGTTTTGTAACGGAAGTTGTAGCGTGTATAGTCATATCCTCTGACCGAACCGGTTTCATCGTACACACCGATGGACAGGAATGATTTTAATTTTTCGTTACCACCCGAGAGTGATACATTGTAATCTTGCGTCACACCGGTACCCGTTGCCAAGTCCCACCAGCTGAAGTTACTGTTTCTCAAATCTTCATTCCAACGAGGGAAAGCGATTTCTTCTGCATTGGCAAATGATTTGTAGTAATCGTACAACTCGGCACCATTCATCACTTCAAGGTTGCCGTTGTTCAGGTTGCTAATACCTGCTTTAACAGAAGCGGTCACGGTCATCTTTTCGGCTTTTGCACTGCGTGTAGTAACCAGAATCACACCGTTAGCACCCTGAGAACCATAAATGGCGGTAGAAGCGGCATCTTTCAAGATAGTCATCGTTTCTACATCCGCAGGATTCAATGCTCCGGCTCCCGAACCTACAATCACACCATCAATCACCCACAACGGGTCGGTGCTGCCATTGATAGTGGACTTACCGCGGATCACAATGGCTGCTTCGGCTCCCGGCTGACCGGAACCTGGTGCTACAAATACACCCGGCGCTTTACCATTCAGCATATTCGTCACGGACGGACTAGTAATATCTTTCAGTTTGTCACTCTTCAAGGTCTGCATCGATCCCGTCAAGCTTTCTTTACGTTGGCTGCTATAGCCCACTACCACTACTTCATCCAGCGTTTTGGCATCTTCCTTCATCACGATGTTGTACACCGCTACGCCTTGCTTCACCACTATTTGCACCGGTGTATAACCGATGTAGCTCACTTGCAATTCATTGCCCGAAACGGTTAATTTGAAATTACCGTTAATATCGGTAATGGTTCCGTTGGAGGATACTCCTTTTTCAATAATAGATGCGCCGATAATCGGTTCGCCGGACGTATCTTTGACCGTGCCGCTCACCTGTACCGCTTTCTTTTGCTGCGGACTGGCAGTGCTTGTTTTAGCGTTGGTTTGCGCTATTGTAGAGACTACGATTTGGTTTTCTACAATCCGGTAACTGTAGCCCGAACCTTTGAATACCTGCTGAAGCGCTGTTTCAACGGATGCGTCTTTTAAGTCAATAGAAACCTTTTTAGAGAGTTTCACTTGATTGTCATTGTAGAAAAGTGTGTATCCACTTTGTTTTTCTATCTCTTGAAGTGCCACTTGCATGGATACATTGTTTTTCTTCAAAGAGACTTTGAGTACTTGCGCAAACGCGCTGATTGGTATCATACATACCATCGAAACAGCCAACAGATAGGCTAAGTGCTTTTTTAGTTGCTGCGGACTGAACATCCACAAATTGCCTTTTTTCATAAATACGATAAATTATTAGATTTCATTTAAAGAATTAAATAGGTGGTTCGTTTCTGAAACGACTCTCACCCGGTCAACAATACGGTGTTTACTTCATTGTGTCATATTCATTTATTTATTAAGTTGTTAATATTTTGCGTGTCTAAGTTCTTTCAAAACGTAATCTTCACTGCTAGTCAGTGTGTAGCTTAACGGTGCGCTGTTCGACATGATATTAAGAATCAGCTCAAGAGGTTCTGTACGCACGGTGAACGTGAATCGGTAGTAATCCGCCACTTTCTGCGGGCAGATGATTTTCTGCCCGTACCACTTCTCCAATCGCGGTAGAATCATGGATAGCTTTTCGTTCTTAAATGAAAGTCGTCCGCCCATGCGCCAAGCCGAATACGAGTTGGCATCCACGGACTCTATCTGTACCTCTTTCTTGCCGGTATAGGTCAGCTTCTCATTGGGATTCAAGAAATATTTGCCAGTCACCGTTTGGTCTGCCTTGTCTATCGTCTCTACTTTGACCTTTCCGCCAAGCAGTATGGTTTCTGCGCTTTCATCTTGATCGAAGCTGAAGACTTCAAAGGAAGTGCCGAGCGCCGTCACATTGAATCCGTTTGTCTTCACTATGAACGGATGTTTTTCGTCCTTTTCCACCTGGAAAAAAGCTTGTCCCGAAAGAGTTACTTCTCTATTCTCTCCCGTGAACACTTCAGGATAGGTCAGCCGGCTTCCAGCATTGAGCATCACAAAAGTGCCGTCCGGAAGGCGTACGGAATCCATGGATTGTCTTCCTGAATTGACTACATACATTCGTTCGGCAACGTCGGGGCGCGTGAACAAGACAGCCGTCAAGGTTCCGCAGAGCAGCAGCAAAGCTAGCGATGCAACCCAAGAATAGCGGGTAACGGCTTTTCTGAAACGTCCGGCTTTCTTTTGTTGAATGGTGTGCAGCACTTTATGAAATATTTTTTTCTCTTTGGCGATATTCGCATACAGTTCAGACGTTTCTTCCCATTCAGTTTGCATCACCTTTTTCACGCGTTCCTGCTCATTGAGCTTTGCGCGTTCTTGGGGCTGCAACGTGCCGGTTAATAATTTTTTGACTAATAGCTTATAGGTATCTGTATGCTGTTCCATTCTTATCTGTTGATTGTGACAAGCCGGTTTGTCCGCTCGTCTATTTATAAATACACGCCATCCCTCCATACCCCCCAGAGAAAATATCAATTTCTTTGAAAAGTATCTGAATAATTATTGTTAGAAAGAAGTAGGAAAGGTGATTCCTTATCAGACTGAAAGGAATAAAGAGAAGAGGTACACGTTCTTTCGGAGGAACTTTAAGGCTTCATTGATGTGGCGCTCTACGGTTTTTTCGGTGATGTTGAGCTGGGAAGCTATCTCTTTATAACTAAGATGCTTCTCCCTGCTCAATTGAAACACTTCGCGCTGCCTGGACGGCAACTCGTCTATTAATTTATGAATGTAAACTTGCAAATCCGAGGCTTCCATCTCCTCTTCTATTCCATAGCTTTCGCTGGCGCTTTTGAGCACGGTTAATTTGTAAGCGTCTTCATTGAAACTTTTCCGGAATTGGTTGAAAATAACATTTCGCGTGATGATAAATAAAAATCCTTTGAAATGCTCGTCTTCTTTGATGAACATGCGTGCCTCCCATACTTTCACAAACACATCCTGCACCACTTCTTCCACTTCTGCGGTAGAAGTAAGATAGAGGCGGGAAAATTTATATACTTTCCCCCAATAAGTTTGATAAAGGGTAGTAAATGCGTTTTCATTACCTTCTTTTAGTTGTAAGACTAACGTTCGTTCATCCATATCGACTATAATTCTGCAAACTGCAAACATACAAATTAAAATTGGTTCATGCAAAAACCAAACAAAGTAGATTATTTTTTTTTGATGACCCGCCTGATGAAAACGTTGTGCCTTTACCTAACCGAACCGTTTTACTTAGATAGAGGGCAACTGCACCAAAGGAAAATCTTCTGCCGGGAGAGGAGGCATCTTCTGCCGAGAGAGGACGAATCTTCTGACGGAAGAAGGTGAATCGTCTGCCGAGAGTTGAGCCATCCTCTGCCGTGTATTTATTTCACTCAGCCCACCGGCACGGTTTCTTCAGTTCACGGATGACAATCGAAAAGCCCCCGTACGGGGCTTTATGACCTACGTACGGGGGCTGAAAAAAGGTATAACCTGTGCTTATTTATATTCCGCCCAGCTCTTCATCACAATATCATCAATGCTCATTGTGCAGAAAGCTTGAATGAAAGCACTGGCAAGGCGTGCATTGGTGATGAGCGGGATGTTGAGGTCGATAGCCGCACGGCGAATCTTGTACCCGTTCGTCAGTTCGCCTGCCGAAAGGTTTTTGGGGATGTTCACCACCATATCAATTTGCTTCTCGTGCAGCAAGTCGAGCGCTTGCGGCTGCCCGTCCTCGCTCGGCCAATAAACCAGCGTACTCTCTATCTTGTTTTCCTCCAGGGCGCGGTGCGTGCCTCCTGTGGCAAAGAGGTGGTAGCCTTTTTGCACCAGCATGCGGGCAGCGCCAAGCATATCTGCCTTCTGTTTGGGTGTTCCCGTAGAAAGAAGTATGTTGCGGGCAGGGATGCGATAGCCTACAGAAAGCATTGCTTTGAGAACGGCGCACGAGGTGTCGTCGCCAATGCAACCTACTTCTCCGGTAGAAGCCATGTCCACGCCAAGCACGGGGTCTGCTTTTTGCAGACGGTTGAAAGAGAACTGCGACGCCTTGATGCCTACATAGTCGAGGTCGAAAAGGTTCTTCGAAGGCTTTTCCACCGGCAATCCGAGCATCACCCGCGTAGCCAGTTCGATAAAGTTTATCTTCAACACCTTGCTGACAAAGGGGAAGGAGCGCGAAGCCCGCAGGTTGCACTCGATGACCTTGATGTCATTCTCCCGTGCCAAATACTGAATATTGAACGGACCGGAGATGTTCAGCTCTTTAGCTATCTCGCGGCTGATGCGCTTGATGCGGCGCACTGTCTCCACATAAAGTTTCTGGGGCGGGAACTGAATGGTGGCATCACCGGAGTGCACTCCGGCAAACTCGATGTGCTCTGAAATGGCATAAACCACTATCTCGCCGTTGCATGCCACGGCATCCATCTCCACTTCCTTCGCATTTTCGATGAACTGGCTGACCACCACGGGATGCTGTTTGGACACATTCGCCGCCAGCAGCAAGAAGCGTTCCAGCTCTTCCTGATTGGAGCAGACATTCATCGCAGCGCCACTCAACACGTACGAGGGACGGACAAGGACGGGAAAACCAACCTCGTCGACAAACTCGTTGATGTCTGCCAACGAAGTCAGCTCGCGCCAACGGGGCTGATCCACGCCGATGCGGTCGAGCATGGCAGAGAACTTCTCGCGGTCTTCGGCATTGTCGATGCTTTGGGCGGAAGTGCCGAGGATGGGTACTTGCTGCTGATCGAGGCGTAACGCCAAGTTATTGGGAATCTGTCCGCCAGTAGAGACGATGACGCCGTGCGGATTCTCCAGTTCGAGGATATCCATCACGCGTTCAAAGGTAAGCTCGTCAAAGTAAAGACGGTCGCAAAGATCATAATCGGTAGACACCGTCTCGGGATTATAGTTGATCATCACCGAACGCCAGCCTTCCTTGCGGATGGTTTGAAGAGCTTGTACGCCGCACCAATCGAACTCCACAGAAGAGCCGATGCGGTAGGCGCCCGAACCAAGAACGACGATGGAGCGGCGATCGCCCAGGTAGGTCACATCGTTTGCCGTACCGTTATACGTCAGGTAAAGATAGTTGGTTTGTGCAGGGAACTCTCCTGCCAATGTATCGATTTGCTTCACCACAGGGACAATGCCGAGCGCTTGACGGCGACGGCGCACCTGAAGAAGCGGCTCGTCGAGCTCGCCGGGCAAGCCGATGGCACGGGCAATCTGGAAATCGGAAAATCCTTGCTGCTTGGCCAGGCGAAGAAGGTCGGCGGGTAGCGCATCAAAGGTGGTTTGCTCCAGGCTGTGGGCGGTGCGGACAATGTTCATCAGCTTCTCAAGAAACCAAGGGTCGATCTTGGTCAACGCATGCACCTGCTCCACCGTATATCCGGCGCGGAAAGCTTTCGAGATGACGAAGATGCGCTTGTCCGTGGGTTCGTGCAAAGCGCGGTCAACGTCGGCGATGACCAGCTCTTTGTTCTCTACAAAGCCGTGCATCCCCTGCCCGATCATCCGCAAGCCTTTCTGTATGGCTTCTTCGAACGTACGTCCTATCGCCATCACTTCTCCGACGGATTTCATGGAGGAACCGAGCTCACGGTCTACGCCGTGAAACTTACCGAGGTCCCAACGGGGAATCTTGCAGACTACATAGTCGAGGGCAGGCTCGAAGAAGGCGGTCGTGGTGCGCGTCACGGAGTTCTTGAGTTCAAATAGTCCGTAGCCCAACCCCAGTTTGGCAGCCACAAAAGCAAGGGGATAACCCGTCGCCTTGGAGGCTAGGGCAGAAGAGCGGGATAGGCGGGCATTGACTTCGATGACGCGGTAATCTTCGCTATGAGGGTCGAAAGCATATTGCACGTTGCACTCGCCCACTATGCCGATGTGGCGAATGATGCGGATGGCAAGTTCGCGCAGCTTGTGGTATTCGCTGTTGGTGAGCGTCTGTGAGGGGGCGATAACGATGCTTTCGCCGGTATGGATGCCTAGCGGGTCGAAGTTCTCCATATTGCAGACAGTGATGCAATTGTCATAACAGTCTCGCACCACTTCGTACTCAATCTCCTTCCATCCGCGCAGCGATTTCTCTACTAAAACTTGCGGAGAGAAGGCAAAGGCTTTTTCTACCAGCACGTCCAGTTCTGCTTCATTGTCGCAAAAGCCGGAACCGAGTCCGCCCAAAGCATAAGCAGCGCGCACAATGATGGGATAACCCAGTTCGCGGGCGGCGCGGCGAGCGTCGAGGGCATTGTCCACCGCTTCGCTCTGAATGGTTTTGACGTCAATCTCGTTGAGCTTGTTCACAAATATTTCGCGGTCTTCGGTGTCGATGATGGACTGTACGGGCGTGCCCAGCACGCGCACGGCATACTTCTCGAAGATTCCCTCCCGATAGAGGGCTACCCCGCAGTTCAAAGCCGTCTGTCCGCCGAAGGCGAGCATGATGCCGTCCGGACGTTCTTTGGCAATGACCTTTTCTACGAAGTAGGGAGTCACGGGCAAAAAGTAAATCTGGTCCGCCACGCCTTCCGAGGTCTGCACCGTGGCAATGTTGGGATTGATAAGGATGGTTTGGATGCCTTCTTCTTTCAAGGCTTTGAGGGCTTGCGAGCCGGAGTAGTCGAACTCTCCGGCTTCTCCTATCTTAAGGGCGCCGGAACCGAGCAGGAGGACTTTATTAATCTTTTCTTTCATGGATGTGAAGTTGTTTGGGGTTACGGATGAGGCGGATGAAGGTATCAAAAAGGAAGGTGGTGTCGGTGGGACCTCCGGCAGCTTCGGGATGGAACTGTACGGAGAACCAGGGATTGCGGCGGTGGCGGATGCCTTCGTTGGAGCCGTCGTTCATATTGACAAAGAGAGGTTCCCAGTCGGCACTCAGCGTGTCGGAGGCTACAGCAAAGCCGTGATTCTGTGAAGTGATGTAACAGTTTTTTTCTCCCACGAGGCGGACGGGCTGGTTGTGACTGCGGTGTCCGTACTTCAGTTTGTAGACCGAGGCGCCGGCTGCTTTGGCAAGAAGTTGGTTGCCCATACAGATGCCGAAGATGGGAAGTTGCTCGTTCTGCATCGCTTGACGGATGTGCTGTACGGCAACATCGCAGGTGTTCGGGTCGCCCGGTCCGTTAGAGAGAAAGAGAGCGTCGAAGGCCAGGGTGTTGAAGTTATAATCCCAGGGCACGCGGATTACTTCCACACCGCGCTGGAGCAAGCACCGGAGGATGTTCTCCTTCACCCCACAGTCCAGCAGCACCACACGAACGGGGCTTGCCTCTCCGCTGATTGCGGGATAAGTGATTACTTCTTTGCAGCTCACTTGGTCCACAAAGTTCGTTGCGCCGTAGTTGCAGGTTTCGGCGGGCGCATCCTGAGGTGCCTGATCGAAGACAATGCGTCCGCCCATCACACCGTGTTCGCGCAGCACCTTGGTCAGCTCCCGCGTATCCACGTCCGTGATGCCGGGCA
The DNA here is from genome assembly GCA_036652495.1 of Bacteroides sp. GTDB lineage: Bacteria > Bacteroidota > Bacteroidia > Bacteroidales > Bacteroidaceae > Bacteroides. Next base: position 38,003 of record JAVVVS010000002.1, read on the forward strand.
CCTGCTCGCGTTTGAGCCAGTCCGCCAGACTCTCCTTGGCGTTCCAATGGCTGTATGCTTCGGAATAGTTGCTCACGATGAGGGCTTGGGCGTGAATGCGGGCGCTTTCCCAAAAAGAAGCGTCCGGCACTCCGTAGTTGCCCACCAAAGGATAGGTGAGGGTTATCAACTGTCCGGCATACGAAGGGTCGGTCAGACTCTCGGGATAGCCGGTCATCGCGGTATTGAACACTACTTCGCCCGCAACGGGACACTCGTAGCCAAACGACTTGCCGCTGAAGCGGCTCCCGTCGTCGAGGATTAATGTCACATCTTTCATCTTGTTCTCTGTCTGTTTAAGCATAAAAAATCGTTTGTCCAAATTCCCTGCCGCTTAGAATTGGTACACCTGCTCAACGTAGGCGATGAACGCCTCGTTGAGCAACTTCACTCCTCCGGGGGTAGGATAATTGCCGCTGAAGTACCAGTCCCCGCTGTGTTGGGGACACGCCTCGTGCAGTCCGCTCAAGGGCTGGAAGACTATCTCCACCTCCGCCTTCGTCCCAGCGGGAGTAAGTAGCTCCGCCATCTTGGCAGAAATCTCCTCGTCGGTGAAGGGCGCGTATATCTCTTTAACGTAGTTCTCCATCTTCTCTTTGGGCAACATCACCTGCTCCTTCGAGCGGCGGTAGGCGGCAGCGATGACATCTTTCATCTCCCGGTCTTTGAGCAGCTCGATGGCAGCCTTGAAGGCAATGAACTCGCTCATGCGCGCCATATCGATGCCGTAATAGTCGGGGTAGCGCACCTGTGGCGATGAAGAGACGATGACTATCTTCTTCGGTTCCAAGCGGTCGAGTATGCCGATGATGCTTTGCTTGAGCGTAGTTCCGCGCACAATGCTGTCGTCGATAATCACCAGATTGTCCACCCCCGCGCAGAGGCTGCCGTAGGTGATGTCATAAACGTGCGCCGCCAAGTCATTGCGGGTGTTCCCTTCGGCAATGAAGGTGCGCAACTTGATATCCTTGATAGCCACTTTCTCGCTCCGTATGCGTCGGGAAAGAATGCGTTCGAGCTCGTCCATCGCGGGAATATGGTCAAGGGCAGCAATCTGGCGCATCTTCTCCTCGTTCAGATGGTCGTCCAATCCTTGAAGCATGCCGTAGAAGGCCACCTCCGCCGTGTTGGGGATAAAGGAGAAGACCGTGTGTTCGAGGTCTTGGTCTATCGCTTTCAAAATGCGCGGAATCAGTTTTTTGCCCAGCAGCTTCCGTTCTTGATAGATGTCCACATCACTTCCTCTGGAGAAGTAGATGCGCTCGAAGGAGCAGGCTGCCTTTTCGCGCGCCTTGTTGATTTGAGCTGTCCGCATGTGCCCCGCCTTATCAATAAAGACAGCCTGCCCGGGTTGCAGCTCTTTTATTTGATCGACCGGCACGTTGAGAGCCGTCTGGATGACAGGTCGCTCGGAAGCAAGCACGGCAATCTCTTCATCGTGATACCAGAATGCCGGACGGATGCCCCAAGGGTCTCGCAAGGCGAAAGACTCTCCGCTGCCGGTCAGCCCGCAAATCACGTATCCGCCGTCCCACTGGCTGCTCGAAGTGCGCAGCACGTTAGCCAAGTCAATCTTTTCTTCAATCCATCGGGTCACCGCCATTCCTTCCAGCCCTTCCGCCAGTGCCATCGTGTAAAGACGTTCCACCTCTCTGTCAAGACGATGCCCCATCTGTTCGAGCATAATATACGTGTCGGCATACTTGCGCGGATGCTGCCCGATGGCGGTGATGCGGTCGAATATTTCGTCCACATTGGTAAGGTTGAAGTTTCCGCACAGAGCCAGATTCTTAGCCCGCCAGTTGTTGCGGCGCAGAAAGGGGTGCACATAAGAAATGCCGCTCTTGCCGGTGGTGCTGTATCGCAAGTGTCCCATATAGGCTTCACCGGCAAAAGGCAGCGTTCGTTTGGCAAAATCGGCATCGTGCAATTGTTGGGGCGTCAAATCCTTATAATTGCTCTGCACGGTATCAAATATTTCTGTGATAGCTCCCGAGCCCATCGCTCGTTCACGGAACATATATTCTTCTCCGGGGTTCGACTCCAGCTTCACGCAAGCTAGCCCCGCCCCTTCTTGTCCGCGGTTGTGTTGCTTCTCCATCAGCAGGTAGAGCTTGTTCAACCCATACATCCACGTACCATACTTCTTTTCATAGTAATCCAGCGGTTTCAAAAGGCGTATCATCGCAACGCCACATTCATGCTTTAATGGTTCCATCTATCTATTATTATTTCGTCGGCAAAGATACGCATAAGGCTGACACAAAGATTATCTTTGGGCTACATATTTAAACGCGGAGATAGTGAAAAGATGTTTTATACTTACGGCATCGTCTGCCTAGGCGTGCAGCCAAGTCAGCACAAAATCGGGATGGATCAAGTAGTGTATCAAAAAGGAGCCTTGTCTTTCCGTACGATATTCGCGTGCATCGAACGTGCCTTGCGACTGTATTTCGAAGGGAGCAATCTGGAGGTGCGCACGGAAATCGACCTCGTCGGCAGGCAGGCACTTAAACATCGCTTCCTTAGCCGACCAATGTAAAAGCAAGCCCCATGCCGTATCCCCCAGATAGGCTGCAACGCATTCGTCCTCGCGCATGAACTTATGTGCCACCTTATAAATACGTTGTCCGTATTGTTCGATGTCAATGCCCACTTCCGCCACCGGACTGAGCAGCACCGCCACGTATCCTTTGGTATGAGAGATGCTGAGGAACTGCGAATGGTCAGTCAGATAGGGTTTGCCGCTGGGTTCGTAGCCTATCTCTTTGTACGCATGCAGCAATTGATAAAGAAGCACGCGCACCGCCAGCCATTCTTTACGGCGATGCGGAGCGGTAAAGCGCTGCATGCCCTGCTCGAAAGCTTGGGGCGCGGGCAACAAAGAAAGCAATTCATCCATAGATTCGTCTATCTTCCAGATGCCCCATTGAAGCGTTTCTTCTTGGTGAAGTAGATACATTGCCATCGGAATGCCCCTATTATTGTTCCATAGCCAACGCTGGCAGGATGGTTACTTTTACTTTGAGTATCCGTCGGTTGTCCATCGCAAGCACTTCAAACTCGTAACGGTGATAAATCACTTTTTCGTGAAGCGACGGAAACTCTCCTTTTATCTCGAGCAACAAGCCCGCTAAGGTATCCACATCGCCGGAGATTTTATCAAAGTCTTCTTCATTCACCTTCGTGATTTTATAGAAGTCGCTTAGTTGTGTTTTAGCTTCGAACACCCAAGAGGTATCGTTCAGCACCGTATAAAACCGCTCCTCATCATCGTACTCGTCGCGAATCTCACCCACTATCTCTTCGATAATATCTTCCATCGTCACGATGCCCGAGGTGCCTCCAAATTCATCAACGACAATGGCAATATGAATCTTATTGGCTTGAAAATCGCGCAACAAATCATCAATCATCTTTGTCTCTGGAACAAAATAAGCCGGACGAATCAATGACTGCCAACGAAAATTATCTCCTTTATTAACGTGCGGCAGCAAGTCTTTGATGTATAGCACCCCCTTAATCGTATCCCTCGAACCGGCATAAATAGGAATACGCGAATAAGCATTTTCTACGATGCAACGTATAACCTCTTTGAACGGTGTACGTATGTCAAGGTCTACTACATCCAAACGGGAGGTCATCACCTCCTTTGCCGTTTCACCGCCAAAGCGGATGATGCCTTCGAGAAGATTATTCTCCTCGGTCAACTCGGCTTTATCCGTCAGCTCCAATGCTTGCGAAAGTTCGTCCACAGAGATGTTATGGTTCTGCCGCGAGACGTGCTTGTTTAGAAACGTAGTGGAATGTACCAATAAGGAAGACAACGGGTAAAACAGCTTCCTCAACACAGAGATGCCCGGCGCAGCAAAGCGGCAAAACACCAGCGTCTTTTGTGCCGAATAAATCTTCGGCATTATTTCACCAAAGAGCAACAACAAGAAAGTAAGAACCACCGTCATAAGCAGAAACTCTGCAAAGATAGAGGTGAAATGAAATACCTGCAAAAAGAAAAAGTTGCAGAGCATGATGATGGTTACGTTGACAAAATTGTTGGTAATGAGCACCGTTGCCAGCAAGCGTTCCGAATCATCCAACAAGTTACTGATTTTTTCGTCCGAAGGATGATTACGTTCTTCAATATCATTGCGATCGGAAGGGGTAAGAGAGAAAAAAGCAATTTCTGATGCCGAAGCAAAACCAGAAGCAAAAAGAAGCAAGCCAGCCAAGATGATGGCCACAATGGCTGAAAAAGAAGGTGTGGTTACGGTTATACCGTTAAATACATCTGCCAATTGGCATATAAAAGCATCCGGGTCCAATAGATAGGGTTTTAGTTATACAATTTTATTATTTAGTAGTTCCATCGTGTCAATGAAGATTTCCGTCACATAGCGTTTGTTGCCTGCTTGGTCATCGTAAGAACGAGTTCTGATTTTGCCTTCTACATAGAGTTTGTCTCCTTTGTGAACATATTTCTCTATCGTTTCAGCCAATCCGCGCCATGCCACCAGATTGTGCCATTCCGTCTTTTCGGGAACCTGCGTTCCGTTTGCCAATGTATAGGCGCGGTCGGTAGTAGCCAACGATAAAGTAGCCACTGCGATGCCGGTATCAAGGTATCTTACCTCAGGTTCCTTACCGACGTTTCCTAATAATATCACTTTATTCACTGACATATCATTCGGTTTTTAATTGATTTTGCGTCAAAATTAAACAGAAATATCTCACTATCCAAAGAATGCTCCAACTATTATACATATTTCTCTATATAGGCATGTATGAGGCGAGAGACAGCATAGCGGTCCAAATCTTCTGCCTTAATCTGTTGATAGTCCGAAAAGGAAAGAGAATGTTCCGGCAGCGTAACTTCAAAAAAGTTCGCATAAATCACCCGATGGGATAGAACATGCTTCACATCGCGGCAAACAGAACGAACAACCGGTATTTCGTCCTCAGCAAACAATGTACGAAAAGCGGGCGAAGAAAGAAACACTTCTTCGGAAAGTGGTTCAGAAGTTTCAACCAAAGGTAGTTCAAACAGATTTTTCCAAATATCATCTGCCGTGCGTTTATGAATATAAGTATATGCCCCCCTACGCACGTACAGATAATTAAAATAGCGGTTGGTAGTTTTTGTTTTATGCTGTTTCACGGGCAATTGAACCACCAACCCCTTCGATAGCGCGGTGCAAGAATCAGCGAACGGGCAAAACATACAGTTAGGCGACGAAGGGGTGCACTGAATTGCTCCGAAATCCATTATAGCCTGATTGTAGGTAGACGGGTGAGATTTATCGAGCATCTCCTCCGCTAAAGCAGCAAAAAGTTTTTTCCCCTGAGTAGAGTCAATCGGTGTATCAATGCCCAAATAACGGGACAAAACCCGATAAACATTACCATCAACCACTGCATAAGGCATCTCATAAGCAAACGAGCAAATAGCCGCAGCAGTGTATTCGCCCACCCCCTTGAGCGCCAACACGCCGGAATAGGTATGAGGAAACACGCCGTTCATGCTCCGCGCGGCGGCATGCAGATTGCGGGCACGGGAATAATAGCCCAACCCTTGCCAATATTTCATCACTTCGTCTTCATCGGCATCCGCCAAAGTCTGCACATCAGGAAAACGGTGGATAAAGCGAAGAAAATAATCATATCCTTGCGCCACACGAGTTTGTTGAAGAATAATTTCGGAAATCCATATCAAATAAGGATCAGTAGCCCCTCTCCAGGGTAACTCACGCCTATATTCCTGATACCAAGTTAGCAAAGTGACACTAAAGTCATTCATTCAGTTAGTTTTAAAAGTAAAGACAAAAGTAGCTGTTTTCAGTCTAAGAAAGCTTAAGGATGAGAGTTTTTTCAAAAATTATTCAGAATATATTTTTTTGAGAGACTAAAAAGCCATATATTTGCAGTCCTAAAAAATTAGCAAAGAACATAAGTAATAATATTTTTTTGAAAGAAAAATGACTAAAGCAGATATTGTAAACGAAATTACAAAGAGTACAGGTATTGATAAGGCTACAGTACTGTCAACAGTTGAGGCATTTATGAACGCAGTGAAAGAGTCTCTGTCTAAAGACGACAACGTTTACCTTCGTGGTTTCGGGAGTTTCGTAGTTAAGAAAAGAGCTCAAAAAACAGCTCGTAATATTTCAAAGAATACTACGATCATTATCCCTGAACACAACATTCCAGCGTTCAAGCCAGCTAAGACATTCACCATTTCGGTAAAGAAATAACAAACAAGAGTATTAACCCAATAAAATTTTGAAGCTATGCCAAGCGGAAAGAAAAAGAAAAGACATAAAATGTCAACGCACAAGCGTAAAAAAAGACTAAGAAAGAATAGACATAAAACGAAAAAGTAATTTTTCAGTCTGATCTGGTCAGAAATAGAGAACAAACTTGTGAAGCGAATGCCTTTCGGGTTTGTTCTTTTTTTAGAACTTAAAAATAATTAGGAAACAAAATTGTGACAAGCGAACTAGTAGTAGACGTACAGCCCAAAGAAGTATCCATCGCCCTGCTTGAGGACAAGAGCTTGGTGGAACTACAAAGCGAAGGAAGAAACATCTCCTTCTCGGTGGGCAACATTTATTTAGGCCGCGTCAAGAAATTGATGCCGGGACTGAATGCCTGTTTTGTCGATGTCGGTTACGAGAAAGATGCTTTCCTTCATTATTTAGACTTAGGTCCTCAATTTAACTCACTCGAAAAATTCGTAAAGCAAACTTTAAGCGACAAGAAAAAGCTAAACTCCATTACGAAAGCAACCATTCTTCCCGAACTAGACAAAGATGGCACCATTGCCAACACATTAAAGGTCGGACAAGAAGTGATGGTGCAGATTGTAAAGGAACCTATCTCAACGAAAGGACCGCGATTAACTTCCGAAATTTCATTTGCTGGAAGGTATCTCGTGCTAATGCCCTTTGACGATAAGGTTTCTGTTTCTCAAAAAATTAAATCGAGCGAAGAGCGCGCACGACTCAAGCAGCTGCTCATGAGCATCAAGCCGAAAAACTTCGGAGTGATTGTTCGTACGGTGGCCGAAGGAAAACGCGTAGCCGAACTCGACGGAGAGCTTAAAGTGCTGCTTAAACAATGGGAAGAGAGCATCATCAAGGTGCAGAAATTAACCAAGTATCCAACACTGATTTTTGAGGAAACAAGCCGTGCGGTAGGATTACTGCGCGATCTGTTCAACCCCTCGTTTGAAAATATATACGTCAACAATGAGGCGGTATACAACGAAATCAGAGACTACGTGGCTATTATCGCTCCCGAACGGGAAGGTATTGTAAAGCTGTATAAAGGTCAGCTACCTATTTACGACAATTTTGCTATCACCAAACAAATCAAGTCATCATTTGGTACAACCATCTCTTATAAGAGTGGTGCCTATCTGATTATTGAGCATACTGAGGCGCTTCACGTAGTAGACGTGAACAGCGGTAACCGCACCAAAAATGCCAACGGACAGGAAGGTAACGCACTCGATGTAAACATGGGAGCAGCCGATGAGCTGGCACGCCAACTGAGACTTAGAGACATGGGGGGAATTATTGTGGTGGACTTCATCGACATGAATGAAGCCGAAAACCGTCAGAAGCTTTACGAACGTATGTGTGCCAATATGCAAAAAGACAGAGCGAGACACAACATCTTACCTTTGAGCAAATTCGGATTGATGCAAATCACCCGACAAAGGGTACGTCCAGCAATGGATGTCAACACCATGGAAGATTGTCCCACTTGCTTTGGTAAAGGCAAAATAAAATCGTCCATTCTCTTTACGGACACTCTCGAGAGTAAAATTGATTATCTGGTCAATAAATTGAAGATAAAGAAATTCTCACTGCACATCCATCCGTATATCGCTGCGTATGTCAATCAGGGGCTGATGTCTCTGAAGCGCAAATGGCAGGTAAAGTACGGATTAGGAATTAAGGTTATTCCGAGTCAAAAGCTCGCCTTCTTAGAATACACATTCTATGATACCCACGGCGAAGAGATAGACATGAAAGAAGAATTTGAAATCAAATAAGAAAAAAGGCGGCTTACTAAAAAGTCCGCCTTTCTTTTTTATGTCAAAGCAAAAGAGCGGGTAATTCGTCGAGTGAAGAGATCCGGTTCACACTAGGCAGAACTTCTTCTTGCGAAAGGTCGGGACAACCATGCACCACCTGACAACCCAAACTCAATGCCGGAAATATATCATTTTTCATAGAATCTCCTACCACTAGCACCTCTTCCGGAGCATACCCTTGACGGTCGAAAGCAATCTTCCACAGAGCTGGATCGGGCTTGCGGATGCGCTCTATCGTGGAGTCGGTGATTGAAACAAAGTAAGGAGCAATGCCTAGGTCGGTGACTACCTTTTTCAAGTTTCCATAATAATTGGACACCAGCAACAACGGATAGCGCTTTGCTAACGCTGCAAGTACGGGTTTGGAAACATTCACGTTGGCCGTGGCATAATCAGTAATCAAGCGGGCTGCTTCGTTAGGCACTTTTTCAAAATACTCATACACGTCAGGCAACAGATATCGCGCAATCATTTTTTCAAATTGCAATTGAAGCTTGACCTGCTGCGTTTCTAACAAAGAGTGAGACGGTTGCACCAACGGCAAACGTTCCATCATCTGCTCGGCATAAACATACGACTCACGAAAGCTTTCTTTCGTAAGAGGCAAATAAAATTCTGTCACATAATAATAAAGATACACTTCCATCCAATGCTGAAAAGGCGAGTCTAGTGTGCCACCAAAGTCAAAAGCAATAGCTTTTATTTTTTCAATATCCATCATTTTTTCTTATTTCCCATTTTCATTAGTGCGAGACCTATAACAATCCAAAATAGCTCACGTACTCTTGTGATTAAAGCCGTATAAACGCCAAAACCGCCCGAAAGCGAAAGTCCGCCTACAGCCAAAGCAAAACCGCCTTCCCGCCCTCCCAGCTGCATCGGCAAGAAGAAAAGCAAATTGGCGAGCAAAGAAGAGAAGGCAACAATCAGCACACAACTCAGAAAACTGACATCCGAAGTAAGCACATTCATAATCAGCCACACTTCAAGGCAGCTGACGATGCGAGCAACATATTCGAGCAGCAATGCACCATAGAAGGTGCTTTTGCGTTGCTGATGAAGCAATGCAATCTGACCGTCTATAGTCTCCAGTTTCTCCTTATTTTTCTCGGAAAAGCGAACAGCCCGTTTCTTCAAAAAAGGAAGATGACTCCCCATGCGAACGCAGGCTACAGCCATCCCGTTGCGGTATCCTTTCACAAATGCCATCCCCAGCAACAAGCAAAAAGCAGCAATCAGCCCTAACACAACACCCATTCCCCATCCCACCGGATAGAAACAAGCATAGAGAACCACCGAACTGAGCCAAAGCCCGAAATGCGAAAAGATGTGCATCATCACATACAAGATGACGGAAGAAGTGGCACGCTCCACACCGACATAAGGCGTGAGTTCCATAATGCGATAAGGCTCCCCTCCCATCAGTCCTACCGGAGTGACATAATTCAACGCAAAACCAGAGACCGTGAATTTATAAAGCCGCGAAAAGCGAAGGGCAGGCACCCTTCCATTGCTGCGAATGATGACATACCATGACAACGTATTAATCAGATAAATAAAAAGCCAAAGCAACAAAATCAAAGGTAAATAAAAGCCGGCGCGCCTCAAGTTACCCAGTAATTCATCATACGACACATCGAAGGTAAAAAGCATAACAAGAACGGCAATGATGCCAAATGCCAGAAAGATATTGCGAAAGCGACTGCTCATTCTTTTGTGTTTAATTGCTGCATTCTCTCCTTACTCCAAGATTCTTGTTTCCAAATCATGTACACCAATATGCCATTGAGAATGGTCAGTTCAAAAACAAAGTAAATCCAAGGAAGATTCACCAACAAGGCAATAAAGAGCACCATGACACGCGTATTAAATGATAAAATATTGGTGTACTTCATCAGCGGTAAACTTCCCGGACGAAATTGTTCACCAATAGTAGCCGGTATAGCTTCTCCATATTGTTTTTTCAGCAGAGCAAAGAACTGTTGAAAACGAGGTGATAACTGTTCTTGTGAATGTGTATAGCCACTATAGAACCAAAGAAACAGTTTCCGCACAAAGTCCTTCTTCCACGACAGAGAGTGATAAATAGCCCATTGTTGCACCGAATTGTCAAGCTCGCTGCCCGATTTACCTTTTAAGAAGAATAGATGAATGTTGCGGTAATAATCCGCCATAGCGGCTTGTTTACTGTGACAAATACCAGCACCCGCAGCTAGCAGCCAAATCCCAAAAGACCACTCCGGAGTGAGACGGAAACAGATGGCTACATAGATGGCTATAAACCAGAAATCGCCCGACACGCCGTCGAGCATACGTCCCAATTCGGACTTTTGTCCGGTCATACGGGCTAGCTGACCGTCCGCACTGTCATACATATTTGCCCACACCAGCAAGCACATGCCCGTGACGTTCAACCAAAGGTTCGTAGAATAAAAGGAAAGCCCCGCTGCCACTCCTAAAAAAATGGAAGCAATGGTTATAGCATTAGGGCTGACACCTAGTTGTCGAAAAAGAAGCGCCCACTGATAACCTATCGGGCGATAGAAAAGCAAATCAATCCACTCTTCCGTATCGGCTGACTTTAAACTTTCTTGTAAGCCGGCGTTAGTTGTTTGTTTTTTCATGCGTTTGTTTTATTAGCTTCCCGCAAGATGGCCTGCCCTATCGCTTGCGCAGCCTCCTTTCGGCAAGGGGCAAAACTAGGCCAATCATTAAAGTCGATAATACGAATAGTTCCATCGGGCGAAACGATGCAATCGCCACCATAAATTTGCACGCCCAATATCATTGCTGCATCGTTGCACATTTTACGCAACTGCTCCAAGGCGAAGCGAACGCCCGTAGGCTTACCGTTAACCTCTTCAAGTCCGAATTTACTGTGATGACCTTCGTAAGGATAGAACCAATAGAAGAAGTCTGTATCCGCTACACCGTAGAACTTAATTAAGTCGCCCTCAAGATGACGGTTAATCACCACTCGATCAATTCCCCGCAACGCATATTCGGGCACCACCTCCTGCAACTCTTCCAGTGTGCGCACATACGTCACGTCCTCCCGATGTATGGCATGGAAGTCGGCACGTTTCACCCAGCAAGGTTCAAAATTAGGTTCAATCAAATAGGCGGGAATCAAGTCGTTGGTGTCCCACATCAAGCTTTCGGGGTGTGGAATATTGTTTTCTAAGAGTAAGGCTGTCATCCGTTCACGCGTACAGTTTTCTATACCGAAAGCCGAGTTTACAGCCACCACGCCAGCCTGCTCCATCCGTTGCAATGCGCGCACGGCTGCTTTACTACGCATCATCGTAAAGACGAATTTTTCTTGTAAGGGAGCCGCTAAAAATTCTTGTTCGGTATATATATTCACCGTATGTCCTGCATCCGTCAGATACTGCACTGTTGCAGAAAAGATTGCAGCATCATTTCCTACATGGTTGGGAGAAAAAAGAGAAGACCGTTGTATTCCGGCAAAAGTCAATACGTTCATTACTTACCTTGTTCTTCTAAAAAGTGTTCGGCTTTGACCACATCGCTAGCATGGTCTATATCTATTATCTTAGAGAATGGATAGGCGCACATCTGCAGCCCTGCCTCTACCAAATATTGCTGAAAACCCCGCATACGGGACACTCCCGCTTGCAGCGCCGCAGGCAAAAGCGAAAGGGCAGACTGATTCAGGCAATAAATACCACCCGATATATAGCGGAAGCCCGAATAAGCTTCGCTGGCATAGCCTTTTATCCGTAGTTCAGAGTCGGTGCAAACATATAGCGGGCGTTCGTCATCTACAAAATCAGTGACTGCCATGAACGCATCATTCGATTCGTCCGCCCGGAATGCACGAATATAAGCGGCAAACTCCGATTCGCGGAATATCGGATCGACGGTGGTTAAACAAAAGCCCCCCTCCCCCTTCAGGTAGGGCATCAACTCATAGAAACTATGAAAAGAATCGGGAGTAGACTTCACCACCATGTGCAAAGGCACGGGCAGTTGCTGCTGTAGAAGGAACTGACGAACTTCTTCCATTTCTTCATTAATAATGATGCAGATAGAATCTGCATCATTAGTAAGAAGAATACGAAGCAGTCGCGCCAGCAAAGGCACTCCGCCTACACGTACCAAAGGTTTAGGAACCTGAATTCCTTCTGATACGAGGCGAGAACCTTGTCCGGCAGCAATCAGTGCATACTTCATCCGTTTATATTTAGTTTATTTAATCCAAGCATTCACGCGTTTCGTCACCAATCATCCGGCGCAACGTATTCTTCAGATTAGCATACTGAACAAACAAATCGTGCTCAGGTTCGTGCTCGAAATCGTGCATCGGGCTCTTGCAATAGAATGAAAGCCACGACTGAATGCCAGACATTCCTGCACGGGCAGCGAGATCACTGAACAGCACCAGGTCGAGTACCAGCGGAGCAGCCAAGATGGAGTCGCGGCACAAGAAGTTTACTTTCAGCTCCATCGGATAACCCATCCATCCCACAATGTCAATGTTATCCCAAGCTTCCTTATTATCTTTACGAGGAGGGTAGTAATTGATGCGCACTTTATGATAGACATTTCCATAAAGTTCCGGATATTTCTCCGACTCCAAGATATTGTCGATTACAGAGAGTTTGCTCACCTCTTTGGTTTTAAAATTATCGGGGTCGTCCAGCACTTCGCCATCGCGGTTTCCCAAGATATTAGTAGAGAACCAACCGGAAAGTCCTAACATACGCGTCTTAATCATCGGAGCCAGCACCGTTTTCATCATCGTCTGTCCGCTTTTGAAGTCCTTGCCCATGATAGGCACCTGTTGTTTAGCAGCAAACTCCCACATAGCAGGCGTGTCCACACAAAGATTAGGCGCACCCATGATGAAGGGGAATCCTTCGGCGATAGCTGCATAAGCATAGCACATACTCGGAGACACTTTGTCTTTCTTATTATCTTTCATGGCTTGCTCCAAAGCAGCCAATGAGCGGTGTTCGTCTGAAAGGGGGATATAAATTTCGGTACTTGCTGCCCAAATAACAACCATACGAGCACAGTTGTTTGCAGCTTTAAAACTGCGAATATCCTGACGAATCTGTTCGGTCAGTTCCCAACGCGTAGCGGCTTGCTTCACGTGTGTTCCATTCAAACGCTTCACCCATTCGTGATCAAAAGCAGCAGGCATTGGCTTGATAGCTTGCAGTTCTTCTTTCACTTTGGCTAAATCTTTGTCTTTCAACACCTCTGCATGCTCTGCTGCAGCAAATACATCGTCCGGGAAAATATCCCATCCGCCAAACACAATATCATTTAAATCAGCCAAAGGAATGACATCCTTTATGCGTTTTTCGCCATCCTTCAACCGAATCTTAGCCAATTGCGTAGTAGATCCGATGGGTGCTGCTAATCCTTTGCGAGCTGCAAGTGTTCCAGTGATAAAGGTAGAAGCAACGGCTCCACCTACTCCAACTACCAATACTCCAAGACGGCCAGAAGCCGGTTTAATTTGTTGTTCCATTTCTGTAGTTTTAGATAAATTCAATATAGTGCGCAAAGTTACGTCTTACTCTCTTTCTAGGATGCTCTTTTTATCGGATAAAATAGTGCTTTTAGTACTTTCTACCGAAAAGGCTGCCCTAAATAAGGAAACTGATGCAAGATAATAGCCTAAAAGAGAACTTTATTCGTTAAATACGGTTCTATGAGTAACAGTTAACCGCAATATATCTTACTATATACCTTATTACTATAAACCCCTAAACGGCATTAATTATGGAATGGATTGTCAGTCAACTCAGAGAGCGTCCCGAACTCGCTATCTTTCTCACCTTATTTCTTGGATTCTGGATTGGGAAACTAAAAATCGGAAAATTTTCACTGGGCACTGTAACAAGTGTTCTGTTAGTAGGCGTTCTCGTAGGACAACTAGACATTAAGATTGGCGACCCGATGAAAGCTGTCTTCTTTCTACTATTTCTCTTTGCCGTGGGATATAAAGTAGGGCCGCAATTCTTTCGCGGACTCAAAAAAGACGGACTTCCACAAGTGGCTTTTGCTGCTATGATGTGCGTCGTCAGCCTACTGTCGGCATGGGCACTGGCAAAGCTCATGGGATACAATGTGGGCGAAGCCGCCGGATTGCTAGCTGGGTCGCAAACCATTTCCGCCGTCATCGGTGTGGCGAGTGACACCATCAACGGATTGGGCATGAGCGAAGCACAAAAACAGACTTACATCAATGCCATCCCCGTGGCGTATGCCGTCACTTATATCTTTGGGACAGCGGGTTCCGCCTGGATACTTTCCACACTGGGACCAAAGCTATTGGGAGGACTTGATAAAGTAAAAGCTGACTGCCGCGAATTGGAAGCCCGTATGGGTAGTTCGGAAGCCGATGAACCAGGATTCACGATGGCAGATCGCCCCGTGACTTTCCGCGCTTATAGCCTTAAAAACGAATGGTTCGGTGCAGGAAAAACAGTATCAGAATTAGAAAGTTACTTCAACGAACAAAAGAAACGCCTCTTTGTGGAACGCGTTCGCCAAACCGGAATCATTCGGGAAGTAAGCCCGGATCTCCTACTGAACGCGGGCAACGAAGTGGTGCTGAGCGGGCGACGCGAATGCGTCATTGGCGAAGAAGACTGGATAGGTCCTGAGGTGATAGACGCGCAATTGCTCAATTTCCCCACAGAAACACTCTCCGTGATGGTAACTCACCACACTTTTTCTGGCGAAACGGTTGAAATGATCCGTCTGCAAAAGTTCATGCACGGAGTCAGCATCCGCTCTATTAAGCGTGCAGGCATTCAGATTCCGGTATTGGCAAAAACCATTATCGATGCAGGAGACCGAATAGAACTAGTAGGACTTAGAAGCGAAGTAGACACGGCCGCCCGACAAATAGGTTACGCCGACCGCAGCACGAACCAGACAGATATGATTTTCGTAGCACTGGGCATCTTCGTCGGAGGATTGGTCGGCGCTCTATCCATCCATTTGGGCGGCGTACCGCTCAGCCTGTCCACCAGTGGCGGGGCACTCATTGCGGGACTGGTCTTCGGTTGGCTACGGAGCAAACATCCCACCTTCGGGAACATCCCCGAACCCTCTCTCTGGATATTGAGTAATGTGGGACTGAACATGTTCATCGCCATTGTCGGCATTGCTGCCGGTCCGAGCTTTGTCACCGGATTCCAAGAAGTAGGCGCCAGCCTCTTCCTTGTAGGAGCACTGGTCACCACCCTTCCACTTATCGCAGGATTGCTGATGGCTAGATACGTCTTCAAATTCCATCCTGCACTGGCATTAGGCTGCACTGCCGGTTCACGCACCACCACTGCCGCGCTGGGTGCCATTCAAGATGCCGTAGGAAGTGAAACACCGGCTTTGGGATACACCATTACCTACGCCGTGGGCAACACCTTATTAATCATCTGGGGAGTAGTCATCGTGTTGCTTATGTAACCTCGGGTGGTTAGTTATTTAGTACAATATAATATCTATAAAGAAACAAATGATGAAAAAGAATCAACCTAACAGCAAAACATTCGCTAAACAGATGGATGGCATCAGTCCCTTCGAACTAAAGAACCGCCTGATTGAGATGGCGGACGAGAGCGTCAAAAAGTCTGCTCATACCCTTTTGAACGCCGGGCGGGGCAACCCCAACTGGATAGCTACCGAACCGCGCGAAGCTTTCTTTTTGCTCGGACAGTTCGGTCTGGACGAATGCCGCCGCATCCTGTCGCTACCCGAAGGCATAGCCGGCATCCCCGAGAAACAAGGGATAGCCGCCCGCTTCGAAACTTTTCTGAAGGAGAACACCCGCAAGCCCGGTGCCAATCTGCTGAAAGGCACGTATAACTACCTGCTGATGGAACACGCAGCCGACCCGGACGCCTTGGTGCACGAATGGGCGGAAGGAATTATCGGCGACCAATATCCCGTACCCGACCGCATCCTGCCCTTCACCGAAATGCTGGTGCAAGATTATCTGGCACAAGAGCTGTGCGACCGACGGGCACCCCGCGGCACCTTCAACCTCTTTGCCACCGAAGGCGGAACAGCTGCCATGTGCTACGTGTTCGACTCGCTGCAACAGAATTATTTATTGAGCCACGGAGACAGCATTGCTCTGCTCGTGCCTGCCTTTACGCCCTACATCGAGATTCCCCAACTCCGCCGCTACGAATTCGATGTCACCGAAATATCCGCCAACTGCATAACGAGCGACGGACAACATACTTGGCAATACGCCGATGCGGAGATTGACCAGCTGAAAGACCCGCGCATCAAAGCGCTCTTCCTTACTAATCCGAGCAATCCGCCCAGTTATGCACTCAGTGCAGAAACCGCTGCCCGCATTGTCAGTATCGTGAAGAGCGACAACCCCAACCTGATGATTATCACCGACGATGTATATGGCACCTTCATCCCCCACTTCCGTTCGCTCTTGGCAGAATTGCCGCACAACACGCTTTGCGTCTATTCCTTTTCAAAATACTTCGGCGCTACCGGCTGGCGCAATGCCGTCATCGCCCTGCACGAGGAGAATATCTACGAATCCTTGTTGACCCGCTTGTCGGATGAACAAAAAGCAGCTCTCCACAAGCGATATTCCAGCCTCAGCCTGCATCCGGAGAAAATGAAATTCATTGACCGCTTAGTGGCAGACAGCCGGCAAGTGGCTTTGAACCACACCGCCGGACTCTCTCTGCCGCAACAGACACAAATGAGTTTCTTTGCCGCTTTCTCGCTGCTCGACAAGACAGACAGCTACAAAGCCCGGATGCAAAGCATCATCCTCAGCCGCCTGCATGCGTTGTGGGATAGCACCGGCTTCACGCTGGTCGAAGATCCGCTTCGCGCCGGTTATTATTCAGAAATCGACCTGCTGGTTTGGGCAAAGAAATTCTACGGAGACGCCTTCGTGACGTATCTCAAGAAGACGTACAACCCATTGGACATCGTCTTCCGCCTTGCCAACGAAACATCACTGGTGTTGCTCAACGGCGGCGGTTTTGGAGGTCCCGAATGGAGCATCCGTGTTTCACTTGCCAACCTGAACGAAGCCGATTACGTGAAGATAGGCGAAGGAATCAAACGCATCGTAGATAATTACCACCAAGAGATGATAGGATCATTAAAATAAGATTCGAAAGCGGGTTAACCCATCCGCATAGGTGCGAAGCAAAAAAGTGCATCCATGCCGTATCAACACCTCGCGAATAAAAATCAAACCGATGCCCTGACCGTTGGGTTTGGTAGAAAAGAAGGGGCTGAACAGTTTTGTTTCAGCCTCTTTTGTGATGCCTTTACCATTGTCCACCACCTCTATGGCGGCAGGTGAGGACGTTCGGATAACAATCTCCCCGTTGCGCTCAATGCTCTCGGCAGCATTCTTGAGAATGTTGACCAGCACTTGTTCAAAGAGAACCACATCCAACTTCACGTCCGCCAAATTCTCGTCCAGTTCTACCTTCAGATTAATATTCCGGTCGGCACAGAGACCTTCCATAAATCGTTTGCAAGAGAGCACCACCTCGTTCAGATTCACCGGTACCAGATGCGGTTCGGGAATCTTCACTACGTTAGCAAAGCGAGTAATGAAACGGCTCATGGAAAAGCAACGGTCGGTGCATACGCGCATCACTTCGCAAAGATCTTCCATCCCGTCCAATTCTGCCAGTGCTTGCTCCACAGAGTCGAGCGTAGAAGTGATGCCGGCAGTCGTGTTGTTCACCTCGTGGGCAATCATGCGAATCACTTTTTCGTAGGCTTTTTTCTCGGCTTTCATCACTTCGTCCGTCAAGCTCTCTATCAGAAAAAAAGGATGCGGAAAGCCACGGTCGATAAAAGAAGAGTGGGTGCATTTATAGATATTCGAATTGTTCAGCCGGACGGTAAAGGTGGTGCCTGGAGGAATGTTCTTCAGTTCGGAAGCAAGAGGCGAATCCACTTCGGCCATCTTTTTCCCCGACACCTCTTCCAGACGCACTCCGAGCATTTTCAAAGCCATAGGGTTCAACTGAGAGATGTCATCATCGAGCGTCAGGATAACCACCCCCATCGGAGAAGCGTTAATCATCAGGTCGAGAAAATGATTCTGTTCGCGCAGGCGGAGGCGTTCATTCTTCAGCTGGTCCATCATGCGGTTGAAAACGTTCACGATGCGGTCGGCTTCGTACTGCCCTACACGAGTCAGCCGGCTACTGAAGTCTTGTTCCCGCAGCAGTTCCATACCACTGCCGATGGTATTGAGCGGCTTCACTATTTTACGATAAAAGAATACCAGATAGATCAAAACAAACAAAACAAGCCCCTCGGCGATGTACAAAAACATCGAAGAACTCTTTCCCGCGGCAGAAAACAACATACCGGCTATACCGAAGAGCAAGATGACCAAGAGAAAGAAAAAGCCTTTCAAATGCATAAACGATTCATCAGTTATTCCCCATTCATTCCGTACTTTTCTAATCGTCGGTAAAGTGCTGCCCGGCTGATGCCAAGCGCTGTAGCCACCTGACTCAAATTTCCTTTATATCGGTCGAGCGCTTGCAGAATGGTTTGGCATTCTATCTCTTCCAGCGTCCGACCTTCCAAAAAGCTTCCAGCTGTTGCTTTCGGGGCACCTTGATGCAAATACTGTTGGTCGAAATCCTTCGCATCCAACAATTCTTTACCGCTGACCAAAATGGTGCGTTCTACCAAATTCTTCAGTTCGCGAATATTGCCCGGAAAAGGCAATTGGCATAAGAACTGCAAAGCATCGGACGAAAACTCCGTGCGAGGCAATCCGTTCTGCTGCGCCTGACAGTCGGCAAAATGACGGGCAAGCAGCGGAATGTCTTCTCTTCGTTCGCGTAAAGCAGGCAGTTTCACGGTTATCAGATTGATGCGATAAAATAAGTCTTCCCGAAAAGTGTGCTCGCCCACCATCTGCCGTAAGTCGGCATTGGTGGCAGAGACCACCCGGATATCCGTTTTTCGGGGGCGGCTGTCACCCAGCACTTCAAAAGTCTGATCCTGCAGCACACGTAGCAACTTTACCTGACACGAAGGGTTCAGGTCGCCAATCTCATCCAAAAAGATAGTTCCTTTATCCGCCATCTCAAAACGTCCCACACGGTCGGCGCTAGCATCGGTGAACGCTCCTTTCTTGTGACCGAACATTTCACTTTCAAAGAGGCTTTGCGAGATTCCACCCAAATTCACTTTCACAAAAGGCTGCTGAGCGCGCTGGCTGTTGACGTGAATGGCTTCGGCTATCAATTCCTTGCCTGTTCCGCTCTCGCCGGTAATCAAGACCGAAGCATTGGTGCGAGCAATGCGGGCTACCGTATTGAGCACATCCATCAATCCCCGGCTCTTTCCTACTATATGGCTGCGTTTGAGCGTATCGCTCTGTTCTTCGAAGGTTTCCTTCGGAGAAGCGGCTAGCTCCAGCGCCGTCTCGATGCGTTGCAGCAAGGCAGCATTGTTCCAAGGTTTCGTAATAAAGTCGAATGCCCCCGCCTGCATGCCTTGCACTGCCAGTTGGATGCTTCCCCAAGCAGTCATCAAAATCACAGGAGTTCCGGCACGGAATATTTTTACTTGTTTGAGCAGTGTCAACCCCTCTTCACCGGAAGTAGAGAGCGAGAAATTCATATCCATCAGAATGAGTGCAGGAGCCACAGAGCGCACCACTTCCATCGCTTCACGCGGACCGGAAACGGCTCGAGCTTCGTATCCTGCCCGCTTCAGCATAAAGCTGAGCGAAGAACGGACGGCACTGTCATCATCAATGATTAGTATCATAAGGGTATGGTATGGGTTTAGTTGCACGCAAAGTTAGATAAAATTCATGGGTAGCGAGCATAAAGCAAAAGAAATCATAAGCGGTCATTTTTTTACTATCGCCTCAAAGTCTGCTTCCAGCTCTTCGTTCTTATCAAAATCCCATAGCGTCAAGCTACGAATCTGGTAGAAATAAGACCAATAATTAAAAAGTTCGGAGATGCGTTTCTGACGCGCCTCATCTTTCGAATTCTGGGCATCATTAAGGTCCAAGGTATTGATTTTACCAATCATAAAAGTTTCAATGCTTGTTTTATAGCGCTGCTGAGCTATCATATCCGCTTCGCGGGCAATGCCTAGCTGTTGCGCCTGATTGTTGAAGTGCTCCACCAGCAAAAAGATGTCCTGACTAAAGTTCATCTGCTCTTGGCGCAGGGTAGAAAGCACTACGTCCCGATTGCTTTTCGACACGCGCACCTTGCCGCGACGCTTTCCCCAATCGAGAATAGGTATTTTGATGCCTACCTGCACTATTTGATTATCAAGCAAATGATTGTAAGCAGCGGTAAATTCGCGATCTTGCCCCGTATAGCCCACGCTGGCAAAGAGGTCTACGCTGCGCAAGTTGCCGCGAGCAGTAGCCACGGCATAATCGGCTTGCAGCTGCCGGCGACGAATACTCTGGGCAAAAGAGTTCCGCTCTAAGGCCTTGTCCAATACGGTCCGGTAGACCATCCGTAGGTCCGGTACCGATTCGGGCAACACGGGTTGCAAGGTTTCCTCCTCTCCTATCCCAAGAAAAGCCCGGAGCTGGAACATCTTCGCATTTAAGTTGCTCACCGACTCGGTAGCCGCCGCCTTGGCTTTCAGGGCAGCCAGTTTGAGTTGCAAAAGCTCGTTTTCCGAAATCTGTCCCATTTTCCGTTTGGCACCCGCCACTTCATACAAGCGTTCGGCGTTCGTTTCGTTCTGCCGGGCAGTGCCTAGCACCTCTTTAGCAAGTAATAGTTGGAAGAAGTAAGTGATGGTTTTTAGGGTCACCTCTTCCGTAGCACTGATGAAAGCTGCCTTTGCCTCGGCATAGCGTACAGGCTCTATCCGGCGGTTCCACTTCATATTGTTTACACCGAATATCGGCTGCGTTAGTTGCAGGCTGACAGGTACGGACATGAAATGTTTGTTTGAATTGGTGCCCATCTGACGGATAAAGTCTAACGAAGAGCTTAACGACAGTTTACCGCCCGTGAGCCAAATGTTCTGATCGATAGAAAGCTGACCAGCCAACCCCAACAGGTTGCTCCGAACAAAGCCGTACGTTCCATCGGAGTTCTGATAAGAACTGTACGATTTGTTATAGTTGGGCAGCGTTCCCGAAAAATTGACTTCAGGCAACAGGTCGGCACGAAAAGTGCGATATTCCCAATACGATGTTTTAAGTTCGTTGAGGGCAACGGCAGCGTCTACGGACTGCATACGCGCCAAGCTGATTGCTTCGGAAAGGGTGATTTCCCGTTCTTTTTGGGCAAAGAGCGCCATCGGAAAAGCGAGGGCGACAAAAACGAGTAGTATATTCTTCTTTCTCATAAAAGTAGTTTTTCTATGAGAGAGAGGTCAAACAGTGTGCCAAACTTCAAATTATCTTGTTTTCAGCTTATTAAGCTATTCTTGCGATGTCCGATAATGAACACTGTGTGCGCAAGTGGACGTCTTTATTCCCCTGTATCGGGAATGCAGACCTGAAAGCGTGTACCTTTCCCTATGGTGGACGTAACGGATATGGTTCCTTTGAGTCGCTCTACAATGGTCTGGCAGATACTCAGCCCCAAGCCTGCCCCTTGCGTAAAATTATCTACTTTGTAGAAGCGCTCGAAGATGTGGCGCACTCCCTCTTCGGAAATACCTTTACCCGTATCTTCTACAAAAAGCGTGACCGTCCCCGGTTTCTCTTCGATATAGCCCAAAGTGATAGAACCGGAAGTGGTGAACTTGGCTGCATTGTTTATCAGATTGTTCATCACTTGCTGCAAGCGGACATTGTCCGTCATCAGATACCTCTTCTCGTTGGTAGGAATACTCAAAAGAAGTTTCACTCCGGGCGGCATGTTCAGTCTTTGCGATTCGCATACATTCTTCAGCAGCAAGAGCAGGCTGTGTCGCGCCCAACGAAAATCCATCGAGCCCGATTCGATACGGGACAAATCGAGAATGTCGTTAATCAAAGCCAGCAACAAGCTGCAATTCTTATTGATAATGCCAACAAACTGCCCCACCTCCTCTTTCGAGAAATTGCTCATATCCGTCAGCAAGTCCGAAAACCCGACGATAGCATTCAGCGGCGTGCGTATCTCATGACTCATATTAGCCAAGAAAGCCGATTTCAACTGGTCGGACTGAAGAGCCTTGTCGCGGGCACAAATCAACTCTTCCTCCGTCGATTTGTAGCGTTGGATGTTCTGACAAACGCCCAGGATGCTATAGGGTTCATCCGCCAGTCCGTTGAAAATAGACAGGCGGTATTCCCACCACTCGTACGTCCCGCTGATGGTGTGTTGGCGGAAGCTTGTACGATTGCTTTTTTCTGAACCGTTGATCACTGCTGTAAACAGTTTCTGAACCTGCGGCAAATCATCGGGATGAATCCGTGCAAGCATTTCTTTCACGGATAGTGTACTGCATTCTGCATAACCCATTCGCTTCATGAAGCTGGAAGGGAACGTAAAAAGCTGCGTCTGAACACTGAACTGCCAGGGATAAATGGTGTTCTCCTCTATCGCCATACTGAAGAAACGTTTTTGCATTTCTTCATCGGATACGTTGCGGAATGAAAAAGCGACTCCTGTTATCTTGCCATGTGCACGGATAGGCACCATCTCGCCCGATACCAGAAAATAGTTCTTGCTATTCGCTTCCTGCATGAACGAGTCATCGGGAATCACGATGTTCTTTCCCTCGTCAACCACCTGCTTCAACATTTCACGGAGCATCTCCCTACCATGATTGTAAATTTTCAAAAGGCTTTCTGCCGGCATCCCTTCGAACGGGCGGGCAGCCTCCTGCTGCTTGAGATGCAACATTTTGAACAGGGCACGATTGGTGAAGTGAATCCGTAAGTCAACATCGTAGGTAATCACGCCGTCGCGAATAGAATGAAAGACGTTATCGAACTCATCGCGCTGCGCCACTAACTTGTTTTGTAGCATCAAACGAGTTTGTGCATGCAAGCGCCGGCGTGCTTCCCGATGGTTGGCGCGCATCAGCCAAACCACCATCAAAACGAGTAACGCCAATATAGAAGCGTAAAGCAAGAAGAACAAGAACTGATACTTTTCAAAAACGGTCTGATTCATGATGCTACCAGGAACAGCCCGCTTCTTATCTACATGAAAGAAGTTCAGCTGCTTGTAATCATAAAAAAAGTTGGCAGGCATGTTCTCTATCTTCAGGCTCTGCGGTGTGGCTCCCTTCAACAGAAGCCCTACACGCCTCCCCACCCTGCGGGAAACGTCGAAAGGATCGGTGTCGTAAGAACAAAAAGCCCCGCTGGTCAGCGCTTGGTATTGACAAGAAAAGAACGGAGCCTTTGAATTTTTGCCTACTACGGACATGAAAGGAGACCATTTGGGAATCACCACCAGCCGCCCGTTCGTGTTGCGCGAATAGCAAGTAGAGGAGATAATGATATTGGTTGCTTCAAGCTGTGTATTGTACGTTCTCAACGTGTAGCCAGTTTGTTCTTTGGCAAACTTTTCAAACTCTTTTTTAAACAGCTTTTCCCCTTTTTGCCCCAAGAAGCTATCATCAGTGATGCAAAGCACTTCTTTGCGTTGCGGGAACATCTTGCTTGCCTGCCTAAGAATCTGCACATAATCAGGAATCATGGTATAACCGGTGATATTGGTCAAAGAGTCCATCAAGGCTTGATCGGGGAATTTGATGGCATAAAAAACGACTGGAAGTTGCCGGGGGAGCGAATCTCCGCAGCAGAACAGCGTATGGAAAGCCTCATCACCGGCTGTCACTATCAGGTCAATCTGCTGCTCGCGAGCTCGCTGGCAGACCCGCCTGAGTATGGCTTTCTCCGAAATATACTTCCAATAGTCGGCATCCAAATATTCAGTAATAATGTTCGCCTCGGCTCCCACGCTTTTCAATCCATGAAGAAGTTCGGCTACCATCGTGTTTTGCAAAGACTGGCGATTGGTATAGGATTGTATGAAAAGTACATTCGCTTTTCGCTCCAAAGCATTCAAATAGAAAGAGGAGAGAAACAAGATAGATAGGAGTAAAAGATAACGTTGTCCACTCATAGCCTGAAAAAGTGTGTGCTTTTTACACTGTTTGCATGCAAATATACATTATTTTATTGAAAGCGGACGTAAATATACAACTAATTCTTTCTTTACACAGTTGTTTTGCTGCTCAAGCGGGAGGCTGGATAAGCACCCAAGCAATGTGCACATCCTATTTCAGGTAAGGATTACGCAGCGTGGGCAGGCAGACCACACGTACCAATTTTGCAGTTTGATGCAGTTATCTTGCCCCAAAAGCAGCGAAAATCCTCTGCCGGAAGATGAATCATCTTTTGCCGAAGGATGACGAATCTTCTGACGGGAAAGGCCGAATCTTCTGCCGATCGATGAACAATCCTCTGCCGGGAGTTTGCATCCCGGATGCCTGCTTTTGACTAAAACGAGGCAAAACACTAAAGCGGAGCGGGTGCTTCGTCAGCACCCGATCCGCTTTAAATGTTTTGCATCCGCATCCGCATCCGCAACCGCAACCGTTGTTGTTGCTGTTGCTGTTATTATTGTTGTTATTTTTTTCTCTTATCTTCTCTGCTCTTCTCTTCTCTAGAAATGGTTACGGTGAAACGCCTATTGGCAGCTCATTTCACGGTGAACCGTACGGTGGAGCTTTCACGAACTATTCTGTCAATTCTTTTCTTCTAGCAAAGTCTTCTTTACCCCGTTAAGACAGCTTGCGGAACGTGGGCAAAGAAGCTACTTTTTGTTTCTTTCCCGGCGCAGAATGTTTTGCAGTTCAAACAATTTTTCCGGCTGGGAGCTGGCTACATTCTGCTGTTCTTTTGCATCTACAGAGAGTTGATAGAGCTGCGGAGTTTTCCAATTGCCTGTTTCAATCTTTGGTCCCCAAGGAATCATTGCCGGTCCGTCGTTCGGCTCGATATATTTCCACTCTTTGGTACGGACAGACAGCGTATGATTCGCCGCTTGCTCTATCACCCAAGGGCGGTCGGTCTGGCTTTTACCCAACCAGACATCCAGCTGCTGAGAGCTGTCCGAAGCCACCCCGTGAGGCAACCTGCTTCCTATCAAAGAGGCTAAAGAGGCCATCCAATCAATCTGTGAAACTAAAGCATCGGATACTTGCGCTTGCTTGATACTTTTGGGCCAACTCACAATAGCAGGCACACGGGTTCCTCCCTCAAAAGCGCTGTATTTATTTCCACGAAGCGCCCCGGCGGGGCTGTGACCGCCAAGCAATTCTTCCGCTCGGTCCTGATAACCATCGTCCACCACGGGACCATTGTCGCTGGAAAGAATAATCAAGGTGTTCTCTGCCAACCCCAACTTCTCCAAAGTCGTCATAATCTGCCCCACGCACCAGTCGAATTGCGCAATAGCATCGCCACGCACTCCCATAGGATTGGTGCCACGAAACCGGTCGTGCGGGAAACGAGGCACGTGCACGTCATTGGTGGCAAAGTACATAAAGAAAGGTTCCTGCTGATGCGAACGAATAAAGTGGATAGCATGGGTGGTAATGGAGTCGGCTATGTTTTCATCCTTCCACAAAGCTTTGCCTCCTCCTTTCATATAGCCGATGCGCCCGATGCCATTGACAATAGCCATATCGTGCCCATGACTGGACTGCTGGTTGAAGAGCAATTCGGGATGGTCCTTGCCCAGCGGTTCGCCCGCAAAAGGTTTCTTGTAGCTTACTTCTATAGGAGAGGAGGAATCATAATTCGCCACCTGCCCGTTTTCGATAAAGACACAAGGCACACGGTCTGCCGTAGCTGCCATGATATAAGAATAATCGAAACCTAAATCTCCCAAGGCGGCGGGCAGCGGTGCGTTCCAATCCTGTTCGCCCGTCTTATCGCCCAATCCGAGATGCCATTTACCAAAAGCCGCCGTGGCGTAACCGGCGTTTTTAAATACATCCGCCATCGTATATTGTTCGGGGCGGATAATCATCCCTGCATTTCCGGTAGCCACATCCGTGCCCGGCACCCGCCAGGCATACATCCCCGTCATCATGGAATAGCGCGAGGGCGTGCTGGTGGCTGCAGTGGCATGCGCATTGGTAAAACGTATGCCCTGACTGGCAAGCCTGTTCACGTTAGGCGTCTGCACATTCTTCGCCTGATAACACTCCAAATCGCCATAACCCAAATCGTCAGCATAGATAAACACCACGTTGGGCAACTTCCGGTCAATTCCTTTTTGTTTCGCTTTATCTCCTTTCGGAGCGGTAGTTGCCATCAGACCAGCTACCGGAGAAAGAAGAGCAATGAATAAATATTGTTTCACTTTTTATATAGATTAAATTAGAACAAATCACATGGACTGTATCACACCTTAAAGAAGATTTTCTGCTTGAACAGCATCCGCAGAATGAAGAAGACAATAAGGAAGTTGCCAAACGAGAGCCACACACCATAGTAATCTCCAAAGTATTGCTCCAGTCCGTGAGTAAGCGAATTCACTATACAACGGAAGTTGACCACCTCACCCAGCATATAAGCGGCTATGGAGTTCATGCCATATATCTTCAACCAGTTCAAACCAAAGCTGTGCCCTTTATAGTCAATCCAATAATAGAACAATCCCATCAGCAGAAAGCAATATCCGCCAGAGAGGAGCGCCATGCTGCTCGTCCAGACAGGTTTAATGATAGGCATTTGCAAACTCCATAACAAAGCGGCAGCTACCAAGGCAACTCCTATAAGAAATAAATCACGCACTACGCGGCTACGGTTTTCTTTCCCTTCCTTCATGATTCTTCCTGCAAAAGCACCCATCATCACCGTCACTCCAAAGGTCAAGCTGCTCCAAATCCAAGTATACGTATAGCCCGAAGCAAAACTCCAGCTGCCGTCTTCATTCCAATAAACGCCGTCTCTAAAGCGCCCCAACACACAGCGGTCTACCTGCTCGGCAAAGTTTCCGATCGGTGTGAAATCGCCGCAGAAAGTCATCGGGACCCAATAGACAAGGAGCAGGAGCAGCGTAGCCACAAGCTGCCACTTCAAGGAAAGATGCAATTGAATAACGGCGGCGATAAAATAGCCTACGGCAATGGCTTGCAGCGTGTTGGTATAGAAATAAATATACTTGGGGTTCAGCCCCAACAGATTGCCCTGTACCACCATGCCCAAGATGAAAAGCAGTACCACCCGCTTCATGATTCTCCGATAAATAGGCCGCTTATTCTTCTCTCTCTGATAGTTGGAAAAAGAAAAAGGCATGGCAGCCCCCGCCATAAAGAGGAACAAGGGCATAATCATGTCCCACAATCGAAAGCCAATCCACTCTTCATGGTCAAACTGAAAAAGAATATCATTAAGGAAAGGCAAGTTAAGCCGGCTGCCCAAGGCTACAAATACAGGTTGGAAAAACACCAGAAGAAATAAGTCGAAGCCTCTCAGAATATCGAGCGAAGCCAAACGACCGGAAGGCATTGATGAAAGTTTGTTCATTCTGTTATTTTTAAGGTAAATAGCACTTAGTCAATGTTGCTTCATTCGCAGGAAAAGAGTCCTTCTATATGATAGGATGTATTATGCTAAATGCAGGTTTTAAGCAAGCAAAGCTACGAAAAACTCTTATAGCTAACAAATTATTGTTTAAAGAATCATGAAATCATTCCCTTCTATTGATAAAGCAGCTCTTTCTCCCCCAAAAAAGACAAGGTTTCAATTGCTGGAGTGCAATTGAAACCTTGTCTGAATAAAACAAAAGCGAAGGGCGGCAACTTACTTCTTCAGCGAAGCAATGCTTTCTTTGAGCGAGTTGATGATGCTTTGCGCATCGGCTTGCTTCTTGCGTTCCAAGTCAAGAACGGCTTCGGGGGCGTTGCTGACAAAGCGTTCGTTGCTCAGCTTTTTCATCACACTTTGCAAGAAACCTTCTTTATGCTTCAGTTCGGTTTCCATACGAGTAATCTCCGCTTCTACATCGATATTATCACCCAGCGGCACCACGTATTCGGTTGTCCCTACCAAGAAAGAGACAACGTTATCGGGCTTCACTTCGGCGGCAAGAGTCACTTGGGCATTGCACATTTTGGCTGCCATGGTTTTGAGAAGAGCGATTTCTTCTTCTTTTTCGTAAGCCACCTGCAGCTCGATTCCCTCTTTCATCGGCAGATTCTTCTGGACCCGGATGGTACGGAGGTTGCCTATTACTTCCTGTGCGGCGGCAAACGCATCAATCAAAGATTGTCGGTCGGTGCCAGCCGGAGCGACGGATACTTCCGAAATCATCAAGCTATCGCCCGGGCAAAGTTTTTCTTCCCACAGGTTCTGCCACAATTCCTCGGTGATGAACGGCATGAAGGGGTGCAACAGACGAAGCAGTGCATCGAAGTGATTGATTACATGCTTATACGTAGCTGCGTCGATGGGCTGACCATAAGCCGGTTTCACAAGCTCGAGATACCAAGAAGAGAAATCGTCCCAAAAGAGTTTATAAACCACCATCAATGCTTCGCTCAACCGGTATTTGGAGAACAAATCGGCTACTTCAACGACGGCTTTGTCAAGGACGGCACTGAACCAGTCGTTGGCAACTACAGCATTTTCGGGCACGGACAGCGCTTCCTCTACTTCCCAGCCTTTAATCAGGCGGAAGGCATTCCATATCTTACTGCAAAAGTTGCGTCCTTGCTCACACAGCACTTCATCAAAAAGAATATCGTTTCCGGCAGGGGCAGCAAGCATCATGCCCATACGCACACCGTCGGCACCGAACTTCTCTATCAGCTCCAGCGGGTCGGGCGAATTGCCGAGCGATTTGGACATCTTGCGTCCTTGCTTGTCGCGCACAATACCCGTGAAGTAAACATTCTTGAAGGGCATCGTTCCTTCGTACTCATAGCCTGCCATAATCATGCGCGCTACCCAGAAGAAAATAATATCGGGACCTGTCACAAGGTCACTGGTAGGATAATAGTATTCAATCTCTTTGTTATGGGGATGGTTGATGCCGTCGAACAAAGAGATAGGCCACAACCACGAAGAAAACCAAGTGTCGAGGCAGTCTTCATCCTGACGAAGGTCTGCCAGCACCAAGGCAGCGTTGCCAGTCTTCTCCTGCGCCAGTTTCAATGCCTCTTCGGGCGTAGAAGCTACCACATAACCGCCTTCGGGAAGGAAATATGCCGGTATGCGGTGTCCCCACCACAGCTGGCGGCTGATACACCAGTCCTTGATATTCTCCATCCAGTGGCGATAGGTGTTCTTGTATTTGGCAGGGTAGAACTTGATGTCATCGTTCATCACCGGTCCGAGCGCTATCTTTGCCAAGTGTTCCATCTTGAGGAACCACTGCATGGAAAGCTTCGGCTCTATCACCACATTGGTACGTTCGGAATAGCCCACCTTATTCGTATAGGCTTCCGTCTTTTCCATCAGCCCGGCAGCTTCGAGATCTTTCTCTATCTGCTTGCGTACGTCAAAGCGATCTTGACCGACATACATGCCGGCAGCTTGGCTCAACGTTCCGTTGTCATTGAAGATGTCGATGCTGGGCAGGTTATACTTCTCGCCCAGCATATAGTCGTTCACATCATGAGCGGGTGTTACTTTGAGGCAACCGGTGCCGAACTCAATGTCTACATATTCGTCCTCGATGACGGGGATAACGCGACCTACCAACGGAACAATGACTTTTTTGCCTTTCAGGTGCTGGTTCTTCGGATCATTGGGATTGATGCACATAGCGGTATCGCCCATGATAGTTTCGGGGCGCGTAGTAGCTACCACGGCATAGCCGTCTTCGCCTTCAATCTTATATTTCAAATAGTAGAGCTTGCCATGCTCTTCTTTATAGATTACTTCTTCGTCCGATAGAGCGGTGAGCGCCTTCGGGTCCCAGTTCACCATGCGGACACCCCGATAAATCAAGCCTTTTTTGTAAAGGTCAACGAAGACTTTCAGCACACTTTCGCTGCGCACTTCGTCCATGGTGAAGGCGGTGCGGTCCCAGTCGCACGATGCGCCTAGCTTGCGGAGTTGCTTTAAGATAATGCCTCCGTGCTCGTCCGTCCACTCCCAAGCATGCTTCAAAAATTCGTCGCGTGTAAGATCTGTTTTCTTGATTCCTTGCGCAGCAAGGCGGTTCACCACCTTCGCTTCGGTGGCAATCGAGGCGTGATCAGTGCCCGGCACCCAGCAAGCATTTTTGCCTTCCATGCGGGCGCGTCGTACCAGAATATCCTGTATGGTATTATTAAGCATGTGTCCCATGTGCAACACACCAGTGACGTTAGGAGGCGGAATGACGACAGTGTAAGGTTCACGGTCATCGGGTTTAGAACTGAATAATTTGTGATCCAGCCAATACTGGTACCACTTTCCTTCCACGTCGGCGGGATTGTACTTACTTGCTAATTCCATTATATATACTATTATAGTTGTTTAAATACGAGACAATGGGCGCAAAATTAATAAAATTAGTAGAATATAGTCGTAAGAAGTCGTACTTTTGTTCCCCGAAACGGTCAATAGACATGAAAAGTAGAAACCAACTCATCCGATACTCCCTTTTAGGGACTTTATTCTTTCTGATTATCCTCACCCAGCTTCTGCCCTCTTGGGGCGAAGTCTATAGTCGTTCGGTCTATCCGCCCCTTTCGTTCTGCCTTTCTTCGTTCTCGCAACTGATACCCTTTGCCATAGGCGACCTTTTCATCTTCCTTAGCATCGTAGGACTCATCGCCTACCCCATTTACGGACGCATGAAGAAGCAAGCTTGGAGAAAGATTTTGTTGCGCTGCGGCGAATACCTCGTATGGATTTACGTCTGGTTCTATCTGGCGTGGGGGCTGAACTATACGCAACCCAACTTCTACCAACGCACGCAGATTCCTTACACCGCCTATACGTCCGGCAACTTTCAGAACTTTGTGGATGAATACATCACACTCTTAAATACATCCTACGTGCCCGTGACCTCCATTCACAAAGAAATAGTCTGCCACGAAACGGTCAAAGGATACCGGCAGATTAGCGACTCCTTGGGCGTGCACCGGCCGCCCACCGGCCATCCGCGGGTAAAGACCATGCTGTTCACCCCGCTCATCTCGATGGTAGGCGTCAGCGGAAGTATGGGACCCTTTTTTTGCGAGTTCACTCTGAACGGCGATTTGCTTCCTTCGCAATATCCGGGCACGTATGCTCACGAATTTGCACATCTGCTGGGCATCACCAGTGAAGCGGAAGCCAACTTCTACGCTTACCAAGTCTGCACGCGCTCTGACATCAAAGAGATTCGTTTCAGCGGCTATTTCTCCGTGCTGGGGCATGTGCTCGGCAATGCCCGGCGGCTACTGCCCGAAGAGGCATACGACGCTTTGATCCATCACATCCGTCCGGAAATACTGGACTTGGCACGCAGCAATCAAGCCTACTGGATGCAGAAGTACAGTCCCTTGATTGGTGATATTCAGGATTGGATATACGATCTCTACCTCAAAGGCAATCAGATAGAGAGCGGACGAAAGAACTACTCCGAAGTAGTCAGCCTGCTCATCTCCTACCGCGAATGGAGACTTCATTTAAATATTTAATTCATCATTAATATGTTACATACAAGAGAAGAACAACTGGCCGCCTTCGGTCGCTTTCTGAACGTGCTCGACGAGCTGCGCGTAAAATGCCCGTGGGACCGCAAACAAACCAACGAGAGCCTGCGCCCCAACACCCTTGAAGAGACGTACGAACTTTGTGACGCCCTGATGAAAGATAACAAACAAGACATCTGCAAAGAACTGGGCGACGTGCTGCTGCATGTGGCTTTTTATGCCAAAATAGGTTCCGAAACGGGTGATTTTGACATCAAGGATGTCTGCGACAAACTCTGTGACAAGCTCATCTTCCGCCATCCGCACGTGTTTGGAAATGTCAAGGCAGAAACCGCCCGCCAAGTATGCGAGAACTGGGAACTGCTGAAGCAGAAAGAAAAAGACGGAAACAAGTCCGTGCTCAGCGGGGTGCCCGCTGCCCTGCCCACCCTCATCAAAGCCTACCGCATACAAGACAAAGCGCGCAATGTAGGTTTCGATTGGGACGAGAAAGAACAAGTGTGGGACAAAGTGCGCGAAGAGTATGACGAGCTGCAAGCAGAAATTGCCCGCCTCGACCAAGACAAAGCCGAAGGCGAGTTCGGCGACCTCTTTTTCAGCCTCATCAATGCTGCCCGTCTTTACGGCATCAACCCCGACAATGCCCTCGAACGTACGAATCAAAAATTCATACGCCGCTTCAACTATCTGGAAGAGCATACGCTCAAACAGGGAAAGAACTTAAAGGAGATGACCTTGGGCGAGATGGATGCACTCTGGAACGAGGCGAAGGAACAAGGGCTTTAGGAAGTGGAATGGCGGATAGATGCTTGCTTAGCAACGCGCTAATCGGAACTTGGTATCTTTCCGAATGCTACCGTTTGTCTTGTCGCTGACTCTACTTCCTAGAATCAGCGACAAGGAATAAACAGCTTTTCAGCAATTAACCATGGATATACCAAGTTATTATTTACAGTTTGTTTAGTCGGGCATATTGAAAGCCTTCAATTCGGCATCTACATGCTCTTTCTTCATGATTTCTTTTATCTTGGCCACTACTTCGGGGTTGTAACGAGCCACGTTGGTCTGCTCGCGTGGGTCAAGATCCAGATTATACAATTCAATCTCACGGTTCCCCTTCAGAATCTTTTGCACATAACCTTTCCATTTGCCCATGCGGACAGCCTTTTCGCCACCTGCTTCACAATACTCCCAATAGAGGAAATCGTGCTGCACCTTCTGAGTCTGTCCAAGAATGGACGGAAGGATACTGATGCCATCCGTTTTAGGCGAAGGCACACCAGCGATGTCACAGAAAGTAGGCATCATATCCCAGAAAGCAGAAATCACAGCACTTGTGCTGCCAGCTTTCACCTTATTGGGCCAAGAAACAAGCAGCGGGGTGCGGATGCCTCCTTCACGAAGTGAACCTTTGCCCCATCCGCGTTCGCTTCTAAACGGTTTAGCGCTATCAAACCAAGGAGAATCGGAACCGCCATTGAACGTAGGTCCGTTATCGCTGGTAAACAAAATGATGGTATTTTCATAAATGCCTTGTTTCTTCAACTCCGCAATCAAACCGCCAATCTGTTCGTCCCAATAGCTCACCATGGCCGCATACGTAGCACGAGGATAGCGGCAAGGGAAATAGCCCTGCTTCCCATCATACGGTGCTTCGTCTCCAAATTTATCCACATAGTGTTTCACCCAACGTTCGGGGGCCTGAAGCGGCACATGAGGGACGGGCGTCGTCCAGAACAAAGCGAAGGGCTCTTTCTTGCTGCGTTGTACAAACTGGATAAGTTCTTTGTACATCAAATCGGGAGAATAAGTTTGCTGCGTGTACTTGGCATAGCTCTTTATATCCAAGGGATCGGCATCCTTCGCCAGCTTAGTACCCGGAACAACCAAGTCATTTTGAATCGGCTCGCGAACTTCGTTGCGATATAAGAAAGTAGGGAAATAGGTATGCGACTGCCGTTGGCAGTTGTATCCATAGAAGAAGTCAAAACCCATCTTATTAGGCGTACTGACAGAACCCGGGAAACCCAGCCCCCACTTGCCGATGCAAGCCGTAGTATAGCCGCCCGCTTTCATCGCCCGCGGAATCATGATGGTATTAGCGGGAACCGGTCGTTGCCCTTCGAGCGTAGAGTCAGCGCAAACGGCAGCGAAATCCCATACTTTACCCCGTTCTTCTCCTTCATCGTTTCCGCGAATGTACGAGTGTCCCGAGTGCAGTCCGGTGAAAAGGATACAGCGCGAAGGCGCTGACACTGCGGTACCTGAGTAGTGATTGGTAAACGTCATACCTCCTTTAGCCAATGCATCAAGGTTGGGCGTTTCAATCAGTTGCTGACCGTAGCTGCCTAGTTCGGCACGTCCTAAATCATCGGCAAGGATGTAGATGATATTCGGTTTCTTGTCGCTGCTTTTAACCTTTGCCTGAGCGTTCCCCATAGTGGGGAACACTCCTGCCAAAGCAGTTAAACTTAAAAGTAAATTTGTAGTTTTCATTGTATGCTATTAATAAATACTTATTTATCGGCATTAGTTTTTGGCCATCCGGGGTTCTGCTCTAACTTCTCGTTGAGCAAAAGATCATTGATGGGAAGCGGAGCCAAATAATACTTGTCTATCCATCCCGGATTAGGGGTTCCTTGATTGGGATTTTCGGGTGTTCCATAAATCACGATACGGCCTTTATCCCCGCCATCCAAGGCGAAAGTGAACTTCTTTACATCTATTGCTCCGTTGCGGTGGCGAACATCTTCTAGATCTGTTTTAGCCAGATAGACTCCTTTCGGCGTTTTATTTAAATACTCCCCTTTCTTCCAACGGAAGAGGTCATTGAGACGGAAACCCTCGCCCATCAATTCTACCCGGCGTTCGCGACGGATTTCCCAAAGCACGGGATTTACCGTCAAGTCACGTTTAGGGTCGAAGGCGGCATCAATATCTGCCACTTTCATCTTAGCTATATGTGCCCGTGTGCGCAGCTTATTGACGGTAGCATCGGCTACCGTCTGATTAAACAAGCCCAATTCAAAAGCAGCCTCCGCATGGTTAATCAACACTTCGCCCATGCGGAACAAAGCAGCATCAGTATCTCCTTGTCCACCGGCAATATCAGTAGAAGTGTTGTAGTACTTCCAAGTATAATAGCCACCGCGTGAATTGCAGAATACTTGTCCCATGTTATAACGTCCATCGTCAATATGCGGACTTTCACTGACAGCCACCCCTTCCCATTGCAGAATAGGCAGCAATTTTTCGGAAGCATCTTCTTGGCAGATTTTGCCCATCATGTCTACGAAATAATTGTCTACCGGATTATCAGTAGGTCGCACCTTTCCATCCTTCAGGAATACACGTCCGGTGAGGGGACGCGTTTTGGTTATATCTTTTGGATCCACCATATTCAACTTATACGGAGGCACCACGGTATAATACAAACGACGGTCCCGATTCATAAACTCTACACTCATGGGGTCATTTCCTGTTGTCTTGTCGCCTTGGTAATCATTGCTAGTCCAGATGGGCTTTCCATCGGTACAAAGATAAGACTGCACGAGGTCGGCGGTGGCATTGACCATCAGCGCTCTTGCACGGGTGTAACGCAAATACGTATGTCCATAACCCGAAGTATTCAAATAAGCTTTATAAAGAATAATTCCCGGTTTGCCCGCCAAATCCTTGCTATTGAACACGGCATCGTAGCTGGACATCAACGTAGGATATTTCTTCATCAGTTCAGTCGATGCTTGCATGCTTGCCTCAAAATAGACTGCTTGCTCTGCAGGCGAAGACATTTCATGGTATTTTTCCCAAGTTCCCTCGAACAAGCCAAAACGCGAGATGAGGGCATTCACACAGTCCAAATTAATGGTGTTAGGTCCATCGTTTTGCGAAGAGATATGCGCTTTCGCGTAATTCAGCATATCCAGCACCTTTTTCGCCACTTCTTTTCTCGGCATGCGAGGGGCGTATAATTCTTCCTTATCCGCATCAGACACGTAATGTTCTAACCAAGAGACATCGCCGAAGTTGATTATCAGGTTGAAATACTCCAATGACTTAAAGAAGTATCCCACACTGCGCCAATGTTCTTTTTGCCCATCAGTCATACCCGAATCATCAATATGATCGAGCATCATGTTCAAACCGCGAATAGTACTAAAGTTCCATCCGCCTCCAGATGTAGGGACTACTCCTTTGTCCCAACCCCACTCATACGTGGCGTTTACACTCCCTTGGTCACAAGAGTTATCAGACATATCATAGATAGTGGCCTGATTATCATAATTCTGCTTTTGCAAGAAGGCGCCGTTTTCATAATATTTCCATAGATAGGACTTGAAGTTGTCATTGTTCTTAAATACGGTCGTCTCCGTCAATTTATCTAGTGGAGTTCTTTCCATAAAAGCATCATTCAAGCAAGATGAAAGCATGCAAACGGAAGCTGCCAATACGATTATATTTCTTTTCATTGATTTATACTTTAAAAAGTGAATAACAAAAGTTTAGAAAGTCAGGCTAAGACCAAACGCATACTGTCTCATCAACGGATAAGATACATTACCAGCATTAGAGTCTCCCGAAGGTACGGAGTTCATCAATAAACTTCCTACACTGCTATCATAAGCATCCGGCAGGTATCCGTCTGGCAAGTGGTGGAGGGTAAAAAGATTCTCAGCACTAAAGAACAAACGCAGATTCTGAATAAAGTACTTATTGCAGAAAGCCTTCGGCACATTGTATCCTACTGTCAAATTCTTCAAGCGTAGGTACGAAGCGTCACTTACGTATTTCGTTTGGCGGTTGCGATTGGACCCGGTAGAGGTCTTTTCTGAAATACGAGGATAGAAGGCATTGGGGCGTTCTTCTGTCCAATAGTCCAATTGATAGTTTTGAATGCCTTTCACATAGCTGCCTTCCGATGGGAAGAAGTCGAGCCACATGTCGCGTTTGCCTACTCCGTTGAAGAAGAAAGAGAAATCAAAGTCTTTGTATTGCAGCCCGCCCGTGATGCCGTATTGGAAACGCGGCGTGCGGTTTCCAATCACTACCTGGTCGCCCTTATTGTCAATGGTATTATCGCCTTTGCTTATTTCGCCATTCTTATCATGGTCCACATAAATAATGTCTCCTGGATAAACAGTCTTTTGTCCTTGCATCAAAGGAATACCCGGCTTGACGGTACCGTCGGTATTAAAGTCATCCTTCGTTAAGAAACGATCGGTTTGGTATCCCCAGATTTCTCCAAACTTCATGCCTTCGCGAAGTTGCTGTATTTCGCGATTATATTGATCTTTCGAGGTCAACAGTCCGGTAGGATTATAATAGTCAGTAATTTCTGTTTGCGAATCATACAGGTTGAATCCTAACCGATAATTCCAATTTTCGCCTATTCGGTCTTTCCATTCCAGCGCTATTTCCCAGCCTTTAGTTTTCAAACTGGCTACATTGGCTTTGGGTACGGAGGTTCCCAATACGGAAGGAAGGGGTGATGACGGACCAAGCATGTCTTTCGTGTCACGGATATAATAATCGCCCGTAAAGCTCAGTTTGCCTAAAAGAAGAAAGTCCAAACCAAAGTCAAGGGTCGAAACCTTTTCCCATGTCAAGGCACTACTTACCAAGCCGGGGGTAGTCAAGGATGTCACCCAATCGGTGGATCCAGGTAACAGCCATTTCGGTTTGTTTGTATCGATGGTAGACAAATAAGGATAATATCCACCCGTATTCTGGTTGCCAATGTTACCCCATGAAGTTCTAATCTTTATGTTATCGGCTATTTTGCGGACATTTTCCATAAAGGCTTCTTCCGAAATACGCCATGCCCCCGAGAAAGAGGGGAAGAAACCGAAACGATCTTTTTTAGGGAAGCGAGAAGAACCGTCGTAACGTCCATTCGCTTCGAAGAGATAACGGCTTTTATAAGAATAGTTGACACGGAAGAACAAACTACGCAACGCTAGTTCATTAAATTCATCGCTAGCCGTCATATCGCCCGTAGCCAATCCTAATGAAGGCAAATTCGGGTCAATAAGGTCTTTGCGTGTTCCGGAAAGCTTTTCAAAATGATATTCTTCCTGATTAAAACCTCCCATAACGGAAAATTCGTGTCCGCTGGTGAATTTATGCTGATAGCTACTGAAGACATTGATGACGTTGCGTACATCGAAAGCATTAAACATGTTATAGTTGCTTGTCTTATTAATCTTCTTGATACCCAAATCATCGGGGTCGATAGTCTCGACATATTTATTGACGGTACGCTCGGAAGTCCAGTTACGGTTGAAGGTATATTCGCCAGTGATGTTCCAGCCTTTGAGCGGGGTGATGATTACTCTACCCAACAAGCGAATATTACTTACGCGGTTTATTTTCGGTTCATGCAGTTCAATAGCATGGCGGGGAGTAGAGAAAGGATATACGAGGGTTCCGTCTTTTGTTTGTGTGCCATAGCCTAGCGGAGTCATCGCCATATTTTCTTTCACGGTGCCCCAAAGATTGGCGTTACCCACATTGCCGGTAGCAGTAGACATATTGGAGCTGGTGTACTTGGTGTCCATCTGGGCAGTCAGCCATTTTGCAGCATCCATACTAAGGAATGCACTAGCATTATAGCGTTTGTAGCTATCTTTGTCTGTGACCAAAACGCCGTCTTCATTGACCATACCGAATGATACACGATAGGTAGAGCGGGCGCTACCTCCTTGTACAGACAAATTGTGCGTCTGTTGGAAACCAAACTTATCGAGCATGTCTGCATAAGAATCTGTGGGAGCCAAGTTATAACGATAGCCGTCATCCCCCCAAACATACCCTTCTTGGTACTTGCCTCCGCTTTCATATTCGTCCATATAGCCCATCCATCTTTCCAAGTTTTGTCCGCTCCAATACGTATTGACGCCTAGGTCTTTGAAATAGTTCAACGTCTGACGAGGTGTAACGGTATGCGCACGACTGGCTACATTAGAAAATGCGAAGCTATTAGAATAGGTCACGCGGGTAGGGGATTCTTTCTTCCCTTGCTTTGTAGTGACCAGAATCACACCAAAGGCGGCACGTGCACCATAAATAGCAGAGGCAGCAGCGTCTTTCAGCACAGATACGCTTTCAATATCCGCCGGGTCTACCAAATCCAGATCCATCGGTACGTTGTCTACTAACACTAACGGACCTCCGCCATTAATACTCGTTACGCCACGAATATTCGCATTAACGCTCACACCCGGCTTGCCACTTACTTTGTTGATCTGCAAGCCTGGTACAGAACCTTCGAGGGCTGCCACGGCAGACGTTACCGGCCGATTACCCAATACATCGCCCATTTTCACCGAGCTGACGGCTCCGGTCAGGTTGACTTTCTTTTGTGCACCAAATCCTACCACCACAACCTCTTCCAGATTTTGCGCATTTTCTTTCAGCACTATCCTCAGAGTTGCTTCTGTAGCTTTTACGTTTGCAGTGACATAGCCAATGTAAGAGATGACCAGTTCTTTGCTTCCACTCAGCACCAGCGAGAACTTTCCATCCAAGTTGGTAATGACGCCGTTGGTCGTTCCTTTTTCAAGCACACTAGCGCCAATCACGGCTTCTCCTCTTTCATCGACTACAATGCCGTTGACTTTCGTTTGCTGTTGGCGCGTTTCTTTGACAGCTGGTACAGATGCTTTGTTCACTATACCATCATAAATCATTACTTGATCATTCTCTATTTGATAGGTGTAACGAGTGCCCTTGAGCAGTTCATTCATCAATGTCTCAATCGGAGCATTCTTCAGCTGAACGGAGACTTTGGCATTGACGTTCACCTGATTGTTATTATAGAAAAATTTGTATTTTGTGTTCTTTTCAATCTCTTTAATCACGGAGATAATAGTAACATTTTTCTTACTCATCGTTATATCCTGAGGCTGAGCTGCAGCTTGAACAGGTACTACGCCCATAAATAGTATCAACGAAAGTGAAAAGACAATAATCTTATTCAAGAATACAGGGTGTAAGATTTCCCTCTTGTGTTTTTTCATAACTTTATAGTGTTTTTTATAGATAATAAATTAAAGCAGACTTTCTCATTTGTCCCGCTTTATCTCTGTTAAGAAACATAAGAACTGGAGAATTTAACGGATTCTCTGGTTCTTTCTTCTTATGCCATTAGGTTACTCTCTTTGGTGTGCTCATAGTTCTTTAAATTTAAAAGGTTAATACTCACTGATTTCTATTTTTTAATGATTAGATAAACGCCTTCTTTTTCTCGAAAGGTCAACGAAGAGGTTTTCGACAACATTCGTAATACATCGCTGCAAGTTTCATCATCGATGGTGAATGAAAAGCGGTTCATTTCTGCCAAATGCTTGTCGCATATAATCTTCTTTTTGAACCAGCTCTCCAAACGGGGAATAATCATGGCTAGCTTTTCATTCTCAAAGCTCAAACAGCCCTTACTCCGCCAGGCAGAGTATTTATTCGCATCCACGGACTCGACGCAGACTTTACCGTTCTTGGCTACAAAAAGTTTCTGATTGGGATTCAAGATATATTCGGGACTTCTTACTCCGGGAAGCTCAACCATCGTTACTTTCACTTTCCCGTTCAACAATACGGTTTCTTTATTTTCCCCCTTATCGAAACTAAATACTTCGAAAGCTGTGCCCAATGCCATCACTTCCATCTGTGCTGTCTTGACAATAAAGGGCTTTTTTTTATCCTTTGCCACCTCGAAAAAGGCTTGCCCGGACAGCTCTACTTGACGAGAGTCTCCTTTAAATGCTTTTGGATAAGTCAGCCGACTTCCCGAACTAATCAACACATTCGTTCCGTCGGGCAAAGTCACAGAATCTACCGTTTGACGCCCGCACACCAGCACATACATTTCATCTGGCTGTTCCGTAGTTTTCTGATAAAGCCAAGACATCCCCCCTATCGTGAATAAAAGTAAGATAGAGGCGGCAATACTATATACTTTATAGTAGCGCAGGACGCTGATATGTTTCGTTTTCCAAAGAGCGTTGGTCAGTAAAGCGAACGTTCGTTCGCCATTCACCGAATTGGCATAAGGCAGATTGGCAGACCGTTTCCATTGCTCATGCATCCGCCCAATGACCGACGAACTGTTCAACAACGAATTTTCTTCTTCCAAAGATAATTCATCATTCAATATTTTATGTAATGTTTCTTTCTTATTCATCTTAATTAGTAAGGGCTTCTACTAATAAATACACATGGGAAAGGCATAACCCCTCATTGCCTCCTCTTTTTCATTGATTATTTTTCAAAAAAGGAAGAAAGAAGAAGAAAGGGGATGTGCATAATGGATAAATGTTCTTTCAGATACTTAAGGCTGCGGCCAATACTCTGCTCTACTGCTTTCTCGGAAACATTGAGTTTCTCGGCTATTTCTCGGTACGAAAGGTATTTCTTCCGGCTGAGGTTGAAAATCAATTGCCTTTGGGGAGGCATCTCTCCAATCAGGCGTTCAATGCACTCCTGCAAATCATTCGCGCTGATTTCGTCTTCAAAGTCACAAGACTCTTCGACCGCTGTCATCAAAGTCGTCTTCAAAGCAGCATCATAAACACTTCTACGGTTCTGATTGAATATAATATTCCGAGTAATGATAAACAGATAGCCTTTAAAATTATCTTCTTCATGAATGGAAGCACGAATAGTCCATAATTTCACGAAAACTTCTTGCATCACCTCTTCGGCCAAATCCTCTTGAACGTAGAGTCGGCAGAAGTTGTATACTTGCTTCCAGTATTGATTGTATAAAGCAGTGAAAGCCTTATGATCGCCTTCTTTTAAAGATATTAATAATTGCTTTTCGTTCATTCTACTAACTAATTTCCGGACTAAGAATTAACCAATAGGTTATTAAAATATCCAAAAATACAGAATATATTTCATATACCTAGCCAAATAAACAATATTTCCTGCCACAAAAAAGCTTCCTTCTAGTAAAAGCAGCTAAAGCAGCGTCAAAACGTCCCTATCTCTTTTTCCCTCAGCATTGGAGGGTAAAAGGGATAAAGTAAAATACAAGCATTTGTGATAGGGATTTGAACAAGCAATAATCTTATTGCGAGAAAGAGCAGGCAGAAAAACGAGCAATAATTGCATTGCAAGAAAGGGTCGGCAGAGGATGCGCAAAGATCCGATGAAAAATCACTTGTCTCCCGGCAGAGGATGGGCAAAGATCGGGTGGAAGATTGCCCATCTCTCGGCAGAGCTAACGCTCATAGTCGAGCACTTCACCACCGACTGACTTTTCACAAAGCGGCTAGATGAACCCTATAACCGGAGTCCGGACACTCCAAAAAAGATTACCTTCTACCGTGCCTGCTTTCGTGCCCTTGTCGGTTCACGCCCTTCAATAATTCGCGATGGAAGCGCATTTCCGCTCGCTGAACTCTATAAATCTTCTGGCACGACAAGGTCTTCTTAAACTTTTCGAAATAAGATTTCTCCAGTTTATCCGAAGCGATACGAATATTGTAAACTTCTTCTAAAATCTTATTATATTCGGCTTCGGTTGTGTCTTCGTCTTTCCCTTGACGCATCAAATTCCAGGCATCTTCGTTGAGTTTTCGCTTTTTATCCTGAAGTTCAAAGTACAAAGGAAAGAATTTAGCCACCTCCTCTTTGGTCAGTTCCGCCTTTTCGGTGATAAATGCTTTTTGCTTGGCTCGAAATTCCTCCCGGGACAAGTGCTGGTCACATCCATCCATCGCATGCAGCAACGGCATGAAACTAAAAACGATCCCTATTAGAACAATCCACTTTTTCATTTTCTATAATCTGTTTTTTTTGTTTTTACTTATTCTTCACCGGAGTCGTTCAGGTAAACATACAATGAATAATCGTCCATCATCGAACCGTCCAACGCAGCATTGATGTACTGATCGGAAACAAGGGTTGAGTCGCCAGATTCGGTTGCAGCCATCTCGTCTCCAGCCGAATCACGATTAGCCGATGCCACACGAATAATCAGCGCTGCACCAATAAACATCGCAGCCATATACATCCAAGGTTTCGCCTTTTCCCAATTGGTAGGCTCATTCCTTTCAAAGGCAGGCTTCTCTTGCTCGGGAAGCTTGTTCATCACTTCCGAAGTAAGGTTCTCAAAATACCCCTCGGGCACCTTAAAAGAGTTTCCCGTCCCCACTTTTCTCAATATGTTATTTTCCTCTTTCATAGATTCTTCTCCTCTCTGTTTTTCTTAGACGTTATTTGTTTGAAAAGGTTTAATCTATTCCTTCTAAAAGCTGCTCTATCTTTTTTACCGCATGATGGTAAGAGGCTTTCAAAGCCCCGACCGAAGTGCCTAGAATATCCGACATCTCTTCATACTTCATCTCTTGATAATACTTCAAGTTAAAGACCATGCGCTGTTTCTCGGGCAAGGTAAGCAACGCTTTTTGAAGAGCCAGCTGAATTTCGTCGCCCGAAAAGTAAGGGTCGCTCTCCAACTGCTGAACCATTATGGCTTCCGAGGTATCAATAGACACCTCGTTTACTGCCCGCTGTTTGTTCAAGAAAGTGAAGCACTCATTCATAGCGATGCGATAGAGCCAAGTAGAAAGCTTCGCCTCCGCCCGGAAGTAATCTATATTGATCCATGCCTTAATAAAAGTATTCTGAAGTAAATCGTTTGCATCTTCGTGCGAAAGCACCATCCGGCGGATTTGCCAGTACAGTTGTTCGCTATATTGCGCTACAACCATTTCAAATCCTCTCCGCCGGGAGCTTTCTTCCTGAAGAAGTGCCAGAACCACGCGTTCATTATAAGGGTTCATAAGTTCATTTGTATTCGTATATTATTTCAACTAAATCAAAGGCTAATACATAAATTCTCCCGCGCAAGAATCGTTTGTGGAAAAACAGCCGAAGCCTCTTCCAACAGCACCTGTTCATCTTCATACCGGGCAGAAAAATGTCCGATGACCAGCCGCTTTGCTCCTGCCTTGAGTGCTATGTCTGCCGCTTGTGCAGCAGTAGAGTGATACGTCTCACGCGCACGCGCCCCTTCCGCTTCCGCAAAGGTTGCTTCGTGAAACAACAAGTCGACACCGGAAATATGAGGGATGATTTCTTTTCGATAAATAGTGTCGGAGCAATAAGCATACCTGCGGGGCGGATCAGCCGGATACGTCAGTAAAGAATTAGCAATAGTTTCTCCTTCGGGAGTCACATAGTCTGCTCCGTTTTTTATTCGATTCAATTCATAAACAGGCACCTGATAGAAATCAATATTTTCGGGAATGATATGATTGGGGCGTGGCTTCTCGGCAAACAAAAACCCGCAACAAGGGATGCGATGCTGCAAGGGGATAGTCGTTACAGTCATAGAACGGTCTTCATAAATCAATGCCGACTGCTTGGATTCGAACTCATGAAAGAGGACCGGATAGGTCAACGTCCGACAAAAGTAAGCCAGCATCGGTGCAAATAGCTCCTCCAGCCCCTTAGGGGAATGAATGTGCAGCTCGGCTGTCCGCCCCAACAAGCCGAAAGTAGAAATAAGCCCCATCAGCCCAAAGCAGTGATCGCCATGAAGATGAGAGATAAAAATATGGTTCAAACGCGAAAACTTCAGCCGAGACTTGCGAATTTGCATTTGCGCTCCTTCTCCGCAGTCTATCATGTAGAGCTTCTCGCGCAAGTTCACCACTTGCGAAGTAGCGAAATGCCGCGTGGTGGGCAATGCCGAACCACAACCTAAAATATTTAATTCAAATTTCTCCATAACTAGCGCAAAGATAAGGTTTACTAATTGGATTTACCACCATATTGACTAAACAAATCAAGGGTAAAATGAGATTGTGGAGCAGGTGCAGAAGTATGCCAATGACACGGCAGCGAAATTCCCTCAGTATAAAGTGCGCGCTTACGTTGTTTACATCTGCGCTAATAAAAGGATGGAAGTGCTGGGAGGTGACACCTGGCAAAAAGGACGTATAACACATGCACCTTGCTAGGTAATAGCACCACCAACAACAACAACAACAAACCACAAGAAAAAAGGGTATCCGTTGCCAGATACCCTTTTTCTATACAGAAATAAGTAGATTATTTCTTACCTTCCAACTGTTCTTTCAAAGCAGCCAGAGCGTCGAAATCGCCCAAAGTAGTAGAAGCAGCCTGATTTTGAATAGTAGGAGCCGATTCACTTCTGCTATTGTTGTTATTGTTGCTGTTGTTTGCGCTCTTTTTTGCATTCGAAGCAGCCTTCTTTTCGGCTCTTTCTTCTGCCTTAGC
The DNA here is from genome assembly GCA_036652495.1 of Bacteroides sp. Classification (GTDB taxonomy): domain Bacteria; phylum Bacteroidota; class Bacteroidia; order Bacteroidales; family Bacteroidaceae; genus Bacteroides. The sequence continues at coordinate 82,986 of JAVVVS010000002.1, forward strand.
TACATCTTCAAAGATACGGCTGTGCGAGAGAATGATTCTCTTAGCGTCCTTATTGAACTCAATCACCTTGAACTGCAATTTCTCATCCATCTGAGCTTGTGCACCGTCTTCTTTCACTAAATGTTTCGGAGTGGCAAAACCTTCAACGCCATAAGGAAGTGCTACTACTGCACCCTTATCAAGCATTTCCACTATCGTTCCTTCGTGTACCGAACCTACCGTAAAGACAGTTTCAAATACATCCCAAGGATTCTCTTCCAATTGTTTGTGTCCTAAGCTCAAACGACGGTTATCCTTGTCTATTTCAAGTACCTGTACTTCGATGTCAGCACCAATCTGAGTGAATTCTGAAGGATGTTTCACCTTCTTCGTCCAAGACAGGTCAGAGATATGAATCAAACCGTCTACACCTTCTTCTATTTCAACGAATACGCCGAAGTTAGTAAAGTTGCGAACTTTTGCCGTATGTTGTGAAGCTAACGGATATTTCTCTTCGATAGTTTCCCAAGGATCTTGTTTCAACTGTTTGATTCCCAAAGACATTTTACGTTCTTCACGGTCTAAGGTCAATACCACAGCTTCTACTTCGTCGCCCACTTTCATGAAGTCTTGAGCCGAACGTAAATGTTGCGACCATGACATTTCTGATACGTGGATCAAACCTTCTACACCCGGAGCTATTTCGATGAATGCACCATAGTCGGCCATAACCACTACTTTGCCCTTCACCTTGTCGCCTACCTGAAGTTCTGCGCTCAAAGCATCCCAAGGATGAGGAGTAAGTTGTTTCAGACCTAAAGCGATACGTTTCTTCTCGTCATCAAAGTCGAGGATAACCACGTTGAGCTTTTGGTCAAGTTCAACCACTTCTTTCGGATCGCTTACGCGGCCCCAAGAAAGGTCAGTGATATGAATCAAGCCGTCTACGCCGCCCAAGTCAATAAATACACCGTAAGACGTAATGTTTTTAACCGTACCTTCAAGTACTTGACCCTTTTCGAGCTTGCTGATAATTTCTTTCTTTTGTTGTTCCAACTCAGCTTCGATAAGCGCTTTGTGAGATACAACAACGTTTTTGAATTCTTGGTTGATTTTTACCACTTTGAATTCCATTGTCTTTCCAACAAATACATCGTAATCGCGGATTGGTTTCACGTCGATCTGAGAACCCGGCAAGAAAGCTTCGATGCCGAATACGTCCACAATCATACCACCCTTGGTGCGACATTTGATGAATCCCTTGATAATTTCTTCGTTTTCCAGAGCTGCATTCACGCGATCCCATGAGCGGGTAGCACGAGCTTTTCTGTGTGACAGTACCAACTGTCCTTTTTTGTCTTCCTGATTCTCGATGTACACTTCTACCGTATCACCAATTTTCAAATCGGGATTGTAGCGGAACTCACTCAAGGGAATGATACCGTCTGATTTGTAACCGATGTTCACCACAACTTCGCGTTTGTTCATTGCAATAACCATGCCGTCAACAACTTCACAGTCGTTTACTTTGCTAAGTGTGCTGTCATAAGCTTTTTCGAGTTCTTCGTGGCTGGTGCTAGTGAAAGACTCTCCATGTTCATACGCATCCCAGTTGAAATCTTCAACGGGTGCAACGTTCTTTAAGTTTTCCATTACTAATTAATTGTTTTGAAATTTAATTAAATAAGACATTATATTGATTTTATAAATCGGGCACAAAGATAGGGCTATTTTTCAAACTGACAAGAAGATAAGATAAAAAAGCAGCGAAAGCGCAGGAAAAGGAAGAGTTCCGCGGCTTCCCCTGCCGTGTCTGTGGCGGCAACGGCAGAATAAAGGCGGTGGTGACGGTACGTGTCAACAGTCCGCGACTCTCATCATCGTTATACTTTTGCCGCTACCACTTCTCGTTGAAAAAGGCTTTCCGCTCAAAGTTGCGGTCAAACTCTTCGCTGCACTCCACCTGAATGTCTTTCAGGCAGAAAGAAAGCAGCTGTCCGATTGGATTTTTTAGCTCCATTATTTGGATGGTTGAATGATTAATAGTATATTTGCACCATGTCTCAGCAATGAGAACAGGGATGTGTCACGCTTCGGGCGGCTCGTACCACTCTTTGCCCCGTTTACTGCGGGGCATCGTAATTTCAGAAGGTTCTAATCTTATTCTTCTCCTGTTACGAAGAACTTCGCATGTATTCCTTGTTGTTTTAGCTTGAGCAATTCTAGATATATACTCTCATCCATTTCGTCGTACTGAAACAACACCCTCTCTGCTCCTTGTTGCCGCACCGCTTTCTTGGCATACTTCACAATATCATCCCCTCCTTTCGTCCGTTTCAAGTCGACAGATATGCCATTGATAAGTACGTCCGGGGAGCTTACTCCCGGCGTTTCTCCCAGGTGCTCTATCCGGTATCCGGCACAGGCTTAGGTGAGGCACATTTCATGTTCTTTATCGTACTTGGCTTTCTCCTGCTTGTTTCGGTTGCCATACGTCCGTCGTGACTCTTCGGTCACCAGATACCCTACGTTTGCCCAGTCAAAGAACTCTTTTCTCCACTTCTTTTCGTCGTAAGCCTCGTACTGGCGGCGTGCATTTTCCCGTTCGTTCTTCATCTGGCGAATCACCTTGCAGCCAGCGCACAGTTCGTAGTCGGGCACCCTTGCGCCAGCTTGAAGCTGTTTTCAGAGCACGCGGTGCACTTCTTGATGGTGTACGGGTTGTAGGCTGGATAGCACGCCTGCTGCTTTTCGGGGTTGAAGCAGAACAGATCCTGATGCTTTCCTGTGGTGGCTTGGCTGCCGTCGTTCAATGCCCGTCGTTCATCGCTCCGTTCATATTCATACTTGCTTTTGCGCACCTGCACCACGGTGCAGCGGCAACCCCATCCGTTGGGCGGGAAGTACTCGTCTAAGAACGGGCTGCCCGAGGGCAGGGTAATGTCGTGCAAGCGGGCATGGCTTTGGCGCACACGTTTGTCGGCAGCCGTGCGATATTGCAAGTAGTAGCGGTCGCCTCCAGAATCTGCCCACCAGCGTTGCCACTTGGCTTATTTTCCTGTAAAAGCACAATACAGGAGGTAAATCAAGTAAGCAGGAAGAATAATGCCTGCTCCGTAGATGACCACGACCATCAAACCCATGAAAAGTGTATCCAAAAAAGATTCCATAATAGAAGTAATCAGTCATTTAGATTGAGGATTCAAATATATAAATAATATAGCAGAATTTCAAATACTTCTAGAAGTAAAAGAAAGGCTCCATAACGCCCTCTTTTCTTTAAAAACATTCAAGGTGTAGAAACTTTACTCTCTACGCCTTGAAACTTTTTTCTCTACGCCTTGAAAACAATCAAGGACAGAGAAGCAGCGATACGAATCAGCGACCCAGCTTGGTTCTCTGTTTCATTGTCTGTTTTGGATACAGATAAAGACGGATATATAGCCACTGAAGAAGCACAGACTTCTAATCCATATTCCGAATGATTCGAGAACTTTAAAAAAGCTTTTGAATAGTGTTTAAAGGAAGATGAAAAACAAATAAAAATTCGCCATTCGTTTTGTGTCAACGACTGCTAAACCTTTATAATTCTTTTTGTAGAAGTATCACGGAACATTTTGCGGGTTTTAGTTCCGGCAACATTGACACCGTACTTTCCATCTTCAGCAGCAACAGCCTATTGTTGAACTTATTTTTCTTTTTTTACTCTACTCTATTCTTCTTTAAGAAAGGATTACGGTGGGTGCTACAGGGAGCCATTTTGCATAAGATTCAGAGCTATCATCGCCTCCTTACCGGTTAAACAATTCAAAAGTGAACTTGCAGCCTATCTGCGAATACTTCCAGTTTTCGCTGCCTACAAATACCCCGAAGTCGAACACATGAGTACCAATGCCATATCCCACCTCTACATAAGGATTAAGATGGGGAACGCGCAAAACGCCGATATACAAACGTTCGTTCTGCACGTAACGGGTGTATTTCATCAGGTGGCGCAAGAACAAGAAGGGGGCTTCGTAGGTAAAGTGACCACGAACATAATTGCGCGAGGAGTTATACCAACGTCCATCAAGCAATTGAAAGACACCGCCAATATCATCGTTCCAGCCCACCGGCAGGTTACTTCGGGAGAAATTGGCAAAGTCTACAAAATAAAGCTCATTGGTATTGGTAAACATGCCGCAGCCAAAGCGATAATAAATATTGCGCATCAGCCCCAGATGAATCTTATGTTGAAGATCGAATTCAATCCGTTCATACTGCCCCGTACTACGAAACACTCCTTTAAAGCCTCTTTCCCAATCCACCGAAAAGGTGGGATAGAGAGAGCGCAGGTTTATTTTCCGTTTCCCATTCATGTAGTAATACATGCCCGGTGTCCACTCCACCCGCACACGAGGAGCAAAACTAATGTAAGCATCCCTGAACTTACTCAGATAGTCGGGAGGAGGCAACGGTCCCGGTCCGATAAAAACGAAATTAGAAGATTGCACCGCAGTACGCCGATGGACGGAAAATCCGAGACTCAAATCGAGTCCGTTCACTATCTCCAAGCTATGACGAAAAGTAAAGAATAAGTCGCGAAAATAATCCAAATGAATCTGGTCAAAATCAAAGATACTATCGGGCATTGCTTTCAGCTCATCGAGCACATCACTGCTATAAATGCGGTTGCCATTACCAAAACTCAAGTGAATGCCAGCGCGCTTCTGCGGCCAATAATCAAAATCGGTATTGACCGACCAGTAAAACTCCTTCCGCGTGAAATTATAACCAAACCGGGGAACCACATGCAGCAGCCTATCCCCACGAAACAATTGGTTGTATTTAAAGTCCTGCCGGTAGGACAGCCCGTTGCTACCTCCATAACTGAGCAACAAAGGATTAATGAGGGGCGAGAAATTGACCTTGCCAACGTCGGATAATTTGACGCTGTAATCATTCAGCAGAAAATCACCAATAGCTCCCCAAAACACCCGACTTTTCAACGGCTGTTGAAGACGGACGGTATCTTTGCGATGCGCATAGTCCCGGTACAGTTTTCGTTCTTCTTCCGTCAGCTTCACCGGGCGCACTGACTCAAAATAGAGGCTATCGGAATGAAAGGTATTGGTATCGCACACCAAAGTGAAAGACTCGGTCAAGTCATGCTTTGTCTTTTCTTTCAATTGCTTCTTCGTTTCTTCTAATACAATCGATTGATACTTCAACGAAGCCATATAGCTGCCGTCGACCACATTGCCCATAAACTTAAAACGCATTCTAAACTCATAGCAAACAGGAAGGAATTCGTTATCCTCGCCCACTTCGCCCATTTTAATCCAATTCTGAAACAACATTAATTCCGACCGACCCGAATAACGAATCTCGCGCACACTCCAGACGTTAGCGCTCACCACCATAATCCCCCCCACCAACTGGTCACTCTTGCTTCGGGGGATAAACCGCACTTTGTATTGTATATCGTCGGGGGTACCCATCACAGAATCGACCTCGTAACGATAATAGTTCTTCCCGTTCTTGGCTAGAGGAGACAGCAAACGATCGTCCAACAACGTAGAAGAGTAGATATTGACATGAAAGAATTCGAGCATTTCTCGTTCGAGACGGCGATTGCCGGACAAAGTGCCAATGCCAGCTTTTACCTTTTGATCGTAGATGTTTGGAGCCGTGTAATGAAGGTCGCTCGACGATTCCGCCACATATTCACGCACGCCTCTTTGCATACGAAAGAGCGTGGGCAGATAGCGAAACATGAAGTTTTTCCTTTTTACGTTAAGCTTCCCTTTGATGTAGAGTTCCGCCCGATAGTCTTGCACTATCTTCTCATAGAACGGCGCAAAGTTCATCACCCGGCTCATAATAGAATCCGCCATCGTCGGTTTGCGTGATTCGGGATTAGAGACAGAGGACGCCATTCCCTTTGGCAAGAAAGAGAACAAAAGCACAAAGACTAAACCGAAGATTATAGACTGTTTCAATGAGCATCCTTTTATTAGTGGAAGCAAATATAAAGAAAAACAGCGAAAACTACCGTTTCGAGTACAATTCTTTGCGATTGATGCCGTGAACGAATAGGTTTTCCACCAATCATTGACATTCAGTCAGAGGGGGTCTAGGTGCAAATTAGTGCTAAATAATCAAAATACCCCCATCAAATAAGGGGGTATATCGATGGAATCAGTTACTTTTGCAGCCATTAACTGATTAAAACCAGACCATCATGTCTAAAATGAGATTTTTCGCATTACAGGAGTTATCCAACCGATGCCCTTTGGAGGTAAGCGCTCCTTCCAACAAATTATCCGACTATTATGGTAGCCACGTGTTCGACCGCAAAAAGATGCAGGAGTACCTTCCCCGAGAAGCCTTCAGAGCCGTAGTAGATGCCACAGAAAAAGGTGCACCCATCAGCCGCGAGATGGCAGACCTGATAGCCAACGGCATGAAGAGCTGGGCTAAATCGCTCAACGTCACCCACTACACCCACTGGTTTCAACCGCTCACCGACGGAACAGCCGAAAAGCACGATGGTTTTATCGAGTTCGGTGAAGATGGCGGAGTCATCGAACGCTTCTCGGGCAAACTGCTCATCCAGCAAGAACCGGATGCTTCTTCCTTCCCGAACGGCGGAATCCGCAATACCTTCGAAGCCCGCGGTTATACCGCATGGGACGTTTCATCGCCCGCCTTCGTGGTAGACAGCACACTATGTATTCCCACCATCTTCATTTCGTACACCGGCGAAGCGCTCGACTATAAAACGCCACTGCTGAAAGCTCTTGCCGCCGTAGATAAGGCAGCAACAGAGGTGTGCCAGTTGTTCGACAAAAATATTACTCGCGTATTCACCAACTTGGGTTGGGAACAAGAGTATTTCTTAGTGGACACCGCCCTCTATAACGCCCGACCCGACCTTTGCCTCACCGGGCGAACATTAATGGGACACTCTTCGGCAAAAGACCAGCAGCTGGAAGATCATTACTTCGGCTCTATCCCGCCACGCGTCACTGCTTTTATGAAAGCCCTCGAAATAGAATGCCACAAACTGGGCATCCCCGTCAAGACACGCCACAACGAAGTAGCCCCTAACCAGTTTGAGCTGGCTCCCATCTTCGAAAACGCCAACCTAGCCAACGACCACAATCAGCTGGTTATGGACCTGATGAAGCGCATCGCCCGCCAACACAACTTCGTGGTACTCCTTCATGAAAAGCCGTACAATGGTGTGAACGGTTCGGGAAAGCACAACAACTGGTCACTTTGCACCGACACCGGCATCAACCTTTTTGCACCGGGGAAAAACCCGAAAGGGAATATGCTCTTCCTCACTTTTCTGGTGAACGTGCTAATGATGGTTTACAAAAACCAAAACTTGCTCCGTGCTTCGATTATGAGTGCGGGAAATAGCCACCGTCTGGGAGCGAACGAAGCACCTCCCGCCATCCTGTCTATCTTTTTAGGCAAGCAACTCTCTGCTACACTCGACGAAATAGTCCGTCAAGTAGGCGATTCGAAGATGACACCAGAAATGAAGACTACGCTGAAACTAGGCATTGGACGCATCCCCGAAATCTTGCTCGACACCACCGACCGCAACCGCACCTCCCCGTTCGCCTTTACCGGCAATCGTTTTGAGTTCCGCGCTGCAGGCTCTTCTTCCAACTGTGCTGCTGCCATGATTGCTATCAATGCTGCTATGGCACATCAACTCAACGAATTTCACGCATCGGTGGAGAAACTGATGGAAGAGGGTATTGGCAAAGACGAAGCCATCTTCCGCTTGCTGAAGGAAACCATCTTGGCATCCGAAACCATCTGCTTTGAAGGCGACGGCTACTCGGAACAATGGAAAACAGAAGCTGCCCGCCGAGGATTGTCCAACATCTGCCACGTACCGGAAGCATTGATGCACTACACAGACCATCAATCCCGCTCCGTTCTTATCGGCGAACGTATCTTCAACGAAACGGAGCTGACGTGCCGGCTGGAAGTAGAACTAGAAAAGTACACCATGAAGGTGCAAATAGAAAGTCGCGTACTAGGTGATCTTGCCATCAACCACATCGTCCCCATCGCCGTGATTTATCAGAACCGATTGCTCGAAAACCTTCGGGGCATTAAAGAGATATTCTCACCCGAAGAGTACGACGTCATGAGCGCCGACCGTAAGGAATTAATCAAAGAGATTTCCCATCGCGTCACCTCCATCAAACTGCTGGTAAAAGAAATGACGGAAGCCCGCAAAGTGGCGAACCACAAAGAAAACTTCCATGAAAAGGCTTTCGCTTATGAAGAAACGGTACGCCCATATTTGGAAAGCATCCGCGAACACATCGACCACCTGGAACTGGAGATAGACGATGACATTTGGCCATTGCCTAAATACCGTGAATTGCTGTTTACTAAATAACAAGATTCACCACAGCGTCTCACGGAGCCTTTATTTCTCCTTCGGCAGGAGTAAAAAAATGGCTCTGTGAGACGCTGTGCCACTCTGTGGTGAATCTCTTACGCAAAAAAGTATGCTTTTTATTCTTTCTTTCATTTATTCTTTTTACATTTGTGCTTTATAACACAGTTTTGCAGCACTTATGGTTAAGATAAACTTGTCGGACATAGATATTTCGGAGAAGCTCTCCGATATGTGGGCTCCTCTGAATGAAGAGCAGCGGGAATTCTTGGCTGCAAACTTCACCTTACAAAATTACAAGAAGAATGAAACTATCTATTGCGAAGGCGATGCGCCTTCACACTTAATGTGTCTGATTAGTGGAAAGGTAAAGATTTATAAAGACGGTGTAGGCGGAAGAAGCCAGATTATCCGCATGATGAAACCCACCGAATACTTTGGCTATCGGGCATCTTTTGCCAAAGAAGAATTTGTCACGGCTGCCTCAGCTTTCGAGCCTTCGGTACTAGGGCTCATCCCCATGAATGCCGTGCTCAAACTGGTAGCGCAAAACAACGACTTGGCAATGTTCTTCATCCGCCAACTCTCTATCGACTTAGGCATTGCCGATGAACGAACGGTCAACCTGACTCAAAAACACATTCGCGGACGCTTGTCCGAATCACTCCTTTTCCTGAAGGAGAGCTATGGAGTAGAAGAAGACGAATCGACGTTGAGCATCTACCTCTCACGCGAAGACCTTGCCAACCTCTCGAACATGACCACTTCCAACGCTATCCGCACGTTATCTAACTTTGCCACCGAGCACCTGATTGCCATTGACGGAAGAAAAATAAAAATCATCGACGAAGAGAAGCTGAAGAAGATCAGCAAGATTGGATAGGATAGAAAACCTTCCGCAAGCTTTGCTTACCTAACACATTATCATACCATGAAAAAAGAAATTTCCCTTCTTCTTTTATCACTCTTGTTCATCTCCCCCGGATGCAAACAAGCAAAGGACATCGTGAACGAGTACAACGTCGTCCCGTTGCCCAACCAAATGGTTCCTCAACAAGGACGATTTGAGCTCAACAAAAAAGTAAAAGTCATCACCGCCGCTTGCTTGCCAGAAGTGAAAGCCGTAGCAGACAGCCTCATCCAACAATTATCTCTGACAGCCGGCATCACACTCCAACAGACTGACAAGGAGCAAGCAGACACACCCGCCATCGCATTTATCACTCGCAAGGGGATGCCCAAAGAAGGCTATCAACTATCTGTCACTCCTACCCGCATCACGATCACCGCCTCACAGCCCAACGGCTTTTTCTATGGAGTACAGACGTTGTATCAGCTGCTGCCACCAGCTGTCTACGGAAAGGTAAAGGAGAAAAAGGCAGAATGGTCTGTCCCAGCCGTCGAGATAGAAGACGCGCCCCGCTTTGCTTACCGCGGACTGATGCTGGACGTGTGCCGTCACTTTTCCGAATTGGATTATATCTACAAATTTATCGACATGCTTGCCGCCCACAAGATGAATACGTTTCACTGGCACCTGACGGACGACCAAGGATGGAGAATCGAAATCAAGAAATACCCCAAACTGACTGAAATCGGATCGAAACGGAAAGAAACATTGGTAGATTACTACTATACGAACTTCCCGCAAGTGTTCGACGGAAAAGTATATGGCAACTACTTCTATACCCAAGAACAAGTAAAAGCCGTGGTGGCTTATGCTGCCAGCAAATACATCACCGTGATTCCCGAAATAGAAATGCCGGGGCACGCCATCGCCGCCATTGCCTCCTATCCAGAACTTTCGTGCACCCCGGACACAACGTATGACGTCACGGGCACTTGGGGAGTGTTCGATCAAGTGTACTGCCCGAAGGAGGAGACCTTTGAATTCTTAGAAGGAGTAATGGACGAAGTGATGGCACTCTTCCCCAGCACATACATTCATGTAGGAGGTGACGAGTGCCCCAAAACAGCTTGGAAGAGCTGCGCCCATTGTCAGGCACTGATTCAGAAGCTAGGATTGAAAGACGACACCACCCCCAATGCCGTCGACGGAAAGAAACACTCTAAAGAAGAAAAGCTACAAAGCTACGTCATCACCCGCATGGAGAAGTACCTCAACAGCAAAGGACGAAACATTATCGGCTGGGACGAAATACTCGAAGGCGGGTTAGCCCCCAATGCTACCGTGATGTCTTGGCGCGGCGTAGAGGGCGGGATGAATGCTGCCAAAGCGGGGCACAACGCCATCATGACACCGGGTGCGTTTGCTTATCTGGATCACTATCAGGAAGACCCGGAATTTGCCGCCACCACCATCGGCGGATACAACACGCTGAAAAAGACTTATAGCTATAATCCCGTACCGGACAATGCAGAAGAACTCGTAAAGAAGCACATTATCGGCGTACAAGGTAACATCTGGAATGAATACATACAGAACAATGACCGCCGCGACTACCAGACATTCCCTCGCGCCATCGCTCTGGCGGAAACAGGCTGGACACTCAACGAACAGAAAGATTGGAAGAACTTCTGTCAACGCATGACAGCGGAATTTGACCGGATGGACGTAATGAAGGTGAAAGCCTGCCGCAACTTCTTCGACGTGAACATCAACACGCATGCTGATAGCACCGGCGTACTGAACGTGCTGCTCGAAACATTCTACCCCCAAGCGGACATACATTACACCACGGACGGCAGCGAGCCGACTTCTCAATCGGCCCTCTACACGCAACCTTTTGCACTAAAAGGAGCCATCGACCTGAAAGCCGCAGCTTTCTATCAAGAAGAAAAGCTGGGAAAAGTGAGCCATAAGCCTCTTTATGGTAATCTCATCAGCGGAAAAAGCTTCACCGCCACCCCTGGCCTAGAAGGAATGACCGGGGATACCATGGATGAAAACGATGCCTTGGGCATGGATAAAACAACCTTCGGGCTGACCAATGGCAAACGAGGAAACGCTGCATCGTACAATCCTTGGACCAGCTTCACCATGACCGACCTATGCAAAGAGGTTGTCTTCATCGTAAACCTGGAAAAACCGACCTCCATCCGTAAGATCGTTTTTGGCACTCTGTTCAATCCCGCCTATCGCATCCTGCCCGCCAAAGCAGCTTCGGTAGAAGTTTCGACCGATGGCAATCATTATGTAAAAGTAGCGGAAGCCACGTTTACTCATTCGTTCCCCAAGCAAGGAAGAAAAGCCTTTACCGATTCGTTGACCTTTGTGCCTGTCCAAGCCACCTTCCTCAAAGTGACCTTCCAGAATGGCGGCACATTGCGCAACGGTATTGATTGCCGGAGAGATACGCCGGGCGAGATCATCCAAGCAGACTTGTTTCTGGATGAAATAGAAGTTTACTAACCCACCACATAAGAAAGGGTTACTCCCTTTTGAAACAAGAGAGTAACCCTTTTTTGAATAATTGATTGACAAGCTGTTAAACGTTTGGAGCAACCGCACCAAAGAAATAATCCTCTGCCGGGAGATGAGCTATCCTCTGCCGAAGGATGACGAATCATTCGACGGAAGAAGGTGAATCGTCTGCCGAGAGTTAACCCATCCTCTGCCGAAGGTTAGCGTCCCACACGGCTGTTTTAATCAGGAAGGAGCGCGCGTAAGAGAAGAAAAAGAAAGAATTAAAGTCCTCTTTCCGACAGATAGCGTTCTGCCTCTATCGCTGCTTTGCAACCGCTTCCGGCGGCAGTGATTGCTTGACGATAATGCGGATCGGCTACATCGCCCGCAGCGAAAACGCCCGGTATTTTGGTACAAGGAGTGTTACCCTCGGTAAGAATATAGCCTATTTCATCCGTGTCAATATAAGGCTTAAAGATATCCGAATTAGGCTGATGCCCGATTGCGAGGAAGAAGCCGTCAATGGGAAGGTCATAGCGCTTTTCTTCCGGTTTCCCCGCGTGCTGCACCAAGTGAACGCCTTCTACACCATCGTCTCCATAGAGTCCCACGGCATTGTGTTCAAACAGCACAACAATCTTGTCGTGATGCGTCACCCGCTCTTGCATAATTTTCGATGCCCGCAAAAAGGGTTTGCGTACAATCAAATAGACTTTCGACGCCAATCCTGCCAAATAAATGGCTTCTTCGCAAGCGGTATCTCCACCGCCTACCACTGCAACCACTTTCTTCCGGTAGAAAAAACCGTCGCACGTGGCACAAGCACTCACACCCATGCCGGCATATTTCTTTTCGTCCTCCAACCCCAAGTATTTGGCGGTAGCTCCCGTAGCAATAATCAAAGTTTGCGTTTCTACCACTTTCTCTTCATCTATCACTACTTGATAAGGGACTTTGTTTAAATCTGAAGCGGTAGCAATGCCAAAGCGCAAATCTGCACCAAAGCGCTCGGCTTGAGCCCGCAAATCTTCCATCAACTTCGGTCCGTCCACCCCATCGGGATAACCGGGAAAGTTCTCCACTTCCGTCGTGGTTGTCAACTGTCCGCCCGGCTGAATGCCTTCATAAAGCACCGGAGATAAATTTGCACGTGCAGCATAGATAGCTGCCGTATAGCCTGCCGGTCCAGAACCGATAATCAGGCATCTCACTTTTTCTGTTTCCATTATTCTCTGTTTCTTTGTTAGTTTCACCTCAAATCAATCATCTCTGCCCGCGGATACAGCTTCGGGTTAAAAACAAAAACCTTATCCGGATATTTTAATCCAGCTTGATAACCGGTAACGGTAATCAAGCTCCTACTTTTATCCCGCATCTCCACGTTGATAGTTATGGGCTGATAAGACTCTTTTGCCACATAAAGCACGATGCGCGATAGCTCTTGCCGAAGAGAGGTTGCAGTAAGTATCACCTCGTAGACGGATTTACCGCGCAAACTCTTCACCACGCCCAAGCGATAGGCAAAACCTTTTTGATAAAGAGAGAGCAACGCATAAGGATTGATGCTCTGCAACTCTCCGGGAGTGGGCGTGCTAATGTTCACCTCGTTGCTACCCGTCAGGTAGCTCCATTGCGTCCGTCCATCAAACCAAGTGATGCTCTCCGGTGTTTTGAGCACAAACTTCGCGCCTTTGAGTTGAATAATTCCATCCGACTCTCCCAACGAGCGATTGTTTTTGAATGCTTGCATCCGGAAGTGCGCCTTCACGCCTCCTGCTTTTTCAAATGCAGCTGCCGTACGATCGAGCACCACCTTGGCCTCTGCTTGCTGTTGGGCAAACAAAGGAAGCGTACAAACCAGCAACAACGTAAAGAGATAGCTTCTCATAACTTATAATTAGCGTTTCAATATTTAGATACTATTCAGCCGCATTCCCAGATCATTTTCATCCACACACAGCACTTCGCGTGCCTTGCTCCCTTGTACCGGGCCCACAATGCCCGCCTTTTCCAGCTGATCCATGATGCGTCCCGCACGGTTGTATCCAATAGAAAACTTTCGTTGAATCAGCGATGTAGAGCCTTGTTGATGAACCACAATCAACCGCGCTGCTTCCTCAAACAGCGGATCAAGCCGCCCCAGATCCACATCGCCCAGCTCGCTTCCATTGTCGTCGGCGGCACATTCGGGCAGATAGAAAGGAGTGGGATAACCTTGCTGGCGGGCAATAAATTTAGTAATTTCTTCTACCTCAGGCGTATCAATAAAAGCACACTGCACTCGCACCGGATCGGCACCTTGAAGAAAAAGCATATCACCGCGTCCAATCAGCTGATTCGCCCCCGGACGGTCGAGAATGGTACGCGAGTCCATCATAGCCGATACACGGAAAGCTACACGAGCTGGGAAGTTCGCCTTGATGGTACCGGTGATAATATTCGTTGTAGGCCGCTGTGTAGCAATAATCATGTGAATGCCTACCGCACGAGCCAATTGGGCAATACGGGCAATAGGCAATTCAATCTCTTTGCCCGCCGTCATGATAAGGTCACCGAACTCGTCAATCACCACCACAATGTAAGGCATGAACTTATGTCCCTTTTCAGGGTTCAACCGGCGGTTAATAAACTTTTCGTTGTACTCTTTTATATTGCGTACATGGGCAGCCTTCAGTAAGTCGTAACGCGAATCCATCTCTGCACAAACAGAGCTGAGAGTTTGTACCACCTTCGTCACATCCGTAATGATAGGGTCTCCCCCGTCGGGCAGTTTGGCTAAAAAGTGATTCTCAATGACAGAATAAATGCTGAACTCTACTTTCTTCGGGTCCACCAGTACGAACTTCAGTTCCGAGGGATGTTTTTTATATAATAAGGAAGTGATAATAGCATTCAACCCCACAGATTTACCTTGACCCGTAGCACCGGCTACCAATATATGCGGCATCTTGCAGAGGTCGACCATAAACACCTCGTTAGTGATGGTTTTTCCCAACGCCACTGGCAAGTCATAAGTAGACTCTTGAAATTTCTTGCTACCGATAATCGACTGTCCCGAAACAATCTTCGGATTCGAGTTCGGCACCTCAATGCCAATCGTCCCTTTGCCGGGAATAGGAGCTATAATACGGATGCCCAAAGCCGAGAGGCTAAGCGCAATATCATCTTCCAGCCCACGAATCTTAGAGATACGCACCCCCTGTTCGGGAGTGATCTCGTAGAGGGTGACGGTAGGACCGACCGTTGCTTTGATAGTACTAATTTCAATGCCGAAGCTGCGCAGCGTATTGATGATGCGGTCTTTATTAGCCGTCTGCTCCTCCATATTGATGGTAGGCTCATTATTCTCATAATGCTTCATCAACTCAATGGTGGGAAAACGATAGTTTTCCAAATCTAACTTCGGATTATAAGGTTCCTTCTCTATCCCACGATAGTTGTCTTCATCGTCGGCAGGAGCTTCTATTTTAAATTCTGGCTCAGCGGCTACCGACTTTCCCCGAAAAGGGGGCTCCACATCAGCTTGAGTAGGTTCGAAAATCATCGGTACATCGTCGTCCACAGCCTGTGCCGGTACATGCGATTTCGTAACAACCACATCCAGAGGATCAGTTGCAGCCTGCTGGGCAGACACCTTTTGCTGATAAGTATGATTAACGGCAAACTCCACTTCCTGTGTTTTCGGATCAGTAAATATTCGCGAACTGACTGCTTTAGCCGCTTCTTGCTTGGCTCGTTGCTGGCGTTTAAGAAAACTAAGACTAAGTAGTTTGCGCAGCCAGATGATGGTTCGCGCGCTGATATAAATAAAGAAGAGAATAGCCGTCACTAGCAAAATTAACCATACACCGGGCACTCCCACTTGAGAAATCATCCAATTGCTGATGTTGTAACCATGACGCCCCCCCAAATAAATAAACGAATCCTGATACGTGTTCATAAAAACAAAGCCCAAAAAGACAGAAAGCCAAACCAGCAGCAGGGCACAACTGATAAACCACTTCCACAGACGAGCCACCCGGACACGCATCAACTTCAATCCCACCACACCGAGAAACACCAGAATGAAGAAAGAAGACACTCCAAAACAATCGTTTATCAAGTAACTCGCTAGCTGTGCCCCCCGCGAACCTGCATAATTTTTCACATGATTGTTCACCGCTGCCAAGTCTTGGGAGTTTCCGCTGTCGATAATGCTCTGGTCGGACGCTCCCGTAAAGAAGAACGAAGAAAAAGCCAACAACAAATAAACGGAAAAAATAACCAGAACCAATCCGATGACAAAGTGAATGGTTTCATTCTTAAAGAATGCAACAAATTTATTAGTGGAAACCGGTTGTTCTCCGACTTCTTCTTCAAACTTCTTTTTCGCCATGAGTCTCTTATCTTGAATAGTTGATGCAAAAGTAGCAAAAAAAATAAATCTTCATGCTCTTTCAATCCTTTTTGTTACCTTTGCCACTCAAATCAAAAAGAGAGATGAAAAAAGAGAGTCAAGTAATATTCGATAAAAGAGTCTCCGAATTCGTGCTGGTATCCGCCGAGGTTTGTCGTTGTTTTGAATGCGCAGGAGCAATGAAACGGAAAGAGTTTCTCGACCAAAGTTTAAAGCTGCTTCCGCTGCTCTATCTCAAAGCGACGATGCTTCCCCCGTGCAAGGCTCTGGAAGAAGAAGAAGAACTAGAAATCTGCGTCACCGAAGAGCTATACGAAGATCTTCGGACAAACTTGGCTCAACTGATGGGTGAACAAGATGATTATTTGGAAGTCTTCCTTCCCGAAATGGTTTACAGCGACCAGCCTATCCGGAAATGTATTTCAGAAGAACTTGCCGATATTTATCAGGACTTGAAAGACTTCGTTTTTGTGTTCCAACTTGGATTGAATCAAACAATGAACGATGCTCTGGTGCGCTGCATAGAAAACTTTGGACCCATCTGGGGACAAAAATTAGTCAATACCCTACGAGCCATGCACGATGCGAGATACAACATCAACTCCAACGATGATACGTTGGAAGAGGAAGAAGAAATAGAGGAAGAAGAATAAAGAACAATGATTGTAAAAAGAACCATCACCAAAGAAGCCATAAAAGAATTGCCAAAAGCAATATTTGCAGGACAAATACAGGTTGTCCAAACCGAGGCGGAAGCAGACAAGGCCGTCGCTTATCTGCAAACGCAGAAAGTAGTAGGCATTGACAGTGAGACACGCCCTTCCTTCACCAAAGGGCAATCTTACAAAGTAGCCCTGCTGCAAATATCCTCCAAAGAATGCTGCTTTTTGTTCCGACTGAACATAACGGGGTTCACCTCATCACTGGTCGAGCTGCTTGAAGACCCTACCGTAGCGAAAATAGGACTTTCGCTGCGCGATGACTTCATGATGCTGCACAAACGTGCACCATTCAATCCGCAAAGATGTATTGAGTTGCAGGAATATGTACGCTCATTCGGCATTCAGGACAAGAGCCTTCAAAAAGTGTACGGCATCCTGTTCAACGAAAAGATTTCTAAATCACAACGCCTTTCCAACTGGGAAGCCGACGTACTGACCGAAGCACAAAAGCAATATGCAGCTACCGACGCATGGGCTTGCCTCCAAATCTACAATCTGCTGCAAGAGTTGGTACACACCGGCGACTTTGAAATAGAAGAAGATAAAGAGGAAAACGACATAACTATTCAAAATTAATCACTATTCATTCCATCCATACATGTACAAAGTATATCTCAAACCCGGTAAAGAAGAATCATTAAAGCGATTTCATCCTTGGCTATTCTCTGGAGCGATTGCTCGTTTCGACGGCGAACCCGAAGAAGGCGAAGTAGTAGAAATCTATACTTCACAAAAAGAATACGTTGCTACCGGACACTTTCAAGTAGGCAGCATCGCCGTACGGGTGCTCTCTTTCAAGCAAGAACCAATCAATCATGACTTCTGGTTGCACAAGATACAAGTAGCCTACAACATGCGCTGCGCCATCGGCATTGCCGTGAACCCGACCAATGACACCTATCGCCTGATACATGGCGAAGGCGACAATCTCCCGGGACTCATCATTGACATCTATGCCAAAACGGCTGTGATGCAGGCACACTCGGCAGGCATGCACCTCGACCGTATGGCTATCGCCGAAGCGCTCTCCGAAGTGATGGGCGACAAAATAGAGAACATTTACTACAAATCGGAAACAACACTGCCCTTCAAGGCCGACCTATATCCCGAAAACGGATTTCTCAAAGGAGGGTGCACCGATAATATCGCTTGCGAATACGGACTTAAATTTCATGTGGACTGGCTGAAAGGACAGAAGACAGGCTTCTTTGTTGACCAACGTGAGAACCGCAGCTTGCTGGAACATTATTCCAAAGGACGCTCCGTGCTCAACATGTTTTGCTACACTGGAGGATTCTCTTTCTACGCCATGCGCGGAGAAGCCGCATTGGTACATTCGGTAGACAGTTCCGCCAAAGCCATCGATTTGACCAATAAGAATGTAGAACTAAACTTCCCCGGCGACCCCCGCCATGCTGCCTTTGCTGATGACGCTTTCAAATATCTCGATAATATGGGCGACCAATACGATCTCATTGTGCTCGACCCTCCCGCCTTTGCCAAACACCGGGATGCGCTGCGCAATGCCTTACAAGGCTATCGCAAACTCAATGCAAAAGCCTTTGAAAAGATTAAACCGGGAGGCATTCTGTTCACCTTCTCCTGCTCGCAAGTAGTCACAAAAGACAACTTCCGCACGGCGGTATTTACGGCTGCCGCTCTGTCGGGACGCAGCGTGCGCATCCTGCACCAGCTCACCCAGCCCGCCGACCACCCGGTGAACATTTACCATCCCGAAGGGGAGTATCTGAAAGGATTGGTGCTTTACGTAGAGTAAAGCCCGCCTCTTCAACCTCCCAACAAGAGAGTTCAATACTAAAAAAAGTCGCTTCACTATTTTATAGAATGAGCCTGATAGCAAAAAGACTAATTTTGCAACTACTAATCACAACAGAGTTTTCATTTTAAAACCATTGATCGATGATGAATTTAGTACATTTACATCCCATGCTCGTGCATTTTCCAATTGCATTAGCGCTTGTCGCCTTACTTTTCAACCTCGCTGCCTATTATTTCAAACAAGAATGGTTGAACAAAGCTGCCATTGCACTGACCGTTTGTGCTGCCTTGGGTGCTTTGATTTCCATCCTCTCCGGTATATTCTTCACCAAACCTGTAGCCGGGCTGGCTGCTAGTTTGAAAGAAGAGCATGTGACTTATGCCCTTGCTTCCACCCTCTTTTTGGTTCTCTCTTCTTTTATCGGAGGGAAGCTTTTTCTGAAACCCAGCCGGCAAACAAAGCTGCACTATGCATTTACCGCCCTTTTACTTCTTGCCGCAGGTTGCATCGCTTTGACAGGCATGAAGGGCGGGTCCATCGTTTACGATGTATGGCTCTTTTAACAACAACAACATTATTCAAACCCATAGTATTCACTAAACTCTTTTACAATCATGAAAAAGATTTATTCTTATCTTATCATGGCTATTGCCGTTGCAGGAATGGTGGCATGTACACCCAGTCACGACAAAACCATTGCGAACCTGAAAGCCGCCATTGACGGCGAAACCACGGCGAGTACCAAGTATGCCGCCTTTGCCGAACAGGCAACAAAAGACAGCTTGTATAACATCGCAGCTCTTTTCAAAGCCACTTCACAGGCAGAAGCCATTCACATCAAGAATCATCAGGCTGCCTTAGCCACTCTCGGAGTGACAGACTACATGGGAGGCGTACAAGCCTTCGACGTAAAGTCTACCGCAGAAAACCTGAAAGCTGCTATTGACGGTGAAACATACGAATTCACCACGATGTATCCTAATTTCATCAAAGAGGCACAGACAGAGAAAGTACAAGAAGCACTCGTTTCTTTTAATTTTGCCCAAGACGCTGAAAAAGGTCATGCCAAACTGTATGCAGATGCCTTAGCCAAAATAGCTACACCCGATGCACTGGCTAAGATTTACTATGTATGCCCCAAATGTGGTAACACCTATGCCGGCACTCCTTCTAAAGTGTGTGAACTGTGCCAGACTCCTTACAGTGCATTTATTATATCGGAAGCCGTCATACCCCTTTAAAAGAAACACATCTAACCCATTTGTCGATTGCTACAAACGTAATTAATGTTAATAGCTAACAGATTTATCCCCAATCGTTATGTTCTATAACATAAAACCAACTATATTTGCACTGTGTTTTTCATGGTATTAGATTTAAGGTTATAAAAGATTGGTTGTCGTGATGACAATCAATTTTTTTTTGCTCTTTCGTTTCCTTCCTACGGATGAGCTTATCGTCCTATTTTAGCATGTTTGATAGCATAAGGTGTTTTCTTTAGAAAAAATTCATTATTTTTGCGTCAACTAAAAAGGACAAAGCAGAATCAATCTTATTAATACTATAAAAAAGGCTATATTATGAGCATTAAGTTTCGTTTGATCATTATGAATTTCTTCCAGTATGCTATCTGGGGAGCGTGGCTAATATCATTAGGCGCATACTTGGGTGGTGGCTTAGAGTTTTCGGGACGGCAGATAGGTAGTTTCTTTGCCACGATGGGCATTGCATCACTCTTCATGCCTGCCATTATGGGTATCATCGCCGACCGATGGATGCCTGCACAAAAACTTTTGGGCATCTGCCACCTGATAGCTGCCGTACTCATGATAGCCGCAGCTCCACAAACAGCTTATCTGCCGTTATATTCGCTGATATTATGCAGTGTCATGTTCTACATGCCTACCATTTCTCTTTCCAACTCCGTAGCTTATAACGCCTTGGCAAAGGCGGGATTGGACACTGTCAAAGCCTTCCCACCTATCCGGGTATGGGGCACAGTTGGCTTCATTGTGGCTATGATTGCTGTAGATTTATTGGGCTTTGCTCATTCTTCCCTGCAATTATACTTTTCGGCAGTCCTAAGCATCCTGTTGGGTGTTTATGCCTTCAGTCTTCCCGATTGTCCGGTAGCCAAAAAGATTAAAAACCAATCGTGGATAGATACCATGGGCTTACGTGCTTTCGCTTTGTTCAAACAAAAAAAGATGGCTATCTTCTTTCTTTTCTCCATGCTACTGGGCGTATCCCTGCAAATCACCAATGCCTTCGGCAACGATTACTTAACCAACTTCTTTGGTCAAAACCCTCTCTATGACAGCACTTTCGGAGTGGAACATGCCAACATACTTATTTCCATTTCTCAAATGTCCGAGACACTCTGCATCCTGCTAATCCCCTTCTTTTTAAGGCGGTTTGGCATTAAGAATGTAATGCTGATTAGTATGTTCGCTTGGGTGCTTCGGTTCGGACTGCTAGGCATGGGAAATCCGGGAAGTGGCGTATGGATGCTTATACTTTCGATGCTGGTTTATGGAGTGGCATTCGACTTCTTCAACATTTCCGGCTCATTGTATGTTAATAATGAGACAGACCCTTCTATCCGATCAAGCGCACAGGGGGTATTTATGATTATGACCAACGGCTTCGGCGC
The DNA here is from genome assembly GCA_036652495.1 of Bacteroides sp. GTDB lineage: Bacteria > Bacteroidota > Bacteroidia > Bacteroidales > Bacteroidaceae > Bacteroides. The sequence continues at coordinate 104,296 of JAVVVS010000002.1, forward strand.
CTTTTTCGGTTCGTACGCGGCAGGAGAAGTAGTCGACCGAATGGGATGGCCTGCTTCATGGTTTATATTTGCAGGTTATGCACTGGTTGTGGGCCTTTTGTTTGCTATCGTATTCAAATACAAATACGTTCCGCAAGCAGCTAGTAAATAAAGAGAAGAAATGGATAGAAAGGTAGAATTACGAATATTAAACATTACCAACAGCCAAGCGCAAGTAGGAGCTTACGCCATGCTGCTGGGTGAAGTGAACGGGACACGACAACTGCCCATCATCATCGGACCTGCTGAAGCGCAATCTACCGCGCTTTGCCTGAAAGGGATAAAAACACCGCGTCCGCTGACACACGAATTGTTCAGTACCTGCTTGTACGCATTGGGTGCCGCTTTGTTCCGCGTACTGATATACAAAGCCGAAGAAGGGGTTTTTTATTCTTATATCTACCTACGCAAAGAAAATGAAATCTTCCGCATAGACGCCCGCACCTCCGATGCAGTAGCTCTGGCTGTTCGGGAAAATGTGTCTATATACATCTATGAATCCATTCTCGACCGAGAATGCCTCCGGCTTAAAGAAGGAGAAGAGACAAATACCGACTATCCACGAATGTCTATCGCTTCTCTACAAGAGGGGTTGGAAAAAGCCATCAAAGAAGAGAAATACGAACTGGCAGCCCGACTGCGAGACGAAATACAACGATTAAAATAAAGAAAGCATGCACGTATTCTATACTCCCGACATACAAAGAAAAGCCGAACTTCCCGAAGAGGAAGCCCAGCATTGTATCCGCGTACTGCGACTCACCACTGGAGACAAAATTACGCTGACCGACGGGAAAGGGAACTTTTACCAAGCAGAGATTAGCGCCGCAACCAACAAACGCTGTCTGGTGACAATAAAAGAAACCCTCCTTCAACCTCCCTTGTGGCAAGGGCACCTGCACATCGCCCTAGCGCCCACCAAGAACATGGACCGCAACGAGTGGTTTGCAGAAAAAGCCACGGAGATAGGGCTGGACGAGCTCACTTTTCTCAATTGCCGCTTCTCTGAACGAAAACTGATAAAGACTGAACGCATCGAAAAGATTCTCGTGTCCGCCATCAAGCAATCGCTCAAGGCGCGCCTGCCACGGCTGAATGAGATGATGGACTTTGACAAGTTTATCGGTCAAGATTTTCAAGGGCAAAAGTTCATTGCTCATTGCTACGAAGGCGAAAAGCCGCTGCTCAAAGACCTACTTCGCAAAGGCGAAAACGCATTGGTGCTGATTGGTCCCGAAGGAGATTTCAGTGAAGAAGAGGTGAAGAAGGCTACCGACCGCGGCTTTGTAGCCATCAGCTTAGGCAAATCGCGCCTGCGGACAGAGACGGCTGCTTTGGTGGCGTGTCACACACTGAGCTTAATGAATCAGTAAAAGAAACAACATTTTAAAATAGTAATAGTATGGCAAAGAATTTGATTTCCCGACTCTCAGTGCTGGCAGTGCTGATTGTTTTTATGGCAGCTTGTTCCAAGAAATCGGAATACACCAACGCAATACCCGCCGATGCAACAGCAATAGCTGCGATTCACTTAAAAACGTTTGCCGATAAAGCCGGACTGAACGACAAAGAGAACGAAGCAACGAAAAAGAAGATGATGGATGCCCTGAAAAGCGGGACAAACGCTGCTACCTTTCAGCAACTGGAAAAAATCATGCAAGACCCGTCAAAATCGGGTATCGATGTGCAGTCGCCCATCTATGCTTTTTCGGCAGTTTCTTTTCCTTACTATACACTGGCAGCCAGAGTGAGCAGCCAGGAAAATCTGCGTGCCTCGCTCGACATCATGGCAAAAGAACAAATCTGCCAGCCAATAGCCGAAGCGGACGGATACAGCTTCACCACTCTCAATAATAGCAGTCTGCTGGCTTTCAACGCCACGACTGCTCTTCTTGTGCAAACAGAAGGAGCTACACAAATGGAAGAAGCAAAAAAGGTCATCACAAACCTCTTGAAACAAACCGCAGAAAACAGCATTAATAAAAACAAAGCTTTCGAAAAGATGCAGAAACAAAAAGGTGAAATCACCTTCCTTGCTTCTATCGGCGACGTGCCTCTGGAATGCAGCAGCTTCCTTACTTCCATCTTACCAAGCAACATCCATCCCAAAGACGTCATGTTGCAGGGAAGCCTCCACTTCGAGAAAGGAAAGATTGCCCTCCAATTCAACTATTACTCCGATAATAAGGAAGTGGATGCGATGCTGAAAAAGAACGAGAAAGCATTGATGAGACTCAGTACGAACTCGCTGAAGTACTTCCCTGCCTCCACGCTTGCCTTCTTGAATATAGGAGCCAACGGCAGCGAATTCTACAACCTTCTGCTGAGCAATCAGGAATTTACGAACAACTTTACCATCGCCCGTGCAGAAGCGGTGAAAGATTTATTCAGTGCTTTCAATGGCGACATCGCTATCGGGCTGCTGAACGTATCGATGAAAGAGAATGCTACGTCGTTTCTGGCTTATGCTGACGTGACCAACGGCAATGCCCTCAAAACCTTTTACACCAACAAAAAGACTTTGAAACTGAAGAAAGGCTATGACATCCTCCAGCTCGGTGCCAACGAATATGTATACAAAACCCGGGAGATGAATCTCTTCTTTGGTGTCAAAGACAGACTAGCCTACGCCACCAATGACGAGCTGCTCTACAAAAACGTGGGCAAAACCATTGATAAGTCCATCAAAGACACCCGCTACGCATCGGAGATGAAAGACAAGAACGTCTTTGCCGCCATCAATGTAGAAGCCATCCTCGAACTCCCCATTATCAAGATGCTGATAGGATTGGGCAACGAAGAAAATCAGATGTACTACAGCCTGGCTTCGCAAATAGATTATCTGGAGATGGGTATCAAGAAAGACGGGGAGGGCGAAATAAGCCTCGTACTAAAGAAAGAAGATACGAACGCACTCAAACAAATAGCAGACTTCGCCAAGCAGTTTGCCGGTCTGTAATCCAACACATTTATGAAGACAATTCACTTGCAGCAAACACTTCCCCAAGTGTTTGCTGACCGTAACTCGGTGGCATCGGACGTCTGGCACCAAGATATCCTCTTTCAAAAAGGAGAAAACTATCTGATAGAAGCCGCGTCCGGCACCGGAAAATCATCTTTGTGCAGCTACATCTACGGCTACCGGAATGACTATCAGGGCATCATCAACTTCGACAACACCAACATCAAAGCCTGCTCCGTGCGGCAATGGACGGACTTGCGCAAACACTCGCTGAGCATGCTCTTTCAGGATTTGCGCATCTTTCCCGAACTTACGGCGATTGAAAACGTGCAACTGAAGAACCAGCTGACCGGTTACAAAAAGAAAAAAGAAATGATTGCCTTTTTCGAAGCGCTCGGCATAGCCGACAAGCTCAACGTCAAAGCCGGGAAGCTCTCTTTCGGACAGCAGCAACGGGTAGCCTTCATCCGCGCCCTTTGCCAGCCGTTCGATTTTATCTTTCTGGACGAACCCATCAGCCACCTCGACGACGTCAACGGCGGCATCATGAGTGCGCTGCTCACCGAAGAGGCGGGCAAACAAGGAGCGGGCATCATCGTCACGTCTATCGGCAAACACATCGAATTAAACTACAAGACGCTACTTAAATTATGAAATTAGTCTGGAAACTTCTCCGCCAACATATCAGCATCGGCCAGCTCGCCGGCTTCTTCCTCGCCAACCTCTTTGGCATGATTATTGTTTTACTCAGCCTTCAATTCTACAAAGATGTCATCCCCGTGTTCACTCAGGGGGATAGCTTCATGAAGAGAGAATACCTCATCGCCACCAAGAAGATAAGCACTTTGGGCAGTTTTGCCGGCAAGAGCAACACCTTCTCTGACGGTGACATTCAGGAGCTCAAGACGCAACCTTTCACCAAAACCGTGGGAGCATTCACGCCCTCGCAATTCAAAGTCTCTGCAGGACTGGGTATGGAGGAATCGGGCATCCACCTCTCCACGGAGATGTTCTTTGAAGCCGTCCCCGACGAATTCGTAGATGTCAGCCTCGACAAATGGCATTTTGACGCTGACACACACGTCATCCCCATCATCATCCCACGCAACTATTTGAATCTTTACAACTTCGGCTTTGCACAGAGCCGCAGTTTGCCCAAGCTCTCGGAGGGCGTGATGAGCTTGATACAAATGGACATCATGATGCGGGGCAACGGACGGGTGGAACAATACAAGGGGAACATTGTCGGCTTTTCTAACCGTTTGAACACCATACTGGTACCACAATCGTTCATTACTTGGGCCAACCAAGCCTTTGCCCCTAATGCAGAAGCGCAACCTTCGCGCCTCATCATCGAAGTCAACAATCCGGCTGACGCTGCCATCGCCCGCTACTTCCAGCAAAAAGGGTATGAGACTGAGGACGGCAAACTTGACGCCGGTAAGACGACTTATTTCCTCCGGCTCATCGTAGGCATCGTACTGGGTGTGGGGCTTTTTATCAGCATCCTGTCTTTCTACATCCTCATGCTCAGCATCTTTTTGCTCTTGCAGAAGAACACCGCCAAGCTGGAAAGCCTGCTGCTCATCGGCTACAGCCCCGCCCGCGTGGCTCTGCCCTATCAACTCCTGACGTTAGGGCTCAATGTGCTGGTCCTAGGCCTTTCTATCGGAGGTGTAGTTTGGCTGCGGAGCTATTATGTCGATACGCTCAGCCTTCTCTTCCCCCAGCTGGAGACGGGGACAATCGGAGTCACTTTCCTCACAGGCACCGTTCTCTTTTTCGCCGTCTCGGGCATGAACGCCCTTGTCATCAAACGGAAGATCCAGTCTATTTGGATGCACAAAGCCTAGCCTGCGCTCGCGGCAGGGGCTACCAACCGTTTGCAACCATCCGTTTGAAAGCGATTGCCCCGAATTTAAAGCAGGGCAACCGCATCAAATGTTTGATGCGGTTTTAATCACGGATTACGTGAGATGGATACACACGAACGATGCGGATCAAGGCGGATGAACAACCCTGCGGGACGCTAACTATCGGCGGAGGATAGCCTAACTCTCGGCAGACGATTCGCCATCTTCCGTCAAAAGATTCGCCATCCTTCGGCAGAGGATGGCGAATCTCCCGGCAGAAGATTATTTCTTTGGTGCG
>JAVVVS010000003.1:0-97631 GCA_036652495.1 Bacteroides sp.
TGCTATCAACTTCGACGGCGAACGCCGTACGTTGGAGAATTGGAAAATAGAATAAGTAAATTGTTTAATTCCTGCCTTTGTAGGGACAAAACACTAATCATTCAATAAGAACAATATCATGAGAAAAAGGATGAGTATCTTGGCTTGCTTGCTGTTGCTAGTTACGCCATTTTATGCTGCCCGAGTAGATACGCTTTGGGTGAAAAGCACTTCGATGAACAAAGAAGTGCCAGTGATGGTTGTTGTGCCTGATTGCGCAATGACAAAAACGCCTGTGGCAAGCCCCGTGGTGTATCTGTTGCACGGGCACGGAGGCGATGCGCGCAGCTGGCTCCAGATTAAGCCCGAATTACCGCAACTGGCGGATAAGAAAGGTCTCTTCTTCGTCTGTCCCGACGGACGGGCGAGCTGGTATTGGGACAGTCCGCGGAACAAGGACTATCGGTACGAGACGTTTGTCTCGAAAGAACTGGTGCAGTATGTCGATGCGCATTACGCCACCCTCAAGAATCGTCGCGGGCGGGCTATCACGGGGCTGAGCATGGGAGGACACGGAGCGTTGTGGAATGCCATTCGTCATCAGGAGGTGTTTGGTGCGGCCGGTAGTACGAGCGGCGGGGTGGACATTCGTCCTTTTCCAAAGAGTTGGAATATGTCCGAGCAGTTGGGCGATTATGCGGGCAACGAACGGGTGTGGGACGAACATACGGTTATCACTCAACTGGACAAATTGCAGAACGGCGCGCTGGCACTGATTATTGACTGTGGAGAAGATGATTTCTTTTTGAAGGTGAACCAGCAGTTGCACCAGCAGTTGCTGGAACGGAAGATCGGTCACGACTTTATCACCCGTCCCGGCGTGCACGATGCGAAGTATTGGAGCAATTCCATCGATTTTCAGCTGTTATTCTTCGAGAAATATTTCTTTAGCAAGTAGAATTTAGATGCGTGGACGTAGCACACGGATCCACGCTTATTTCAGTACATAAGTAAGAATACGAGGGTAGTTCACTCCGTCTGTCCGAAGCGTTTCGGTGCAGGAGGTGAGGTACCCTCGTTCGTCGTGGGTATAAGTATAAGTGGTTTGCTCGTTCTGTTGGTTGCCTTCGGGAGTGATGGTTTGAAGAAGAAGGGAAGGGGCTTCGCCTAACAGATGAGCATAGAGGGCATCGGCATGCAGGTTGAGCGGATAGAGTTCGGTGAGGTAAAGCCAAGGCAAATGATGGACGTTGGTTTCGGCGGCAACGAGGTGATAGGTGTAAGCGAACTCACCGTTGTGTACAGTGAGCAAACTTTGGGTGGGTGTGACGCTTTTGAGCTCGAGTTCGGCGGTCACTGTCTGATTGATAGTCTCGGTGAGTCCGGTGAATGAGATGCCTCCTGAAGGGTTAGCTGCGTATCGGAAGGCGTAGTGGCGGACGAATCCGCTGCCTTCGGTACGTGTGCAGGCAGTGGCGTAGCCATGCACATCGAGCGTATAGACAGATGAATGGCCGAAGGCATCGGTCACGGTCACGGTTTTATCCGTGTAGGCGAGCGTGGTTTCGTGCTGCAGCGTTGGGCTTTCTTCGGCAACGAATTGCTGGGTGAAAAGGTGGTAAAGGAGGCGCTGGTTTGTGCCGAAACTGTACGTGTCGGAGTGGTTGACGAGACCCGCTCCCAGTCCGCCGTCCGTGGTTTCGGTCACAGTGATCGATTTATAGGAAAAGGGAGTGGTGTGCTCTACCAATAGGAATTCGTCGTCCAGACAAGCGGAAAAAGTAAGGAATACGAGGAAGGCGAGAGATTTCAAAAGGACTTTCATGAGGAGGAGGTGTTAGTTGTTTGTTTTGGTATCGGGGGTCAGACGACCGTCAATAAGACCGAGGGCAACACTCAGCAGCGCTTCTTTTTCGTCTCCGTAAGGAAGAAAAGTGTGGAGGTCACTCTGTTCGTTGACAGATTTGTGAGGTTTGAAACTTTTGCCGCGGTAAGATTCTTTTTGGCTGTTGAGCACTGTGCATACCACGGGATTGAATGCCCACGTTTTCTCCGGGTTGATGAAAGTTTCTGTGGCAACGCCATGACAGGTGAGGGGAGCTCCCACCAGTCCCCATTTGTTGAGCGGAGCCAACCAGGCGTACAGTGAACCTGAGATGCCGGAGGTGGTTCCTGAAGTGATAATCATTCCCAGCTCGATGTTCAAGTTGACGCCTGTGCCTATCAGTTTGGGGTCGAAAAGGAGATCGCGGTTCTTCTCTGTTTGCTTGTCGTTGTAGACAAGGCTGCCCAACGGTGTTCCAAGGGCTTCGGCAGGGGCGAGCAGGGAGCACAGCAGCTGGGCGCATTCCAGGGATCCGCCTGTATTGTTGCGCAGGTCGAGGATGAAACGGGTGACACCGGCAGTTGCCATCTCGCGGGAAATAGTCCGCAGGCGGTCGTTGTATTTTTGTGGTTCGGCAGCTGTACCGGCTATGAAACGGTTGTAGACTAGATAGCCTACCTTCAGTCCGTTGGAAGCTGTGATTACACGGTAGTCGTTCACCGGATTTTCTTCAACAACCCGTCTGGCTTCAAGGTCAGCGGTGCGGCTTTTTATGACGATGCCTATCGAAGCATCCGTCTCGGGGTCTTTCTGTGTGGTGTACATGCCGAGTTGGAGTAGGAGCGCTTTGCCCGATTCTAAAAGCAGGGGCTCGTTTTGTTTGGTGATGACCTTGTGGTTCACTTGCATCATCCATTCGCCCCGTTTTAGTCCGGCAGCTTCTGCGGGAGAGTCGGGGAGGACGTTGGTGATTAGTGCATTGTATGCGGTGTCGTTGTCGGCTACGCGATAGAGCGTATAGCTGAATCCGTAGCTGGGCAGGGGTTCTTTGCGGAGCGTGTCGATGAAGGATATTTGATCTTCTTTCGATACGATGGTTTTAAGGAAAGCGTCGGGACGGGTGAAAAAGTTCAGGCTTTTGTCTGCCGGCACTTCGGTGTACCAGAGGTAGTTTTCGCGCAGTGTTTGCGTCATCCATTCATCGAAAGCTGTTTCTGCAGCGTATTCCGACCAGCGATCTACTCCGCAAGACAGCATGCCGCAAAGGGTGAAGGCAAGCAGGGAGGGTACGAGCAGTCTGTTTATTTTCTTCATGTTTTCTTCTTTTTAATGAGCGATTGAGGCTGCAAATGTAGCGAATACTTCGCTTTTCCAGCTATGATTGGCGCCGAAAAAAGAATAAACAACAGAATCCCCCTCTGTGTTAATGTAGCAGAGAGGGGGAAAGAGTGTTTTTACCAAGCGCGGGCTTTGAAGACATCCGACTGACTGAGCGGCACTAAGTTGCCATTCAAGGTCAGGGTGTTCGAGTTGAAGTTAGGGTTCACCGTTACGGTGGCGTTATTGCCGCCGTTGGTCAGTGTGATGAAGATTTGGGCAGAGATGCCGATGCCTTGCACGCTGAAGGAGGTGTTCACGTTGCCTTTTTTGTCGATGGTTGTTTTCATGTCAGAGGGAGTGCCGTCTACGGTGATGCCGCCGATGCCGTTAGGTCCCGGATAGGCGGTGTTGAAGGCGATTTGCACGGTGGCGCGCTGCTCGTTCATCATCACAAAGTTGGTGGTGGATGATACGAAGGCGCTCTGTCCTCTGCGGAAAATTACTTGATCGGCTTCGAGCACGAACTGTTTGTCCTTCAGCGCCTGTACGGCTTGCTGGTAGGCTGCGGCATTTGCCGTATTTTCTTCGGCTTTAAGCTTGGCGCGTTCGGCATCTCGTACGGCTTTGCGGTCTTCGCGACGAAGTTCTTTAGAGGACTCTTGTGCAACTGCTACGGTCGATGCACTGACCAAGGCGAATGTAAGAATGGCAATCAACGTTTTCATAAATCTTTGTTGTTTAGGTTGAATACTGTGGTTAGTTTATTGCCAAACAATCCTTGCGTCAGAATGTTCGCCCGGATCGGCGTTTATGCTTCAATGCCGGTAAACGTCTTCAGGGCATATCCGATGAGGAAGCTGACGGCTGCCACGCTGAAGCTGAGCACCGCCATTTCGGTGAAGCGTTTGCGGAAGCTTTCGCTCCGTGCTACGGAGTAATAATAGTTGAACAAAGCGATGATGAGCAATGCCATGACGAGCATGACGGCGAGCGCCACCAGCACGTTGTTGATAAGGATGAAGGGGCTGACCAGCGACACGACGGTGATGATGTAGGCGATGCCCGTGTAGAGTGCTGCCTTGGCGGGATGCTTGCTTGCATCGCCTTCCGAGCGGATGGAAAGATATTCGGAGGAGGCCATCGACAGGGCGGCGGCGATGCCGGTGATGCTGCCGGTGAGGGCAATCAGCTTCGGGTCGCTCAGCGCTAAGGTAAATCCAGCCAAAGCGCCGGTAAACTCCACCAAGGCATCGTTCAGCCCCAGCACTACGGAGCCCATGTATTCTAGCCGCTCTTCGTTGATGAGGGCGATGAGTTGCTTTTCGTGCGCTTCTTCTTCGCGAGCGAGGCGTTGCAGGTCGGGGTAGCCGGTGTATTCGACATAGTTGTTGTGTGCGTTTTTCTCGCTTCCTTCCATTAGTTTGATGGCGAAGGTGATGCCCAAGATGCGTGCCAGCCAATAGAACTTGAGGATGCGGAGGCGGTCGGGGGCGAGATCCTTCCCGGTATGTTTCTTGAGCACGGCATAGTGGGCTAGTTCTTGTTCGGAGATGAGCCGCAGGGTATTGCGGTTCTTCTCGTCTTTCTCGATGGAAGCTAATCGTTCGTAGACGATGCTTTCGGTGATTTCGTTCCGCTGGAAGCGGAGGAATTCGGCTGGATTCTTTTCTGTAGGGTTCATGTGGGTGAGATGTAGTGTGTTGCAAAATGCGTGGTGCAAAGGTAGTGAATTGTTCGGTAGGAAGTACGGTTCCCGGCAAAAAGTGCAGGTTCTGCGGAACGAATTTTGCTAAGGATCGTTTTGCAGAGCCTGCACTTTCGCGGGGTTTCATCACAAAGAATACCGCGCAAAAGCCATCAGGCTGAACCAGCTGCGGGTGCCGGGCACGATGTCTTTGATGGCATTGCCGGGCAGGGTGAGGGCGGTGTTCAGATGAAAATACCAGTGGCGGGAGTGGAAGTACTTGAGGGTGACGTTCAGCTCGGTGCCGTAGTAGTGGGATTGCATGACGGAGAGCGCCGGGTTGCCGCCCAAGTTGTTGGTTTGCGGAGCGATGAATGCCCAGAGTTGGGTCACAGTTTGAATCTTGGGCAGGGGGGAGTAGATGAGTTGCAACAGATGTGTCATCTCGTTGGAGTTCTGCACCATCTTGTACATGTTGGAGCCTTGTACCCACTGCTCGCCGTTGCCACCTGTGTAGAGGGCATCCCATCGTTCGTAAGCTTGCGTATGGGGGTTGTCGCCCGAGAAGTAGGCAAAGCGGTAGCTCAGTGCGGGACGTCCCGGCGTGGTGGCGAAGTTCCAGCCCGCTTGTGCGTATCCGGCTACCGCCCGCATGCGGAAGTAGCGGTTGGTCTGATACCCGCCTTCGGCTTTGTAGAACAGTCCTGCCTGCCCTTGCGGCGGATTGCCGTAGAAGCGGAGGTTGTATACCCACAAGCCTTTGCGCTGCCGGGTGCTCCCGTCCGGAAGGAAATAGTTGACGTCCGAGCGCGGGGCGTGGATGACGGTGGCGCCCAGTTGCGCGCGGTGGCTGCTGCCCAGTTCCACGTTCACCCCGTTGAGGAGGGTACGGCTGTAGAAGATGGGCAGTTCGTTGGGCTTCACTTGGAAGAGCTGCAGCTGGTAGTTGTTCCACCGGAAGCTGGCTTGGAGCACGCTTCGCGCCGCCCATCGGGGATTGATTTGGAGCGCCGCCCGCTCTTGTCCGTTCATGGAGGTGTTGATGATGAGCCAGCCGTTGCCCAAGACGAACTGCTTGCGTCCGTAGAGCAGGGTGTACGAATAGTCGTGCCCGCTGTCCAGCCGTTTGCCTCCGATGATGCCGCCAAAAGCGTCTTCCACTTCGCCGTGAAAGCGGGAGCGGTCGGTGAAGAGTTCTCTGCCCGCACTGAAAGAGACGATGTAGCTGGCTCCGGCGTAGAGGTGGAGGTTCCATCGGGGAAGGATGCGGGTGATGCCGTAGAGCCCGCCCATGCAGAACCCTTCCACCCATCCGGTGTATCCTTTCCCGACAGGATGTTCTGCCAGCGGATTGCCGTTGAGCAACGGGGCGGGCTGGGCAAACCAGGCGTTGCCGTTGCTGTACGCCATTTCCGAAGCGGCGAATTTGACGGCGAGGAAGTGATGTCTCTTCGTCCGTCCGGTGGTTGCAGTGCCGGCTTCTTTCAGCTCGATGCGGATGACCAGCCGGATGCTGCCGTCGCCTTGCGCCTGCACATCGAAGAGGGCGTTCTGCACAAAGGGCAGGTGCTTGACTTGCGAGAGGTAGTACGTGGTCTGGAACTCATTGAAGTGGGTGTAGGGATAGACCAGGAAAGCGTCCTCTACCGCCTGCTTGCGGCTTGTGGCTTCTAGCGAGTCGGGCGGCAGATGGGTGTAGGCAAAGTGGATGGATTGTATGCGCTCTCCTTCGTAGATGGAGAGCGCATTGTTGCTTTGCGCCCGTAGCAGGGGGGTGGCGAGCAGCCAGCAGCAACAGAGGATGAGCAGCTTCTTCATTTAAAAGTCGGTCCATCCGCCGTCGGTAGCCATGATGGTGCCCGTGATGGCGGACGCTTCGTCGGAGAGGAGGTACAAGAGGGTGGAGGCTTGCTCCCAGGGGAAGGACCCGCGGTGCTCGGAGTCGCAATACTTGAGCAGGCTCATGGTTTTGATGCGTCCCATGCCGAAGCCTGCACCGGACTTTTGCTGTGCTTTTACGAAGTCGCCGGCGCGCTCCACCATGGGGGTTTGCGTCTCCGCCATGTTCACCGAGTTGATGCGGATGCCGTACGGGGCGTAATCGATGGCGGCGTTGCGCACCAGTCCGTTCACGGCATGTTTGCTCGCCACGTAGGCGGGATTGCCGGAGAGTCCGGTCATCCCGGCGATGGAGCCTACTACTACGATGGCGCCGCCGTTGTTCTGCAACAGGAATTGGTGGAGCACGGCGCGCATCGACTTGAAGGTGCCGGCGGCATTGGTGGCAAAAACGTTGTCCCAATAGTCATCGGTGGCTTCGGTGATGACGTTGGGCATAAGCTTGCGTTGGGCTTCGTCGTAGCGGAAGGGGGTGCCGGAGAAGACTCCGTCCATCACGCCTGCATTGAGGCAGGCATAGTCCAGTTTGCCGTACGCTTCCACGGCTTGGGTCACGGCGCGGCGGCAGTCTTCGTCCTTCTGTATGTTGCCCAATACAAAGAGGGCGTGCCCGCCCATGCCGTTGATAGAGTCCGCCACGTGGCGTCCGTCTTTTTCCAGCCAGTCCAGGATGACCACGTTGGCGCCTTCTTTGGCGGCGCGTACGGCGGTCCATTTGCCGATGCCGCGGGCGGCGCCGGTGACGAGGATGGTTTTGCCTTGGAAGCGGGCGGGGAGGAAGTAGGTTGCCGCCAGACGGTTCACGTCGTGCTTCTGGATGGTTTCGCGGGCGGGGCCCGGAACTTGTGCTGATAGGAGGAGGGCACTGACTGCCGTGGCAGCAAGAGAGAGGAATCTTTTCATTGTTGTGTAAGTTAGGGGGTGATAGATTGAGAAGACAACAAATGAAAAGGGAATTGGTTTACGGCGGAAGGTTTTTGAAGCAGGTTAAAGATACGGGTGCGCGTGGTCTGCGCACCCGTATCCCTGCACCGTTAGGCGGGGGGAGGCGCTATTCCATGGTGGAGGCGTCGAAAGAGAGGGGGAGGAGGTCGGTGATGCTGCGCACTTCGTACACGCAGGTCTTGCCGTAGAGCAGCAGACGGATGGGCTGTTTGTAGCGCTTTTCGGTTTCGAGAATCACTTGGCGGCAGGCTCCGCAAGGAGGGATGGGGAGGTCCACGAAGTCCGTCTGAGTGCGGGCAGCGATGGCGAGGGTAATCACGGGCAGCTCGGGCTGCAGGGAGTTGGCATAGAAGAGAGCCGTGCGTTCGGCACACATCCCCGAGGGGTAGGCGGCGTTCTCCTGATTGGTGCCGTTGATGATAAGCCCGTTCACCAGCAGGGCGGCGGCGCCTACGCTGAAGTGAGAGTAAGGGGCATAGCTGCGGGCGGTGGCTTCGCGGGCAGAGTTGATCAGGGTGCGGTCTTCAAAAGGAAGCTCGTCAAACTGATATACATGGATGACGGCGGTAATGGTTAAGTCTTTCATCTGAATCAATGTTTTTTAGGGTTTCGTGGCTCAAAAGTAAGGAAACTTTTTCGATAATAGAAATTTGATCTACTCTTTCCAGAGCAACCGCATCAAAAGTTGGATTCTATGTTTATGCACCAATCGCGCCCCGCTCTAACCAAACAACCGTGAGTGACGCTAACTTCCGGCAGAAGATTCACTATCTTCCGTCAGAGGATTCGTCATCCTTCGGCAGAAGATTCACTATCTCCCGTCAGAGGATTCGTCATCCTTCGGCAGAAGATTCACTATCTTCCGTCAGAGGATTCGTCATCCTTCGGCAGAAGATTATTCCTTTGGTGCGGTTGCCCTGTACTTTTTCCCCTACAACAAGCGTCTGTTAGGGTCCGTCTTCGGTCGGTCGGCAGGTTTTATCTTTCTTGTATGCTTGGCAGTCTTCTGCTTTTATGTTACTTTTGTCCACGAAACTAATTTTCCATTCCCTTCGTCTATGAACAAGAAGCTTTTTACCCTCCTCGCTCTGGCAGCGCTCTTCGCTCTGCCCCTCGGCGCACAAGCGCAACGGCGCAACACCCGTTACGTAGAATACATCAATCAGTACCACGCCATGGCGGTGGCGCAGATGAAAGCAAATAAGATCCCCGCTAGCATCACCCTCGCCCAAGGGTTGCTCGAGAGCGGCGCCGGATACAGCGAACTGGCGCGCAAGAGCAACAATCACTTCGGCATCAAGTGCGGCGGCAACTGGAACGGACGCACCGTGCGCCACGATGACGATGCCCGGCAAGAATGCTTCCGCGCCTACCGCCGTGCCGAAGATTCGTACGACGACCATTCCGACTTCCTCCGCCGCGGCGCCCGCTACGCCTTCTTGTTCAAGCTCGAACTCACCGACTACAAAGGCTGGGCGCGCGGGCTCAAGAAAGCCGGATACGCCACCGACCCCTCGTACGCCAACCGCCTCATCACCATCATCGAAGATTATGGCCTCTACAAGTACGACCGCCGCGGCGGACGGCACGACAAGGGGGAATCTGTCTTCATCACCCCCCACGAAGTGTTCATCGCCAATGACATCGCCTACGTGCTTGCCCGCGATGGCGACACCTTCAAAGCCTTGGGCAAAGAATTCGATATCCGCTGGAAAAAACTCGTGAAGTACAACGACCTGCAAAAAGACTACACCCTTGCGGCTGGCGACATCATCTACCTGAAGAAGAAAAAGAAGAAAGCCTCCAAGCCCTACACCTTCTGCATCGTGCGCGACGGCGACTCCATGCACCTTCTCTCGCAGAAATACGCCATCCGCCTGAAGAACCTCTACGAGATGAACCGCAAGCCCGACGACTACGTCCCCGAAGTGGGTGACCGCCTGCGCTTGCGCTAATCCGCCCGCTGCCGCCGGGCGGGCTGTTGCGATAATGTACACTGTGTCCGAAATCGGACACCCCGCCCTTTCCGCTTCCAACTGACTGTCAGTTGTTTTCTGTTTTGGCACGCCGTTTGACTATAGAGAGATGAACTTCATTTGAAACCCTCTAACAAAACGATACATGGACAGAGAAATTCCTAAAGCAGTACGCACCAAAGAGCGTAACAAGAAAATCTTCCGCTTGGGAGGAGCGGCGGCGATAGTGATAGTAGGCATCAGTGTGCTCATCTCCGTGATGCGTGCCGGCGTGCAGCAAAAAGACCTGGTAATCTCCACGGTGGACAAAGGCACCCTTGAGGTCAGCGTCAGCGCCTCGGGCAAAGTGGTGCCCGCCTTTGAAGAAATCATCAATTCGCCCATCAACAGCCGCATCGTCGAAGTCTACCGCAAGGGCGGTGACAGCGTGAATGCGGGCACCCCCATCCTCAAGCTCGACTTGCAAAGTGCCGAGACCGACTACCAGAAGCTGCTCGACGAAGAGCAGATGCGCCGCTACAAGCTCGACCAGCTGCAAGTGAACAGCCAGACCAAGCTGAGCGACCTGACGATGCAAATCAACATCTCCTCAATGAAACTAGCCCGCATGAAGGTGGAACTCCGCAACGAGCATTACCTCGACAGCCTCGGCGCCGGCACCACCGACAAGGTGCGCCAGGCCGAATTGAGCTACAATGTGGCACAGCTGGAATACGAACAGCTCAAGCAGCAATACACCAACGAAAAGCAAGTGTCGGCAGCCGAGCGCCAAGTGCAAGAGCTCGACTTCAACATCTTCCGCAAAGGGCTGGCCGAAACCAAACGCACGCTGGATGATGCCCAAATCCGTGCCCCCCGCAAAGCCATCCTCACCTACCTGAACAACCAAATAGGCGCACAAATAGCCCGGGGCGCACAAGTAGCCATCATCTCTGACCTCAGCCACTTCAAGGTGGAAGGCGAGATTGCCGACACCTATGGCGACCGTGTGGCAGTTGGCGGCAAAGCCATCGTGAAGATAGGCAACGACCAGCTCGAAGGCACCGTGAGCAGCGTCACCCCGCTCTCCAAAAACGGCGTCATCTCCTTCACCGTGCAGCTCACCGACGACCATCACAAGCGCCTCCGCTCGGGACTCAAAACCGATGTGTACGTGATGAACGCCGTCAAAGAAGACGTGATGCGCCTTGCCAACGCCTCTTTCTACGTGGGCAGGGGCGACTACGAACTCTTTGTGCTGACCTCCGCCCACGAAATGGTGAAGCGCAAAGTGCAGCTCGGCGACTCTAACTTTGAGTACGTAGAGGTGCTGAGCGGGATCCGCGTGGGCGACCGCGTGGTGGTGAGCGACATGACCGCGTACAAGAACAAGAACAAACTGAAAGTAAAATAACCCTCCCTATTCATACCAAAACTTCTCCCTATCCTTATGATTACACTATACTTCAAACAAGCCTGGCAGATGATCGGGCAGAACCGCTTGGTGAGCGCCCTTTCGATAGCCGGCACCGCCCTGTCGGTGGCAGCGGTGATGCTCATCGTGCTCATTTATCAAGTCAACTATGGCAGCTATGCCCCCGAGACCCATCGCTACCGCATGCTCTACGTTTCCGGCATGAGCGCCCATGCCAAAACGCTCAACGGAGGGCTAAATAACGGGCGCATGAGCCTGCATGTGCTGCGCGAATGCTTCTACACCCTTAAAACCCCGCAAGCCGTGACCGGCGTTTTTACCGACCGGCAATTCATTCAGCTACCCGGACAGAAGCTGTCTCAGCAATACCGCATCAGCTACACCGACGCCGCCTTCTGGACCGTGTTCGATTTTCATTTCGTAGCCGGCGCACCCTTCACCTCCGCCGACCTGCAAGCCAAAGCCAAGCGCATAGTCATTTCCGCTTCCACGGCGCGCAAACTCTTTGGCACCACCGATGCCGCCGGACGCCTGCTGCGCATCAACTCCGTGGACTACCGTGTCAGTGGGGTGGTGACAGACGTCAGCCGCTCCGCCAACTCAGCGTATGCCGATGCCTGGATGCCCTACATCGCCAGCGAAGAGCTGATGACCGGCACCCAACTATTTGAGAACACCGTCGGCCCGTTGTCAGCTTACCTTCTGGCGCGCTCTTCGGATGACTTTCCCGCCATCCGCCAAGAGCTGAAAGGCAAACTGGCGCGCTTCAACAGCGAGCTGACCGAAACTCGGATTAACTTTGTACACGGACCCTACACGCAGTGGGACCGCATCACTGGTGCCAATGATTTTCAAGAAGCGAACTTGCAGCAATGGCTGTTGAGCACGGGCGGACTGGTTCTTTTTCTGCTCCTGCTTCCCGCCTTCAACATCATCGGTATCACGCTCACGCAGTTCCGCAAACGCCGTGGGGAGATAGGCATCCGCAAGTCTTTCGGCGCCCACTTCAGCACGCTGATCACCCAAGTGCTTGCCGAGAATCTGCTTATCTCCTTTCTGGGCGGCATCATCGGGCTCTTCCTTTCGTACGTGCTGCTCTACGGTTGCCGCTCCATCCTTTTCAATGCCGCCCCCGACTTCAGTATGGAGATGCTGTTCCAACCCCTCACCTTTGCGTGCGCCTTCGTCTTTACCTTACTGATGAACTTGCTCAGTGCGGGCTGGCCCGCCTACAAAGCCGCCCGCCTGCCCGTAGTGAAAGCCTTAAACGACATAGAATAATCCGTCCCCCGCTAACTAACGAATACAACGATGATACAACAACTCTTTAAACTCATCTGGAACCAGCGCCGGCAGAACAGCTGGATACTAATCGAACTGCTGGTTGTACTGGTGGCATTGTGGAGCATTGCCGACCTCTTTGTGGTGCAAACTGCGCTTTATCTCCGCCCCTTGGGCTACCAAGTAGAGAACTGCTGGAGGCTCTCTTTCGACACCTATCCCCAAGCTTCCGCCGACTATGAAGCCGACACCCTGCGGCAGAAAACACAGGGTGAAGCCTTGGCTGTGCTCCTCGACCGCTTGCGCCGCAAAGACGAGGTGGACGAAGCCTGTGTAGCCTTCTATTCCTCGCCCTATTCCTCGGGAAACACCTGGCGCCAGCTGCTGCCTTGCAACGCCGACTCCGTTCGGTTCAAGGAGCAGAGCTACCACTGCTATTACGTCAGCCCCGAATATTTCAAGGTGTTCGACATCCACGACCAGAAAGGCGCAGCGCTGGACGATCTGGCGCGGAAGCATCCCACCGACCTCTTTGTCACGCCCGACTTGGCAACCGACTTCTTCGGAACCACGACTGTCACAGGGCGCAAGGTCCTCTTCAATAGCGGGGATAATGTCGTGCGCATTGCCGCCGTGACCACCCCCATCCGCGAAGACGATTTCAGCCGCTCCACCCCGATGTTCTACAGCATTATGCAAGCTTCCGAGTTGGAGGAGATAACCAACCAACAGACTGCAAACCGAATGGAAGTGACGCTGCGCATGCACAATGCCCTGACACAAGACGAGATGAACGCTTTCCTCCTCAGTCTGGGCAATCAGCTGCGCGAAGGGAACCTCTACGTGAACGGTGCCACCAACTGGGCGGAGAAACGCGACGAGCTGCTATCCCACACCTGGCAAACCCTCCACATCCGCCTGCTGCTGGCACTCTTCATCCTGCTCAATGTGTTCTTTGGCATCACCGGCACCTTCTGGCTGCGCATCGAGCAGCGCCGATCGGAGACAGGACTGCGCATGGCGCTGGGCAGCACCCGCCGCAACGTAGGACTTTTTTTTACCACCGAAGGGTGGCTGCTGCTCGCCACGATAGTGCCACTGGTGCTGGTGATCATAGCCAACTTCTTTGTGATGGAGATTCCCGAAACCTATCACGTGCCCTTCACCTGGTGGCGGTTCGCCCTCGGTTTCGGCGTCTCCTTGTTCTTGATGGCGCTCATGATTGCGTTGGGCACTTGGCTTCCCGCCCGACGGACCATGAAGATGCAACCAGCAGAAGCCTTGCATTACGAATAATCATTTTACCCCATAAACTTACGAACGATGAAAATAGTACTCTATTTCAAACAAGCTTGGCAACTGCTTAAACAGAACCGCCTATTCAGCGCCATCTATATTCTGGGCACGGGACTGAGCATTGCCATGACGATGACCCTCGTCATCCTCTATTACGTGAAGATGGCGCCCGTCTATCCCGAAGGAAACCGAAACCGGACGCTCGTGACCAAAAGTATGGCGCTGCACATGCGTCATGTGAAGCAACAGATGAGCTCCAGTCTTTCCTATCAGTCAGTACGTGACTACTTCTATTCACAGCGAGCGGCAGAGGCGGTGACTGCCATTCCGAGTAGGTATGTGAATGAGTCCGTGGAGCTGCCCGATAATCGGGGTACACAGCCGGTGCAGACTAAAGCAGTGGATGCTGCTTTCTGGAAAGTATTCACCTTCTCTTTCTTGAGCGGAAAACCTTTTTCGGAGTCCGATTTTAAGTCCGCTATCCGCACAGCGGTGCTCTCCAAGTCGATGGCACGTACGCTTTTCGGCGAAGAAGAAGCAGTGGGGCGCAGCTTCCAGATGGAGGGTGCGGACTATCGGGTGTGCGGTGTGGTGCAGGATGTTTCGTTCATTACCCCCGTCACGTATGCTGATATATGGGTGCCTTACTCCGTTTATCCCGAAGTCACTAAAATGAAGGAATGGGCGGAAGGGTTGTTAGGTAACTTTGAGGTGTACATGCTGGCGCCCGATGCAAATGCCATGGATGCGCTGACCGACAACATCCGCCAAGACATCCGTAAGTTGAACTTCTCGCAAACGGACTATCTAGTGGCTCTGAACGGGCAGCCGGTGCCCTACTGGAAGAGCGTCTTTTATAAATATTCAAATGTCCCGCCCGATTGGACAGAATTGCTAAAAACCTTCGGAACCATACTGTTTGCATTGCTCTTTGTGCCGGCACTCAACTTGGCGGGAATGATTTCATCGCGCATGAACCACCGACTTAGCGAGTTGGGCATTCGCAAGGTGTTCGGTGCTTCCAAAGGAGTGTTGTGGCAACAAATTCTGGTGGAGAATTTGATGCTCACCTGTCTGGGTGGGGGAGTGGGATTGCTGCTCTCTTATGCCATGGTCTATTGGGGGCGTAACTGGTTGCCGATGCTGTTCAGCCAGTTTGAATCGATGCTTCCGGAAGGTGTAGACACTTTGCTCACCTGGGATATGCTGTTCAACCCGCTGGTGTTTGGCAGCACCCTTGCAATCTGCTTGGTGTTGAACTTTCTATCCGCCGTTATTCCCGCGGTGCATGCGTTGAGGAAAAATATTGTGTATTCATTGAATGAAAAAAGATAGCTGCTTATGAATCGTCTTACGTTACACCAGTTGTGGAATCAACGCCGTGCCAATGCTTGGCTGCTGGCAGAACTTATTATCGTGACCTATTTCCTATGGGGAGCCATTGACCCCGTCTACGTCATACTGTCCAACCGTGCCATCCCCGATGGCTATGATCTTTCGGATACTTACCTCCTGCAGGTAAAGTCTTATCACTCCGGACATCGCCTTTTCCGACAAGAAGCGACTACGGACTCGGCTCAAAATGCCGATTTCAAACGAATCGTAGAGCGAATCGAACACTATCCCGGCGTGACGGCTACCACTGTGGTGCTGAATGGTTCGTATCCACAGAGTGGCAGCTGGTCCGGTTCTGCCTTTAAACACGATACGCTGAGGGTAGACCTGCAGTGCATGTGCTTCTTGTCCGGTACCGATTACTTTGGTGTGTTTCGTATCAAGAACGCCAAGGGGCAAGTCATCCCACCCGTTCCGGCAGGGACGAAGGCTTATTATCTCACACAGAATGCTGCACAGCGTCTTTTTCTCAAGGGGGATGCAAAAGGGGAGTGCTTTTTTACGCGGACGAATGATACGTTGACGCAATTACGCGTGCAAGAGGTGCTTCCGGTGATACAGTCCCGCAGTGTAGAGCAGCCTTATCCTCTGCTATTGGAAACACAGGATAAGCTCAGTGTGAGTACCAGTCGAGTGGAAATTTGTTTCCGTGTGCGGGACGGATTGGCTTCGCAAGCGCTAACGGATAAGCTCAAGAAAGAGCTGTCTCCGCTCTGTCAGTCCGGTAATTTCCAATTATCCGCCATACACTATTTCCCTGTCTTTGCACAAAAATTGGAGGCGATATTTGGTACCACCGGTACCGTGCGGCTTCAAATCTGCTTGGTATCGTTCTTTTTGCTTTGTACTTTTCTTGGCATGGTGGGCACATTCTGGTTGCGCAGCAACGCCCGTCGGGAGGAAATAGGTCTGCGCATGGCATTAGGCAGTACGCAGCAGATGATTCACCGGCAGTTCCTCTTCGAGGCATGGGTGCTTACTACAATAGGCTTTTTCATCGGTCTCTTCTTGGTTTTCCAGCACGTTTGGCACGATGGCTTTGCCCAAGCTACCCGCAACGGGGACCTCGCATATTGGCAGAATCAGCCCGTCGCTCATTTCTTGTTCGTCTCTCTCTTGGTCTATCTGCTGTTGGTGATTATCGCCATCATCGGTACTTGGATCCCTGCCGCCCGCGCTGCCCGTACGCAGCCGGTGGAGGCATTGAGGGATGAGTAAAAAGAAAAAGAGAGAGAGAGGCGTACGCTTTGTTTGTGTACGCTTCTCTCTCTCTCTTCCTCTTTCTTTGGCTCTTGGTCGCTCTTATCGGTCGAGAGCTTGTTCTATCGCCTTTCCCCAATACTCGCTTAGCAGAGCAGCGCCTTGTAGGTTGGGATGCAGGTAGAAGGTGCCGGCATTGCCGTCCGTTTCGGGCGTAAAGAGCGCTTGATAATTACTTTTTAGCACCTCGAACGCTTCGGTGTCACCTAGAAAAACGTGCCGCGGATGGCTTTGTGCGTATTGCTGCACCAAGGTTTGCAGCTGGGGATAGTAGCTTTCTATCCGGCGGAGACCCTCTGTTAAGTAGATGGCGCTGTTGTACGTGTTGGGGCTGTACCAGAGGGGGCGATGAATCACGACCCGGCTATTGGGGTAGAGATTGATCAGTTCGTCTACAATCACCTTTACGTTGGTGTAATATTGCACGGCAGATACGGGGGAACCGTTCGGCCCTTTCACCGCGCTGTCATTGGTGCCCAGCATGAGCGAGAAAACGAGCGTTGCCTTGGGCTGTTTTTGGCTCAACGCCTCGGCTGCCTGTTGTACTTTGGGGAAGAGCGTATGGCTTGCCGGCAGAAAGTCGACAGTGGTGCTCCCGCTTACTCCTTGATTAGCGTATTCTACCGCTGCTATTCCCGGTCGTTGGCGCAGCCAAGCGGAAGTCTGTGCTGGAGGGGCTTCCGTTTCGGGATGTGACAGGAGGGCTCCTTGCGTGATGCTATTGCCTATGTAGACAATATTCAAGGTTGTTTTGTTCTCTTTCTGTGCCTGAACCAGCATTGGTGCAACCAGGCAAACAAACAGTAATACGATGTTTCTTTTCATTGCTATGTCTCATTTATTGAGTTAGTTATAGGTACGATGCACGTATCAAAAAAGACTTTCATTTGCATTTCTCCTTCAGGATAGCGGTCATCAGTTCACGCGCATCAAGGTCAGGTTGTTTGGTTGACTTGTGGAGCAAAGATAACGCATTTTGTACGGACTTGCAATGCTCTGACAATTTATCCGAGTACTTTTTTGTCAACGCCGTCGAGGAAGGCACTGCGGAGCGGGATACTACGTATATTGTGAGGGGGGCGGCTGGGAGCCGGAAAGGCGGGCAGCGTAGTTCGCAAACGGTCACACTGTTCATTATCGGACACCGTTCTTTTCCCTCAAAAGGCAGTAAACAAGCGATTTGATGTTTTGGCACGGCATTTGACTAGAAAGAGAAGAGACCGTACACAACGATTATTCATTTTTAAAAACACTAGATAGTATGATTACATTGACTGCTCTTTCCAAAATCTACCGCACCAACGAGATTGAAACGGTAGCACTCGAAAACGTGAACCTGACCGTAGATCGCGGAGAATTTCTTAGCATTATGGGACCTTCCGGCTGTGGAAAGTCGACCTTGCTCAACATCATGGGGCTGCTTGATGCGCCCACCTCGGGCAGCATCGAGATAAACAACATCCACATCGAAGGGATGAAAGATAAGGAGCTCGCTGCCTTCAGAAACAAGACGCTTGGATTCGTCTTCCAATCATTCCACCTCATCAACTCGCTCAACGTGATAGACAATGTAGAGCTACCCCTGCTCTATCGCAAGGTAAGCGCTTCCGAACGCAAGCGCTTGGCACAAGAGGTGCTCGAGAAGGTGGGGCTGAGCCATCGCATGAGACACTTCCCCACGCAGCTATCCGGCGGACAATGCCAACGCGCAGCCGTGGCGAGGGCGATTATCGGCAATCCGGACATCATCCTCGCCGATGAGCCTACGGGTAACTTGGACTCGAAGATGGGTGCTGAAGTGATGGACTTGCTTCACCGCCTGAACAAGGAGGACGGACGCACCATCGTGATGGTGACGCATAACGAGGAACAAGCGAAGCAGACTTCACGCACCGTACGCTTCTTCGATGGATGCCAAGTGCAATAGATGCCGGCGGGGCACAAGAAAAACAAATAGACGAGAAAAAACAAAAACAACATGAATAGAAAGACAAATAGATGGGCAGTTGCATGGGTATTGGTGCTGTGCACAGTCTTTATCCCTGTGCAAGCACAGTCCAAGAAGAATTGCGTGGTCAGAGAAGTACCGGTGAAGGCGTTCTCCGCCATCAGGCTGGAGGCAATAGGAACCATCGTTTTCAAGCAGCTCGATGATTGTTCGCTCCGCATAGAGGGACTTGCCAAGAAGGTGGACCGTTATCGCATAGAAGTGAAGGACCGTACGTTGGTTATCCGTTTTAAAAAGCCCGACGAAAAGGTGGCGAACAACGGATGCAAGAACGATGAGGTGACGTTTTATCTCTCTGCGCCGGACTTGAAGCTGATAGACTTCAACGGAATGGGCTCAATCTGTTGTCCCAATCGTTTGGAACTGCCGGACTTGGAACTGGCGGTGAAGGGCATAAGCAATATCCACTTGGCCGACTTGAATTGCCGCAAACTGCAAGCTACCTTTGAGGGAATGGGAGATGTGGACATCCATTTGAATTGTAAGGCACTGGTAACCAAGGTGAGTGGGATGGTAAATGCCGCCTTCTCAGGCAAGGCGGGAAAAGCGATCATCCAGAAAGATGGTCTGGTCGTAGTGAACACAAACCACTTAATCATCGGCGATCATGAAGATTGAACACTACTTTAAGCAAGCAGTCTTTTTGCTTCAAGAGAACCGGCTGCTGAGCTTCATCTCTGTGGCGGGAACGGCTTTTGCCATCGCCATGATTATGGTTGTTGTAATCACGCTCCGCGCCAGCGTTTCGCCCCTGGCACCCGAGAACAACCGCGACCGGATGCTCTTGGTGAAGTCCATGCGTTGCACCAGCAAGGCAAATGAAAACTGGAAGAGCCACGGACCCTTGTCGTACACCGCCGGCAAAGAATGTTTCAAGAAGCTTACTACGGCGGAAGCCGTCTCGCTCACTACCTTCAGTGCCGACGAGATGCTCGCTTCCCTCCCCGCAGGCGAGAAGATGAGTTGCGACGTCAAGCAGGTGGATGCCGACTATTGGCGCATATTCCGCTTCGCCTTCCTTAGCGGGAAGCCTTTCACTACTGCAGACTTCGAGGCGGGTCTGCCCAGGGTGGTTATCACCGAAAAGATAGCCCGGAAGCTTTTCGGCACCACCGACGGGGTGGGGCGGACGATGCTGCTCAACTATGCCGAATACGTGGTGAGCGGCGTGGTGAAGAATGTGTCGAAGCTCACTAGTGACGCCTACGCACAAGCATGGGTGCCCTTCACGAGCACCGATATGGTGAACAATCAGTGGAATGAGAACACCATGGGCACTTTGCGCGTGTACATCCTTGCCCGATCGGCGGACGACTTCGCCGCCATCCGCAGGGAGAGCGGGCTGCTCTGCCAACGCTACAATGCTACGCTGGCAAACTATGTGGTGGACTATTTGGAGCAGCCGGACACGTATTTCGAGTCCGCCAAACGTTATAGCTCCAACAACTTGCCGGACATCAAGGGAGCCGTCATCACCCTGATTGCCGCCATTGCTATCCTGCTCCTGGTGCCCGCTATCAACCTTTCGGGCATCACCCTGTCGCGCATGCGCAAGCGCCTTCCCGAGATTGGCGTGCGCAAAGCCTTCGGAGCCACCCAAGGGGAACTGATGACGCAGGTGCTTTCCGAAAATCTCTTGCTCACCCTCTTGGGCGGAGCGGCGGGACTGCTGCTGAGTTACGCCAGTCTCTACTTGCTCAGTGATATGCTTTTCAATAGCGGCAGCGGCGGCAGTTATGGGGTCAACGGCGTCAACACCGTGAGCACAGGGCTGCTCTTCAGCCCCGCCGTATTCTTCGCAGCCTTCGGATTCTGCCTCTTGCTCAATATGCTCAGCGCAGGCATACCCGCTTGGCGAGCCAGCCGGACAACGATTGTGGATGCACTTAACCAACGATAAACGATGAAAACAAACTTCCTTTTAAAACAGCTCTGGAACGAGCGGAAGAGCAATGCCTGGCTATACACGGAGCTGAGCCTGGTATTTGTGGTGCTCTGGTATCTGGTGGACTGGACGTACACTACCGCCCGCACCTATTATGAGCCGTTGGGCTTTGACGTGACGGACACTTACCTCATGCGCCTCTCAGCCAAGACCGACAAGTGCAGCACCTTTTCCACCGATACCCTGCACCAACAGCAGGCGGGGCGCGATGTGCTCGAGGTCATTCAACGCCTCAGGCGCTTGCCAGAGGTGGAGGCGGTGAGCATCTCTCAGAACTCCAGACCCTATACGGACAACAACTCCGGAACCACCTGGCGCGTGGACACCTTGCAGCTCAACCTCCAGCGCAGAGTGGTAAGCAAAGACTTCTTCC
The DNA here is from genome assembly GCA_036652495.1 of Bacteroides sp. Classification (GTDB taxonomy): domain Bacteria; phylum Bacteroidota; class Bacteroidia; order Bacteroidales; family Bacteroidaceae; genus Bacteroides. Next base: position 20,601 of record JAVVVS010000003.1, read on the forward strand.
AAGTGTTCCGCTACGAAGCCACCGACGGAAGCGGATGGAAGAAACTTGCCGACGCTTTGGAAAACAAAAAGCTGGTGGTGAGCGAGAACTATTTCCCCCGAAGCTACCGGGGAGACCGTACGCTGATGAACCGCGAACTGACCAACGGGGATGACTCTACGGAGGTGTACCGCATCGCTGCCGTGACAAAGAAGGTGCGTTACGACGACTTTAGGTCTAACTACAACGACCGCTACGCCGCCCTGTTGCTGCCCGAAGCCGACCTGGCGGACATGAGGATGATGGATATTGACTGGATGGAGTACTGCATCCGTGTGCGCCCCGGCACCGATGCCGGCTTTGCCGAACGGGTGATGAAGGCTTCCGACGCGCAGTACAGCGTGGGCAACGTCTTTATATTGAGCCTCCGTCCCTACACCGCCGTCCGCGAAGCGTTCAACCGCGACTACGTCAACCAAGTCAAGACCCGCCTCTGGATGCTCGCCTTCTTGCTGGTGAACATCTTCTTGGGCATCATCGGCACCTTCTGGATACGCACCCAGCAGCGTCGCTCCCAGCTGGGCCTGCGCATGGCGCTCGGAGCCAGCCGCCGCGCTTTGGCAGCCGAACTTAACGGCGAGGGGTTGCTGCTGCTCGCCTTGGCAGCCCTGCCCGCTCTGGCGGTGTGCTTCCACGTTGGCTATGCCGGTCTCACGGACAATGGGTACATTGTTTTCGGCGCTGCCCGCTTCCTCCTCTGCACCGCCTTCACCTTTATCCTGATGACCCTGATGATTGTAGCCGGCATCGGATACCCCGCCCGTCAAGCGATGACGATCGCTCCCGCCGAAGCCCTCCACGAGGAGTAAAGGGCGAAAACACTTGTCGCCACCCCCGTCGCCAACGAGACGGAGGTGGCGACTGCTTAATTTGCCCTCTTTGCCCTCGCACCTCCAACCTTTTGCACCGGAAATTGTTATTATACTATCAAGATTCAATAGTATCATCCTAAAAAAGAAAGCGTATGTTCTGTTTCCAATGTCAAGAGACAGCCCGAGGTAAGGGCTGTACCGTCAAAGGAGTCTGCGGTAAGTCCGCCGAGGTCGCCGGGTTGCAAGACCTTCTCATCGACCAGCTCAAGGGGCTCTCCGAGCTTACCGTCAAGTTGCGCCAACGCGGGTACGAACGTCCCGAAGCCAACAAGTTCATTGTCGATGCGTTGTTTATGACCATCACCAATGCCAACTTCGATCCGCAGCGCTTTGTCAGTCAAATTCGTCAAGCCTGTCTGCTCCGCCACCAAGTGCTTCAAGAGCTCGACAGGCTAGGAGAGGAGCGCCCCATCCCAGTGGGGATCCAGCTCAGCGGTGCCGAAACCCTTGAAGAATTGGAGGCGATGGCTTCCGCCGTCGGGGTGTTGAAGACCGAAAACGAAGACCAACGTTCGTTGCGCGAGCTGCTCACCTATGGCGTCAAAGGCATTGCCGCCTATGCCGAGCATGCCTATAACCTCGGCTTCGAGCAAGCCAGCATTTACGTCTTTCTGCAAGAAGCCTTGGTGGCGACCACCAACGATAAACTTACAGTAGAGGAGCTGACAGCCTGGGTGCTGAAGTGCGGCGCGCAGGGGGTGGAAGTAATGGCGTTGCTCGACCATGCCAACACCTCCACCTACGGCAATCCCGAACTCACGAAGGTGGATATCGGCGTGCGCACCCATCCCGCCATCCTCATCAGCGGACACGATTTGCGTGATTTGCATGATTTGCTGCAACAAACCGAAGGAACCGGCGTGGATGTGTATACCCACAGTGAGATGCTTCCCGCCCATTACTATCCGGCGTTCAAAAAGTACAGTCACTTTGCGGGTAATTACGGCAGCTCGTGGTGGCAACAAACGAGCGACTTCGAAAGCTTCAACGGTGTGATTCTTTTCACTACCAACTGCATCGTCCCGCCGCGTCCCACGGCTACGTATGCCGACCGCGTTTATACCACCGGTTCGTCTGGCTTTCCCGGTTTCAAGCACATCGCCGACCGTCCGCAAGGAGGCGTCAAAGATTTCTCCGCCCTCATTGAGCACGCCAAGCGTTGTGCCCCTCCCACGGAGATAGAAACCGGTACAATTATCGGTGGCTTTGCTCACGCACAAGTCTTTGCCTTGGCGGATAAAGTGGTGGCAGCGGTGAAGAGCGGCGCCATCCGCAAGTTCTTTGTGATGGCTGGTTGCGACGGACGCATGAAAGACCGCAACTACTATACCGAGTTTGCCGAACGCCTCCCCAAAGATACCGTTATCCTGACTGCCGGCTGTGCGAAGTACCGTTACAACAAGCTTCCTTTGGGCGATATTGGTGGCATTCCGCGAGTGCTCGATGCCGGGCAATGCAATGACAGTTACTCCTTGGTGCTCATCGCCCTTCGTCTGAAAGAAATCTTCGCCCTTGCCGATGTGAACGACCTTCCCATTGCGTACAACATAGCGTGGTACGAACAGAAAGCCGTGATTGTGCTGCTTGCGCTCTTATCGTTGGGTGTGAAGAATATCCACTTGGGACCTACGTTGCCCGCGTTCCTATCTGCCAATGTAGCCCACGTGCTGGTGGAGCAGTTCGGCATTGCCGGTATCGGTACGGTGGATGAAGATATGAAACGGATGCTGGAATAAGAGTCGGTCGTTGCGTCCGTATTTGTCAGTAATAAAGCAAGAAAAGCGCTGAATAACCAATGGTTTTCAGCGCTTTTCTTGCTTTGTTAGTACACCCTCAGGGATTCGAACCCTGGACCCATTGATTAAGAGTCAATTGCTCTACCAACTGAGCTAAGAGTGCGCGTTATTATGCTTTTGCGGTGGCAAATGTAGACCTTTTATTTTATTCGGGCAAGGGATAATGTAACTTTTTTGCTACTTTTTTCTTCATCCGTTAGAACTCGTAAAGCTCGGAAGGGGTACTGCGCTTTAAAGCAAGGAGTTGTACGTCTTTCCCCACAATGACTCCCTTGCTCTTTAATTTCCATTCCACGGTTTTGAAAGCCAGCTCGGGGTGGTTGTTGTCTTTGCTCAGATGGCAAAGCCAGATATATTTGAGTTGTTGGGTGATATGCTCTGCCAGGAACTCGGCGGTATCAGCATTACTCATGTGTCCGGTGGTGCTGGAGATGCGTTCTTTCAGGTATTGAGGATACGGTCCCATCTTCAACATCTCTTCGTCATAGTTTGCTTCTATAATCAGATAATTGGCTTTGCAGATGTAATGAGCGGCAGTAGGGGTGATTTGACCTAGGTCGGTGAGAAAAGAAAATACTTTGCCATCTATTTCGATGCAGTATCCCACATTGTCCGTGCCATCATGAGGCACTTCAAAAGATTCGATACGGAAGTCCTCTATCATCATGGGTTGTTCTTTCTCAAGGAAGCGAATGGAGTGGTTCAGCTTTTCGGTGATGCAATAGCTTCTGTTTATCCCTTCGTGAATGCGTGCGGTGGTGTAAACCGGAATATTGAATTTCTCGCCCAGATAGCCCACCGCCTTGATGTGGTCGGCATGATCGTGGGTGACAAAAACAGCACGTATCGACTCCAGAGAAACATTGATGTCTTTCAATGCTTTCTTTATCGTGCGAATACCGATGCCGGCATCTATGAGTATTCCGTATTTTTCAGTGCCCAGGTAATAGCAGTTTCCACTGCTGCCACTTGCCAGGCTTATAAATTTTACTTTCATGTCTTTTTGTCTTTAAAACGCAAAAAGCCGACAGCTTTTGCGGCAAATTGACCGCAAATATACAAAAAAAAGGCTAGAGTCCGCAGTAAATATTCTTGTTTTTGCCGATGAATCGGATGTTTCTTTCTAAAAAAGGGATTGCTAGCGGGCACCTACCATGATGCGGAGTATTGAAGGGAGGTACTTTCGGAGCAAATAGTAGAGAAAGAGTACGATGGGCAGCAGAATAATCAAGGGCAGCAGGTAGAGCATCACGTCGCAGGTCTGATTGCTCCCTGGCGGGAAAATAGTTGTCAGGCTTTTACGAATCTGACTCAGCGCTTGCTCATGAACGGCAAAGAGGAAGAAGCTGGCTCCCGGAAGAAAAGTTCCGATAGTGAGTTTCTGGTGCTCCAGCAAATAAGACACTCCGTTGAACAAAAACAGGATGCCCAGTAGGATGCCGGCATTGTGCAGATAGCCATTGAAAGCAAGCCCTTTGGTCAGAGCGTCGGCTATGGCTGCAACGGGATAAACAAGGAGTGAAAAGCGGAACAGCTTTCGGCTTGCCGTCACCAAATTCATTTGGGACAAGCGGGCTGAACCGCCCAGCATAAAGAAGAAAATAGCCATCGTATTGATGCCCGTCAGCGGAATAGACGTTCCCGTTATCCAAAGTAACAAAAAGAAGAGTAGTGCAACCTGTTTGAACCGTTTGAACAGCAGGTAGAGCAAAGGAGAGAGAAGTATCGTCACCATCAAATCGCGGATGAACCACAAGGGATAATCCAACGGATAGTGAGGCGGACGAATATCCCAGAAACACCGCAGATAGTCCGTGGCTTCCCATTGAGCGACGAGAGGTGCCGATCCGTAGGCAAGCTGGCTAAAGCCCATCACTTGCTGCAAAAAGAAAAAGGCAAGAATGGTAAAGCTATTCCAGAACATATAAGGGAGGAGCAACGAATGGAACCGGCTTTTGAGCTTGCGAAGATAGCAGGCTTTGTTGAACGGGATGGCCTGAAAGAACAAGAAGCCGGCAATGAGGAAGAACATCGGCACGCTGAGACGACCTACCACTTCGGAACTCAGGTTGCGGAAAAACTGAAAAACAGGATAGACTACTTGCTCATTGCCCATTATCCTGCCGCCATCATTGATGGCAGGCTTGTAACTATGAATCAGCAGCACTCCGATAATAAGAGGGAATCGTAACCAATCGATAGTTTTAGATTGCAGTTCGTCGGTTGTCATTCGGATGAAAGGAATGAAAGAGAGTTAGAAGCGGAAGAACGTTTTGGCGTTGTAATAGCTAATGTCTTCAATCATCTGATTCACGCGTTCAAGTTCGGACAAAGGGATTTCTCCATTCTCCAAGTCGCGCCCTATCAGATGACACAGGGTGCGGCGGAAGTATTCATGACGCGGATAGGAGAGGAACGAACGAGAGTCGGTGAGCATGCCTACAAACCGGCTCAACAAACCTAAGGCGGACAAAGCGTTCAGTTGTTTTTCCATGCCATCCTTTTGATCCAAGAACCACCAGCCCGATCCGAATTGCATCTTTCCCGCCACGCTTCCGTCTTGGAAATTACCCATCATGGTAGCAAGAACTTCGTTGGCGCAAGGATTCAGGTTGTAAAGAATGGTTTTCGCCAATTTGTTGCGGGAGTTCAGACGGTCGAGGAATTTCGACATGGCTTGTGCGGTAGCAAACTCGCCAATCGAATCGAAACCGGTATCAGCACCCATCCGTTTGAACATTTTGGTGTTGTTGTTGCGGATAGCGCCGTAATGAAACTGTTGCGTCCATCCTTTTTCATAATCCATCTCTCCGAAAAGAACGAGCATGGCAGATTTGAAGGTGTGTATCTCTTGTCGGTTCAACTCTGTGCCCCCGTAGACTTGATTAAATATTTTGTTGATTTGAGCGTCGGTATAGTTTTCTGCATAAAATTCTTCGATGCCGTGGTCGGACAGTTTGCAGCCTTGTGCGGCAAAGAAATCGTGACGTACGCGAAGGGCTGCCACCATATCGTCGAAACAGGAGATGGTAACACCACTTACTTCAGAGAGTTTTTCCATGTAAGTCCGAAAGTCCGCCGGCACTTCTACCGCCATCGCTTTGTCGGGACGCCAGGTAGGAAGCATCTTTATCTCGAATCCGCTCTCCCGGGTTTGTTGGTGATACTGAAGTGAATCAATGGGGTCGTCGGTAGTGCAAACCGTTTCTACCCGATAGCGGCGCATCATGCCGCGCGCCGAATAGCCGGGCAAGGCTAGCTTTTCGTTGCATTCATCGTAAATCTCGCGGGCTGTCTTCGTACTGAGTGTCTGATGGATGCCGAAAGCTGTCTTTAGCTCCAAGTGCGTCCAGTGGTATAAGGGATTACGGAGGGTGTAAGGCACAGTTTCCGCCCATTTTTCAAATTTCTCCCAGTCGGAAGTCTCTTTGCCCGTGCAATACTGTTCGCTCACTCCGTTGGCACGCATGGCACGCCATTTATAATGGTCGCCGCCCAGCCAGATTTCAGTCAAGGAGCTGAACCGATGATCATCTGCTACCCATTGAGGGTTGAGATGGCAGTGATAATCGATAATCGGCATCTTTGCAGCATGCTCGTGGTATAACTTCTGTTCCGTTTCAGTGTGCAACAAGAAGTTCTTGTCCATGAAATTCTTCATATCTTTCAGTGCTTGAATGAGCCGTTATTCTCCTGCCCGCAAAATAAAGGTCGTGGCTCCGATGGTCACAATGGCTCCGTCATCTATGAGGATGCGGTCTTTATCGGTCAGAATCTCGTTCATCAAGAACGTACCGGTCAGGCTGGGTGCATCACGCAGGGTATAGATAAGCTTGCCTGCTTTGTTCCGTTTCACGTTGAGAATGCAATGACGGCGGTCCATGCTCATGTCACTGCATTCTATGGGGGCGTTGATGACGGTGCCCACACAGCGTCGACCAATCACATTGTCTCCTTCTTGCAGGGGAAGCAACTGTTTGAATCCGAAAATGTTTTCAATGACCATGATGCAGCCGAACTCGTCTTTATGGATGTCTTCGTCCAGATGTTCCTCCTTCCGTATAGCCTTCACCTTGCTTTTTCCCAAGCGGATGCTGAACTGTTTGTTGCAATGCTCACACTCGAAAACCAGTGACTGACCTTCGCTATATTTCGTTTCATCAAAAGAAATGTAGTTTTCACATTTCGGACACAGAATTCTTTTCATATTTTTTTATCTCGCTAACATCCAGGCGTTTTGGTATGCCTCGTTTTTTCTTAATTGTAGCAGTTGTTTCGTTGCTTCTTTGGCGGTGGAGAAGGATTGGATGCTGACACGGATTTTACCTTCGTCGTTCAGCACGGTTGCCTTGGCAAATCCTTGAGCTTTTAGCTCTGTAGCCATTGTTTCGGCATTCTTCCTGCCGATGCCCCCCGCTACAATAATATGGAAGTGACCTTCCTGTAGTTGGGGTGCTGCCGGTGTTTCCGGCGCTTTTGCCACCTTTATTTCTTTTACGATGATTGGTTTTCTTACCGCTGCTCTTTGTGCGACCGGCTTTTTCTTGTTTGCCGTTGCCGAAGTTTGCGCCAGCACCACAGGAGTCATGGCTACCGATTGCTTTTCTATCTTTTCGAACAAATCGGTAGGAAGCAGCCGGGCATAATTGCCTTTATCTATATAAGTATTTTCTACGGGGATAGACAAGAAGAAAAACAGGGCAATGGCGGCCACTGTTGCTACGGCATTTCGCAGGAAGGTGCGGTTGATTTTTATTTCATAGCTCCTTTTCTCTTTCTGAACCACGGGAGCAAACTCCTTTTCTTTAGGGAGTGGCAGAGCGGAAAGCTCTTTCATCTCGAACGAGTCGAGCCCGTACAAGTAAGGAGTTGTTATTTTGTCGTCATAAGGAATAAATTGATAGGTCTCTTGGATGGTATATCGAATTTCGCCTATGTTTGCCAAGTCTACTTTGCCTTCTTCGTGGAGGGTAGCGATGAGTTGGTTCACTTCCTTTTCCATCAGTGTAGTGGCATCGGGGAAGTTGGCATCATACACCGTCATATAAGATTGCACCAGCACACCGTCATTCAACTTCAGCTGGGGGTTAAACCCAATGGTGCGGGTAGGGGGAAGAAACAAATGTTCGCTTTCTATCCTCACGGCAGGGGCATAGTGGGTAATAAATCCACCAAAACCGGGAATGATTACGCAATCGTTCTCAAGTAACAAGACTTCTATATGCTGTGCTAATTCAATCATGTGTGCAAAATTAGCAGTTTTATTGCAAATATACCAGCAAATGGGGCTTTTTATTATCCGCTCTTCTTTTCTTCCTTTTTTACCCTTCCATTACTTGACGAGCGGGTATGATAGAAAATGTCCGGGCGAAATCACTTCGACCGGACACTCAGAATAAACTTGGCAGAGTTTATTTAGAAAGTTACTTTCTATGAATGAGACGGGTGAATGAAATGATGGACAGACTTTGTCCGCTTCATTAGACTCAACGCTTTTTCCTCGAAAGCAATGAAAATAGAATAATGCACGGCAGGTCTTCTGACTTGTTTCTGTTGATGGGCGCCTTCCCGGAATTGCTTCCAGTGGCAAAAGGAGTATGCCCATAACATCTTGATGAAACTTACAGCAGCGGGACTGTTCAGGATTTACACCTGATTCCCTTTTAATTGCATCCTCCGACAAGGTAAGGATAGCAAACCAATGCACCGCAAAGATAGGAAGATTATCAGAATTAGCAAACAAATGAGGGGATAATCTTTGGGGGGGGTGTTAAGCGTGTCACTTCAGGTATTCTTCGATAGCCTCTGCCGGTGCGTCTTTAAGCAGCACCGTTTTCTTTTTGTCCAAGAGATAAAGTGTAGGGATGGCACGCAAATCGTAGCGATTGTCGGCACTTACTTTAAACTCTTTGTCGTAGCCGTTTATCCATTCGTTTGGAAATTCACTGAGATGCTTCTTCCATTCGTCCAACTCTTTATCGGGATAAAAGGCTAATACCTTTAGCCGTTTGCTGGCAATGAGCTGGCCAAGAACAGCAGAATGCTGAATGCTCGCAATCGCTTCTGCGCAAGCGTGGCAACCGGGATTGTTGATAAGCAACAGTGTATAGTCCGCTTGTATCCCGTAGAGGCTGCCTTCCGCTCCCGATGCCAGCGTATAGTTGAAATCGAGTGCTTTCGTTCCTTTCCTGTTTCTCAACGCTAATTTCAAACGTTCTTGCGGACGGATTTTCTCTGTTTTGTTCAAGGCAGGAGAGGCTGTCATGGTTTGGAGCACAGGAATGTAAAATTCTTCATTACGCATAGGGGAGTTAGGATCGTAAAGATATTTATCCGCCAGTTCCGTTAGATAATGGTACATCTTCTTGTTCGTTTCGTTTTTCAGCAGCAGACTCTTCAGGGCTGCTTGTGCCGTTTCCAACGGCACGTGATTCAGTAAGTCGCAGTAGTCAGTCCACGCTTGTTCGGTAATCTCCGGGTGATGGATATAATTGGTGTCGGTCAAATTGATCGCGTCCCAATAATGCTTCACCAAGAAGTGGGCACGTTGTTCCGGTGTGGTCAGCATAGGAGGAATGATAGGCAGGGTGAACGGCTGGACAGTGTCTTGGGGAGTGGTATTGTTTGCTTGTGAAGAAGCATTTCCGCTTTTACAAGCGAACAAGCAAAAGACGAGTGCCAATGATAGGCATTTAAAGAGTATGATCATCACGCTAAAGGTTTAAAAACAGCGCAAATATACAAAACTTGCCGATTCTTCCGTCTTATTTATTGAAAGAATGCAGAGGAAGAACGCAAAAACTCTTGCCGGGAGATGAGCTATCTTCTGCCGAAAGTTCCAGTATCATACAAAAGACTTGCATAAGTACTTGTTACCGTAATTGTGGTGGCTATTACTGTGCATATTATCTGTATTATATTCATAATATGTTCTTTTTTGCAGAGATAGCGCAGCCTTTTATCCGCGTGATTCGCGTAATCCGCGCCTAAAAATATAATTTCATCAGGCTCACGTCTTGCGCAAAATGCACAAAAGCTTCCCGTGCAAAGTATGACAAAGAAGGCGGTTTACGCTTACTATAAGCCTAAACCGCCTTCTATTACGCTATTTCAGCGTTTTGTCTTACTCTTCTATCGCTGCTTGCGCCGCTGCAAGGCGTGCGATAGGCACTCTGAAGGGTGAGCAGCTGACATAATTCAATCCTACCTGATGGCAGAACTTAACAGAAGAGGGCTCGCCACCGTGTTCACCGCAGATACCACATTTCAAGTCCGGACGAACGGAACGCCCTTTCTCTGTAGCCATCCGGATAAGTTGTCCTACGCCGTTCTGGTCGAGCACTTGGAAGGGGTCTACTTTCAGAATCTTCTTTTCCAGATAAACAGGGAGGAAGGAAGCAATATCGTCCCGCGAATAGCCGAAAGTCATCTGGGTCAAGTCGTTCGTTCCGAAAGAGAAGAACTCGGCAGAAGATGCGATTCGGTCGGCAGTCAGTGCGGCACGCGGGATTTCAATCATCGTGCCTACTTTAAAGTAGATGCTGTCGCCTACTTCTTCGAACAGCGCTGCTGCTTCTTTGCGGATAACGTCGTCTTGCTCTCTGAACTCGTGTACGATACCTGTCAGCGGAACCATGATTTCGGGCAGTGTTTCAATGCCTTCTTTCTTCAGCTCGAGTGCTGCGCCCAAAATGGCGCGGGTTTGCATTTGCGTGATTTCCGGATAGGTATTCCCTAATCGGCAGCCGCGATGGCCTAACATCGGATTGTGCTCGCAAAGAGATTCAACGCGTTGTTGGATATATTGCAAAGTAACGCCCATCATGTCGGCCATTTCTTGCTGTCCCTTAGCATCGTGAGGCACAAATTCATGCAAAGGAGGATCGAGCAGACGAACGGTCACGGGGCAACCTGCCATTGCACGGAAGATTCCTTTGAAGTCGGCTTGCTGGTAAGGGAGTATTTTAGTCAAAGCTTTGCGTCGACCCTCTACATTTTCGGCCAAAATCATTTCTCGCATGGCTTTAATTTTTTCACCTTCAAAGAACATGTGTTCTGTGCGGCAAAGCCCAATACCTACAGCTCCGAATTTGCGTGCTACTTCTGCATCGTGGGGCGTATCGGCATTGGTACGTACGGTCAATCGGGTATATTTATCCGCCAATGTCATCAGTTCACCAAAGTCGCCCGAAAGTTCGGCAGCCATTGTCATTACTTTGCCATTATATACTTCGCCGGTGCTACCGTTCAAAGAAATATATTCGCCTTCTTTGAGCAATATGCCATCGATGTCGAGCGTACGCGCTTTGCTGTCGATGTTCAATGCTCCGGCACCAGAAACGCAACATTTACCCATACCTCGGGCTACAACGGCTGCATGCGAAGTCATACCGCCACGAGCGGTAAGAATGCCTTCTGCTACTGCCATACCTGCCAAGTCTTCGGGAGAGGTCTCGATGCGGACCATGATTACTTTTTTACCGTCGGCAGCCCATTTGGCAGCATCTTCGGCGGAAAACACAATCTGCCCTGTTGCGGCACCGGGAGAAGCCGGAAGTCCGCGCGTTAATACTTTGACAGTCTTTAAAGCGTCTTTGTCGAATACCGGGTGAAGCAGTTCGTCCAGCTTGTTCGGTTCAACGCGCATCAGGGCTGTTTTCTCGTCGATCATTCCTTGACGAAACAAATCCATGGCTATTTTCACCATCGCAGCACCGGTACGTTTGCCGTTACGCGTTTGCAAGAACCATAGTTTGCCTTCTTGTACGGTGAACTCCATGTCCTGCATATCCCGGTAGTGATTCTCGAGTTTCGTTTGCAGTGTATCCAGTTGCTGGTAGATTACGGGCATTGCTTCTTCCATCGAAGGATATTTGCTTGCACGCACATCTTCTGTGACACCCGCTAGCAGTGCCCAACGTTGCGAACCGATTTTGGTGATTTGTTGCGGTGTGCGGATACCAGCCACCACGTCTTCTCCTTGTGCATTAATCAGGTATTCTCCATTGAAGAGGTCTTCGCCTGTTCCTGCATCCCGAGAGAAGCATACGCCCGTGGCAGAAGTTTCACCCATATTGCCAAAGACCATTGCTTGAACACTGACAGCGGTGCCCCATTCGCTAGGAATGCCTTCCATCTTCCGATAGAGGATGGCGCGTTCGTTCATCCACGAATCAAAGACAGAGCAGATGGCGCCCCAAAGTTGTTCGTAAGAGTCGGTAGGGAAGTCGTGTCCGGTCTGTTTTTTCACGGCAGCTTTAAATCTCTTGACTAATTCTTTTAAATCTTCTACTTCGAGCTGATTGTCGAGTTTCACGCCTCTGGCATCTTTCACTTCGTCAATGATTGCTTCAAACGGATCAACGTCGCCTTTGTTGGTGGGTTTCATTCCAAGCACTACGTCACCGTACATTTGAACAAACCGACGGTAAGAGTCCCAAGCAAAGCGGGCGTTACCCGTCTTGCGGGTCATTCCCTCTACTACTTCGTCGTTTAGTCCCAGATTCAAAATAGTATCCATCATACCCGGCATAGAAGCGCGAGCACCCGAACGAACAGAAACAAGCAACGGATTCTCCACATCGCCAAATTTCGACTTCATCAAAATCTCAATGTTAGCAATGGCTTTTTCTATTTCGCTTTTCAGCAGAGCTACAACTTTGTCTTGCCCCAACTCATAGTATTCCGTACAAACATCTGTTGTAATAGTAAAACCGGGAGGGACGGGAACCCCGATAAGATTCATTTCGGCAAGGTTGGCACCTTTGCCACCCAGCAAATTTTTCATGTCAGCCTTTCCTTCAGCTTGACCGTTTCCAAAGGTATAAACTCTCTTTTTGTCCATAATAAGTATTTTAAAGTTAGTTAGTGTTATTTTTTGTTTCGCAAATCTAACCATATTTTATAAATCAGAAAACTTTTCAAGAAAAAACTTTTCAGCAAAATGCAATTTAGCCCTTACTTTCTTTATTATCTGACTCTATAGAGGGAAATCCGAAATTAATGGCTACTTTTGCGACATAATTTATTAGATTGGTGTAAAAGTGGCAAGAAACAATAAAGTGCTTCCCCTACTGGAGAAGGTGACAATAACGGACGTGGCTGCCGAAGGAAAAGCCATAGCAAAAGTAGACGACCTGGTTATTTTCGTACCCCACGTTGTGCCGGGTGACGTTGTTGATTTGCAAATCAAACGCAAAAAGCATCATTATGCCGAAGCGGAAGCGGTCAAGTTTCACGAGTATTCTAAGGTACGCGCGGTTCCTTTTTGTGAGCACTACGGTGTTTGCGGGGGATGTGTGTGGCAGGTGTTGCCTTATGCAGAACAACTAAAATACAAGCAAAAGCAAGTAGAAGATAACTTGCAACGCATAGGAAAGATTGAACTTCCGGAGATTATGCCCATTCTTGGTTCCGAAAAGACAACGTTTTATCGCAACAAACTGGAATTTACGTTCTCCAACAAGCGCTGGCTGACGTGGGAAGACATTCAGCAGAACGTGACTTACGACCAGATGAACGGGTTAGGGTTCCACATTCCCGGAGCTTTTGACAAGGTGCTTGCCATTGAAAAATGTTGGTTGCAGGTCGATATATCCAACCGCATCCGTAACTCCGTGCGCGATTATGCTTACGAGCACCATTACTCTTTTATCAACCTGCGCACGCAGGAGGGGATGCTGCGCAACTTGATTATCCGCACATCCACTACGGGCGAACTGATGGTGATTCTTATCTGCAAGATAGAGGAAGAGCAGGAGATGACCCTCTTCCGGCAATTGCTGCAACACGTGAGCGATGCCTTTCCGGAGATAACCTCCTTGCTATACATTATTAATAATAAGCGCAACGACACCATCAACGACCTCGACGTACAAGTGTTCCGCGGCAATGACTGCATTTTTGAAGAGATGGAAGGGTTGCGTTTCAAAATCGGTCCGAAGTCTTTTTATCAAACGAACTCGGAACAAGCATACCACCTCTATCAGATAGCCCGCAATTTTGCCGGACTGACCGGACAAGAATTGGTGTACGACCTCTATACGGGCACGGGAACCATCGCTAACTTTGTATCTCGCCAAGCACGCCAAGTTATTGGCATTGAATACGTGCCCGAAGCTATAGAAGATGCAAAAGTGAATGCCGAGATTAACGGCATCAAGAACACTTTGTTCTTTGCCGGAGACATGAAGGATATGCTGACGCAGGACTTCATTAATCAATACGGTCGCCCGGATGTCATCATCACCGACCCTCCCCGTGCCGGGATGCACCCCGATGTGGTAGCGGTTATCTTGTTGGCCGAAGCCAAACGTATTGTGTACGTGAGCTGTAATCCTGCCACGCAAGCGCGTGACTTGCAGCTGCTCGATGCGAAATACCGTGTGAAGGCAGTGCAGCCGGTCGACATGTTCCCCCATACGCATCACGTAGAGAACGTCGTTTTATTAGAATTAAGAACAGAAGAATGAAACAGAAAAAAGGAGTTGATAAAGAGAAGCGCGCCATCCGCGCTTTGGCAAAATACACCACCTTCCCAGTGAAGAAGTCGATGGAACTAATGGAGTTCCTTGCCTCTCAGATGCCCGATGCCAGCCGGACAAAGTTGAAACTGCTGCTCAGCAAACGGGTGGTGTATGTAGACAATGTGATTACTACGCAGTTCAACTTCGCCTTACAACCGGGCATGAAGGTGCAAATAAGCAAAGACAAAGGAAGAAAAGAGTTTAGCAGCAGCTTGCTGAAAATTGTTTTTGAAGATAATTACCTGATTGTAGTCAACAAGCGCGAAGGCTTGCTTTCTATCGGTACCGACAAGCAGAAAGAACGCACGGCGCACTCCATACTCAACGAATACGTGCAGCGTTCGGGCAAACAATTCCGGGTTTTCGTGGTGCATCGCTTGGATAAGGACACATCGGGATTGATGTTGTTTGCCAAAGATGAAAAGACGAAATTCACGTTACAGGACTATTGGAGCGAGATTGTGAAAGACCGCCGCTACATAGCCGCCCTTTCGGGCACCATGGAAAAAGACAGCGGGACGGTGACTTCTTGGCTCAATGACAACAAGGTGTTTGTGACTTATTCGAGCATGACGGACAATGGAGGCGAGAAGGCCATTACTCATTATAAAACCATCAAGCGCGCCAACGGCTACTCTTTGGTGGAATTGGAATTGGAAACGGGGCGCAAGAATCAAATTCGTGTACATATGCACGACATGCAGCATCCGGTGTTGGGCGATGTGAAATACGGCGACGGCAATAACCCGTTGGGACGGCTTGCTTTGCATGCCTTCAAGCTCAATTTCTATCATCCCGTGACGGGCGAACTGATGGAATTTGAAACGCCTTATCCACCTGTCTTCAAAAAATTGTTCTTAGCTCCACAAAAAGAAGAGCTGCCGGCAAGACAGCCCAATAAAGGAAACAAGAAGTGATAGTGGTTCTATAAA
This sequence comes from Bacteroides sp., assembly GCA_036652495.1. Classification (GTDB taxonomy): domain Bacteria; phylum Bacteroidota; class Bacteroidia; order Bacteroidales; family Bacteroidaceae; genus Bacteroides. The sequence continues at coordinate 35,765 of JAVVVS010000003.1, forward strand.
AAGAGGTTCATCCGGCTTTGGGGCGGGATGAACCTCTTTTCTATGTTCGTTCGTTGAAAGTACGAACGGCTTTTTCTATGAGTCGTTTCTTCAAGCGATGCCGTGAGCTGCTACGCCCGAATCAATCTTCTTCACCAAGCCTTGAAGCACTGCTCCGGGACCACATTCGGTAAAGTCCGTAGCACCATCAGCAATCATGTTTTTCACCGTTTGCGTCCAACGCACCGAAGCTGTCAGCTGAGCCATCAGATTCTTTTTTATTTCTGCCGGATCGGTATGAGGCAAGGCATCCACGTTTTGATAAACAGGGCAGCGTGGAGTCTGGATTTCTGTGGCGGCAATGGCGGCAGCCAGTTCTACTTTGGCGGGATTCATCAGTGGAGAGTGGAAGGCACCGCCTACTTTCAAGGGCAAAGCGCGTTTGGCTCCGGCAGCTTTCATCAGCTCGCAAGCCTTTTCAATGCCGGGGATAGAACCGGAAATCACAATCTGTCCCGGACAGTTATAGTTAGCCGCTACACAAACCTCGCCTTGGGCAGATACGGCAGCGCAAATTTCTTCTACTTTATCATCGGACAAAGCGATAATAGCAGCCATTGTGGAAGGAGTGGCTTCACAAGCTTTTTGCATCGCTAAGGCACGAGCGTACACCAATTTCAAGCCATCTTCAAAACTTAAAGCTCCGGCAGCAACCAATGCGGAAAATTCTCCCAAAGAGTGTCCGGCAGTCATTTCTGGCTTGAAACCATCGCCCATGCAAAGAGCTGAAATAACGGAGTGAAGAAACACAGCGGGCTGAGTCACTTTTGTCTGACGAAGGTCTTCGTCCGTTCCGCTGAACATGATATCGGTAATGCGGTAGCCGAGTATCTCATTTGCTTTTTCAAATAGTTCTTTTGCTAAAGCTGAACTTTCGTATAAGTCTTTGCCCATTCCTACGAACTGGGCACCTTGACCGGGAAATACAAATGCTTTCATCTTTTTAGTCTTTTTAGTTGTTTTTTATTTCGGGCGCAAAGGTACGTCAAATTTATGAATTATAAATGAAATAAGGCGAATTATCCAAAGCTACTGCTTCTAAACCCCTCGTTCATCTCTGTAAAGCACGCAAGCAATGCCCTCTCCCTTAGGCTGCGTTCGTCAAGATAGAAACGGGGTGATAAAAAAACCGTAACTTCATTCTTAAAAACACGTAACGGCTTTTAAAAGAACACGTAGCAGCTTTGAAAGCAGATACGTTACGTCTTTTGAAAAAAGCCGTTACGTCTTTAAAAAAAACACGTAACGGCTTTTTGAATAAAAACGAATAGCGAGTGCCCGGTTCAACAATGTTGTGCGCTTTTGGGATTTTGTTTTCGGACGAATCATTGTCCGCAGGAAGATGCGTGCCACAACGGACCATTGCCTTTTCCTATCTCCAAGTCTTTGCCAGCCTCGATGGCAAGGCTGACATATCGCTTGGATTTCTCTACCGCTTCGTTCATCGGATAATTCTTTGCCAGGTAGGTAGCTATCGAAGAGGAGAGGGTGCATCCTGTTCCATGCAAGTTGCGGCTTACTATTTTCTTTTCTCTATAAATATAAGTGTTGCCAGCAAACTGGAGCACGTCGTACATTTCTTCTCCCTCCAAATGTCCGCCTTTCACCAACACGGAAGTGCCGTATTCTGTTGATAGCCGAGCGGCTGCCTGTTGCATTTCGCACAAGCAAGTCGGTTTGCTTCCTGTCAACACCGCCACTTCGTTGAGGTTGGGCGTAATCAGGCTGGCCAACGGGAACAATTCTGTTCTCATCCGCCCGATAGCGTCGTTCTCCATCAGTCTTCTGCCACTGGTGGATACCATGACAGGGTCGCAAACAACAAATTCGGGCTGATATTTTTGCAAGCAATTGGCTATTATCCGAACCGTCAGCTCATCGTTCATCATTCCTATTTTCACCGCATCGGGTTTCAAATCACTCATCACCGCTTCTATCTGTCCGCGCACTATTTCGGGCGGAACGGGGTGTACTGCTTTTACGCCCAACGTGTTTTGAACGGTCACTGCTGTAATAGCCGCCGCGGCATAACCGCCCAATGCAGCTATTGTTTTAATGTCTGCCTGTATTCCGGCTCCTCCCGAACAATCGGAGCCTGCAATGGATAAAATAATGGGGTAACGCTTCATCGGCTATTCTTTTTGATCCGTTCCCTCTGCCAATTTCCACATGGCAAGGAAGCTGGCCTTGGTGATGTCTACTAATTTCTCCCAATTGATGCTTTCTATTTGGTCAGAAGGCTGGTGGTAGTCGGGATGTCCGTCCGTGTGATACCAGATGACAGGAATCTCTAGCCGGGCAAAAGAGGCATTGTCGCTGCCTCCCGTGGGTTTGTCCCACGGGCGATAATCGGGTTCCAGGGCTAATTGATAGTGTTCAATGTCTTTCTTCAGCCAGTCGCCAAATTCCGGATGCGAAGCCGTGTAGAAGTAAACCACGTGGCGGGGCTGGTCTGGTTGATTGTTGCGCCCTATCATGTCAAAATTGAGGTATCCTTTAATCTGACTGACAAAGCTACAGTTCTGCACGAAATAAGTTGACCCCAGCAATCCCTTTTCTTCACCATCCCAAAAGGCAAAAATGACATTTCGTTGGGGTTGCTTTCCGCTGGCGATGAAGGCGCGGGCTATTTGCATCACTGCCGATACGCCGGAAGCATTATCGTCGGCGCCGTTATATATACGGTCGCCGGCAAGTGCAGGGTCTATGCCCAGGTGATCGAAATGAGCGCCGATAATGACATATTCGTCGGTCCGTTTGCCCGGTATCATGCCCAGCACGTTGTTCATCGACAGGCACTGATGCACCCCTTGTTTTAGCTGTGCGATAGAGTCGGGATGCACCTGCCAGCGTCCGCCACGTAGTTGTCTTTCTTTGTGCAAAGCGTTGAACGGTTGAAAATAGTTTCCCAACAAAGGTGCTACACCGATAGATTGCAGCCAGGCGGCCAAATACTTGGCACTGAGGTCTCCTCCGCGGAATCCGGCTTCGCGCCCTTCCATCTCATCGCAGGCAAGAAATCCTACTTGCGCTTCGGCTGTTGCCCTGTTAATGCTTTGCAGCCCTTTGTCTACCGGGTTTTGCGCCGTCAATAGGGCGATGATGCTCCACAAGGCGGCACTAAGTACGATGGTTCTTTTCATCTTTTCATTCTTTTTAATGGGTGTGTTACTAGAGGCAAAGATAACCACAAAAACGGTACGACGATAGGAATTTCTATATTTAAGTAAAAAAAGAACGGTCAAGGTTTGCAGGTTTAAAATATAGTTGTACCTTTGCACCCGGATTAGAAAACATCGCATTTATAACGCGCACTCTTAGCTCAGTTGGTAGAGCAATTGACTCTTAATCAATGGGTCCAGGGTTCGAATCCCTGAGGGTGTACCTCATTTCATCCACATTAGTTTAAAAAGCCTTGGAAGTCATCGACCCCCAAGGCTTTTTTTGAAAACAACACATGAACGAATTATTCATCATTATCGCCTTGATTCTCTTGAACGGGCTTTTGGCAATGTCTGAAATAGCTTTGATTTCAGCTCGTAAATCTCATTTGTCTAATCAAGCAAAGCAAGGGAACCGATTGGCACAGCTGGCGTTGAAGCTTGCTAACCAACCGGATAAATTCTTATCTACCGTTCAAATTGGCATTACTATTATTGGCATCTTGACCGGTTTGTATTCCGGCAATGTGCTGGCTGACGATTTTGCGGAAATTCTTATCGGTTGGGGAGTGGCTGCCAGCTATGCGCACGGCGTTGCCCAAACTCTTATAGTCATTGCTGTCACCTATCTGACGTTGATTTTCGGCGAATTGCTGCCCAAAAGAATCGGAATGAGCATAGCCGAAAAAGCGGCCCAAGTGGTATCGCGCCCCATGTATGCGCTTTCTGTCATTGCTTCTCCTTTTGTGTGGTTGCTTTCAAAGAGCACTTCTTCTCTTTTTCGACTGATGGGCTTTAAAAATCAAGCATGCAAAGTGACCGAAGAGGAGATAAAATCGATGATACAAGAGGGTGCAGCAGATGGTGAGATACAGGAGGTGGAGCAAGATATTGTGGAGCGGGTATTCATGCTTGGCGACTTGAAAGTGAGCTCGCTGATGACCCACCGCACCGAAACGGTTTGTTTGAGCGAGAATATGACGAACGAAGAAATCCGTTCTGTTTTAGAACAAAACCTCTACGAGCTTTATCCCGTTATTGACCGGGCTTCGGGCGCCGTGCGGGGAGTGGTCACGCTCAAAAAGTTAGTGCTTACCTTCAACCGTGCCGAGTTCAATCTTTCGCAAATTATTGAGCCTGCCGTTTTCTTTCATGAGAACATGAGCGTTTACAAATCTTTAGAACGGATGAAAGCAGAACGTATCAGTCAAGTATTGGTTTGTGATGAGTTCGGTGATTTTCAAGGCATCATTACGCTGAAGGATATTCTTGAAGGACTGGTGGGATCTGTTAATGACAGCCATACAGAACCGGATATTATAGAGCGCAAGGATATGAAAGGGTGGCTGGTGGACGGGCAATGCCCTTTCTATGACTTTCTGGACTATTTTGACAAAGCGGCGCTGTATGCCGTGAACAATTACAATACCCTCGGCGGATTGATTTTGGAACAGCTTGCGCACATCCCGCAATCGGGCGAAGTGGTCGTATGGGGCGGTTTCCGGTTTGAGATTGCAGACATGGACGGAGCGCGTATCGACAAAATATTAGTGGATATCGAATAGCTTTCTGATGGTTCTTGCGGTCAGGGTCAAACGTGCGTCCCGGCGGATTTGTAATCCGAATTAGCCGAACGATACGAACCTGAGCAACAACAACGATAAGAAAAAAAACCTGACAGCCCGAGCAGAGCGGGGATGCCTCCCAAGAAGACCATTGATACTTCCCATAAGTGTGGCAGACACTTCCCACAAGTCTCCATCCCCCTCTGCAACGCCCTGCAGGGCATGTTTAACTAATTAATTCAATCACATGGCATTTTTCAAACCGATTTACAAAAAGCTGACAAAGCTGTGGTATCCGCAAGCCGTCAGCATCGGCAAGTCGGTAGAGATGGACGAACTCTGCAAACAAATTGCCCTCATCTCCACCGTCAGCAGCGCCCCGCCCCCTCCAAGCAAAGCAAACGAAGAAGACCCCAAGCAGCTGTCATATATAAACAGAAAGCAGTGTTAAATCTTCCGATTTAGCACTGCTTTCTGTTCGTTTGCACTTTATGGTGACGGTGGCGGTGTGTACGAGACTCGAACTCGTGACCTCCTGCGTGACAGGCAGGCATTCTAACCAACTGAACTAACACACCTTTTAAAGAGAGAAAGATTGATAAAGACTGAACTTACGTTTAGCGGCGGTGTGTACGAGACTCGAACTCGTGACCTCCTGCGTGACAGGCAGGCATTCTAACCAACTGAACTAACACACCCTTTTTCAAAATACTTTTCCAAATCAGCCTCTCTCTCTCGATTGCGGGTGCAAAGGTAGTTGTTTTTAGCAAACTCGCAATAGTTTAGCAAAGTTTTTTATATTAAAAAAGTGATAAGTGCGATAAGATCTTGTGCCTCAGTAGAAGATTAGCACCAATAAAGCAATAAAAAGAAGTAATGAAGAGAAATAAAGAAAATAATACCATTCTTCTTTCTATGCTGAAATAAATGTTCTTACCTTTGCTCCAACAATTGCCATGATGTGTGGCAAGATGCAACATCTATATTTCTCTTTCAGGAGAAGAGATATAGCAGCGATGTTCGTTCTAGTGTTTATAAACCCGAATTGCTGGTCAATTCAAGGCTGATAACTGCAAGAGTGAGAAGTTTCATCAGTACTGCTTGAATTCAGCATTTTATAAACAACAAAATGAAAACATTACAGATTGGTCATTGGACCGCTGCTTTACCTATTATTCAGGGAGGCATGGGCATAGGGGTATCTTTATCGGGTTTGGCTGCAGCTGTGGCAAACGAAGGAGGTATCGGGGTCATTTCCGCTACAGGGCTCAGCCTTTTATATACAAAGCTATCCAGCGACTACAAAGAAGCGGGAAATTTAGGCTTGATAGAAGAAATCCGCAAAGCTCGTGCAAAAACAAAAGGCATTATCGGTGTCAATGTCATGGTAGCCCTGTCTAACTTTGCAGAGCTTGTAAGAACTTGCATTACGGAAAAAGTAGATGTATTGTTCTGCGGAGCAGGACTTCCACTCGACTTGCCTTCCTATCTCACCCCAGACAGCGTCACCGAATTAGTCCCGATAGTTTCTTCCGCCCGCGCAGCAAAATTGATTTGCCAGAAGTGGGAGAGTACCTATCATTATCTGCCTGCCGCTATCGTGCTCGAAGGCCCCGAAGCAGGCGGACATCTGGGATACAAAGAATCTCAACTGACCGATAAAAAATATGCGCTCGAAGAATTACTACCTCAAGTAGTGGCAGAAGTGCTGCCGTTTGAAGAAAAATGCCGGCACTCCATACCCATTATTGCCGCCGGTGGAATCTACACAGGCGCAGACATCTACCGTATGATCAAGCTTGGCGCCTCTGGGGTACAGATGGGAACCCGTTTTGTGACGACTAACGAATGCGATGCATCCGAACGCTTCAAACAGACCTATATCGAAGCGCAGGAAAAAGACATCGAAATAATAAAAAGTCCGGTAGGAATGCCCGGACGAGCCATCCACAGCAATTTCTTGCGAAAAGTCAAAGAAGGATTGCGCCAGCCCAAGAATTGTCCGTACAATTGCATTCGCACTTGCGACGTGGAAAACAGCCCCTATTGCATCGCTTTAGCACTCTACAACGCCTATAAAGGCAACTTTGAAAACGGTTTTGCTTTTGCCGGTTCAAGTGCTTCGAAAGCTCATTGCATCCTGTCCGTCAAAGAAACCATGCTCGATTTAGTGCAGGGATACAAAGCGGCACGTTTGTCTGCAGAATGAGCTTTAAAGGGTAAATCCTTTCTATCTGTTAGATTCCGACGTTTTAATTTAAACTTATTGCTTTAATATTTCGTTGTTTTGCAATAAATCGTTATTTTTGCGGGCTAATTGAAAGATGAATCTATGAAGGTCGCAATAATAAAATACAATGCGGGTAACATCCGCTCGGTGGACTGTGCCCTGAGGCGCCTGGGCGTAGAAGCAGTGATAACAGCGGACAAAGAAACGTTGCTGGCGGCCGACAAGGTGATTTTTCCAGGAGTAGGCGAAGCAGAAACAACCATGAATCATCTCCGGGCAAACGGTATGGACAAACTGATAAAACAGCTCCGCCAGCCCGTGCTGGGCATTTGCTTGGGGATGCAGCTGATGTGCCGCTATTCTGAAGAAGGCGGGACGGACTGCTTGGGCATTTTTGACACCGAAGTCAAACGGCTGCTCCCGCAAAAGCAAGAAGAAAAAGTGCCGCACATGGGATGGAATACCATTGGGCAAACTTGCAGCGAACTCTTTAAAGGATTCACACAAGAAGAATTTGTTTATTTTGTACATAGCTTTTATGTACCCGTCTGCACATTTACAGCTGCTCAAACATTTTATATCCAATCTTTTAGTGCAGCTTTACATAAAGATAATTTTTACGCCACCCAGTTTCACCCCGAAAAGAGTGGAGCAGCGGGAGAGCGCATCTTAACGAATTTCTTAGAACTATGATAGAACTAATTCCCGCTATAGATATTATTGATGGAAAATGCGTCCGCCTTTCGCAAGGCGATTACGATAGCAAAAAGGTATATAATGAAAGCCCGGTTGAGGTGGCCAAAGAGTTTGAAGCAAACGGCATCCGTCGTTTGCATGTGGTGGACTTGGACGGAGCCGCTTCGCATCATGTAGTGAACTACCGCATATTGGAACAAATAGCGATGCGCACCTCGCTGGTGATAGACTTTGGCGGTGGCGTAAAGAGTGATGAAGATTTGCTCATTGCCTTTGAAAATGGAGCACAAATGGTGACCGGCGGAAGCATTGCCGTGACTAATACAGAACTTTTTTCCAGCTGGATCAATCGGTACGGAAGTGAAAAGATTATTTTGGGCGCTGACGTCAAAGAACGAAAAATAGCAGTGAACGGCTGGAAAGAAGGAAGCCAGTGCGAACTTTTCCCTTTCTTGCAAACCTATACAGAGCGCGGCATAAAGAAAGTAATCTGCACCGACATCAGTTGCGACGGTATGCTCCAAGGCCCCTCGCTCCAATTGTACAAAGAAATTCTGAAACTGCATCCCGCCCTGCATCTTATTGCTAGTGGCGGAGTGAGCGATATCGGTGATATAGAAGCTTTGAGCGAAGCGGGAGTGCCTTCCGTTATTTTCGGCAAAGCCCTGTATGAAGGACGCATCACGTTGAAAGAACTTCGCCGCTACTTGTAAGAGAAAACAGTTAAACGAATAATAGCAGAAAAGAAAAAGAATGTTAGCAAAAAGAATTATCCCTTGTCTTGACATCAAAGACGGGCAGACGGTGAAAGGAACTAATTTTGTTCACTTGCGACAAGCAGGCGACCCGGTAGCATTGGGGCGCGCATACAGTGAGCAAGGTGCCGACGAATTGATTTTTCTGGATATCACCGCCAGTCACGAAGGACGCAAAACCTTTACTGAACTGGTGAAACGCATTGCTGCTAACATTAATATCCCTTTTACCGTGGGGGGAGGCATTAACGAACTGTCCGATGTAGACCGTCTGCTTAGTGCCGGAGCAGATAAAATTTCGATTAACTCATCTGCCCTTCGTCATCCTGAACTAATAGAAGAAATAGCCAAACATTTTGGTTCGCAAGTGTGTGTGGTGGCTGTAGATGCCAAGCAGACAGACACCCGATGGAAATGTTTCCTCAATGGAGGACGCATAGAAACCGATAAAGACTTGTTTGCTTGGACGCGCGAAGCGCAAGAACGGGGCGCCGGTGAGATTTTGTTTACCAGTATGAACCATGACGGCGTGAAAACGGGCTATGCCAACGAAGCACTTTCCCGATTGGCTGCGCAACTCACGATTCCCGTTATTGCTTCGGGAGGTGCCGGTGCAAAGGAGCATTTTCGGGATGCTTTTACCCTTGGAAAAGCAGATGCCGCATTGGCTGCCAGCGTTTTTCACTTCGGAGAAATTAAAATTCCCGATTTAAAATCGTATCTTTGCGCCCAAGGGATTACGATGCGACGCTGAGAATCAGAGGATCATTTGTAAGTTAGTAATATGTAATTAAGATAAACTATGGACATAGATTTCGATAAAATGAACGGGCTGGTGCCGGCTATTATACAAGACAACTGCACCCGCAAGGTGTTGATGTTAGGTTTCATGAACCAAGAGGCATATAACAAAACCGTAGAAACCGGAAAAGTAACCTTCTTCAGTCGTACAAAAAATCGTTTGTGGACGAAGGGGGAAGAAAGTGGCAACTTTCTGAACGTAGTTTCTATCAAAGAAGATTGTGACAAAGACACATTGCTGATTGAAGTATCGCCTGTGGGCCCTGTCTGCCACACTGGTACGGATACTTGTTGGGGAGAAAAAAATGAAGAACCAGTCTTGTTTCTTAAACAGCTGCAAGATTTCATCGACCAGCGTCACAAAGAGATGCCCGAGAAGTCGTACACCACAACGTTGTTTCAGTCCGGCATCAACAAAATAGCGCAAAAAGTGGGAGAAGAAGCGGTAGAAACCGTGATAGAAGCCACCAATGGCACCGATGACCGTTTGATTTATGAAAGTTCGGATTTAATTTATCACTTGATTGTGTTGCTCACTTCCAAAGGGTTGCGCCTCGAAGATTTGGCACGCGAACTGCAAGTAAGACATAGCGCCTCATGGACGAAACACTAATCAACTATCAGGGAGTAAGCATTCATCAACAAGAACTCCACGTGCTGGGCAATGTAAATCTGGCGCTGCACAAAGGAGAGTTTGTCTATCTGATTGGAAAAGTAGGCACGGGAAAGTCCAGCTTGCTCAAAACAATTTATGCCGAACTTGGCATTGAAGAAGGCGAAGCTGAAGTGTTGGGTTACAACCTGAAAACGATCAAGCGCAAGCACATCCCGCAGTTGCGACGTAAACTCGGCATCATCTTTCAAGACTTTCAATTGCTGACAGACCGCACTGTCTATAACAATCTGGAGTTTGTGCTTCGCGCCACAGGCTGGAAAAACAAATTGGAAATGAAAGACCGCATAGAAGAGGTGTTGCAACTGGTGGGCATGAGTAACAAAGGGTATAAACTGCCCAACGAGCTTTCGGGCGGCGAGCAGCAACGTATCGTCATAGCGCGCGCAGTGCTCAATTCTCCGGCAATCATCTTGGCGGATGAACCGACAGGCAACCTTGACGTGGAAACTGGCAGGGCTATTGTGGAGTTGTTGCGTGATATTTGTGCTTCGGGCTCATCCGTGCTGATGAGCACGCACAATGTGCAATTGCTGAAAGAATATCCCGGAAGGGTGTATCGGTGCGCGGAACATCAACTGACCGATGCCACGGCCGAATTTGCGAAAGATAATAATTAATATACATACTAATTTTAACACAGTAACGAAAATGAAAGTTTTAAAGTTTGGAGGTACTTCTGTAGGTTCCGCTCAACGGATGAAAGAAGTAGCCAAATTGATTACCGATGGTGAAAGAAAAATAGTGGTTCTCTCGGCTATGTCCGGCACAACTAACGCCTTGGTGGAAATTTCGGACTATCTGTACAAGAAGAATCCGGATGGCGCCAACGAAATTATCAATAAGCTGGAAAGCAAATACAAGCAGCATATTGAAGAGCTTTATGCTACTTCCGAATATAAACAGAAAGGACTGGAAGTTGTAAAATCTCATTTCGACTATATCCGTTCGTATACCAAAGATCTTTTCACGCTTTTCGAAGAGAAAGTGGTGCTGGCACAGGGCGAACTCATCTCTACTGCATTAGTGAATTACTATTTGCAGGAGAATGGCGTGAAATCCATCCTACTTCCAGCATTGGAATACATGCGTACGGATAAAAACGCCGAACCAGACCCCAGCTACATTAAAGAAAAGCTGCAGGCACAACTCGACCTTTATCCTGATGCTGAAATATATATTACGCAAGGATACATCTGTCGGAATGCTTACGGAGAAATTGACAACCTGCAAAGGGGAGGAAGCGATTACACTGCTTCACTGATTGGTGCCGCTATCCATGCTTCCGAAATTCAGATATGGACTGACATTGACGGCATGCATAACAACGATCCGCGCATTGTCGACAAAACAGCACCTGTGCGTCAACTTCACTTTGAAGAAGCTGCTGAGCTGGCTTATTTTGGCGCCAAGATTTTGCACCCCACTTGCATCCAACCGGCTAAATATGCCAACATTCCGGTTCGCTTGCTGAATACATTGGAACCGACCGCTCCCGGCACCATGATTTCTAACGACACAGAAAAAGGTAAAATTAAAGCGGTAGCGGCAAAAGAAAATATTACCGCAATCAAGATTAAATCGAGCCGAATGCTGCTGGCTCATGGCTTTTTGCGCAAGGTGTTCGAGATATTTGAAAGCTATCAGACGCCTATCGATATGATTTGTACCTCCGAGGTAGGTGTTTCTGTATCGGTGGACAATACAAAACACCTGAACGAGATTCTGGACGATTTGAAGAAATACGGTACAGTGACCGTTGATAAGGACATGTGCATTATTTGCGTGGTAGGCGATTTGGAATGGGAAAACGTTGGCTTTGAAACCAAAGCACTCGATGCCATGCGCGAAATACCCGTACGTATGATTTCGTTTGGGGGTAGCAACTATAACATTTCATTCCTTATTCGAGAGTGTGATAAGAAGAAGGCGCTGCAATCGCTGAGTGACGTCTTGTTTAATGAAAAATAAGATGAAAGGAAGCTTTCCCGTTGAAAAGTTTCGCGAAATGCGGACTCCTTTTTATTATTACGATACCCGGTTGCTGCGCGACACACTGACCAGTATTAAAAAAGAAATAAGTAGATACGCCAACTACGATGTGCATTACGCCATGAAGGCAAATGTCAATCCGAAAGTGCTTGCTATCATTCGTGAAAGCGGACTTGGAGCCGATTGCGTGAGTGGGGGTGAGATGCGCGCCGCCATCAAGGCGGGCGTATCAGCAACTAAGATGGTGTTTGCCGGAGTGGGTAAGGCCGATTGGGAAATCAATCTGGGATTGGAATATGGCATTTTTTGTTTCAATGTGGAGTCTATCCCTGAGTTGGAAGTAATCAATGAACTGGCTGCCGAGCAAGGAAAAGTGGCGAAAATAGCTTTTCGCATCAATCCCAACGTAGGGGCGCACACGCATGCCAATATCACGACCGGACTGGCTGAAAACAAATTCGGCATTAATATGCAGGATATGGAAACGGTCATAGACATCGCACTAACCATGAAGAATGTTCACTTCATCGGGCTGCATTTTCACATCGGTTCGCAGATCTTGGATATGGGTGACTTTGTAGCCCTTTGCAACCGAATCAATGAATTGCAAGACCGTTTGGAAGCTCGTCACATCTTGGTAGAGCATATTAATGTAGGCGGCGGTCTGGGCATCGATTACGATCACCCCAACCGTCAATCTATTCCCGACTTTAAAGCCTACTTTGCTACCTATTCTAGTCATCTGAGAGTGCGTCCGCATCAAACCTTGCACTTTGAATTGGGACGGGCGGTGACCGGGCAATGCGGGACACTGGTTTCCCGCGTGCTTTATGTCAAGAAAGGGGTGAATAAACAATTTGCTATTCTTGATGCAGGAATGACGGACTTGATTCGACCGGCGCTTTATCAAGCGCATCATAAGATGGAAAATATCACTTCGGAGGAGGCGTTCCAGACTTATGACGTGGTGGGACCGATTTGTGAATCGTCGGATGTATTTGGTAAAGCAATTGATTTGAATGGTGTTCGCAGGGGCGATTTAATCGCTATTCGTTCCGCTGGTGCTTATGGAGAAATAATGGCTTCGAGCTATAATTGTCGCGAGTTACCTAAAGGATACGTTTCCGAAGAATTAATTTAAGCTTTCTTTCGTCCTTTTGCCTAAAATAGATTACTTTTGCTTTTCCTGAATAAAACAAAAGTAAATAGATAATTATGCGCAAAATTGAAGGAAAGCTTATCGCTTCTGTACTATCAATACTATTCTTGTTGATTGCTTTTTCATGTACAGAAAGAAAAGAATTTCGCGTATTGGTTATCCATTCTTACGAGAAATCTTGTGCTTCATACGCCGATTTTAATAGATTGATAGCTAAAGAATTTAAGAACGAAGGTGTAAAAGCGGATATACATACCATTTATTTGGATTGTGAGATGTATTTGGACGGACCGGAATTAATCCAGATGAGTCATTTAATTAACCAAGAGGTGTCATGGCATCCTGATATTATTTTGGTCAATGATGATCAAGCTACCTATTCGCTTTTAAAATGCAATCATCCGTTGGTCAAACAGGTACCTATTGTCTTTGCCGGAGTCAACTATCCTAATTGGGCACAGATAAAGCAGTATCCCAATGTGACAGGCTTTCATGATCAGATTGATATTAAGGCGAATGTGAAGATGGTACAATACTTTTTCGGAAAAGGAATGAACCTGATTTCTATTCTAGACGAAACCTATATCGATCGAATGATTAAAGCAGATGTCAGAGAGCAACTTAAAAACACGAAGATTATTCCTTTCTTGCCAGACTCTCTGAATTTCACTACTCCGTCGTTGCGTGAGAAAGGCTATACCCTTTTTAACGCTATTCCTGTGCGAAATACAGATCAAAAGACACTGATTTGGACCATTAGTCAATATGCCTATACTCGATGTTTGGTGCAATTGAAACGCGATTGCACGACCAAGAATGTGGGCAATTTGACTCCTAACGTCTATATTGCTGCCATCAACGAAGACTTTGGTTATGGTGAAAACGTATTAGGAGGATACATGACTTCCCTTCCTGTTCAGGTGCAAGAAGAAGTGGGAGCGGCTGTTCATATTCTGCAAGGAATTAAACCGACAGAAATTCCAATCAGAAAAAGTCGGAAAGAATATCTGTTAGATTGGAAGGTGGCGAAATTTCATCACATCTCTAAAGACGCTATTCCAACTGATTATCAGATTATCAATATGCCTTTTAAAGAACGTTATTCTGAGTTATGGACTTTTTTGATTGTTTTCTGTATGCTGTTTATCGCTGCTTTTTCTGGAATATTGATTTTCTTGTATCGCCGCGAACAAAAACGAAAGCGCAAAGCTCTGAGTGAATTGGCTGATGAAAAAGAATCATTAGCACTTGCGCTTGAGGGAAGCGATACCTTTGCATGGAAAGATCAGAATGGGCATTTTCATTTTGAAAATGCTTTTTGGGAGACAATCAAAGTACCTGCCCACGAACTGACAGCGAAAGAATTCCGTTCTTATGTACATCCAGACCAATATCGTATCTTTGATAATAATTGGGAGACACGTAATACACCCGGCAAAAAGATGGTTCAGCTACAAGTGGATTTCAATGGAAAGGGATATTGTTGGTGGGAGTTTCGTTACAGTATCACTTTGTTGGATACAGGACAAGCCCGGACAAGCGGCTTGCTGCTGAATATACAAAACTTCAAAGATCGTGAGCAAGAATTGATAGAGGCACGTAAACTAGCCGAAAAAGCAGAATTAAAACAATCGTTCATTGCCAATATGAGTCACGAAATTCGTACGCCACTCAATGCAATTGTCGGCTTTTCTAATATTCTGGCTTCAGATATGCAATTGGAAGAGGAAGAAAAGTTAGAATATGTGGAAACCATTAACCGCAATAGCGATTTATTGCTGAAATTGGTCAATGACATACTGGAGCTTTCGCGTTTAGAATCCGGAGTACTTTCGTTTGAATGCACTGATTTTCTTGTATCAGAATTGCTCGATAATATATTTTTGACTTATCAGGTGCTCATCCCTTCTTACTTAGATTTTAAAAAAGAGGATAGCGAATTTCTGGTTATGATTCATGCCGATCAAGATCGGTTGACACAAGTGATTAGTAATTTTATAAATAATGCGGTGAAGTTTACTTCTACTGGATTTATTAAATTGGGAGCGGAACTTTCTGAATCGAAGCGTGAAATAGCTATTTTTGTGGAAGATACCGGAAAAGGAATTCCTCAAAAAGAACAGCAAATGATATTCAGCCGTTTCTACAAACAGGATGAATTTGCACAGGGTGCCGGACTTGGGCTATCCATTTGCCAAGTGATTGTGGAAAAGCTGCAAGGGAGAATAGAACTTTCATCAGAACTCGGGAAAGGCAGTCGTTTTACGGTAGTGCTGCCCGTTGTGTCTATTTCTTAGTCTTTGCTTTCTGATTTGTTTTTTTCTTCCATGGTGCTCAGGTAAATTTCGAGTGAACGGGTTGAAATTTGAATTTCCCAAAGAGAAATACCCAGCGAACCAATAAGTAGTAGGAGCGCTAAACCGAATACATATCCCGACAATAATTGCAAGTGAATATAGATAAAGAACATGCTGACGACGCATAGAAACAAACTAGCGATGCCAAGCACTTGCATGGTGCGAGTGAGATTTAGACGTCTGCGAAGATTTTTTATTTGTGCTACGGTCAGGTCCGAAGGATCTTCCATGTAACGGTCGCGAAGGGTGCGCACCAATTGTGCATAAGATAAAAAGCGATTGGTATATGCCAATAAGATAAGTGATACTGCTGAGAAGAGCAGTGTAGGGGTAGTCAAAGTAAGTTCTTCCATTGTCGTCCTATTAAGATAATAGCATAACAATGGAAGAACAATAAATGTTTATTTCAGTATGCCTAATTCTTTACCAATCTTGATGAAAGCAGCGATACACTTGTCCAAATGCGCTCTGTCATGTCCGGCAGAGATTTGAACACGGATGCGTGCCTGATCTTTTGGAACAACCGGATAATAAAATCCAGTGACATAGATGCCTTCTTCGAGCAGACGGGAAGCGTATATTTGTGATAGTTTGGCGTCATATAACATCACTGCGCAGATTGCACTCTGGGTCGGTTTGATGTCAAAGCCTGCAGCTAGCATCTTGTCGCGGAAGTAAGCAACGTTTTCTACTAATTTGTCATGGAGTGAATGGCTTTCTTTCAGCATCTTGAACACTTCGAGACTTGCACCAATAATGCTGGGAGCTAATGAATTAGAAAATAAGTACGGACGGCTGCGTTGGCGAAGCAGTTCGATAATCTCTTTACGTCCGGTAGTGAATCCGCCTAATGCACCGCCAAAGGCTTTGCCTAGTGTGCCGGTGTAGATGTCTACCCGTCCGTAGGTGCTATATTGTTCACTCACACCGTGTCCTGTAGGGCCTACCACTCCAGCAGAGTGTGATTCGTCCACCATAACTAATGCCTCATACTTTTCTGCTAAATCGCAGATCTTATCCATGGGAGCCACGTTGCCATCCATGGAGAAAACACCGTCAGTCACCACGATGCGGAATCTTTGTGCTTGTGCTTCTTGCAAGCATCTTTCAAGGTCCGCCATGTCAGCGTTGGCGTAGCGATAGCGTTTCGCTTTACACAAGCGGACACCGTCGATGATGGACGCATGATTTAATGAATCGGAGATAATGGCATCTTCATCTGTAAATAGAGGTTCAAATACACCGCCGTTGGCATCAAAGCATGCGGCATAAAGTATAGTGTCTTCTGTTTGAAAATAATCAGAAATAGCCGCTTCTAGTTCCTTATGTATATCCTGCGTTCCACAGATGAAACGAACGGACGACATACCAAAACCGCGGCGTTCCATCATTTTCCGGGCACCTTCAATAAGGCGGGGGTGATTAGAGAGCCCGAGGTAGTTATTTGCGCAAAAGTTAAGTACTTCTTTTCCTTTGACAGTTATGGCTGCTTGTTGCGCACTTTCAATCAGTCTTTCCTCTTTGTAGAGTCCTGCTTCTCTGATTTCAGCAATGGTATTGCTGAGATGTTTTTTCATTTTACCGTACATAGCGTTTGGTTTTTTAGTTTCTCTGCAAAGAACACTATTTTTCTTGGAATAAACAATATCTTTTTGCTATAAAAGTGAAAAAAAAGTGCTTACTTTGCGCACCATTTAGCATAATAGACCTTATTAGTTAGAAAAATGAAAAATATTTTGGTAATTGGAGCTACCGGCCAGATAGGTTCGGAACTCACAATGGAATTGCGGAAACGCTACGGTAATACACATGTCGTAGCAGGTTATATTCATGGCGCAGAACCTAAAGGTGATTTGAAAGAGTCAGGACCATCGGAAATAGTCGATGTGACCAACGCGGACATGATTGAATCGGTGGTAAAAGCGTATACGATCGACACGATCTATAATTTGGCTGCCTTGTTATCAGTTGTGGCTGAGTCTAAACCGAAGCTTGCATGGAAGATTGGCATCGACGGGTTATGGAATGTGCTTGAGGTAGCTCGCATACATGGCTGTGCTGTGTTTACGCCAAGCTCTATTGGTTCCTTTGGAGCCGATACGCCTCACACAAATACGCCGCAAGATACCATCCAGCGTCCTCGTACAATGTATGGAGTCTCGAAAGTAACTACAGAATTATTGAGTGATTATTATCATTCAAAATACGGAGTAGATACCCGTGCGGTTCGTTTCCCCGGTATTATTTCGAATGTGACTCCTCCGGGAGGTGGAACTACCGATTATGCAGTAGATATTTATTATGCTGCAGTGAAAGGCGAAAAGTTTGTGTGTCCTATTGGTGCAGGAACGTTAATGGACATGATGTATATGCCCGATGCGCTGAACGCTGCCATCTCACTGATGGAAGCCGATCCAACAAAATTAATTCACCACAATGCATTCAATATTGCTTCCATGAGCTTTGCACCGGAACAAATTTATGCTGCTATCAAGAAGCATATGCCCGAATTTGAAATGGTGTACGAGATAGAGCCTTTGAAGCAACGCATAGCCGATAGTTGGCCGGATAGTATGGATGACTCCTGCGCTCGCAAAGAGTGGGGGTGGAAACCGGCTTACGATTTGGAAAGTATGACAATTGATATGCTTGAAAAGTTAAGAGCTAAACTGAAATAATGAAAAGAATTATTGCGGGGGTCGCTATTCTGGCACTCTTGAGTTCCTGTGAAAACAAGAAGGCAAAGATAGACCCCTTTGCAGCGATGACAAGTGAAATAGATTCGGTTATTCATCGGGGAGATAAGCTCCTAGAAGAGAAAACCCCCGATGAACCCAAACCGATAGAAGCAGATGGATCATTTGATGATTTCATCTACAATTTTGCTTCCGATGATACTTTGCAACATCAGCGTATCATCTTTCCGTTGCCCTTCTACAATGGAAATACAGTCTCGAAAATAGAAGAAAAATATTGGAAGCATGATGATTTGTTTACCAAACAGAATTTCTACACGTTGCTGTTTGAACGCGAGGAAGATATGGACTTGGTGGGCAGTAGTACATTAACATCGGTACAGGTAGAGTGGATTTTTATGTCTAAACGGATGGTAAAGATGTACAACTTTGAACGAATAAAAGGTGCATGGATGCTTCAGTCCATCCGGCTTCAGTCCATTGGGAATGTAGAGAACGAGAATTTCGTGACCTTTTTTGACCATTTCTCTACCGACAGCTTGTTTCAAAGCCAGCGAATCCGGCAGCCGCTCCAGTTTGTGACGACCGACCCCGATGATGATTTTTCGGTGATTGAAACAACACTCGATTTGAACCAATGGTTTGCTTTTAAGCCTGTATTGCCCACATACAAGCTGTCTAATATCAACTACGGACAAAAGAACGATGGACGGTCGCTTTACAAAATTCTGGCACTAAAAGGCATTGGCAACGGATTCTCCAACATTCTCTATTTTCAGCGAAAGAGTGATGGAAATTGGGAGTTGTACAAGTTTGAGGATACCAGCATTTGAGAAATTAATTATGATAAAACAAGAACATTACCCCTTGCTGTTGCACAATACTTTTGGTATTGAGGCGACAGCTAACTGCTTTATAGAGTATGGCTCTACGGATGAACTTCGGGAACTCATTTTTAGCGATTGCATTACTACACCTTATTTACACATTGGTGGCGGCAGCAATTTGTTGTTTACAAAAGACTTTGAAGGAACCATTTTGCATTCGCGTATTGAAGGAATCAAAGTACTTGATGAAACGGCAGGTAGCGTGCAAGTACGAGTAGGAGCAGGAGTTATTTGGGACGACTTTGTGGCTTATTGCGTCTCAAAAGGATGGTATGGTGCAGAGAATCTTTCTTTGATTCCCGGTGAGGTAGGTGCCAGTGCCATTCAAAATATCGGTGCTTACGGTGTGGAAGTAAAAGATCTGATTGTTGCCGTAGAAACGATGAATATCAGGGGTGAAAAAGCACTTTATCCGGCTGAAGCTTGTGCGTACGCTTATCGTGACAGCATCTTTAAGCAAGCAGAGATGAAAGATGTTTTTGTGACATACGTTCGGTTCCGTCTTAGTAAGAAAGAGCAATACACACTCGATTATGGTTCTATCCGTCAGGAGTTAGAGCGGTATCCGTTGCTGACGCTCGATGTAGTGCGCCGCACTATCATTGCTATACGAGAAAGCAAACTGCCTGATCCAAAAGTGATGGGCAATGCCGGTAGCTTCTTTAAGAATCCCATTGTATCGCGGGAGTTTTTTGAAGAATTGATACTAGAATACCCACGTATGCCATTTTATGAATTAGATGATGAACAGGTGAAAATCCCTGCTGCTTGGTTAATTGACCAGTGTGGCTGGAAGGGGAAAAAACTAGGTAAAGCTGCCGTACACGACAAACAAGCATTAGTGCTGGTCAATCGGGGAGGAGCTACTGGCGCTGACATCATAGCATTGTCTGATGCTGTCCGTGCTTCAGTTCAAGAAAAGTTTCAAATAGACATTCATCCGGAGGTGAACTTCATTTACTAACGATGCTCAGAATATTAGGTAGCGGAACTTCTACCGGAGTTCCCGAAATTGGATGTACGTGTTCCGTTTGTACTTCAGTCGATCCGCACGATCATCGCATGCGCGCTTCAGCTTTGCTTGAAACGGAAGATGCACGAATACTTATCGATTGTGGTCCCGACTTTCGGAAACAGGTGCTTGGTCTTCCTTTCGGGAAAATTGACGGAGTACTAATTACCCATGAGCACTATGACCATGTAGGAGGATTGGATGACTTGCGTCCTTTTTGTCGATTTGGTGAAATTCCTATTTATGCCGAAACGTATGCCGCTAATTGTTTGCGTGAGCGTATGCCTTATTGTTTTAAAGAGCATACTTATCCGGGAGTTCCTCGCATCTCCTTGCATGAAGTACAAGTCGATCATTCCTTTTTGATTAATCGCACCGAAATCCGTCCGTTTCGGGTGATGCATGGCAAGCTGCCTATCTTGGGGTATCGAATTGGAAATTTAGCTTATATTACCGACATGCTGACTATGCCCGATGAGTCATTCGAACAATTGAACGGCCTAGATGTTGTGCTGATTAATGCGCTTCGTTTGGCGGTTCATTCTACTCATCAGAATTTATCAGAAGCGCTGAAAGCAGCAAAACGCATTGGTGCAAAGGAGACTTATTTGATCCACATGAGCCATCATATCGGGCTGCAAGCAGAAATGGAGAAAAAACTTCCGTCGAATGTACATTTTGCCTTCGATGGGCTTGATATTTTTTAGGAAATGTTTTGCTTCTTTCATTGAATTTGTTACTTTTGTGCGTTACCTATAAATAATGAATAATATGAAGCTTCGCACGGTAATAAAAATGGCTATGATCTCATCGATTGTGCTTTTGTGTACAGGCTTTGTCATGTACTCATTCTTCAAACTCTCAGTGATTGAAAATCACGAAGAATTTAATCTTTATACCTTAGTGCCAGCTACCTCTTCGGCTGTACTCGAAATAGGCGATGTAGCTAGTTTAGTGCAAGATGTCAATGACTTGCAATGTAGTAAAGACCACCATTTCTTGTATGTTTCAAAACTTTTTTCTATATTAAAAACTCATCTTTATTCCTTGCTGGAAGATGCTCCACATGGATTGAGTCGACAAATGAATAAGATGTTGCTCAGCTTTCATGAACCGGACAATGCCAAAAATCAAGTGCTTTATTGCAGTCTGGGGTCGGGCGATTATGAACTAATCAAAAGCTTTATTCAGAAAAACTCTTCAAAAGCTTTTCCCTCTAAAATGTTCGATTATAAAGGTGAAGAGATTTGTATCTATCCTATGTCTGATGGGAGTTTTCTATCTACTTATGTTACTTCCCGTTATGCTGTGATTAGTTATCAGAAGAAGTTGATAGAAAAGGTGATTGATACGCGTCTGACTGCTCAATCTCTTTCTGAAGATGATTCTTTTAATGCTGTACATCAAGAGAAGAAGGGAAATACATCTTCGATTATTTATGTGCGGATGCACTCGTTAGATATGGGTAAGATGACCGATGGTATTCATTCTCAGGCTTCATTGGGCGGATGGACGGAGTTTGAAATAAGAATGAACGGTCGGGCGCTTTACTTTTCCGGTACAAGCCATGACACGGATACTTGTCTGACTTTTATGAATATGTTGCGGAAACAGCAGGCGATTGAAGGTTTTCCAGGAGATATTCTTCCTGCATCTACCTTCTTATTCAGCAAACGCTCGGTGAGCGATTTACAATCTATGTTTAACTTTACTGTGGGACGAGACTACGCTAAAACTATTCATTCCAATTATATAAAGGTACGCGATGACGAATTGCTCCGTTACTTGGAAGCAAATGGAGGTACTGAAATTACGACTTGTCTTTTTGTGCGTAAAGACACGCTTCCTTATCCCGCAGCGGTGATGAGTATTCCGGTGAATAATGTTACAGAGGCAGAGTGGTTACTGAAAGATCTGCTGAAGGCAATGCCAAAAGAGGAGGGTGTATCTCCAGTACAAGCGGTAGCTTTATGCCGTACTCGTTCCAAAATTTATACTCTCTATCGTTTGCCTAGCAACACTTTATTCACGCAATTAACGGGAATCATTGATACCCCTTTGTGTACGTATGCAAGCTTTTATGCGGACAGGATATTATTGGCTCCTGATGCCGAAAGTCTTCGTGGTTACATGAATCATTTAGAGGAAGGGGAGGTGCTGACAACCACTGCCACTTATGCGAAGCAGATTTCCGGCTTATCTAATGCGTATCATTTTATGCTAGTGGCGGACTTGGAAAAGGTTTTTTGTCAGCCCGAGAACTATGTACGCCTTGTTCCTAGTTTCTTTTTCCGTAATGCGGAGTTTTTTTCTCATTTCACTCTTTCTTCGCAATTCACTTGTGCCGATGGAGTGGTCTATCCCAATGTTGTTTTGCTGTATAAAGACGAATAGAAATCACTTGAATGTCAGTACAAACCGCGTTTCTTTGTCGGGTAGCAGCACGATGCTTCCACCGGACAGGCGCATGATTTGTCGGGAGATACTCAGTCCGATGCCGCTGCCTCCTTCTTTGGTTGTAAAAAAAGGGATGAAGATATGTGGAGCCACATCTGCTGGGATGGCTGTTCCGTTATTGCGAAACTCAATCAACACGTCTTCGGCTTCATTAGTGTAGGCACGCAGGCTGATGATGCCGTTGGGCATTGTACCTATTGCCTGTATAGCATTCTTCAGCAGATTGATGGCTACTTGTGCGAGCAGGTTCTCGTCGGCATAGAGGATAAGGTCGGCTGGCTCGATGTTGAGGTGAAAGAGAATATGCGAGCAGTCATTCTGATGGCGAGTGAGCTCTACCATCCTGTCGATAAAGGGTTTGACGTAGAATAGTGATGGCTGTGGAGACGGGATGCGGGTGAAGCGGCGATACGATTCTACAAACGCCAACAATCCTTTACTCGTAGTGCTGATGGTTTGCAGCCCGCGGCGTACTTCTTCGTCCGTCTGTCCCGAAAGCGAAAGGAGCGTATCACTGAGCGAGGTGATGGGTGTGATGGCATTCATGATTTCGTGCGTCAGCACACGGGTAAGTCGAATCCATGAGTCGATTTCCATTTCATTCAACTCCGTGTTGATGTCGTTGAGCGAGAGGATGCGCAGATGTTCGTTTTGCGCTGTGATGTCTGATACACGGATAAAAAGGTTGATGGTACCCCGTTCGTTGTTGAAGGACGTTTGCAGCTTGTCGCCCGCGCAGCAATGCTCCACCTTTTCCATCAGCGTTTTGTCTATTTGGCTGAGCTGTCGGATATGAGTGAAGACATTGAGTCCTAGTAAACGCATGGTCTCGTTGTTTTTCTGATAGACGGCTCCATTGTCATTGAGCACCAGCAAGCCGCTGTTCACGCAGTCTAATATCAGTTCGTAGTATTTTTCCTGTCGGGCGGTCTCGGATTTTACTTGATATAAGATTTGTCCAACACGGTTCAGTGCACGGTTGATTTCCCGATTCTCTGGCGTTCCCAGTTCTTCAGAGAAGCGGAATGTATGGTCATTGTTCTCGAGTGCATCAATCAGAAAGAGCAGCTGACGTGTATGACTACGGTACAATAAGAGTTGCCACCAGAGACTGAAGGCTAAAAGACAAATGCTTGCACTCATCCAGATGAAGTGTCCGTTTACTCCAAGTAGGGTGACTACTATAGTCAAGCAGAGAGTTAATGCTACCCGCGCGGCATAATTGTGGGTAAACCTTAGAAGCCAATCATAGGTCATAATCCGTATTTTTTCATTTTATTATATAAGGTCTGCCGGGTGATACCTAACTGGATAGCTACTGCCGAAAGGTTACCTCCGCACTTTGCCAGCGTCTGTTGAATCATCTTCAATTCCATCTCTTCGAGGGTGGAGGGGGAGGTTTCGGGTTGTTCCGTGTGACGGGGAAGCGGAAAAAGTTCGGCGGGCATCTTGGCGCTGTCGCTGATGATAACGGCTTTTTCGATGGCATGTTCCAATTCGCGGATGTTGCCGTACCATGGGTTAGAGGCGAGGCGTTCACAGGCGGTTTGGCTAAGGGAGAGACCGGATTTATTGTATTGATGACCAAAGCGGGCAATGAATTGCTCGGCAAGCGGGAGGATGTCTTCACGACGGTTGCGCAATGGTGGAATTTCTACGTGGATGGTATTAATACGATAGAGTAAGTCTTCGCGGAAGTCTTCGCGCGCCGCCATCTCCGTAAGATTGCGGTTGGTGGCGCAAATCAGTCGGATGTCTATCGGAATAAGCTCATTGCTGCCCACGCGCACGATGCTGCGACGTTGCAACACGGTGAGGAGTTTAGCTTGCAGATGATAGGGCAGGTTCCCTATTTCGTCGAGAAAGAGAGTGCTTCCTTGTGCGGCTTCGAACTTGCCTGTACGATCGGTATGCGCATCGGTAAAAGATCCTTTGACGTGCCCGAAGAGTTCGCTTTCAAACAGCGATTCGGTGATGGCGCCCATGTCTACCGCCACTAGTTCATGTCCGCTGCGGATAGAGCGCGCGTGTATTTCACGGGCTAGTATCTCCTTTCCCGTGCCGTTTTCGCCGGTGATTAGAATGTTGGCATCGGTCACTGCTACCTTTTCGATGAGTAGACGGAGTTGCTGCATGGTGCTGCTTTTACCCCAGTACATGGGCGAAGAAAGAATACCTTCTTGCTTGACGAATTTCTTAGCGCTTGGAAAGGCGGCTCCGAGAAGTGTTTCCACCAGTCGCTGATTGTCCCATGGCTTCACCACAAAATCTGCCGCCCCTTCTTTAATGCCTCGTACGGCGAGGTCGATGTCGGCATAAGCGGTAAAGAGCACTACGGGGAGGTCGGGGCACAGTTTTTTGATTTCGTGCAGCCAGAAAAGTCCCTCATTACCCGTGTTGATGCCTGCAGTAAAGTTCATGTCGAGCAGCACCACATCGGGATGCTCTTGGCGAAGCATGGCAGGCAGATTAGCGGGAGAGGAGAGGGTTACTACTTGCGTGAAGGAGTTCTTTAAGAGTAATTGTACGGCTGTAAGCACGCCTTTGTTATCGTCGATAACGAGAAGGGTTCCGGTGGTATTCTTCATGTGGTACGAAATGTTTGAGGGACAAAGATAAACATTTTGCTAAATGTATCACCGCGTTTGAACTAAAACAGATCCACCGCACCAAAAAAATAATCCTTTGCCGGAAGATGAGTAATCCTCTGCCGAAGGATGCCGGATCTTTTGGTGGAAGAAGATGAATCGTCTGCCGAGAGTTGGGCAATCCTTTGCCGAAAGTTTGCGTCCCGCACGGCTGTTTGGTTAGGTCTTGATCCGTGAGGTTCGTGTACCTATTCCACGTCATCCGTGCTAACTAGAATCAAACTTTTGATGCAGTAGCCCTGAAACTAAAACAATTGTAGCTTAACTCCGAACGAGAGACTCAGATAGTCCCGTGGTCTCAAATAATGATTGTTAATGGCGCTGATAATATAGAGGTCGCTGGAGCTTAACTCATAGTATAGCGTAACGGATTTGGCTCGATAGCGGTGATTGAGCGCTATATCGTAGGTGATGCGCTGTCCCACGAAGACGTTGGTGCGTATCTTGCTCGAGAATCCGTAATAACCTTCGGGGTAGCGTTCCGGTTCCTGCACCCAGAACTGGTCGCCAAACACCGTGTTGAAGTAGATGCCGCAAGCCAGCGGTTCTACGGAGAAGTTGCGCCCCACGGGCAAGTTCCACGGCAGGTAGTTCTGCTTCAGCGTCATGGTTAGCTTGGCTTTCTTTGACGAGTAGCGCGGCAGGAGCCCGAAAAAAACGTCTGTCTCCCATTGGTTCTTTTTGCCGTAATCCCATCCGGTGCCAAAAGAGATCACTCCCATGTTTCCGGCAAATTGCATCTTGGTGTGGGTGGGGATGAGTTTTTCCCAACGGGAGCGATAGCGGTGTATGCGCTTGTTGTACGGGCGATCAACATTCGTGCCTGCCTCTTGTGCACTTAGCGGCAGACCGTTCGTGGCGGCAGCGAGCAGCAGACCGAACAACAAAGGCTTAATAATAGACCACTTCATAGTCATAACCGGTTTTAGTGAGAGTGAATAGCAGGTAGTTTCGTTTTTTGATGGAGGCGCTGCGGTAGTAGATAACGCCGTCGTCAAAGAGATCGGTCACACCGAGGCTGTGGTCGTGCGCGGCCAGGCAGAATTGCAAGCCGGGGTATTTGTTGATGTAGTGCTGGAAAATCTTGGCTACGTTGTTGTTGAACACATCCGAATAGGGCTGTGCATGCATCGCTACGATGGTTTTGTCGAATTCTATTTTACGGGCAGTGAACTGTTCTTCTATAAAGGTAAAGTCTGGCACCGGTTCCGAATAGTCGTACTCCAGTGCATTGGTGTTCAAGCAGACAAACTTAACGCCTCCGGCAATGAACGAGAAGTTGAGCGGGCCGAATACTTTCTTGTAGTCTTCCTCGCCTGTGCCCAAGCAGTCGTGGTTGCCGATGAGAACAACGTAGGGGATGTTGAGCCCGTTGAGGATGTCGCGTTGCCACAAAAATTCGTCCGTGACTCCGAAGTCGGCCATATCACCGCCGTGAATCACGAAATCGAGGTCGTTGCGTTGGTTGACAGCTTCTACAAAGTCTTCCGTCTCGTCGTACCAGCGCTGCGTGTCGCCTATCACGGCAAAGCGGATAGGACTCTTTGCGTTGCACCTCGTTTCAATGCGGTTGATATTTTTAGCGTTGATGCCGGTTTCTCCTTTAATGTGTACATCGTAGGGATGATAGTCAATCATACCGCATCCTCCGCAGAGCAAGGCGAAGGTGAGAAGAAGAGTTTTCTTTTTCATGAATGCTAGGATGTTATCAATATTGCGGGCAAAGCTATTGCTTTCTTTTGAAAAAACAAAGTCATTGTCTAAATATTAGACAGCAAGTGTATGATTATTGGACAGTTGCCCGTGACCGCCGTTTAGATAAACAAATGGAAATCAACTAACAAGGGGACGTGGCACGCTTTCTGCTTCGGATTAGCTATTATTCATTAAGAGACATTACTGATGAGACAACTTTATTATGTGATTCGAACATTGATTCGCGGACGCGGCTCCAATGTCATTAAGATTATTTCACTGGGCTTGGGGTTGGCGATGAGTATGCTGCTTTTTGCGCGTGTGGCATTTGAGCAAAGCGTTGATACTTGTTTTCGCGATACCGGCAACCTTTATCAAGTGTACTCCGTATGGACGCGAAACGGCGAGCAGAGCGAGCCCTACAGTCAAAACATGGGACCTGTTGCAGGATCCATTCTGGAAAACTTTCCCAAGGAGGTAGAAGCTGCCACAAGTGTGTGCCGTTATACGGCAGGCGATCCGTTATTTAATGGTAGCGTTCGCTTCGATGAAGGCAAAGTGATGGCAGACTCGCTCTTTTTTCAAACAATGGGTATCGAGGTGTTAACGGGCGATCAGCGTGAGCTGATACAGAAAGATGTAGTTTTTCTATCCGACCGCTTTGCCCGCAAAATATTCGGAGAAGATAATCCTATCGGAAAAACGCTGATGTTCGGCAAACAGTTTCCCCTTACTGTAAAAGGCACTTATGCCGCATTGCCCGAGAATACAACGATGGTTGGCTTCAATGGAGTTTGCGAAGCGGTTATCTCCATGCCCACCATGTGGAGCCGCAATTGGAGTAACTATTCATGGAATGGCGGCGACAGTTATTACGAATACATCCGCTTCCGTGCCGGTGCCGATAAGGAAAGTGTTATGCGTCGCCTTGATGCCATGGTAGCCAAATACCTGCCTGCCGAAATGGAACAAATGCAATTGGGTTATACCGCTGTGGTAAAGCCCATCCGTGACGAATACCGTACTTCTGATGAAGTACAGCGTATGACCAAAATCATGACGTTTCTCGGGCTTGCCATTCTTTTCATAGCAACGCTCAACTACGTGCTTATCTCCATCTCTTCGCTGGCTTATCGGGCTAAAGCGGTAGGAGTACATAAATGTAGCGGTGCTTCCGGGCAAACGATCTTCTATATGTTTCTGCTCGAAACGGGCATTATCATTTTGTTGGCATTGTTGCTAGCAGGGTTATTGCTGGTCAACTTCAGCGACTTTGTCGAAGATATGCTTGTGGCACGGCTTTCGTCTCTTTTCTCGCCCGAACGGTTATGGGTACCACTCGCTACGGTGCTGTTGCTGTTTGTAATTGGTGGCATCGTGCCAGGACGTATCTTCTCGCGTATTCCTGTGTCACAAGTATTCCGCCGATATAGTGAAGGTAAAAAAGGGTGGAAACGTCCGCTGTTGTTTGTTCAGTTTATGGGGGTGGCGTTCATTGCCGGACTGATGTGTGTCGTGATGGCGCAATACAATTACGTGCTGCACAAAGACATTGGTTATCGACCCGAACGAATCGTTACGACAGATACCGGGTTCGATAGTGCCGAGGCAAGCGATTATGCGCATACCTATTTCAAGAATTTGCCTTACGTAGAGACAGTCTCTGCCGCCAGCAATAATCCGACGATCGGTCTTTCGGGAGCAATGGCGAATGAAGGAGGAAAGAGCCTCTTTTCGACTCGCTTTATCGGAGCGATGGATAGCTACCCGTCGATGATGGGAATCGCCTTCAAGCAAGGGCGTATGCCTCGCGATCGCTCGGAGATAGCCGTCAATGAAACCTTTGTTCGACTAATGCACTGGGATGGCAATGTGCTGGGACGGGTAGTAGGGCTGGATGGTAGTGGAGAGGGTAGCACGGTTGTCGGTGTACTCAAAGACTTCCATACCGCGAGCTTTTATACGGAGCAGCAACCGCTTGCCATGTACTATCAGCAGCGATTCGGCAGTTGTATCCATCTACGCCTCAAAGAGCCTTTCGAAGAGAATCTTAAACAGTTGAACAAAGATGTTGCCGCCACTTTCTCTGATAAACTGATGGATTTCAGGTCGATGGAGCAAGACATTAAAGCAAACTACAACGCCGTGCGTGTGTTTCGAAACGGTACGCTCGTAGCTGCGATAACGATGCTCTTTGTTATGCTCATGGGGCTGATAGGCTATACAGCCGATGAAGTGCGCCGCCGTTCGAAAGAGATTGCCGTGCGCAAAGTAAACGGTGCCGAATCAACAATGATCTTGCAATTGCTATCGGTCGATGTGCTTTATGTGGCACTGCCCGCCGTACTAATCGGTACATTGGCTTCCTGGTACGTCAACGACATGTGGATGGAAATGTTTGCCGAAAAAGTAGCAGTGAGTGGGGCGATGTACACACTGACGGCAGTCGGAATACTCGCCATCATTGTAGGCTGTGTCATTCTGAAATCATGGCGCATAGCCAACGAAGATCCTGTAAAGAGTCTCAAAAGCGAATAAAACAAAAGAAACAGATATAACAGATTAACAAATTGATAAACTAACCAATTATGATTCAAATAGATAACATTAGCAAAGTATTCCGCACCTCCGAGATAGAGACGGTAGCGTTGAACCATGTGAACCTCCACATCAAAGAGGGCGAGTTTGTAGCCATTATGGGCCCGTCGGGTTGTGGCAAGTCTACGTTACTCAATATATTGGGTTTGCTCGATAACCCCACCGAAGGCTCTTATCACATTATGGGCGAAGAGGTAGGGAACCTCAAAGAGAAGCAGCGCACGCAAATGCGCAAAGGACGCATCGGGTTTGTGTTTCAGAGCTTCAACCTGATCGACGAACTCAATGTATATGAAAACGTAGAACTCCCCTTGACCTATCTCGGCATCAAAGCCT
Source organism: Bacteroides sp. (assembly GCA_036652495.1). Taxonomy (GTDB): domain Bacteria; phylum Bacteroidota; class Bacteroidia; order Bacteroidales; family Bacteroidaceae; genus Bacteroides. The sequence goes on from JAVVVS010000003.1 coordinate 65,522, forward strand.
CCGAACGTCGGCGCATGGTCGATGAGATGCTGAAGCGTATGAATATCAGCCACCGTGCCAAACACTTTCCACAACAGCTTTCGGGCGGACAGCAACAGCGCATCGCCATTGCACGAGCCGTGATCACCAACCCCCGGCTGATACTGGCCGATGAGCCTACCGGCAACCTCGACTCTAAGAATGGTGCCGAGGTGATGAACCTGCTCACCGAACTCAACAGAGAGGGCACTACCATTGTGATGGTGACTCACTCCGGTCATGATGCTTCGTTTGCCCACCGCACCGTACATCTGTTTGATGGCAGTGTGGTAGCCAGCGTAACAGTATGATCGAACCATAATACAATACACTATGAAACAATTCTATTACGCTTACCAATACATTCTGCGAAGCTGGAGAGAGCAAAGTATCAAGATCGTTTCGTTGGCGGTAGGTCTGTTGGTCAGTATGTTGCTTTTTGCCCGTGTGGCTTTCGAAATGAACTACGACAGCTTCTACCCCGAAACAGAGAATTTATTTATGCTGCAATGTTCCTATACCGATAAGGATGGGATGTCCGGACCATCCCAGCCTTATGTTTACGGCAAGATGCCCGGAGCATTGCTCGAAAGCTTCCCCGACTATATTGAGTCTGCCACGGTGATACGTACCGACCTCTCTTCGGTGTTATTCAACGGAGAACAACGCTATGCCGACTGTCGCTCGATCTATGCCGATGAGCACCTGTTTGCTACTACCGGTGTGGCGTTGTTGAGCGGCAATGCCGAATCGTTGCTGCGTCCTCAGGTGATTTTTCTTTCGCAAACACTAGCCCGGCAGATATTCGGTGATACAGATCCGTTGAATAAAACATTAGTGGCTGATAAAACCACTCCCATGACCGTAGGTGGCGTTTTTGAAGATATCCCGGAGAATTCGGAGTTGCGCTATGATGCAGTGTACTCCTTTGCTACGCTCGATCCCTCACGCGGAGGGTGGGGGTACGACATCAGCTACCTTGGGCTGGTTCGTTTTCGCGACTCTACCACTGCGGTATACAACGTAACAGCCCGCATCCCCGAAATGTTGAAAAAGTATATGCCCGGCGAGAAGTTGCAGACAGAGAGAGAACAGTACTCTTTTGTACCTGTAAGCACCGTACATAGTTCCATGCCCGAAGTGTATCGCATGGTGCTTATCATGTCCGTGCTTGCTTTCGTGTTGCTGTTGGTTACTGCACTTAACTACGTGCTGATCTCCGTTTCCGCTTTGCCACGACGTGCGAAAGGGGTCGGTGTGCATAAATGCAATGGGGCTTCGGCAGGCGAGATACTCGGGTGCTTTCTGTGCGAAACGTTCTTGGTGACCGCTGTATCGTTGCTGCTTGCCGTCCTGCTGCTCTATCAGTTTCGCGAGATTATCGAAGATTCGGTACATGTATCACTTGCCGGCCTTTTTACATTACATACGCTTTGGATACCCTTGGCCGTAGTAATTGTATTGTTTCTCATAGCCGGTTTCCTGCCCGGTCGGTTATTCTCACACATCCCCGTGAGTCAGGTGTTTCGCCGCTATACCGATCAGCGGATGTCATGGAAACGCCCTTTGCTCTTTGTGCAGTTTGCCGGAATGGCGTTTATCTTCGGATTGTTGGCGGTGATTCTGATGCAATACTATACGGTGATGAACCATGATCTCGGATACAGCCCCGAACGGGTGGCTTACAGCTACATCCGCTCTACCGATGACGAACGAGCCTTGGTCAAGCATAGCTTAAGCAACCTGCCCATGGTCGAAGAGGTAGCCTGTTCGTGGAACGATATGTGCAATGGATACAGCGGTTTTGGTGTGTACAACGTAGATGGTACCCGTCTGCTCGATGATGCCCGTACCTCTTTCTGTGATTACAGCTTTCTGCCCATGATGGGTGTGCGTCTTAGACAAGGGAAATTTATAGACGGCCCCGATCAGGTCATTGTCAACGAAGAGTTTCTGCACCGTGCCCACTGGACAGGGAATGTGCTGGGTCGTCAGATCGATATAAAGTGGGATAATCCTCGCACCATCGTAGGGGTGATAGCCGATTACTCCAACCTCAATGCTTACGTGCCGAAAGCACCTGTCTTATGGGTTGGTAGTTCTGTGGGAGGAGGTTCGTACAGCGTGCGCCTCAAAGAGCCGTTCGCTGAAAATCTACAAGCCTTGAATAAGGAAGTAGCCCTGCTGTTTCCCGACAAAGATGCCGTGTTTGCCTCATTGAATAAGAAAATCGAAACACAGTACGACAGTGTGCGCCGTTTCCGCAACTTGGTCAGTATCGCCTCCTTCTCTATTTTGCTTATTGCGTTGATGGGGCTTTGGGGTTATACCAATGATGAGGTACGCCGCCGCAGCAAGGAGATCGCTATCCGTAAGGTAAACGGTGCCGAGGCTTCCTCTATCTTGTGGTTGCTATCGAAAGAGATTGGTTGGACGGCACTTCCCGGTGTACTCTTGGGTATCGTTTCCGCTTGGTATATTGGTAAAAAATGGTTGGAGCAATTCAGTGAGTCGGTTGCCCCCGGAGCGCTCTTGTTTTTGGGAATTGCTGTGGCAATACTATTGTTTATCTGGTCGATGGTCACCGTCAGAACCTGGTCGGTAGCCAATGAGAATCCCGTTAACAGTATTCAATCGGAGTAACTGTGCGTTTGTTTCTTGAAATAGATCATCAAGCTAACGGCTGCCGTAACAAAAGCGAGTCCGTCCGATACCGGCATGCTGATCCAAACACCATTCAACCCGAAGTGTTGAGGCAATAGCAGAACGCAAGGCAACAGATATACCATCTGCCGCGAAAGTGATAAGAAGATGCTTACCTTTGCCTTGCCAATGCTTTGGAAGAAGTTCGATATCACAATCTGCGCCCCAACTAACGGGAACATGAGGATGCAGATACGTATGCCCGAAGCGGCAATGTCAATTAGTTCGTTGCTGTCGGTAAAGATGGCCGATACCGCGTGCGGGAAAAGCTCGCATATCAGAAATCCGCTGCTGGTAATGAGAATGGCACTGATGATGCTCAGCTTCAGCGCACGTTTCACGCGATCCATCTTTTGCGCTCCGTAGTTATAGCCCATGATGGGCTGCATACCCATCGTCAGTCCGAAAACAATCATCACATACAGAGTGAGCAAGCGGTTGATGATGCCGTAAGCGCCGATTGCCATATCTCCTCCGTGGGCTTGCAGGCTGTTGTTAATCAGAATAACAACGATGCAACTGCATACGTTCATTAAGAAGGGTGCCATACCGATGGCGAGGATGCTGCCCGTAATGTGACGCTTCAACTGCCAAAAGCCCCGGCGGAAGTGTACGAAACTCTCCGCTTTAGTGAAGTGCTGCACCACCCACACCATGCCGACCAACTGTGCTGCCACCGTGGCAAGCGCTGCTCCGCGGATGCCCCAATCCAGCCAGAAAATAAAGATAGGCGCTAGAACGAGGTTCACTAGCACCGTCACCATCGACGTGAGCATCGCTTTCTTGGGGTATCCCGTAGAGCGCATCACATTGTTTAGCCCTATCATCACATAAGCCAGCGGACTGCCTAGGAGAATCACCTGCATGAAGTCGCGGGCGTAGGGCAGGGTAGTGGCGCTGGCACCAAAGAAGCGGAGGATGGGGTCGAGGAAAATCAGCGCCAAGCAGCCGAAAATGAATCCGCTCAGTGCGCAAAGCACCAGCGTGTGGCAAAGCACTGCCGTCGCCCCGTCCATATCTTTTTGTCCCAGCCGGATAGAGGCGATGGCAGAACCTCCCGCTGCCACGAGCATGCAAAAGGCGATGACCAGATTCATCAGCGGGAAACTGATGGCGAGACCGGAGATGGCGAGCGCGCCCACACCGTGCCCGATGAAGATACTGTCGATGATGTTATAAAGTGAAGTAAGGGTCATGCCGATGATGGCAGGAATGGAATACTGTAGCAGGAGCTTGCCGACGCTTTCGGTTCCCAGCCTATGCGGGTCGTTCTTTTGAGACATACAATCTGTTATTTTAATGGGCGCAAAGGTAAGAATAATTTGTGGGTTCCGAAGTTTTAGCTCAACTTTGCCCCGCATTTTAAAAAAGGATAACCAATGAATACATTCCCGGCGTGCAAGCTTTTCTTCCCGGTCCATATCGTCGACACTTCTGCAGCATGATCTGCGACGGATTTGCAGCTTTACTTTAAACAGGCATATTATTGTCCAATACGGATTAATCTGTTACCTTTGCCCCCGTTTTTATTTCGAATTACGTAGTACTCATTAAAACAATAACAAAGAAATGGCTGGTTATATATCAGATGACACAAGAAAAGTGACAACCCATCGCCTGGTAGAGATGAAAGAAAGAGGCGAAAAAATATCCATGCTTACCTCGTACGACTATACGATGGCGCAGATTGTAGATGGTGCCGGCATCGACGTCATCCTCGTGGGCGACTCCGCCTCCAACGTCATGGCAGGCAACGTGACAACCCTTCCCATCACCTTGGACCAGATGATTTACCACGGAAAATCGGTGATGAAAGCCGTGCAGCGTGCCCTGGTGGTGATCGACATGCCCTTTGGCTCTTATCAGGGCAACTCCAAAGAGGGGCTCGCTTCCGCCATCCGCATCATGAAGGAGACGCATGCCGACTGCGTGAAGATGGAAGGCGGCGAAGAGATTATGGAAACCGTGCAGCGCATCCTCTGTGCCGGCATCCCCATCATGGGACACTTGGGGCTGATGCCGCAATCAATCAATAAATACGGCACTTACGCCGTGCGCGCCAAGAGCGACGCCGAGGCAGAGAAACTTCTCAGTGATGCCCACAAGCTCGAAGATGCCGGTTGCTTTGCTCTGGTGCTCGAAAAGATTCCCGCCGAACTGGCTGCCCGCGTATCGCGCGAGCTTACTATCCCCGTTATTGGTATTGGTGCCGGAGGCGAGGTAGACGGTCAGGTGCTGGTGATTCAGGATATGCTGGGTATGAACAACGGTTTCCGCCCGCGCTTCTTGCGCCGCTATGCCGACTTGTTCACGGTGATGACCGATGCCATCAGCCGTTACGTATCGGACGTGAAGAACAAAGACTTCCCTAACGAAAAGGAACAATACTAAACGCTGTCTATGGTAAACAAATTGTGGACAGGACACTTTGTGCGTGTATCGATCGCCAACTTGTTGCTGTTCGTTTCTCTTTATATGTTGTATCCCGTGCTTCCCGTAGCAATGGCGGATCGGTTGGGCGTACCCGTGTCGCAAACGGGTTTGCTCTACCTGCTCTTTACGTTGGGTATGCTGTGCGTGGGTCCTTTCTATAACTACTTGGTGGATGCATACAAGCGCAAAGAGGTTTGTCTGTGGGCGTTCGTCGCTCTGATGGCGGCAGTGGCAGGGTATGCTTTTGTGCGCAACCTTACCGAACTCCTGTGGCTTTGCTTTTTGCAGGGTATCGCCTTCGGTACGGCCACTACGGCTGGCATCACGCTTGCCATTGACATCACCCAGACAACGGTGCGCAGCTCGGGCAATCTGGTTTTTGCCTGGACCTCGCGTGCGGGCATGATTATCGGCATTGCGATGGGTGTGTTCCTCTTTGGTATGTATGGATTCGAGTCGGTGCTTTACTTTTCGGTGGCGATGGGCGCCATTGGTGTGCTCTTTTTGGCAGGCGTGTATGTGCCGTTCCGTGCGCCCATCGCCACGAATGTCTGCTCGCTCGATCGCTTCCTTTTGCTCCGGGGATTGGTGCCTGCGGCTAACTTGGTGGTGATTGCTTTTGTGCCCGGCATGCTGCTGCCCATATTGCTCCATTCACCGGTCAACGTGACGATAGCGGGTCTTCCCGTTCCGTTTTTCGGCGTGGCTGGCATCGGCTTTTTGCTGACGGTGGTACTTTCCCGCCTCTGCTTCCGCGGCAAAAACAAGATGTGGATGCAGATTGTCACCGGACTGTTGCTGATGACGGGTGCCATTGCCGCCATGTCCCAGATCATCCTGCCGCAAGTCACCGAGCTGCTGTTGGCGGCCATTTTGTTCGGTCTCAGCCTGGGGTTGATAGCGCCGGAATTCCTGAACATGTTTGTCAAGCTCTCCCCCCACTGCCAGCGGGGCACGGCAAATACCACGCACTTGCTCTCTTGGGAGATGGGCATCGCCTTGGGCATTGCCACTGCTTGTCTGCTCGATACGGAGGCGCCGCAAGAAATGATTTACCGGATAGGCTTCATCAGTACTTTGGTGGCGCTAGTGGTCTTCATTGTTGTGACATACCCCTATTTCAAAAAGAAAAGAGTGAGATAGGGGAGAAAGATAATCCCTCCCACGATAGCTGACGTGAGCGCGGCAACGAGCACTGCTCCGGCAGCCAAGTCCTTCACCTTTCCGGCAACGGGATGCTGTTTAGGCGATACAAGGTCGACCAATCGCTCGATGGCGGTGTTGAACGCTTCAGCGGCAATCACTCCGCCGATACAAAGGAGAACCGCCACCCACTCCATGCGCGTAATACCAAAAGCAACGCCCGCCGCCACGGCAAGGGTGGCGGCCGTGAGATGAATCCAGGCATTGTGCTCTCCGCTTACCAATCCTTTGATACCTTTCCATGCGTAGGTGAAGCTTTTCAGGCGCTTCTTGATGCTGAATTTTTCCATCTTTTCTTTACTTATATCTGCTTACTTGTTTCACTCCTTTTATTGCCCTGAGCTTCTTGAGGAGCACTTCCAGCCGGTTGAGGTCGTCCACCAGGATGGAGAGGGTACCCGAGAAGAGCCCGTCGTGAGAGTCGATGCTGATGGACCGCAATGAGGTGTTGCTTTCTTTGGCAATGATAGAGGTAAGGTTGGTCACAATGCCGATGTCATCATGCCCCACTACGTGCAACGTGATGAGGTATGTCTGACCTTCCGATTTCCCTTCCCAGCGTGCCTTTACAATGCGGTAGCCGAAGCGTTCGTTCATCTGTGGGGCGTTGGGACAATCTATGCGGTGCACCTTGATGCCTCCCGATACGGTAACGAATCCGAAGACTTTATCGCCATAGATGGGGTTGCAGCAGCGAGCGAGCTTGAAGTCAATCCCTTTCAGGTTCTGCCCGATGACAAGCACATCCTCCTTGGTGGGTTCGGCTTCGGGCACGAAGTTCTGCAAGTTGTAGCCCTCTGCGCTGCGGTACACCGCCTCGTCGCGCGTATCGTTGCTGTCCCGCTTTTGTTGCTCGAGATATTTTTCCAAAAGGTCGTTCACATCCAGCACTCCGTCGGCAATGGACTGGTAAAATTCGGTCACGGTCTTGCACCCCATGCGCTTGATGAGTCGCATCATGACGGCTTCTTCATACTCTATCTTCCGGTTCTTGAACTTTCTTTCTAAAGTTTCTTTGGCAAAGTCGCATTGGCGGGACGCCATTTCTTTAAGTGCTTGGCGGATCTTGGTGCGTGCTTTCGAGGTGGTGACAATGTTCAGCCAATCTTGTTTCGGTGTTTGGGTGCTCGAGGTCGTAATCTCTACCTGGTCACCACTGGCCAGCACTTGCTTGAGTTGTGCGTTTTTGCCGTTCACTTTGGCGCCGATGCACTTGCATCCCAATTTGCTATGGATGTGGAAGGCGAAATCGAGTATGGTAGCTCCCTTGGCAAGTTTAAAGAGGTCGCCTTTGGGAGTAAATACAAAGACCTCGTCCTCATACAAGTCCATCTTGAACTGATCCATCACTTTCATAGAGTCGCTGTCCGGATTCTCGAGGGCTTCGCGCACGGAGGTCAGCCATTCGTCCAGTCCGGTTTCGCCTTTCAGCCCTTTATAGCGCCAGTGGGCAGCCAGTCCGCGTTCAGCGATTTCGTCCATACGCCGGGTGCGTATTTGCACCTCTACCCATTTGCCTTCGGGTCCCATGACGGTGATGTGCAGCGATTCGTATCCGTTACTTTTGGGGATAGAGAGCCAGTCGCGCAAACGCTTGGGGTTAGGCGGATACATATCCGTCACGATAGAGTAGGCTTGCCAGCATTCTTGCTTTTCTTTCTGCTCCTCGGAGTCGAGGATGATGCGGATGGCAAAGAGGTCATAGATGCCTTCGAAAGAAGTTTTTTGTTTCTGTATTTTGTTCCAGATGGAATGGATGGATTTGGTTCGTCCTTTGATGTCGAACTTCAGTCCGTCGGCAGCAATCTTCTTCTTGATCGGTTCGATGAAGGCGTCGATATATTTGTCCCGCGAGGCTTTCGTCTCATTGAGTTTGTCTTTGATGAAGTAGTAGGTGTCTCGCCGGGTGTATTTCAGCGAGAGGTCTTCCAGCTCGGATTTAAGTTTGTACAGTCCCAGTTTGTGCGCTAGCGGTGCATAGAGGTAAGCTGCTTCGTTAGCTACGCGCAGGCGGTCTTCTTCATTCTCCGAGTCTCTGATTTGCCGCATTACGTTCACGCGGTCGGCTATCATAATGAGAATGACGCGCATATCTTCGGCAAACGAGAGCAAGAGGTTACGGAAGTTTTCCGACTCAATGGCGGGACTCTTGGCATAAAGTTCGTTGGTCTTTACCAGTCCCTTGATGATGCTCGCCACATCGTCACCGAACTCTGTCCGGATCTGTTCCACCGTGAGTGTTTGACTTTTGGTGATTTCGTGGAGCAATATGCCGGTCAGACAGGAACCCTTCATACCTATTTCTTCGGAAACGATGAGTGAAGTCTGCAAATTACGAATGACGGGGTTCAACCCGAAGCTATCTCGTGGCAGCACGCCTTCGGTGGCGGCTTCGGTTAAATACGTTTTGAGCAGATGAATGTGCTTGGCGGAGATGCTTTCGCCAGCAGACATTCTCAACTGCTTGTAGAGCATCCGCAGCTCTTTCTTCTCTTCTGAAGTGAAAAATGGCTTGTCCTTGGTCATAGCAGTGGTGGGTATCATTAGTTATTTCGACGTAAAAGTAGCTTTTTTTGTTTACTTAGCCGCCGTAAGTAAATAAGATTTAGTATTTTTGGGCATCAAATTATTTAAAACTCCTATTATGATGACACTAGAAGACAAAGAAATGCTCGCCAAGAAGGGCATCTCGGAAGCACAGATAGCCGAACAGCTGGCGTGCTTTGAAAAAGGGTTCCCGTTTTTGAAGCTGGATGCTGCCGCGTCGATAGAAAAAGGTATCCTGGCTCCCGACGAAGATGCACAGCAAGCGTACCTCTCTGCTTGGGATGCTTACACGCAGACGGATAAGACCGTTGTGAAATTTGTACCTGCTTCGGGAGCCGCGAGCCGGATGTTCAAAAACCTCTTTGAGTTTCTGGCTGCGGACGATGACCAACCCACTACGAAGTTTGAACTCGCCTTCTTCGAAGGCATCTATCGTTTTGCTTTCTATGATGACCTTGACGCTGCTTGCCGCCGGACTGCTGGCGAAGGCATACCTGCTTTGCTCGCTGCGGGGCATTACAAAGCGGTGGTAGCTGCCTTGCTCGATGAGGCGGGACTGAACTACGGCGCTTTGCCCAAGGGCTTGCTCAAGTTTCATAAATATCCCGAAGGAGCCCGCACTCCGCTCGAAGAGCATCTTGCCGAGGGCGCCATGTACGCTGCCGGCAAGAGCGGAAAAGTCAATGTGCACTTCACTGTGTCTACCGAACATCGTGCGCTCTTTCAAGCGTTGGTGGACGAAAAGACCGCAGCCTTTGCCCGACACTACGGAGTGAAATTCAACATCTCCTTTTCCGAACAGAAACCCAACACCGACACTCTTGCCGCCGACACCGACAACCAGCCTTTCCGCGACGATGACAAACTAGTTTTCCGTCCCGGCGGGCATGGTGCGCTTATTGAAAACTTGAACGACCTCGACGCGGACATCATCTTTATCAAGAACATCGATAATGTGGTGCCGGACAAACTGAAGGCGGACACGGTGCTTTACAAGAAACTCATTGCCGGTGTGCTGGTGTCATTGCAACAACAGGCATTCGCTGCTCTGGAGCGGTTGGATAGCGGCGCTTACACGCACGACGAACTCATCGAGATGCTGCAGTTTGTGCAAAAGAAACTCTTTTGCAAGAATCCCGCCACGAAAAATCTGGAAGACGCCGAACTGGTGATGTACCTCCGCAGCAAGCTGAACCGTCCGATGCGCGTATGCGGCATGGTGAAGAACGTAGGCGAACCCGGCGGCGGTCCGTTCTTGGCTTACAATGCCGACGGGACATACTCGTTGCAGATTCTCGAAAGCTCTCAGATTGATATGGCCAATCCGGTCAACAAAGAAATGTTCGAGAAGGGGACGCACTTCAATCCCGTCGATTTGGTTTGTGCCATCCGTGACTATAAAGGGAAAAAGTTCGACCTCACCCGCTATGTGGACAAAGCCACTGGCTTCATCTCCTACAAATCGAAGAACGGAAAAGACCTCAAAGCCCTTGAATTACCCGGCTTGTGGAACGGCGCGATGAGCGACTGGAGTACGGTCTTTGTAGAAGTATCGCTGGGCACATTCAATCCGGTGAAGACGGTCAATGATTTATTGCGCGAGCAGCATCAATAAAGAAAAAGACTTCTCCCCCGCTTTTTGCTGGGGGAGCGTAAACAGTTCGATATAGAACGGAGCAGGATGTCATAGCACCTGTTATCCGTCTCGAGGTTGGATATCCCCAAAGTGTGCCGAATACGGTGCGTCAGATGGAAAAGGTTACTTTCTTCAAGCAAAAGGGTTGCTCTTTTGCTTCGAGAGAGTAACCTTTTTGCTTTAAGAAAGTAATCTTCTTAAAGCCCGCCGTACCTTTCTCCGAAACTCGGTGGATCTTGGGCACAAACCCACCGGGTTTGAGCTTCACTCTCGGCATACTTCGGCACCAAACCCGCCGGGAGTCAAACTGAATCGTTTTAATTTGTTTCTGGAAGAAGTGATTGGAGAGTTAGGTGTAGTTACTTACAGATATTATTTGTACTTTTGCACTTCGTTTCATCGTATAGTAAGAACTTAAAGATAAAATTAGAATGGCAAAAGAATTGAAAGACCTCACCAAGCGTAGCGACAACTATTCGCAATGGTATAATGAATTGGTGGTAAAGGCCGACTTAGCAGAACAATCGGCTGTGCGCGGATGCATGGTGATTAAACCCTACGGATACGCTATCTGGGAAAAGATGCAGCGTCAGCTCGACGATATGTTTAAGGAAACCGGACACGTCAACGCGTACTTCCCGTTACTTATTCCCAAATCATTCCTTAGCCGCGAAGCGGAACACGTGGAAGGGTTTGCCAAAGAATGCGCCGTGGTGACACACTACCGGCTGAAGAACGCAGCCGACGGTTCGGGCGTCATTGTAGACCCTGCTGCCAAGCTCGAAGAAGAACTCATCATCCGCCCGACTTCCGAAACCATCATCTGGAGTACTTACAAAAACTGGGTGCAATCTTATCGCGACCTTCCCATCTTATGCAACCAATGGGCAAACGTCTTCCGCTGGGAGATGCGCACCCGCCTCTTCCTCCGCACGGCCGAATTTTTGTGGCAAGAAGGGCATACGGCTCACGCCACCCGCGAAGAAGCGGAAGAAGAAGCCCTCAAAATGCTGCACGTGTACGGCGAATTTGCCGAGAAGTACATGGCAATGCCGGTAGTGAAAGGAGTGAAATCGGCGAACGAACGTTTTGCCGGAGCACTCAATACGTACACTATCGAAGCCATGATGCAAGACGGAAAAGCATTGCAGAGCGGTACGTCGCACTTCTTGGGACAGAACTTCGCCAAAGCATTCGACGTGCAGTTCGTGAATAAAGAGAACAAGATGGAGTACGTATGGGCAACCTCATGGGGCGTATCCACCCGCCTTATCGGTGCACTCATTATGTCACATTCCGACGATAACGGATTAGTGTTGCCTCCGCACTTGGCACCTATCCAAGTAGTCATCGTCCCAATCTACAAGAATCAGGAACAACTGGACCTCATCGACGCGAAAGCTGCCGGCATAGTGTCCAACCTCAAAGCGCTCGGCATTTCGGTGAAGTACGACAATAACGACAATAAACGCCCCGGCTTCAAGTTTGCCGATTACGAGCTGAAGGGAGTACCCGTTCGCCTGGTGATGGGAGCCCGCGACCTCGAGAACAACACGATGGAAGTGATGCGCCGCGACACGCTGGAGAAGGAAACCGTCTCTTGCGAAGGCATAGAAGCCTATGTAAAGAACTTGCTCGAAGAGATTCAAGAGAACATCTATCAGAAGGCTTTGAAACTGCGCCAGTCGAAGACCATCACTGTAGAGACTTACGACGAGTTCAAAGAGAAAATTGAAGAAGGGGGATTCATTCTGGCCCATTGGGACGGTACGCCCGAAACGGAAGAGAAGATAAAAGAAGAAACCAAAGCCACCATCCGCTGCATCCCTCTGGAAGGTGACAAAACACCGGGATGCTGTATGGTGACCGGCAAACCGTCTGCTTGCCGCGTCATCTTTGCACGGTCTTATTGATGAACCAATCACACAGCTATGGGTGAACATATTTGTTTCAGGAGAAACGAGCGGCTGACTACGGTCAACCCGCAGTGGAGAGGCAATCCGATGGTACGCGGACGCTTCTTTAACCGCCAGCATCGCTTCCGTCCCGGGATGGGCAGCGTGCTGAAGTGGCGTTTCTCTCCCAATCCGCAACGGAAAGAGAAGCGGAACGAAGTATGGAATCCGCAGGTGAACTATCTGCATTCCTTGGATGCCGTGGTGGGTAATTCGCTCATCTGGTTGGGGCATAATTCGTTTTTCCTGCAACTGGCAGGGAAACGGATCATGTTCGACCCGGTATTTGGTGACATTCCCTTTGTACGGCGCAAGAGCGGTTTCCCCGCTCAGCCGGACATCTTCACGGGTATCGACTACTTGCTCATCAGCCACGATCACTTTGACCATCTGAACCGGAAGAGCGTGGGTCGCCTGTTTGCCAACAATCCGCAGATGAAACTCTTCTGCGGGCTGGGCACGGGGCAGCTCATCCAGAGTTGGTTCCCCGCCATCGAAGTCACCGAAGCCAGTTGGTACCAGCAACTGGACGACGGGCAACTTAAAATTACTTTTCTGCCTGCCCAGCATTGGAGCAAGCGGTCGATGGCTGACGGCGGGCAACGCCTCTGGGGAGCCTTCATGCTGCAAGGCGACGGGCTCTCGCTCTATTATAGCGGAGACACGGGCTATTCCTCGCACTTCAAAGAGATTCAGGGATACTTCGGTGCTCCCGACTATGCGCTGGTAGGCATCGGAGCGTACAAGCCCCGCTGGTTTATGCGTCCCAATCATATCTCTCCCTTGGAATCGCTCACGGCATCGCAGGAGATGAATGCCGGAATCACTATCCCCATGCACTATGGCACGTTCGACCTCTCGGACGAACCACTGAATGATCCCCCGACGGTGTTTGCTGCGGAGGCGAAGCGGCGGAAGATAAGAATCGCCATCCCCGCTCTGGGCGAGGTGGTGAAACTGAAGAAACAATAACAAAAATCAGGCGCTGATGGTGCGGAGTTTCCGCGCCATCAGCGCCTGAAAGCTTAGCGTGTTCGGTCAGCTTACTTCAGCCATTTATCCAGCCACTCGAAGAAGGTGCGTTGCCACAAGATGCCGTTCTGCGGCTTCAATACCCAATGATTCTCGTCGGGATAAATCAGCAGTTCGGCAGGCACGCCGCGCATCACGGCAGCATCGAAAGCAGCCATGGCTTGGTTAGCAAGGATGCGGAAATCTTTCTCGCCGTGGATGCAGAGAATGGGGGTGTCCCATCGGTCTACGAATAAGTGGGGAGAGTTGGCAAAAGTGCGTTGCGCCGTAGCGTTCTGCTTCTCCCAGTAGGCGCCGCCCATGTCCCAGTGGGCAAACCATTTCTCTTCCGTTTCCAAATACTGCATGTCTACGTTGAAGATGCCGTCGTGAGCAATGAAAGCTTTGAAACGCTTGTCGTGATGTCCGGCTAACCAGTAGACGGAGAATCCGCCAAAGCTGGCGCCCACACAGCCCAACTTGTCTTTATCCACAAAAGGTTCTTTGACCATCTCATCAATGGCGGTATAATAGTCCTTCATGCACTGTCCGCCATAATCACCGCTGATGGCTTCATTCCATTCGATGCCGAAGCCGGGAAGACCGCGCCGATTGGGCGCAACCACGATGTATCCGTTGGCAGCCATGATTTGCATGTTCCAGCGATAACTCCAGAACTGACTGACGGGGCTTTGTGGACCGCCTTCACAAAAGAGCAGGGTAGGGTATTTCTTGTTGGGGTCGAACTGCGGAGGATAGATAACCCAAGTGAGCATATCTTTGCCGTCGGTCGTCTTCATCCAGCGGGCTTCTACCTTACCCATTTCAATCTGATCATAAATCTGTTTATTCTCCTGCGTCAGCTGGGTCGTTGTGCCATCCAGAGAAACAGCATAGATTTCGTCGCCCATGCTCATAGAGTGACGCTTGGCTATCAAGCGGTTCTCGCCTAAAAGAGCAACGCCCTCATAATCGTACTGGCCGTTGGTGACGGCTTTCACCGTCAAATTAGTAAGGTTGAGGTTATAAATCTGCTCTTCGCCATGCCATACGCCGGTGAAGTAGAGGTTGCGGGCATCCTTGCTCCACACAAAAGCGTCTACGTTCGATTCAAAGGCTTTGCTGACGAAACGTTTTTCGCCCGTCTTGAGATTCATCACGAAGAGCCGGTTCTGATCGGCTTCGTATCCGTCGCGTTCCATACTTTGCCAAGCAATGTATTTCCCGTCGGGCGAATATTGCGGATTGGTGTCGTACCCCATCATGCCTTCGGTAAGGTTCACCGTTTGCCGGGTATTCAGGTTGTACACATAGATGTCCGAGTTGGTAGAGAGCGCGTAGTCTTTGCCCGTCTTCTTGCGGCAGGTGTAAGCCACTTGGTCCGAAGCGTTGTTCCATGCAAGCTGCTCAATGCCTCCGAAAGGCTTCATGGGACTTTCGTAAGGTTCGCCTTGCAACACATCGACAATACTACTCAAGGTATTGCCGTCAAAACAAGCAATGAACGGGTGGGGAGCAGTAGTCACCCATTCGTCCCAATGCTTGTACATCAGGTCGGTGACGATGATTCCGCTGGCTTTGGGTAGATCAGGATACTTGTCTGCCGTACTTTTCACCGTCTTTACTTGTGCGATGAAGAGAATCTTCTTCCCATCGGGAGAGAGGGAGAAGCCTTCGATGTCACCCTCGTAGTGCGAGAGTTGCTTGCGCTGGCTGCCGTCGGGGTTCATTTCCCAGAGCTGGTTGCTTCCGCCTTCGTTACTCAGGAAAGCTATTTTGGCGCCGCCTTTAATCCAGGTAGCTTCACTCTCGGCAAAAGCCGTACGGGTAATCTGTTTCTTCTCATTGCCGTCTGCGTTCATCACAAAGACTTCGCGATTGCTTTTGTTTTCGGGCACACTGTAGTACGCCACGGTGTACACAATCTTTTTACCGTCGGGCGATACGTTGAATCCGCCGATGCGCCCCATTGCCCATAAGGCTTCGGGGGTCATTCGTTTGCCTTCAATCTGAATGTCCGATTTCTCAATAGGCGTTCCGTTTTGTCCTGCCGCTTCTGTTCCGCTGCAGGCTAACAACATGGCTGCCGACATAATGATTTGGTTTATTTGTTTCATATAGTAAATAGTTTATTGGTGGCGAAGATAGTAATTTCGGCAGAGAGTAGCACAGCGCAGCGGCATCTTTTTCCCCCTTGGGTATATAAACAGACGAACACGGACCTTTTGAGGAAGTCCGTGTTCGTCTGTTTGTGTACGCGCGTTGCCACTGCGTACCGGTGAAAGGAAGTGAAAGGCAGCTTACTGCTTTTTCTGTTTCATCATCTCTTGCTGTTTCTGCATAGCTTCCAAGCGAGCGGCAAATCCGGTCTTAGCCGATTTCGGATCTTTCTTGTTCGCTTCCAGGTCGGCAAGCAACTTTCCTTCATCCGTAGAACGACGGAGGGCTATCATGGTGATTACACTGATCAGGGTGGAAATGAAGTAGTAATAGTTCAGTCCCGAAGGATAATCGTTCAGTACAAAGAGGAACATGATAGGCATCAGATACATCATCCATTTCATCGCTGCCATCTGAGGCTGTGCTCCCGTATCTTGCATGCTCATGGTGAACTTGGTGTTCAGCACATTGGTTACGGTCATCAGCAGACAGAACAAGCTGAGGTGGCTGCCCAAGAACGGAATATGGAACGGGAAGGTGATGAAAGCATCGTAGGTAGAGAGGTCGGGAGCCCACAAGAAGCTCTGTTGACGCAACTCGATAGCGCTAGGCACGAACATAAACAAGGCCATCAGGATAGGAAATTGCAATAGCATCGGCAAACAACCGCCCATCGGGCTTACTCCGTACTGACTGTATAGCCCCATGACTTCTTGTTGTTTCTTCATCGCATCTTCCTGCTTGGGGTATTTCTTGCCGATTTCATCAATCTTCGGTTTCAACACCCGCATCTTAGCAGAGGACATATACGTTTTCCAGGTAGCTGGAAAGACTACGACTTTAACGATAATAGTCAGAATCAGCAATACAATGCCCATACTTAAACCCCAACCTTGCAACCAGTCGAAGATGTTGATCGTGATCCATTTGTTGATTTCACGCACCACAGGCCAACCCAAATAAACCAAGTTGTCGAGTTCCCACTTGTCCGTGCGTCCCTTATCCAACGCCTTGAGTGTCTTATAGTGATTGGGACCGAAGTAGAAGAACATATCTGTAGGCTCTTTACCGCTAGGATCAAAGAATGTGCTCATCTCTGCCGAGTAATCCTTGATGTAGCCGCTGTCTTGTTTTTCCATCTTCGATTGAACCGTTGCCTTCTCGAAATCTTGGTTGGCAATGAATACGGACGAGAAGAACTGGTTCTTAAAGGCTATCCAGTCAATCTTTCCTTCGAGTTTTTTCTCGTCGTCTTTGGCGGCGGAAAGGTTGTCGGTGTCATCAATGGAATATTTGTACATCAGGTCTGCCAGTCGGTTTTCATACGTGAAACCTTTCTCTAACTGACGGGCGCGCTGTGCCCACTCAATGTCTACGTACTTGGTTGAAGCGGCAAGTTTATTCTCCATACCCGTAGCTTGAATGATAAAGCTCATCAGGTACTTGTTGGCTTTGAGTGTGTAAGTGAAGTCAATATAACTAGCACTATCTGCCGCCAGACGCATAGTGACGCTGCTATCCGTCTTGTTTACCGCTTCAAAATAGTAGTCTTTAGTCTGTATAGTCTCCTTCTTATTATAGAAATTGAAACTCATGGACGCATCGTCTGCGTTGAATAGCACCACCGGCTTTCCATCCTGACCGTTATAGTCTTTTAGCATGGCCGAGTAAACACGTCCGCCTTTATTGTCGAGCGTAATCTGTACCAAATTGTTTTGGATGGTGGTAAAAGCCTCTTTTCCTTGCAGGGACTGATGGAAGAGTGAAGTGGAATCTACTGTAGCTGTTTCTTCCTTTTCGTTGGCCAATGCTGCAGTGGCTTTGGCTTTCAACGCTTCTTCTTGCTGTTGCACTACGGCAATAGAGTCGTAGTACTTCTTTTGTGCAGCCAACTGTTCGTCGCTCGGACGGCTGAAGAAGCTGAACCCCACCAGCAATGCCATGATTAAAACGAGACCTGTTATGGTGTTTTTATCCATATTTACATTTATATGATTGAATAATTTAATTGTTTTAGTTACCTATCGCTGCCTTAATGAACGAAACAAACAACGGATGCGGATGCAGCACCGTGCTACTATATTCCGGATGGAACTGTACACCGATATACCATTTCAACGTGGGGATTTCGATGATTTCCACCAAGTCGGACTCTGGATTGACTCCCACACATTTCATACCAGCTTTCTCAAACTCGGTTCGATAGTCATTATTGAACTCGTAACGGTGGCGGTGACGCTCTTGAATATGTTCCTGTCCGTATGCTTCAAACGCTCTGGAGCCTTGCTTTACTGTACATTCAAAAGCACCAAGACGCATAGTCCCTCCCAAGTTGGTGATGGCTTTCTGCTCTTCCATGATGTCGATTACATTATGTTTGGTCTTCTCATCTATCTCAATGGAATTGGCATCAGCATATCCAAGGATGTTGCGAGCAAACTCAATGGCGATACATTGCATGCCCAAGCAGATGCCAAAGGTGGGGATATTATGCTCGCGCGTGTACTTAGCAGCCACGAATTTCCCCTCGATGCCTCGTGAACCGAAGCCCGGACAAATCACCACTCCGTTGACGTGACCCAGCAGCTCTTCGGCATTACTAGCGCAGAGCGTCTCGGATGATACATACTCTATTTTTACTTTCCGGTCATTATAGGTAGCAGCTTGCGACAGTGATTCAAGAATGGATTTGTAAGCGTCCTGCAATTCTACGTACTTTCCTACCAAGGCGATGGTCACTTCTTCGGTAGCTCTGGCACGACGATTTAGAAAATCTTTCCAAGGTCCTAGTGTGGGACGTTCGCCCACAGGCAACCCCATCTTCTGCAAAATGGTTTCGTCCAGTCCTTGTGCTTGCATGAGCAAAGGCACTTCATAGATGGTCGAGGCATCAATCGATTGCACCACAGCGCTCTCTGCCACGTTGCAAAACAAGGCTACCTTTTTTCGTAAATTAGCATTCAGTTCATGTTCTGTTCGGAGTACTAAAATGTCCGGTTGTACGCCCAGTGATTGGAGCTCTTTCACCGAATGCTGGGTAGGTTTTGTTTTTAGTTCTTTTGCAGCAGCCAAAAAAGGTACATAAGTAAGGTGTACGCAAAGCGCGTCCTTGCCCAGTTCCCACTTCAACTGACGGATACTCTCCAAAAAGGGAAGGGACTCTATGTCACCTACCGTTCCACCGATTTCCGTAATCACGAAGTCGAACTTATATTTATTGCCCAGCAACTTTACATTCCGTTTGATTTCGTCGGTAATGTGAGGAATCACCTGGATGGTCTTTCCCAAATAGTCACCGCGTCGTTCTTTGTCAATAACACTTTTGTAAATACGTCCTGTAGTGATATTATTTGCTTTGGTAGTCTGTATGCCCAGAAACCGTTCGTAATGTCCTAAGTCCAAGTCGGCTTCATGACCGTCCACGGTGACGTAGCATTCACCGTGTTCATAAGGATTAAGTGTGCCCGGGTCAATATTGATGTACGGATCAAACTTTTGGATGGTTACTTTATAACCTCTTGCTTGCAGCAATTTGCCGATGGACGATGAAATGATGCCTTTCCCTAACGAAGAGGCCACACCACCGGTGACGAAAATATACTTTGTTTCTCCCACAGTTGTAACTGTTTTAATTATTTGTTTACTATAATATAGTGTCCTAAATAGAATCTAACTTGGACTTAAAAAGCGCAAAATTACAAAAAAAGAAAGAAGTATGCCCGCTTTCGGCAAAACAAATTTATTAAAAAAGTGCAATTCTCCCTTTTTTGCATCTTTGTTATGTATTCTAAAGTTTTTAATGTATTTTTGTCCTCAAAACACCCCGTAATCATGAAATATTATTATATCCTAGTATTAGCATTCGTTTCGTCTATTTCACTATCGGCTATGAATCAGAAGCCTTTGCGTAATCCAGCTAAAGCGCGTGTAGCGCAAGTAGATACCCTCTCCACATTCTTTCAAAAATACTGGATTTTAAAGTTGAATATGAAAGGCAAAGAGGCTAAACTAGATACCGTTTCTATATTATACGACAAGTATATCGGACAATTAGATTATTTGAATGATCCGTATGCCCCCATGCGTTATCTTCCTTTACGTTCCGAATATTATCGTTTATACTTGCCTTTGGCGTATTTTTATGCACCGATTGCCCAGTATTCTACCTTAAATTGGCAGTTGGCGGAACCTTATCCGGTATCCGATTCTTTATCTACCGCGTTGTTGACATACAAAGAAGATTGTTTCACAAAATTCAAACGCAGCAATGAATTAGTGAATAAATCATTAATGTCTATTTATCTCAATCACCCTGAACTGATAGGCAGTACCGAAGACCAAATCATGAGGCGGCAACTGTTCCGCAAAGAAGTAAACCCGGAGATCTCGCCCAAGTCGAGCGTCATCCATTTGTTTAAGTCGGAAGAGATGACTGCCGAAGTGGGAGAGGCGAATATGAAGATTTCTAAGCCCAATTGGTGGCTGACGGGCGGAAGCGGTTCGCTCCAGATAGCACAGAACTTTGTATCCGACAATTGGTATAAAGGAGGAGAAAGTAATAATGCTTTGATGGCAAATCTGCTGCTGTTTGCCAATTACAACGATCGCGAGAAACTGCAATTCGAGAATTTGCTTGAAACTAAAGTTGGCTTCAATTCCACTCCATCCGATAAGTATCACGACTATCTGGTCAATACCGACCAGTTCCGTCTCTACAGCAAATTGGGTGTTCAAGCAGCGTCTAAATGGTATTATACGATCTCGGCTGAATTTAAGACTCAGTTCTTCAAAGGATATAAGTCCAACAGTGAAGAACTCGTTTCCTCTTTTCTGGCTCCGGCAGATGTTGTAGTCAGCATTGGTATGGACTATAAATTAAAGAAAAAGAAATTCAACATTTCACTTTTTCTTGCTCCGCTTACTTATAACTTGCGTTATGTGGGTAACGACAAGGTGAATGAAGTGAAGTTTGGTTTGAAAGAAGGAAAAACCTGTATGAACGACTTTGGTTCCCAAGTGCAACCCACACTTTCGTGGACCATTATCCCATCTATAAAAGTGGACTCTCGTTTAAACTATCTGACCAATTATGATTGGGTGCGTATTGATTGGGAAACCACTGCAAACTTTGTGCTTAACCGCTATTTATCTACCAAGCTCTACGTCAATGCCCGTTTTGACGACAGCACTAAACCCACCACCGGAGACAGCTATTTTCAAGTAAAAGAACTTCTTAGTTTTGGTATTAACTACAAATGGTAATACAGTCCGTCTTGCTACCCGTATGGATACATCCATGCGGATAGCAGGAAAAAGACGAATTTTCCTGCATAAAAAATGTATGAATGCTTCCTAGTTCACAAATAATGCTTAAATTTGCGGCAATTTGTAATGTACAGTTTGCAAAATGACAAATACTATAAAGCATCAGGGTGTTGTGGAAAGCATAAATGATTCTCTCTTACGGGTGAGGATCGTTCAAACGTCCGCATGTACATCCTGCAGTGTCAAGGGGCATTGCTCCTCGGCAGACAGCAAGGAAAAGGTAATTGAGATAATTAATTCTTCCACTATCTACCGAATAGGAGAAGAGGTGATGATTATAGGCACTACCTCTATGGGAGTCAAGGCAGTGATTTTAGCCTTTGTGGTTCCATTCTTCCTTCTAGTATTTTCTCTGTTTGTGCTGATGGCTCTTATCAACAATGATCTTTTGGCTTCTCTTTTCTCTTTGGCGACTCTTATACCTTATTATATGGTACTCTGGCTTCTGAAGTCGCGACTCAAGCAACAATTTTCATTTACTATTAAACCAATAAATAACTAAAATTATGAATTTAATTCTGATTGCGGTAATTTCCTTGGGATGCATTGCGCTGGTTTCGGCCGCCATTCTATATGCCGCTTCCAAGAAATTTGCCGTGTATGAAGACCCACGGATTGCCCAAGTGGGTGAAGTGTTGCCACAGGCTAATTGCGGCGGATGCGGTTTTCCCGGCTGTAGCGGATTTGCGGATGCCTGTGTCAAAGCCGGTTCGTTGGAAGGCAAGTTTTGCCCCGTGGGCGGACAGCCTGTAATGACGCAGGTAGCTTCTATCTTGGGATTATCAGCGGAAGAAGCTGATCCCAAAGTAGCTGTGGTGCGATGTAACGGTACTTGCGAGAACCGGCCGCGCACCAACAGGTACGATGGGGCACCCAGTTGTGCCATCGCGGCATCTCTTTATGGCGGCGAAACGGGATGTAGTTTCGGTTGCTTGGGTTGTGGCGACTGTGTGAGCGCATGTACGTTCGACGCTATTCATCTCAATCCAACAACGGGTATTCCGGAAGTGGATGAAGAAAAATGTACAGCTTGCGGCGCTTGCGTTAAAGCTTGTCCTAAGTCGATTATTGAAATTCGGCCCAAAGGTAAAAAGTCTCGTCGGGTGTATGTTTCATGCGTCAACAAAGACAAGGGAGCCGTAGCACGCAAGGCTTGTGCTGTGAGCTGCATCGGCTGCGGAAAGTGCGTTAAAGAGTGTGCGTTCGGAGCTATTACGTTAGTAAA
The DNA here is from genome assembly GCA_036652495.1 of Bacteroides sp. Lineage (GTDB taxonomy): Bacteria > Bacteroidota > Bacteroidia > Bacteroidales > Bacteroidaceae > Bacteroides. Next base: position 87,738 of record JAVVVS010000003.1, read on the forward strand.
CAATTTGGCTTACATCGATCCCAATCTATGTAAAGCCTGTCGTAAATGCGTTGAGGTTTGTCCGCAACACTCCATTATCGAACTTAACTTTCCTCCGCGAAAGCCGAAGACAGATGAATAATAAACAGATAAAATACAGATTTATATGTTGAAGACATTTTCAATTGGTGGTGTTCATCCACACGAAAATAAACTATCGGCACATCAGCCTATCCTCACGGCAGCCGTTCCTGCAAAGGCGGTTATCTTGCTTGGACAGCATATTGGTGCTCCCGCCAAGCCAGTGGTAGCCAAAGGCGATGTGGTGAAGGTGGGCACTAAGATTGCCGAAGCCGCCGGATTTGTTTCGGCAGCCATTCACTCTTCTGTGAGTGGCAAGGTAGCCAAAATAGATAGTATTGTAGACGCCAGCGGTTATGCTAAACCTGCCATCTTTATTGATGTAGAAGGTGATGAATGGGAAGCGTCTATCGACCGCAGCTCACACTTGTCCAGAGAGTGTGACTTGACAGCGGAAGAAATTGTAAAGAAGATAGCCGAAGCAGGCATTGTGGGTTTGGGCGGAGCTTGTTTCCCTACACAAGTAAAATTGTGTCCTCCGCCAGCGTTTAAAGCCGAATGCGTCATTATTAACGCCGTAGAATGCGAGCCTTATTTAACGGCCGACCATCAGCTGATGTTGGAGCATGCCGAAGAAATCATGGTAGGCGTATCCATCCTGATGAAAGCCGTAAAGGTGAACAAAGCCTTTATTGGCATAGAAAACAATAAACCTGACGCCATAGACTTGATGACGAAAGTAGCTTCCAGCTATGCCGGCATTGAAGTGGTAGTGTTAAAGGTGCAATACCCGCAAGGGGGCGAAAAGCAATTGATTGATGCTATCACCCGCCGGCAAGTAGCCAGCGGTGCGTTACCCATCTCTACGGGTGCGGTGGTGCAGAACGTAGGTACGGCATTTGCAGTCTATCAGGCAGTGCAAAAACATAAGCCACTGTTTGAGCGTGTTATTACGGTGACGGGGAAATCAGTAGCCAAACCATCTAACTTCTTGGCACGTATTGGCACGCCGATGCGCCAGCTCATTGACGCCTGCGGTGGACTGCCCGAAGATACAGGCAAGGTGATTGGCGGCGGTCCGATGATGGGCAAAGCGTTGGTCAATATAGATGTTCCCACAGCCAAAGGCAGTTCGGGCATTTTAATTATGAATCAGAAAGAAGCCAAGCGGGGCGAAGTGCAGAACTGCATTCGTTGCGCGAAGTGCGTAGGAGCCTGCCCGATGGGTTTGGAACCTTATCTGCTCTCTGCTTTGGCAGAGAATGCCGAGTTTGAAAGAATGGAAACAGAAAAAATCATGGATTGCATCGAATGTGGGTCTTGCCAATTCACTTGCCCTGCCAGCCGTCCGTTGCTGGATTATTGTCGTCTGGGAAAGGGTAAAGTAGGAGCATTGATTCGTGCACGTCAAGCTAAAAAATAACCAATATGGAAAATAAATTTATAGTATCCTTATCGCCCCACGTTCATGGCGGAGACAGCGTACAGAAGAATATGTACGGGGTGCTCATTGCACTAATTCCCGCGCTGGCAGTTTCTTTGTTTGTCTTCGGACTAGGGGCGCTCATTGTCACACTTACTTCCGTAGCTGCTTGTCTGTTTTTTGAATGGGCTATCGGCAAATATTTGCTAAAGAAAGAAACAACAACCATTCTGGATGGTTCAGCGATGATTACCGGTGTGTTGTTGGCATTCAATTTGCCGTCCAATCTTCCTGTATGGATTGTATTGTTGGGCGCATTGTTTGCCATCGGTGTAGGTAAAATGTCGTTTGGCGGACTGGGCAACAATCCGTTCAATCCGGCATTGGCGGGACGTGTGTTCCTGTTGCTTTCCTTTCCGGTACAGATGACTAGCTGGCCTGTTATGGGGCAGTTGATGTCTTATACAGACGCTACCACGGCAGCTACACCACTGGCGCTGATGAAGCAAGCCATTCACGGTAACAGCGAGGCATTAAGCCAACTGCCCGATGCCTTGCACTTGCTTATTGGAACTCATGCCGGTTCGCTGGGTGAGGTGAGTGCCCTCGCACTATTGCTGGGATTGGCATATATGTTATGGAAAAAGATTATCAGTTGGCATATCCCCGTGTCCATCATCGGCACTGTGTTCGTCTTCTCAGGCATTATGTATCTGGTGAACCCTGCACTGTATGTTTCTCCGGTCATTCAACTTCTATCGGGAGGTTTGATGCTCGGTGCCATCTTTATGGCAACGGATTACGTCACTTCTCCGATGAGTCACCAAGGCATGTTCATTTACGGTGTTTGCATCGGTTTGCTTACGGTGATTATTCGTCTGTTCGGCGCATATCCCGAAGGAATGTCCTTTGCGATTCTTATTATGAATGCCTTTACTCCGCTCATTAATACCTATTGTAAACCTAAACGCTTTGGGGAGGTAGCCAAGAAGAAATGAAAAAATTAGAATCATCCTTAAAGAATATGTTGCTGGTGCTGACGGGAGTCACCGTTATTTCCGTTGCCTTACTGGCTTATGTGAATGAACTGACTACCAGACCTATCGCCGAAGCAAATTCAAAGACGCTGAACGAGGCGTTGAAACAAGTTTTGCCATCGTTCACTAACAATCCGGTAGCGGAGAGCGATACGGTGTTTAGCGAGAAAGACGGTAAGAAGTTGGTCGATTTCATTCTTTATCCGGCTAAAGACGGAAAGAAATGGGTCGGCACGGCTGTACAGTCGGTTTCTTTGGGCTTCGGTGGCGAGCTGAAGGTGCTAGTAGGCTTTGACGCCGAGGGCAACATCTACAATTACTCCTTGCTGGCGCATAGCGAAACGCCGGGTTTAGGTTCGAAAGCAGCCGACTGGTTTAAAGAAGGAGGTAAAGGAAGTATCAAGGGAATGAATCCCGGAAAGGCACCGCTCGCCGTCAGCAAAGACGGAGGAGAGGTAGACGCCATCACGGCTTCAACCATTACTTCGCGTGCTTTCCTTAAAGCAGTCAATGCTGCTTACAAGGCTTATCTGGGGAGTGAAATCATTAATGGAACGACTGGTGCTACGCAAAAAGCGGTTGAACCTGCTGATACCATCCGTACTAATGTAATAAAGGAATAACCGATATGAATAATTTTAAAGTATTGATGAACGGGATTGTCAAAGAGAATCCTACGTTTGTACTCCTGCTAGGTATGTGCCCTACCTTGGGAACCACTTCATCGGCCATCAACGGTATGGGTATGGGACTAGCCACCATGTTTGTGCTGATTTGTTCGAATGTTGTTATCTCATTGCTCAAGAACCTGATACCCGATATGGTGCGCATCCCGTCGTTTATCGTCGTGATTGCTTCGTTCGTAACGCTGTTACAAATGATTATGCAGGCTTACGTGCCGGGACTGTATGCCACGCTCGGACTTTTTATTCCTCTGATTGTGGTAAACTGCATTGTGCTGGGTCGGGCAGAAGCCTTTGCCGCTAAGAACAACGCTGTAGCTTCCATGTTCGATGGCATTGGTATGGGATTGGGCTTCACCATCGGTTTGACCCTGTTGGGCGCTATTCGTGAATTTCTGGGAACAGGTAAGATTTTCGACTTGAGAATTCTTCCCGAAGAGTATGGTATGCTGGTTTTTGTACTGGCTCCAGGAGCTTTTATCGCGCTGGGTTATCTCATCGCACTGATTAATACCCTGAAGAAAAGCTAATTATAAAATTAATCGTATATGGAATATATCTTAATATTTATCTCTGCCATCTTTGTGAACAACATTGTGTTGTCACAATTCCTTGGCATCTGTCCTTTTTTGGGTGTCTCCAAGAAAGTAGAAACAGCAATGGGTATGGGTGCAGCTGTCGCTTTTGTGCTGACCATCGCCACCATCGTCACCTTTCTTATTCAGAAATACGTGCTCGACTCTTTTGGTTTGGGCTATCTGCAAACCATTACATTCATCTTAGTTATTGCTGCTTTGGTGCAGATGGTCGAAATTATACTAAAGAAAGTTTCTCCCGCCCTGTACCAAGCGCTTGGCGTGTTTTTACCACTCATCACCACCAACTGCTGCATCCTTGGTGTAGCCATCTTGGTTATTCAGAAAGATTTTGATTTGCTCACCGGAGTGGTCTACGCTTTCTCTACGGCCATTGGCTTCGGTCTGGCACTGGTCATTTTTGCCGGCTTGCGCGAACAAATGAGTCTGGTGAAGATTCCGAAAGGCATGCAAGGCACTCCCATAGCCTTGATTACTGCCGGTTTACTGGCAATGGCTTTCATGGGATTTTCGGGAGTGGTATAATAACAGCCCGTTTTTAAGTTAAAGCAAACGTGATTAAGGAGATATAATTCTTAAATTACGTTTGCTTTTCTATTTTCTTTTCTTTAAATTTGCAGCGTACATTTCAAAAACCGAAAGAACTAATCAATTTACACGTTATGAAAGAAAGAATTTTAGTTACTGGTGGAACCGGATACATTGGTTCTCACACCGTCGTAGAACTACAAAATAGCGGATACGAAGTCATCATCATTGATAATCTCTCCAATTCCAACGCTGATGTGGTGGATAATATAGAGAAAGTTTCCGGTATACGTCCCGTTTTCGAGAAACTAGATTGTTTGGATCTTACCGGTCTTGACGCCTTATTTGCCAAGTATCCAGGTATCAAAGCCATTATTCATTTTGCAGCCAGCAAAGCGGTAGGTGAATCAGTAGAAAAGCCTTTGCTTTACTACCGCAACAACTTGGTTTCACTGATTAATATGCTCGAACTTATGCCGAAGCATGGAGTGAATGGAATTGTATTTTCTTCTTCGTGTACCGTTTACGGTCAGCCCGATCAACTTCCGGTGACGGAACAAGCTCCGATCAAGAAGGCAGAATCGCCTTATGGCAATACGAAACAGATTAATGAAGAAATAGTAAGAGATACCGTTACGTCGGGTGCACCGATCAACGCCATCTTGCTGCGTTACTTCAATCCGATTGGCGCGCATCCCACTGCATTATTAGGAGAGTTGCCTAACGGTGTGCCTCAAAACCTTATTCCTTATCTTACCCAGACTGCCATGGGCATTCGCAAAGAGCTGAGCGTATATGGTGATGATTACGATACACCTGACGGTTCTTGCATTCGTGACTTTATCAATGTAGTAGACCTTGCTAAAGCACATGTGATTGCTATCAAACGTATCCTTGAAAAGAAACAGAAAGAACAAGTAGAAGTGTTTAATATCGGTACCGGTCGCGGAGTTTCTGTATTGGAGCTGATAAACGCTTTCGAAGCCTCTACTGGCGTGAAGCTGAACTATAAAATTGTAGGTCGTCGCGTAGGAGATATAGAAAAGGTTTGGGCAAATCCGGACTTCGCCAATAACGAACTAGGATGGAAAGCTGTTGAAACCATAGAGGACACCTTGCGTTCGGCATGGAATTGGCAATTGAAACTTCGCGAAAGAGGTATTCAATAAGCATTCATAATATTTTTAACTTAGATGAATTAAACAAATGGACACTCCATTTGTTTATTAGATGCAAAGAGGCTTGATACTATTTATGAGTATGGGATATATACATAAATAACACCTATGTCTCCCCGACATAGACAAGTAGAATTGCATAGTAGTTTTGTCGTGTTTTATTTTGTGTTTGTGTTGTGACGGTACTGCGACGTGAGTCGTGGTACCGTTTTTGTTTTATATATGCTGATATATTAGAAAAATTTTCTACTTTTGTAGAGCAACAAGTAAAGATATTAGTAATAATAGGTATAATATTTTGATTATGAATTACATACAGTCCGATATAGACGGCGTTTGGTTGATTGAACCTCAAGTATTTTCCGATGAGCGGGGATATTTTATGGAGGCTTTTAAAAAAGAAGAGTTCGAAGCTCATATCGGGACTGTAAACTTTATCCAAGATAATGAATCAAAATCATCGTTCGGAGTGTTGCGCGGTCTCCATTATCAGAAAGGGGAGTGCAGCCAGGCCAAATTAGTCCGGGTGATTAAAGGAAAGGTCTTAGATGTAGCCGTCGACCTTCGCCAGTTATCGCCTACCTTCGGCAAGCATGTCAGCGCATTGCTTAGCGAAGAGAACAAACGACAGTTTTTTATTCCCCGCGGCTTTGCACATGGCTTTTTGGTGCTCAGCGATGAAGCTATTTTTACCTATAAAGTAGATAACAAATACGCCCCTCAAGCAGAAGCTTCTATCTTATATAATGATAATGAATTAGCTATTGATTGGCCAATAGCCGATGACCGATTGATGATGTCCTCCAAAGATAAACAAGCAGAAGCTTTCAGTAAGGCAGTCTATTTTTAAAGAAATAGTTTATAAACATAAATAATATGAAAATAGCAATCGTTGGAACCGGATATGTAGGTTTGGTTACAGGAACTTGTTTTGCGGAAATAGGTGTAGATGTGACTTGCGTCGACACCAATAGTGAAAAAATAGCATCACTCAAGAAAGGCAATATACCAATTTATGAGAACGGATTGGAAGAGATGGTGTTGCGGAACATGAAAGCCGGTAGACTGACATTCACCACTTCTCTGGAAAGTTGTTTGAACGAGGTCGATGTGGTGTTCAGCGCTGTAGGAACGCCTCCCGATGAAGATGGTAGCGCAGACTTAAGCTATGTGCTGGCTGTGGCAAGAACCATCGGACAGCACATGACCAAATATAAATTGGTCGTCACCAAGAGCACGGTGCCAGTGGGTACTGCCAAGAAAGTACGCAACGTCATTCAAGAAGAATTAGACAAGCGAGGCGTTCACATTGAATTTGACGTAGCATCCAATCCTGAATTTTTGAAAGAAGGAAATGCTGTCAACGACTTCATGAGTCCCGACCGCGTAGTAGTAGGAGTGGAGTCCGTACGTGCAGAACGCCTCATGACCAAACTCTACAAACCCTTTTTACTGAATAATTTCCGCATCATTTTTATGGATATCCCTTCGGCGGAAATGACGAAATATGCAGCAAACTCGATGCTTGCCACTCGTATCAGTTTCATCAACGATATAGCCAATCTTTGCGAATTAGTGGGTGCCGACGTAAATATGGTACGCAGCGGTATTGGTTCCGATACCCGCATCGGGCGCAAGTTTCTTTATCCCGGCATCGGATACGGCGGGTCGTGCTTTCCTAAGGATGTAAAAGCGCTGATAATGACAGCCGAACAGAACGGGTATGACATGCGTGTGCTGCGTGCAGTAGAAGATGTGAACGAACGGCAGAAGAGCAATTTGTTTGATAAACTGCTAAAACACTTTAAAGGTGAGCTGGACGGTAAGACAGTAGCCTTATGGGGGCTCTCCTTTAAGCCCGAAACAGACGATATGCGCGAAGCTCCTGCTTTGGTGATAATCGACAAACTGCACAAAGCTGGTTGCAACATTCGTGTCTACGACCCGGCAGCGATGGAAGAATGCAAAAGACGCATCGGAGATATTGTTTATTATGCCCGTGATATGTACGATGCTGTTTTAGATGCTGATGCGTTGCTGCTGCTGACCGAATGGAAAGAATTCCGACTTCCTTCTTGGGCAGTGGTCAAAAAGACAATGGCACAGCAAATTGTGTTGGATGGTCGTAACATTTACGAGAAAAAAGAGATGGAAGAACAAGGATTCATCTATCATTGCATAGGGAAATAAGAAGATTATAGGTACTTTTGTACAAAATGAACAAATGATTAAGTACATTGTTTTATTATTACTAGTCTTTCTTACCGCTTGCCGCGGCGGTAAGAAAGACGATTCTTCCCAATTGAAAGAAGATGAAAAGGCAAAACTCTCTTTACAAGGAGTCTGGCTGGATGATGATACGGATTCTCCTTTAATGCGCATTAAAGGTGATACTATTTATTATGCCGATCCGCAGAATGCTCCGGTTGCTTTCAAAATCGTTAAAGACACCCTTTATACCTACGGCAACGAGTTAACCCATTATCTGATAGATAAACAAACGGAACACGTGTTCTGGTTCCATTCGCTGTCGGACAATATCGTGAAGTTGTACAAATCGGAAGATGCAAATGATTCCTTGGCTTTTTCTATGCAAACGGTGGAAGTGATTCCTACTTACTCTGAAAAGACAGAAAAAGATAGTGTAATTATGTACGATGGCACCCGCTATCGGGCTTACGTTTATATCAACCCGTCAAAAATAAAGGTCGTCAAAACCACTTATTCAGAAGAGGGGTTGAGCATGGACAATGTCTACTATGATAATGTGATGCATATTTGCGTTTACGAGGGAAGAAAGAAACTTTATTCGAGTGATATTACCAAACAAATGTTTGAGAAAGTTATTCCTGCTGACTTCCTCGAAAAATCCCTTCTGTCCGATATGAATGTGACGGGCATTGACAGCAAAGGGTTTCATTATCAAGCAATGCTTTGTATGCCCGAAAGTTCTGTTTGCTATGTAGCCAATCTGACAATTAGCTTTCAAGGAGAATTGATAATAAAGGCCGTCAAATAAAATAGGATCTTACCTACGGGCAAGATCCTTTACCTTATTTCAAGCTAATTCAAGCTACTCTTATTTCCTTCCCTTCGAGTCACCTTTTCTGTTTCCTCCGCCACTGCGGAAGCTCCGTCCTCTTCCTCCTCCAGCGTTAGCACGCGGATTATATTCGGGCGCTTCACCTAGTTCTGCCGGTACAGGGATTTTATAAATATCTTTTCCTAAAAATGTTTCTATATTCTTAAAGTTCGTTTGTTCCTTTTCGCTAATAAAAGTGATGGCAACCCCGTCGTTGTTGGCACGTGCCGTACGTCCGATGCGATGCACATAATCTTCACTATCGTGAGGAACGTCGTAATTGATTACAGAACGGATATCGTCAATATCAATCCCTCTAGCCACAATATCCGTGGCTACCAGAATGTTGATTCGCCCCGATTTGAACTCGCGCATGATAAACTCGCGTTGAATTTGCTCCAAGTCAGAGTGCATTTCGCCTACGTTCAGTTTCATTAATTTCAGCGCTTTAGCCACTTCTTTGACTTTTATTTTAGAAGAAGCAAAGATGATAACGCGTTCGGGCATTTCTTCGGAACAGAGGCTGCGAACAATACCTAACTTCTGATTCTCGTAGCACACATAAGCTGCTTGTACTATTTTCTCGGCTGGTTTAGAAGCTGCCAGTTTCACTACTGCCGGATTGTTCAGGATGGTATTGGCAAGTTGCTGAATTTTAGCAGGCATAGTAGCCGAAAACATAATTGTCTGCCGCTCTTTGGGCATATACTTCACAATCTGCATGATGTCATCAGAGAATCCCATGTCGAGCATGCGGTCGGCCTCGTCCAGAATAAAATAGGAGACCTTGGAAAGGTCAACATACCCCAGGCTTAGGTGAGAGAGCAAACGTCCGGGTGTTGCTATCACTACGTCGGCGCCCAAGGTCAGCCCTCGTTTTTGCTGTTCAAAAAGTATTCCATCGTTTCCACCATATACTGCAACGCTGGAGGCAGGCATGAAGTAAGAAAACCCTTCCATCTGCTGGTCAATCTGTTGAGCCAATTCGCGGGTAGGAGCCATAATAATACAGTTGATAGCATCTTCTTGATGGCCACCTTCAGAGAGTTTATTCAGGATAGGAAGCAGATAGGCAGCCGTTTTACCGGTGCCCGTTTGGGCTACTGCTATCAAATCTCGCCCTTCAAGTATCACGGGAATCGCTTGTTCTTGTATGGGAGTACATTCTTCAAATCGCATGGCGTCAAGTGCTTCGAGCACATTGTCGTTTAATTTAAGTTCGGAAAACTTCATCGTTTCTTTTTATTTGGCAGCAAAGATAAGATAAAAAAATGAGAATGAGTGCAGAATGGGGTAAGAAGGTTGTG
>JAVVVS010000004.1:0-20909 GCA_036652495.1 Bacteroides sp.
GGAGCAGCGGCGCTAACAACACGGTGGCAGGGGGCGCCTGACGAAGTTATCGGTTGCACCATTGACGATGGCACCCCTGTGGTCTGTGCCGAGGCTGGCAGTCTGCAGATACCGCAGTTTTGTCCGCTTTTTGTAAATCGGTTTGAAAAATGCCGGGTGATAGAATCAGTTAGTCAAACATGCCCTGCAGACCGTTGTAGAGGGGGATGGATACTTATGGGAAGTATCAGCCATACTTATGGGAAGTATCAGGGATACTTATGGGAAGTATCAGCCATACTTATGGGAAGTATCAATGACCTTCTTGGGAAGGCTCCCCGCCGGGCTTCAGTTGTCAGGCTTTTTCTAAGTCAGTTATTGCTGTTCAGGTTCGTACCGTTCGTCCGATGTGCACGACAGAGTTTTTCATGGCTTTTCTTGGCTTTCCCTCCAACTGCCCAGAATCGCTCGAACCCTTTATCCGCGACCTTCTTATCCCCATTCTGCACTCATTCCCGTTTTTTTGAGTTATCTTTGCCGCCAATCACTTTAAAAGCCCTTGCTCATGTCCGTACGCCACGCTTTTTTCGCCCTCGCCCTCGCCCTCCTCTTGCCGTTGGAGGCTGCCGCTCAATTCTTGGACTATGGTTCCGACGCCGCCCGCCTGCGCTGGCGTATCGCCCGACTGCCGCACTACGATTTAGTCTTCCCCCAAGGCACTGATTCGATGGCAAAGCGCTACGCCAGCTTTCTCGAAGCCGTCCATCCGCACGTGCAAAAGACCATCGGCAAGCCCCGGCAAGCGCGTTTCCCCGTGGTGCTGCATCCGGGCAACATGAATTCTAACGGACTCGTATCGTGGGCGCCCCGGCGGATGGAACTCATCACCACCCCCTCCGTGACACTGGGCGCTCAAGCGTGGGACAAACATTTGGTGCTGCACGAGTCGCGCCACATCTTCCAGACAAGCAAAGTAATGAACGGAATCTTCCGCCCGCTCTACTTCCTCATCGGCGAACAAGCAGCGGGCGTGGCAGCCTTCTTCCTGCCCAACTGGTTCCTCGAAGGCGATGCCGTGAGCACGGAGACGGGGCTTTCGAACGCCGGACGGGGCAGACTCCCCGAATTCAACCTCGTCTACCGCGCCCAACGGATGAGCGGCAAACCTTTCTACTCCTTAGACAAGTGGGAGCTGGGCTCGTATGCCGATGCCACCGGCACCTTCTACGCCTTGGGCTACGACCTGGCATCATACGCCCGCCAGCGCTACGGAGCGGATATCTGGGACAAGACCACCAGCCGCTACGTGCACAACCTGCTCTTCGAAGGCTCTTTCAAGCACTTCACCGGAAGCAGCATCAAGCAACTCTACCACGACACCTTCGACTACCTCGCCCGCGAATGGCAACAGCAAGACTCGCTACCCCACACCGCCGCCGCCGTGCACTCGCCCCGCGCTGCCACCTACACCTCCTACCGTTATCCCCAAGCACTCAACGACTCGGTCATCTTTGCCATCAAATCCGGACTGCGTGACCTCAACGCCCTCGTCGCCCTCACCCACGGACGGGAGCAGCACCTCGCATACCTCGGCACCGTCAACAGCAGCCTCCACCTCCGCCAACACCGTCTCTACTGGACAGAACAGACCACCGGACTGCGTTGGGCGCAGCAAAACCACTCCCTGTTGAGATGCTACGACCTGCAAACGGGACGCATCACCACCTTGGGACAACGCCGCCGCTACCTCGCCCCCGCCATCGACCAGCAAGGACAAACAGCAGCCGTCTCCCATCCCCTCGCCTCGGGAAAGAACCAGCTGACCCTCATCCGCCTGAACGATGCCCGCGAACTTGCTTCCTTCGACGTGCCCGCCAATGGATTCATCAAAGCCCTCACCTTTGCCGGCAACGATACCCTCATCGCCCTCACCGTGGATGACGGCGGCACCTGCCTGCTCCGCTTCCAACCCCGCACCGGGCAGTGGAGCGAACTCTTGCGCACCCGCTCCGCCAACCTCACCTCGCCCGTGTGGAACCAAGGCAAACTCTACTTCGAATCCGGCGCCAACGGCACCAACAACCTTTACTGTATGGAACCTTCCACCCGGCAAGTCCACCGCCTCACCGCCGCCCGCTTCGGCGCCTTCGACCCCGCCTACCACCCCGCCAGCCGGCGCCTCATCTTTGCCGACTATCAAGCCGACGGCTACCGCATCGCCTCCTTGAGCGCCGACAGCCTGCTTCACGAACCGGCCGACCTTAACTGCCCCTCTCCACTGCCCTTTGCCGCCACGCTCAGCGCACAAGAAGGCTACAACCTCGACACCGCCCGCCTCGCCGACCCCCACCCCTTCTTTTCCCAACCGTACCGCAAGACCCTGCACACCTTCAAAATTCACAGCTGGGCACCCTTCTATTACGACGTCACCGAAGCCATGAACACCAGTGCCGACAACCTGAGCACCATCGTCAAACCCGGTGTGATGGTGCTCTCGCAAAACACGCTCAACACCGCCATCATACAAGCAGGCTGCTATTACAGCAACGGCCATCCCCATGGCAAACTCGCCTTCAACTACCAAGGACTCTTCCCCGTCTTCGACCTCGTGGTGGACTACGGCAGCCCCGCCTTCAACATGACTTGGGGCATCGACCCACAAGGCAACGAAATCACCCGCGGACACTACACCGACCGTACCCTGCTCGAAGCCGAAGCACGCATCTACCTCCCCTTCCACCTCAACCGGGGCGAACGCATCCGCGGCATCCAACCCGCGCTGACCTATTACTTTACCAACAATCAATACCAACAATACCACAGCCGCACGTACCGCAACTTCCAATACTTGCTGCCCGAAGTGCAACTATACAACTACCGCCGCAAAGCGTTGCGCGACATCCTGCCCCGCAACGGCTACCAGCTCCGCCTGCAATGGCTCACCTCGCCCTTCAACACCGAGAACTACGGAAGCCTCACCGCCGCCCGGCTCACTACCTACTTCCCCGGACTCGTCCGCAACCACGCACTCATGCTCCGCTTGGGCTACCAGTATCAGGCGCTCGACGGTAAAAGCCTTTACCTTCCCCAACGAATTGTAGACAAAACCCGCGGTTACAACTATCTTTACCAAACCCGCCAGCAATGGGCAGCAAAAGCAGACTATGCCTTCCCCCTCTTTCTGCCCGACTGGAGCTTGGGTACATTCGCCTACATCCGCCGCCTGCGCGCCAACATCTTCTGCGACTACACCCGCAACCAAGCCAGCCGCCACAGCGGATGGAGCACCCAAAGCTCCCTGGGCACCGACTTAACTTTCGATTGGAACGTCTTCCGCATGAACTATCCACTCACCACCGGCGTGCGCCTCATACAGCCCCTTGACTACGGTAAGTTCCAGGCAGAGATGCTCTTTTCCGTCACCTTCTGAGCCACTTCCCCGTCTATTAGTTTATCGAAATATTCTATGACAAAAACCAACATTTATTCGGCTAGGTTGCTTATATTTGTACATCGTATTTAAAACAACACTAATACCCTTGTATTATGGAAGAGAAAAAACTTACCGCAGCCAATGGTCGTCCGATAGCCGACAACCAAAACTCACAAACCGCCGGGCAGCGAGGCCCTATCATGCTCCAAGACCCTTGGCTCATTGAAAAGATGGCACACTTCGACCGCGAAGTCATCCCCGAACGCCGCATGCACGCCAAAGGCTCTGGCGCGTACGGCGTATTCACCGTCACCAAAGACATCACCAAGTACACCCGCGCCAGCATGTTTGCCCAAGTGGGCAAGCAGACCGAATGCTTCGTACGCTTCTCCACCGTAGCCGGCGAACGCGGTGCAGCAGATGCCGAACGCGACATCCGCGGATTTGCCATGAAATTCTACACCGATGCAGGCAACTGGGATTTAGTAGGTAACAATACGCCTGTCTTTTTCCTCCGCGACCCGCTGAAATTCCCCGATCTGAATCATGCCGTCAAACGCGACCCGAAGACTAACCTCCGCAGCGCAACGAACAACTGGGACTTCTGGACGCTGCTTCCCGAAGCACTCCACCAAGTCACCATCACCATGAGCGACCGCGGCATCCCCCTCTCCTACCGCCACATGCACGGATTCGGAAGCCATACCTATAGCTTCTTCAATGCCGACAACCAGCGCATCTGGGTGAAATTCCACTTCCGCACGCTGCAAGGCATCAAGAACCTTACCGACCAAGAAGCCGAAGCCATCGTAGCCAAAGACCGCGAATCGCACCAACGCGACTTGTTCGACGCTATCGAGCGCGGCGACTTCCCGAAATGGAAACTGGAAATTCAGCTGATGACCGAAGCCGAAGCCGACACCTACCGCATCAACCCCTTCGACCTGACAAAGATTTGGCCGCACAAAGACTTCCCCCTGCAAGAAGTGGGCATCATGGAGCTGAACCGCAACCCCGAAAACTACTTTGCTGAAGTAGAACAATCGGCTTTCAACCCGATGAATATTGTAGAAGGAATTGGATTCTCGCCCGACAAGATGCTCCAAGGCCGCCTCTTCTCGTACGGCGACACACAACGCTACCGCTTGGGCGTCAATGCAGACCAGATACCGGTGAACAAACCCCGCTGCCCATTCCACGCTTACCACCGCGACGGCGCCATGCGCGTAGACGGCAACTACGGTGCTGCCAAAGGTTACGAACCCAACAGCTTCGGCGAGTGGCAAGACTCTCCCGAAAAAAAGGAACCGCCATTGAAGATTACCGGAGACGTGTACAACTACAACGAACGCGAGTATGATGAAGATTACTACAGCCAGCCGGGCGACCTCTTCCGACTGATGTCCGCCGAGCAACAACAGATATTGTTCGACAACACCGCCCGCGCCATGGGCGATGCCGAGCTTTTCATCAAGCAACGCCACGTGCGCAACTGCTACAAAGCCGACCCCGCTTACGGCACCGGCGTGGCCAAAGCCTTGGGCATCTGCATAGACGAAGCACTGAAAGCCACGAGATAAACCACTCATCCACTTCAAAGAGCGGACTTCCCTTTTAGGCGCGGATTACGCGGACTTCACAGTTCTCTTTAGCTGAACGGCTGAAAGGGCTGCGAAATCCGCGAAATCCGCGCCTGACTATTACAGTGCTTTCCAGAACTTATGGAAGTCACTGTACTTGCCGTAACACACCAGCACGTCCGCCTCTGCCATCTGCTCGTTGTCGGGCAGCTCATTGACAATATGATGTTCCATCAACGAAATGCCGATGCAATTCTCCACCCTGTTCGCCCGCTTCAAGCCGATAAGCTTGAGATGGAACTCTTCATCGAGCTTCAACTCGTTGACAAAATAGCCCACGAACTTGCGCGGCACTTGGAACTTCATTACAGAATACTCCGCATCAATGCGGAAAGTTTCCACTTGAGTACCAAAATCGAGCAACTGCACCAAGCTGCGTCCGGCATCCTCTTCGGGCGTCAGAATCTTCTCCAAATCGAACGCTTGAAGCACCGCTTTATGCACCCCGTCGATGGCACGAGCATAAATGTGCTTCACCTTCTTCTGCTTGAGCAAAGCCACCACCCGCACCGACGCGCCGAAATTCTCGCCAATAGCTACAATCACCACATCCACCGTATTGAGGGGCAGCACCATCAGCGACTGCTCGTCGGTGGCATCTATCAAGAAAGCAGTGGCAATCTTGTCCTTGATGCTGTCCACCCGGCTCTCCATATTATCTGCACCTATCACTTCGTGCCCTAAAGCAGCCAACTCTTCCGCCAGTACATGGCCGTAATTTCCTAAACCGATAATAATATATTTCATGTTCGTAAAGTTTTAATTGATGATGATGTTATCGCTTGGGTAATGATACTTGGCATGCTTCTTCTGCCGGATGATGCCCAGCATCAGCGTGATGAGCCCCACCCTGCCTACAAACATGAGCACCGACACCAGCAGTTTGCTGTCATCGCAAAGCAGCGGAGTGGCATTGAGGCTCGACCCCACCGTGCTCAATGCCGAGACGCACTCGAAGGTAAGCGTCAGGAGCGACAATTCCGGCTCAAGAATGCTCAATGCAAAAACAAACGCAAAGAGCACGCCCAACGACAGCACCACCGTGGCATTGGACCGCCGGATAGAATCGGTGGAAAGCTCGCGCCCGAAGACTTCCACACGGTCGGAACCCAACAAAATGGCCCGCAAATTCAGCACCACCACGGCAAAAGCATTCACCTTGATGCCACCGGCAGTGGACTGGGCGGCACCGCCAACCCACATCAGCAACAGATAAAGCAGCAAAGTCTGCACGCTGAAAGTAGTCAAGTCTACACTGTTGAACCCCGCCGTTCGCGGACAGACAGCATTAAAGAACGCATGCGTCCACTTGTCCGCCACCGGCATGCCGGCAAACGACGCGTTCCACTCGAACACGGCAATGCCTACCGTGCCCAGCAGCAGCAACAGAAAGGTGACAATCAGCACAATCTTCGTGTTCAGGTTATAAAGATGGTGCTTGCGGTACCGGTCCAGCTTCAAGGTGTGGGCAAACTTCCACAACCGGCGGAAGTGATAGAGCACAATGTCTTTAAAGTTAACTAAGATGGGGAAGCCGATGCCTCCCAGAACAATCAGCATCGAGACCGAAAGATAAAGTCCGTTGTGCCCCGTCATCACCAGCGGATTGCCCAAATTGCCGGACAAGGTAGAGAATCCCGCGTTGCAGAAAGCCGAGATGGAATGGAAAGCGGCAAAAGCCATCTCTTGTTCAAAGTCCATCCCCAGCGTACCCTGAATACTCAGCCAGATGGCTATCATCCCGAAAGCTTCGATGACCAGCGTAAAGCCCAGTATATAAAGCAAGGTGGAGAGCAATGATCCCAGTGAATCGGAACTAATCATATCGCGCACCACCAGCTGGTTGTAAAGCGACGTATTTCCCATAAAGAACATGGCGAAAAAGCTGGTCAGCGTCATCACGCCCAACCCGCCAACCTGAATGAGCAAGATAATCACCAGCAAACCGCCCGAGGTAAAGGTAGTGGAGACATCCACCGGCGTAAGCCCCGTCACACAGACGGCACTGGTGGAAACGAACAAGGCATCCACCCACGAAATGCCGTGCACCGTGCAGCGCGGCAGCATCAGCAACGTCATGCCCAGCAAGATAATCGCCAAAAAACTGACGGCAAGAATCAACGACGGATTGGTCCGCCGCCCCAACAGCCGCACCAGTCCGTTGCTCAAATTCAGCAACGAAAGCAACAATAGCAACGCTACATGATAGACCTTTCCGTCGAGGAACGCCCAAAGCTGAAGCACCATCCCCGGTTCGTCCGGACGATGGAAGATGACCGGTACCAGCGTCAGATAGAGCAACCAGCTCAACGTCCACGCCAGCCTCCGGTAGTTCTTCTTCACCTTCCGGTATTCGAGCAACATGTGCAGCGTGACATCCATCAGGAAGACCACCCAAACCACTTTGTAGAGCGTATCCAGCTGCCCCAGCTCTTTCATCGATAGCGGAAAACCATGCTCATACACCACGCCCACAATCAAGGCCAGCGAAGCCAGATAAGTCAGCCCGCCCAATAGTCCGAACAGAATACGCAGATAGGGTTGTAACAATTTGTTTTGATAGAGCAGCAATTTATGATATAGCTTCATCGGGAAAATCAGTTAGTAAGGACACAAACTTAACGAAAATAACCAGTAAATCCCATTCTTTGTTGACGAAATTCTTCCACTCTTAAAAATAATGGCTACTTTTGACGCCAGAAACAACAAATACATAGCGAATATGAGCAATAGAACAAAGAGGTACATGCTACCCGAAGAAGAGATTCCGCACTACTGGTACAACATACAAGCCGACATGGTGAACAAACCCATGCCTCCGCTGAACCCCGCCACCAAACAACCCTTGAAACCCGAAGACCTCTACCCCATCTTTGCCGAAGAGCTGAGCCGGCAAGAGTTAAACCAGACCGACCCCTGGATTGAAATACCCGAAGAGGTGCGCGAGATGTATAAATATTATCGATGCACTCCGCTGGTACGCGCCTACGGACTGGAAAAAGCGCTGGGCACCCCCGCACACATCTACTTCAAAAACGAAAGTGTCAGCCCCGTAGGTTCGCACAAACTCAATTCGGCACTGCCCCAAGCTTATTACTGTAAGAAAGAAGGGGTGCAGAACGTCACCACCGAAACCGGTGCCGGACAATGGGGCACCGCCTTGGCGTATGCCGCTAAAGTCTTCGGACTAGAAGCAGCCGTCTACCAAGTGAAGATCAGCTATGAGCAGAAACCCTATCGCCGCAGCATCATGCAGACGTTCGGGGCACAGGTCACCGCCTCCCCCTCCATGTCCACCCGTGCCGGAAAAAACATTCTTACGGCACACCCCAACCATCAAGGCTCACTCGGCACAGCTATCTCCGAAGCCATCGAACTGGCCCGCACCACGCCCAACTGCAAATACACACTGGGCTCTGTGCTGAGTCACGTCACCTTGCATCAAACCATCATTGGGCTGGAAGCTGAAAAACAAATGGCACTGGCTGGCGAATACCCCGATATGGTGATAGGTTGCTTCGGAGGCGGATCCAACTTCGGAGGCATCTCCTTCCCCTTTATGCGCCACAACATCCTCGAAGGAAAGAAAACTCGCTTCATTGCTGCCGAACCCGCTTCCTGTCCCAAGTTGACACGCGGCAAGTTTCAATACGATTTTGGCGATGAAGCCGGATACACCCCCCTGCTGCCCATGTTTACACTGGGACACAACTTTGCTCCCGCCAACATCCATGCCGGCGGACTGCGCTACCACGGTGCAGGAGTCATTGTCTCTCAACTCCTCAAAGACGGATTGATGGAAGCGGTAGACATCAAGCAGATTGAATCTTTTGAAGCAGGCTGCCTCTTTGCCCAAGTAGAAGGCATCATCCCGGCTCCCGAATCCTGTCATGCCATCGCAGCCGCCATCCGTGAAGCCAACCTTTGCAAAGCATCGGGCGAAGAAAAAGTCATCCTCTTCAACCTTTCCGGTCACGGACTGATTGACATCCCCTCGTACGACAAATACCTCTCCGGCGATTTAGTGAATTATACCCTGACCGACGAAGACATCCAGAAGAATCTCGACGAGATAGGAAATCTAGCTTAAACACCTCCCCTGAAAAAGACGGCCGAATTTAAAAAAAAGCCGGCGAATTTTAAAAAAAAGAATGGCGGACTTCTGCCCGAAAGATGGTGAACTTTTAAAAAAAAGTTCACCATCTTTATTTAAAAGCTCTCCGGCTTTTTTCGGGCACCGATTCCTCAGCACCTAAAAAAGAACGTATACGTTAGCTAAATATTCTATTTCTTCCTACCTTTGAGGCGATTTTCAAAAAGCATCATTTCCATGAAAATAAACAAGAAAAACAAATGGCTGATGGCTGCAGGAATAGCCATCCTAATCGGCATCCTAGGAATAGCCACGGCGTATTATTACCTCTTCTATCCCCAGTTCCACCCCAACGAAAAAGTCTACGTCTATGTAGACCGCGACGACACGGCAGATTCTATCTATAATAAGGTAAAAGCAACGGGACGAGTGAACCACTTCGACGGCTTTCGATGGATGGCTCATTTTCGGGATTTCGAGCACAACCTCCACACCGGTCGCTATCTGATTCGTCCCCAAGACAATGTCTATCACGTCTACAGCCGCCTGTCTCGCGGAGCTCAGGAACCAATCAACCTCACCATCGGCAGCGTGCGCACCCTCGACCGCTTGGCACGCAGCATCGGCAAGCAATTGATGATAGACTCAGCCGAAATAGCCAAGCCATTGTTCGACAGCCTCTATCAAAAGAAAATGGGATACACTGCCGAAACGATGCCCTGCCTTTTCATCCCCGAAACCTATCAAGTGTATTGGAACCTTAGCGCAGAAGAGTTTATGGAACGGATGCAGAAAGAACACAAAAAATTCTGGAACAGCACGCGTCTGGCAAAAGCAAAAAGCATGAATATGACTCCCGAAGAAGTTTGTACGCTGGCTTCCATTGTTGAAGAAGAAACGAACAACGACACGGACAAAGCAATGGTGGCAGGATTGTACCTCAACCGGCTGCATGCCGGCATGCCTTTGCAGGCAGACCCCACCGTAAAATTCGCTTTACAGGACTTTGCTCTGAGAAGAATTTCCAACGAAAACTTAAAGACACAGTCGCCTTACAACACCTATATCAATATCGGACTGCCTCCCGGTCCGATTCGCATCCCTTCACCCAAAGGCATTGACAGCGTGCTTAACCATGTGAAGCACAACTATATCTACATGTGCGCCAAAGAAGACTTCTCGGGCACTCACAACTTTTCTGCCAACTATGCCCAACACATGATAAACGCTAGAAAATACTGGAAAGCATTGAATGAAAGGAAGATTTTCAACTAAAGTAAGGATAAAACAAGCGTAAAAATGTATCTTTGCTGCCTAAAATAACAAACTACGATTCACTATAAATAGATTAAAAGATATGAGTAAACAACTCTTACTTGGCGATGAAGCCATTGCACAAGCCGCACTCGATGCCGGTCTTTCGGGCGTTTACGCCTATCCCGGCACTCCCTCTACCGAGATTACAGAATATATTCAGTCAGCTCCCATCACCGGAGAGCGAAACATCCACTCCCGCTGGTCGGCAAACGAAAAAACTGCTATGGAGGCAGCGCTAGGAATGTCTTTTGTGGGCAAACGCGCCATGGTGTGCATGAAACACGTAGGCATGAACGTAGCTGCCGACTGTTTTATCAACTCGGCCATCACCGGAGTGAAAGGCGGACTCATCGTCATTGCTGCCGATGATCCCAGCATGCACTCTTCACAGAACGAACAAGACAGCCGCTTCTATGGCGACTTCGCACTGATACCAATGTATGAGCCCAGCAATCAGCAGGAGGCTTATGATATGATTTATAACGGTTTCGAATGGTCTGAAAAGATTGGCGAACCTCTATTGGTACGCATGGTCACCCGCTTGGCGCACTCTCGTTCGGGAGTAGAACGTCAACCTCAGAAACCGCAAAACGGAATCGCTTTCAGCGACGACCCCCGTCAATTTATTCTATTACCGGGAAATGCCCGCAAGCGCTACAAAATGTTGCTTTCGCATCAAGACGCATTCATCCAAGCATCCGAAGAATCTCCTTACAACGTTTATACAGACGGACCCAACAAAAAACTGGGCATCATCGCCTGCGGCATCGGCTACAACTACCTGATGGAGAATTATCCCAACGGTTGCGAATATCCGGTATTGAAAATCGGACAATATCCGCTTCCCAAAAAACAAATCAAACAACTCATAGAAGCTTGCGACGAAATTCTGGTGCTCGAAGACGGACAACCGTTTGTGGAAAAGCAGCTAAAGGGCTATCTGGGCATCGGTTTGAAAGTCAAAGGGCGTCTGGACGGAACGCTGTCCCAAGATGGCGAACTGACTCCCGACTCGGTGGCACGCGCTGTGGGCAAAGAAAACAAATCAATATTCACCATTCCCGCTGTGGTAGAAATGCGCCCCCCCGCTCTGTGCGAAGGCTGCGGACACCGCGATATGTACACCACGCTCACCGAAGTGCTGCGGGCAGAATATCCCCTTCACAAAGTATTCAGCGACATCGGTTGCTACACACTGGGCGCTAACGCTCCCTTCAACGCCATCAATTCCTGCGTGGACATGGGTGCATCCATCACCATGGCAAAAGGCGCTGCGGACGGAGGGCTTTATCCCTCGGTAGCGGTGATTGGCGACTCCACTTTCACACACTCCGGCATGACAGGATTGCTAGACTGCGTGAACGAAAACACAGACCTCACCCTCGTCATCTCCGACAATGAAACAACGGCCATGACCGGCGGACAAGATTCGGCAGGTACAGGACGCATTGAATCCATTTGCATCGGTCTGGGCGTAGATCCTGCACACATCCGTGTGCTCACTCCACTAAAAAAGAACTACGAAGAGATGAAACAAGTGATACGCCAAGAACTCAACTACCACGGCATATCGGTCATCATCCCCCGCAGAGAGTGTATCCAGACATTAGCACGTAAAAAAAGAAGCAAATAAATCATGAAAAAAGACATTATACTATCAGGCGTCGGTGGACAAGGAATCCTGTCTATCGCCACAGTCATTGGTAAAGCAGCCCTGAAAAAAGGACTGTACATGAAGCAAGCTGAAGTACACGGCATGAGCCAGCGCGGCGGAGACGTACAGTCCAACCTGCGCATCAGCGACCAGCCCATCGCTTCCGACTTGATACCGAACGGAAAATGCGACCTTATCATCTCGCTGGAACCGATGGAAGGATTGCGCTATCTCCCCTACCTACAGGCAGAAGGATGGCTGGTGACCAATGAAGTTCCGTTTATCAACATCCCCAACTATCCCGAAGAAACAGCTGTGAGGGCAGAGATTGACAAGCTGCCCCACAAGGTAGTGCTCAACGTAGACCGCGTGGCCAAAGAAGTCGGTTCCGCCCGTGTGGCCAACATGGTGCTGCTGGGAGCCACCATCCCCTTCTTGGGCATCGATTACCCCACCATTCAAGACAGCGTGCGCGAAATATTCGAACGCAAAGGAGAAGCCATTGTAGAAATGAACCTGAAGGCACTTGCTGCCGGAAAAGAAATAGCAGAGAATTTAACGTCAGAAAGATGAATACAAAATCATACTGGGAAGAAGAAATAGAGACCCTGAGTCGCGAGAAGTTGCGCCAACTGCAACTTCAGCGACTTAAAAAAACAGTAGCCATAGCCGCAAACGCTCCTTACTACAAGGAGGTTTTCGCCAAGCACCAACTCACAGCCGACAGCATCCAAACACTGGATGACATCCGCAAGCTGCCTTTTACAACCAAAGCAGACATGCGCGCCAATTATCCCTTCGGATTAGTGGCAGGGGACATGAAAACGGACGGCGTACGTATCCACTCTTCGAGCGGAACAACCGGAAACCCCACCGTCATTGTGCATTCACAACACGACCTCGACTCCTGGGCAAACCTCGTAGCCCGCTGCCTTTACATGGTAGGCATCCGCAAAACCGACGTCTTTCAAAACAGTTCGGGCTATGGCATGTTCACCGGCGGATTGGGCTTCCAATACGGAGCCGAACGACTGGGCACGCTCACCGTACCCGCTGCAGCCGGTAATAGCAAACGGCAAATCAAATTTATCACCGACTTTAAAACAACAGCATTGCATGCCATCCCCAGCTACGCCATCCACTTAGCAGAAGCTTTCAAGAATGAAGGCATCGACCCCACCACCACCACCCTTAAAACGTTAGTCATCGGTGCCGAACCTCATACCGACGAGCAACGCCGGAAAATAGAACGCCTGCTCAATGTGAAAGCTTACAACAGCTTCGGCATGACCGAAATGAACGGTCCCGGCGTGGCTTTTGAATGCACCGAACAAAACGGCATGCACTTTTGGGAAGATTGCTATTACGTAGAGTTGGTAGATCCGGAAACCGGTGAGCCAGTACCCGAAGGAGAAATAGGCGAACTCGTGCTTACCACACTCGACCGCGAAATGATGCCGCTGATTCGTTACCGCACGCGCGACCTGACCCGCATCCTGCCCGGCGCCTGCCCTTGCGGACGCACCCATCTGCGCATCGACCGTATCAAAGGACGCAGCGACGACATGTTCATCATCAAAGGTGTCAACATATTCCCGATGCAGATAGAAAAGATTTTATTGCAATTCCCGCAATTGGGCAATAATTATCTCATCACCCTGCAAACGATGAACAACCTCGATGAAATCATCGTCGAAGCAGAACTGAACGATCTCTCTACCGATAATTACATCCAATTGGAACGCATCAGCAAAGAGATTACCCGCCAGCTGAAAGATGAAATACTAGTCACCCCCAAGCTGAAACTGGTAAAGAAGGACTCCCTCCCTCAAAGCGAAGGAAAAGCGGTGCGAGTGAGAGACCTGCGAAACAACAAATAAGAGGGAGACCCCATACATGCAATTATTAAAGAAGAGAATCCTGCAAGACGGCAGGTGTTTTGAAGGTGGCATTTTAAAAGTAGACAGTTTCATCAATCATCAGATGGATCCAACCCTGATGAAATCCATCGGTGTGGAGTTTGTACGCCGCTTTGCCTCGTCGGGAATCAATAAGATTATGACGATTGAGGCAAGCGGCATCGCCCCCGCCATCATGACCGGCTACCTGCTGGAGCTACCGGTAGTCTTCGCAAAGAAGAAATCGCCCAAAACGCTTCAGAATGCACTCTGCACCACCGTTCATTCGTTTACGAAAGACCGTGATTATGAAGTCGTGATTAGCTCCGACTTCCTCACAGCCGATGACAAGGTTCTTTTTGTGGATGATTTTCTTGCCTACGGAAATGCGGCATTAGGGGTGCTCGACCTTATACAACAAGCAGGTGCTACGTTGGTTGGCATGGGATTCATTATAGAGAAAGAGTTTCAGCACGGGCGCAAGATGCTGGAAGCAAAAGGAGTGAAAGTAGAAAGTCTGGCGATTATAGAAGATCTGTCGAACTGCCAGATCAAAATAAAATAAGATGGAAAGCAAAAGAGAAGCCGTACCAACGATGTGATGAAACTCTGATAGAACAAGATTTGAGTGTCCGCTCTCTTTGTAATCCACCGGCATAAAGCTGTCCCGAAGGATGTGGCCCGCCATTAAGATACGAAACTTTCTCGGTGCATCAGATTAATTTGAAGAGTTTCCCGATCTAGCCAATACGGCTAATCTTTTGCTATGACAAATGTAGTGCTTCCAAATTAAACGACCAAAGAAAAAAGAACTTTATTTGATTCTATAGAAGTTTTTTTCGGTCCATCCCAAAGCAGCCCGCACCCATTAAAATAAATGCCAGTCACCTCTTTCGAAGTAACTGGCATTTGTTCTTTTTATCGTAAGCAATGAAAGCTTATGCTCCTTTTGCTTTGGCAACCACAGCTTTGAAAGCTTCCGGATGGTTCATCGCTAAATCGGCTAAAACCTTGCGGTTAATCTCGATTCCAGCTTTGTGCAGACCACCCATTAACTTAGAATAAGACATTCCTTCAAGACGTGCAGCAGCATTGATACGTTGTATCCAAAGTCCACGGAAGTTTCTTTTCTTGTTTCTACGGTCACGGAACGCGTAAGTCAAACCCTTCTCCCAAGTGTTTTTAGCTACGGTCCATACATTTTTTCTTGCGCCAAAGTAACCTCTGGTCAATTTCAAAATTTTCTTTCTTCTTGCTTTCGAAGCAACATGATTTACTGATCTTGGCATAGTTTTACTCTTTTTTGAATGTTAGCGTCGCTGCTTCATGTAGCGAACTTAAAGCTAGTCATTCGGTTAATACTTTAATAATACGTTGTACGCTTTGCTGATTACTTCATGCACAAGAGTTCTTTCACCTGGCTCACATTTGTTGCATCAACAGTTGTAGAGTAGCACAGATTTCTTTTTCTCTTGGTCGATTTCTTAGTCAGGATATGACTATGAAAAGCGTGCTTTCTTTTGATTTTACCTGTTCCGGTGAGGGTAAACCTCTTCTTTGAACCGGAGTTAGTCTTCATCTTTGGCATCTTACTTGTTTTTAAATTATTAAAATTAGATGGCAGCGCACTATACCTGGCGCGCTACGCATTTTTTCTTATTCGGCTGTTGCTTCTGTCACTTCTGCTACCGGTTCAACAGGCTTTGCGTCGGTCTTTGGTGCGGCAGGAACGGCAGGTTTCACCACCATTGTTTTCTTAGGAAGGCTGCCTTCTTTTCTCTTCGGAGAAAGGAAAATGGTCATGCGCTTTCCTTCAAGCAAGGGCAATTGATCTACTTTAGCATAATCTTCCAAGTCATTGGCAAAGCGCAACAATAGCACTTCTCCTTGTTCTTTGAAAAGAATAGAACGTCCTTTAAAGAAAACATAAGCTTTCACTTTGTCTCCGTCTTCGAGAAAACCGATGGCATGCTTCAATTTAAAGTCATAGTCATGGGCATCTGTTTGAGGTCCGAAACGAATTTCTTTCACGTTCACTTTTACCTGTTTCGCCTTTTGCTCCTTTTGGCGTTTCTTCTGCTGATAAAGGAATTTAGAGTAGTCAATAATTCGACAAACAGGGGGTTGTGCATTGGGAGAAATCTCAACGAGATCCAGTTCCAGATCAACAGCCATCTTCAATGCCTGTGCAATCGTAAAAATCTGAGGTTCCGATTCCTCACCCACAATACGTACTTCCTTGGCACGAATCTGTTCATTGATCCGATATTGCCCTTTTAAGCTGTCATTCTTCATTAAATAACGATTACCAGTTTGTTTTTTATTTACTACCAAATTAGTTTATTTATTAATGTATCAGCGAACATTAGAGTGCCATCTTGACACCGTGCTTTTACAATTGCGCGCAAAGTTACCATTTATTTATCATATTCTGAACTTCTTCGTCCAATAATTTGCCGAATTCCTCATATTTCATGGTTCCCTTATCTCCTTCACCTTGTTTGCGAACAGAGACTTCTCCATTTTCGGCTTCTTTCTCACCGACTACGAGCATGTAGGGGATGCGTTTCATTTCATTGTCACGTATCTTGCGACCAATCTTTTCGTTCCGTTCATCCACAATGGCGCGAATATCCAGCGTATCCAGATACTTCCGAATCTGCTGGGCGTAATCATTGAATTTCTCGCTGATAGGCAGGATGGCTACCTGATCGGGAGTAAGCCATAAGGGGAACTTGCCACCCGTATGTTCTATCAGCACGGCAACGAACCGTTCCATCGAACCAAACGGGGCGCGGTGAATCATCACCGGGCGGTGTTTCATATTATCCGTGCCAGTATATTCTAGCTGGAAACGCTCGGGCAGGTTATAGTCTACTTGAATGGTGCCTAACTGCCACTTACGGCCGATGGCGTCGCGTACCATAAAATCGAGTTTCGGACCGTAGAAGGCTGCTTCTCCCAATACGACGTTCGCTTTCAAGCCTTTTTCGGCACAGGCTTCGATAATAGACCGTTCGGCCTTCGCCCAGTTTTCATCGCTACCTATATATTTTTCGTTATTATTGGGGTCACGCAAAGAAATCTGTGCTTCAAAGTTCTCGAAGTTGAGCGCCTTAAAGATGATAAAAATAATGTCCATCACGCTGAGGAACTCTTCTTTCACCTGATCGGGGCTACAGAAGATATGTGCATCGTCCTGCGTAAAGCTACGTACGCGGGTCAGTCCGTGAAGTTCTCCACTCTGCTCATAACGATAAACAGTGCCAAATTCAGCCAGACGCAAAGGAAGATCTTTGTACGAACGGGGCTGCCATTTGTAAATCTCGCAGTGGTGAGGGCAGTTCATCGGTTTCAACAGATATTCTTCTCCTTCTTCGGGTGTATGAATGGGTTGGAAAGAGTCCTTACCGTACTTCGCATAGTGTCCGGAAGTGACATAGAGTTGTTTGTTTCCGATGTGCGGGGTCATCACTTGCTGATAGCCGAAACGTTTCTGAATTTTTTTCAGGAAATCTTCGAGGCGCAGGCGCAATGCGGTACCTTTGGGCAGCCACATCGGCAATCCTTTTCCTACCATTTCGGAGAACATGAACAGTTCCATCTCTTTGCCTATTTTGCGG
This sequence comes from Bacteroides sp., assembly GCA_036652495.1. GTDB lineage: Bacteria > Bacteroidota > Bacteroidia > Bacteroidales > Bacteroidaceae > Bacteroides. Next base: position 17,638 of record JAVVVS010000004.1, read on the forward strand.
TGGTCGCGTTTCTTCGCTTCTTCCAGCAACACCAGGTATTCGTCCAGCATTTTCTTCTTCGGGAATGTGATGCCGTAGATGCGGGTCAACATTTTGCGTTCTTCGTGTCCTCGCCAATAAGCGCCGGCTACAGAGGTGAGCTTGATAGCTTTAATAGATGCGGTAGTCATCAAGTGCGGGCCCCGGCACAAATCGGTGAACGCGCCCTGCGTATAGGTGGTGATGCGACCATCTTCCAGTTCGGAAATCAGTTCGCATTTGTAGGTTTCGCCCCGTTCGCCGAACATTTTCAGTGCGTCGTCCTTGGTGATGTCGGCTCTGACCACGGCTTCTTTCTTTGCCACCAGTTCCGCCATTTTAGCTTCAATGGCAGCCAAGTCTCCTTCTTTGATCACCGCTTCGCCCGGATCTACGTCATAGTAGAAACCATTTTCTATGGCAGGCCCGATGCCAAACTGAATGCCGGGATATAGTTCTTGCAAAGCTTCCGCCAGCAAGTGAGCGCTCGTATGCCAGAAGGCATGTTTCCCTTGTTCGTCATCCCATTTATAAAGCACTACGTTGGCATCTTCCCGTATTGGGCGTCCCAACTCATAAACTTCGCCATTCACGCCACAAGCCAAAACGTCTTGTGCCAAGCGGGAGCTGATACTTTCGGCGATCTGCAAACCGTTTACTCCTTCGTCGTACTCACGAATAGAGCCATCAGGAAATGTTATCTTTATCATAATTTTAATGTTATAGTTCTGTATTATCGTTCTATATTCGTTGGCAAAAATAAGCTTTTCTTTTGACTTTTCAGATTTTTATCTAATAAATGTTATTCGGACTGATCGGTAAAGCGCTTAATAATGTTATAAGCCGAAACAATTCCCAGTTCGCCCGCCTTACTTAGATCGGCCACTCCTTGCTTATTATTGCCCAAGAAAATCTGTGTCAGCCCTCTATTAAAGTAGGCGTCAGCAAATTCCGGATTCAAGTCAATGGCTTTATCATAGTCCGTTATTGCCGCCCGATAATCTTTCAACATGGCGGCAATATTTGCGCGATTGTAATAAGCGTACACAAAATCGGGAGCCAGTGCAATAACTTTATCCAGATCTTTGCGAACTATTTCATAATCTACGGCGCCGATGGTTGCCTTGTTCGTTGCCGCTGCACCAGGTAATGGGGCAGCGAGGGATGCTGCGCCTTCTTCTGCTTTCTGGTACTCCAGCTGTTTGTATCGCACCAAGGAACGCATGAAGTAAGCGGGGAAAAAGTTTCCATCGAGCAAAATCGCTTGCGTAAAATCTTCAATAGAGCTGGCAAAGTCCTGCACTAAATAGAAATCTAATGCCCGCGAAAAACGTTTCCGCGCATCGCGGTTATCCGCCACAATAGCGGATGTATGAGCATCGATTAAGGCAAAATGGAATTTCACCTGATCTTCGGTCAGTGGTGACTCCATATTCGTAATGTGCAGTCGTTTGGGAAATTCGTTCGAACGGTTCAGGTTATCGATAAACACATGATAATTCACCGCACGCTTCACTTCACTCATCTTTTCATAATAGGTGAGGGCGAACATCGGCTCCAGTTTGATATTGACATTGCGGTCTTGCACCCGTCCACGATAGTCGCTCTTGTATTTTTGCTCCGCTTCCGAGTCATCGGCTATCACAATCTTCCGGTAGTTATTCATATCTTTATCCGATTTTTTGCGAGTCTTGCCGCCCTCGGTTTGGTTGTCGTCGTTGTTCTGCGCCGTCGTCTTGTCGGTAGCAGACACTTTGTTCTGCTTGTCCAATTGTGCTTTCAGCACTTTAAAGTCATCTTGCTCAGCCCCCTTACGGTCGCCCACTTTTCGTCGTGCTTCCGCTCGATTGTAATAGCCCGCCAAGAAGTTGGGATGACGGCTGATGACGGTGGTATAATCTTTGATAGCTCCGCGATAGTCTCCGGTTTGTGCACGAAGCAAACCGCGATTGAAAGTGGCCATCATATTGTCGGGTTCACTATCGAGCACAAAGTCGAAGTCCTCGATAGCCCGGTTGTCATCGCCCACCTGCGCCCGCAGCAAGCCGCGGTTATAGTGTCCGATGAAGTTACGCGGGTCAATATCGAGCGCCAAATCATAATCGTCCATCGCTCCTCGGAGGTTATTCTGATGAAAACGGGCTAACGCCCGATTGATGTAATTCCCGGCATTTTTTACGCTCAGCCGGATTGCCTGATTCAAATCGGCTTCCGCATCTGCGTACTTGGCTTGTTGCAAGCGGACGATGGCACGGGAGGACCACGTATCGGGGTCGAATTTATCCATCGAAATGGCGGTATTGAAATCGTTCAATGCACGCAAGGTGTCTTTTTGGTTTAAAGCCACTTCTCCGCGCATCAAGTAAGCCCTTGTATACCGGGGCGATACCGTGAGCAGCTGGCTCAAATCGTTCTCTGCTGCTTTGTAGTTTTTCTCTTGTATATGGCAAAGAGTCAAGTTATGCCACAGGGTCACGTTTTCCGGATCGAAATGCAACGCTTGCGTGTAGTCTTCAATGGCGGCGCTGTATTTATTCTGACGAATGCGGGCTAAACCGCGCACTTGATAGGCTCCTACCACAAAAGGGTTGCGCTCGATGGTGGCATCGCAATCCGCCTCCGCTCCGGGGAAGTCATCCAAGTTTATCTTTGCCAATCCCCTGAAAAAGTAAGGTTCGTACAAATAGGGTTTGGCATTGATTACCTGATTAAAATATTGAATAGACAGCACATAATCCTCAAAGTAAAGAGCATTCCGGGCAATCATCATCACTCGGTCTGTGTTTATCTGGGCAAAGACTAAAGTAGGAAGCAATAGTAACGCTGGTAATATCTTTTTTATCATCGGTTCTTTTTAAATACTTGAATACGAAGCAAAAGTAATGCTTTTCGGCTATTATATTGAAATCCGCAAGAACTTTTTATGTTTTTTACTTTTTTTAGGAAGCATCGTGACAGCGCGTACGGGACCTACGGCCGGTTCTTGTGCAGTGATACTGTTGTCCCATCGTTCAAGAAGAGACGGGCAACTGCATCAAAAGTTCGAGGCTTTTTTCAGATGAGATTTCGCGGATTTCGCAAGATTTGGTACGCGTACAGTCCTAACCGAACAACCAGATGCGGATGCCAGCTCTCGGCAGAGGATGGGGCAACTCCCGGCAGGAGATTGAGCTTCTTCCGTCAGAAGATTCGTCATCCTTCGGCAGAGGATGGGGCAACTCCCGGCAGGAGATTATTTCTTTGATACGCTTGCA
>JAVVVS010000004.1:21009-89779 GCA_036652495.1 Bacteroides sp.
TCGGCAGAGGATGGGGCAACTCCCGGCAGGAGATTATTTCTTTGATACGCTTGCACAGAAAAAAAAACGGCTGTTATTTGTTCCTAATCTGGAAGAGATTATTTAGCTTTGTCTCCCTAAACAAAAAAACCTGCTTCGCGAGCAGCAGGAGGAATAAATTTGAATGACTATGCTAACTATCCGAAGAGCAACCATCGATGATTGCGAACTTATTCATGCGCTAGCCGCTATCGCTTTTCCGGCTACTTATCAAGAGATTCTTTCGCCCGAACAGCTGGATTATATGATGGAATGGATGTATGCACCCGCCAACCTCCACAAGCAGATGGAGGAAGAGGGGCATGTTTACTTCATCGCCTCCCTGAATGGTGAAGCGTGCGGGTATGTATCTGTTCAACCCGAAGAGGCCGACCTGTTTCATCTACAAAAGATATACGTACTGCCGCAGTTTCAAGGAAAGCACCTAGGCAAATGTTTGTTCGAGCACGCCATTCGGTACATTGAGGGGGTACATCCTTCGCCCTGCCTGCTGGAGCTGAACGTGAACCGGAACAACCGGGCCGTGCACTTCTACGAGCGAATGGGCATGACCCGGCTGCGCGAAGGAGACTTCCCCATCGGAAACGGGTACTATATGAACGATTATATCATGGGGCTACCTCTTCCGGTACTCCTTGGGTGATACTCCGACAAAGTGTTTGAAGTACTTGCCAAAGAAAGACTGGTTGGCAAAGTGAAGTGACTCGGCTATCTCTTGAATGCTCATATCGGAGGAGGCGAGCAACGCTTTGGCTTCGAGCGTAACAAAATCATCAATCCACACGCCGGCAGTCTTGCCGCTCACTTCCTTCACTACACCGGAGAGATGCTTGGCAGTCAAACAAAGTCTGTCGGCATAGAAGCTCACGGAACGGTGCGTTTTGTAATTCTCCAACACTTCGCGCAAGAACTTCTCCAAAAGCTCTTCTTTCCGGGTCAGTGGCTTCACTTGCTTGGGTTTATGCCGTTGATACATATTATACAGGTCATAATACAAAGAAAGAAGAATGCCTTGCGTAATCTCTTTGCGGAACATATTATGCGTCATCTTCACTTTTTTCCAGAGAAAGGAGTGGTACTCTGACAAGCAATCCACATCTTCTTGATTGAGTGCAAGCACCGGATTTTCTTTAATGTCAAACATCAATGAAAGCATCTGCGCCAGGCGGGGGAAAAGGTCGTTGACAAACTCTTTCGACACCACAATGAAGATGCCCGAGAAGTCATCGCTCATGCTGAGATTCTGAATGATTTGGTCGGGAAGGGTCACCAGCAAAACATGAGGCGTGAGGGTGTACTCTTGCAGATTAATTGCTACCCGATAGCTTCCGCTCAAGCAAAGGCTCAGCACCGAAGCATTCATCCGGCTAGGAAAGTCTTTCAACGGGAGGTCGGATACATCATCGAAGATGGCAAAATCATTGTCAATGAAATCTACCTGTTCGAAACGGCGCACATGACCAATATCTACTTGGGGAATGGCATTTAGTTTCATCTTTTTCATCTATCCAAATAGGTTACGATTCTTTCTAAATAAAGCTGATCCTTTTCATCGAAGCCGTTGAGCCGGTCACTGTCCACATCGAGCACTCCCCACACCGTTCCGTCTTTCAGCATCGGAACCACTATTTCCGAACGGGACAACGAGCTGCATGCGATGTGCCCCGGAAAAGCATCAACATCGGGCACCAACTGGGTAAACCCTTTGTCCCAAGCCGTGCCACAAACGCCCCTACCCCGGCGGATGCGCGTACATGCCACCGGACCTTGAAACGGACCCAGCACCAACGTGTCTTGCTTGACCAGATAGAAACCGACCCAGAAGAAGCCGAATGTTTCTTTCAAAGCCGCTGCGGTGTTTGCCAAATTAGCCGTCAAATCATCTTCCCCTTCAAGAAGCGCTTGAATCTGCGGGAGCAAAGAGCCGTATTGTTCTTCTTTGCTGCCAAGAGCTACTGTTAAGTTTTCTGCCATCCTCATTACTTATTTACCAAACAAATTCTTATAATCTCTTTTAGCGGCAGGCTCTGTCCAAGCTTCGGGGATAAACTTCCATTGGTTGAGCGCGTGCGGGTCGAGGTGTTTCTTCTCATGGATATACTGCATCAAGTAGTAACGGAGGTCTTTGTCGGTGGCAAAGATAATCCGGTTTTTCAGCTCGTCTTGCTGTATGCCCGCCCCTTTGGTCATCAACTCCCCGCCGCCGTTGCCCCGATAGGAGTTCGTCGCTACCTTATATATCTTGTCCATAAAAAACGGACTTCCGTCTGCCATACTGATAATGTGTATTTTTTCCCCTTGAGGTTTCGTCACATCTACGGTATAAATGATACCCGCAGCAGAGTCGAAGTTGAAGCTATAATTCTGAAAAGAGACGCGTTCTCCCGCTCCTTCTATCGGGATTTCTTTAAACCAAAGCAGATGGTCGATGGGTGATTTCATCCGGTTGGTCCAAATATAGTAAGACATCTCGAGGAAGTTCTTGATTTCTTTACCCGTCAGCTTCATCACATAAAGCATATTCTCGTACTTATAGAGGTTGAACATATCGCTGACTTGCACGTCCCCTTTCTTAATCACGGCATCGTACGCCAGCGGCGCAGCAAAAGAAATGTCCGCCCCCGAGATGGCTAGTTGCAACGAATGGATGAAGTCAACAAACGCCGACGAACCGAAAAAGGCGGGGCGCGTGCTAATATCTTCAGTGAAGGTACCTATCTTTTTACTCACAAAACACTGCACTCGCTTCTGTTGCGGCGCAAACCGTTTCATAAACTCCTGACTGATGCCATAGCTTTTCACCTCCGTCAGCTTCCCGCTGACCTGTTTGCTCTGCACCTTCCCTTTTTTCAGCTGAAACGTAGCCTCCACATTTGCCACCACAATGCCATCGCTTGCCGGGTCTACAATCAAAACGGAATCACCCGCCACATTGACTATCTTCTTGCATTCGCGGGCATGGTCGTGCCCCATCATCACAATGTCAAATCCGGGTACATTCTTGGCAACGTTCAACGAAGCATTCTCCCGATACTTGTCTCCCATCAGCATGGCGTCTTGCCCCGAGTGGAAAAGCCCGACTACCAAGTCGGGATGTTCTTTCTCTTGTATCACCTTCATCCAGTAGCGGGCGGTATCTTCCATATCGTCAAAGCGAAGCCCCTGCCAGAGGTTTTCGGGCAGCCACACCGGTATGACGGGCGTAATCATGCCCAATATAACAACCTTCACACCGTTGCGTTTCACCACTTGGTAAGGGTTCAGATACGTTTTGCCGGTGGCTGTTTCAATGATGTTGGCGCCGAGCACCGGGAAATGACAATTGTTTATCCAACGGGAGAAGACGCTTCGTCCCGTTTCCACATCATGATTGCCCATATTGCCTGCCACATAGCCCATGTAGTTCATCATCTCCGCACACAAGTGGGGCGACACAGTATCAATATAGTTGTAAAAGTAAGCGGTGGGCTGCCCTTGCAGGATGTCACCGTTGTCCAGCAACAGCAAGTTGTCTTTATACGTTTTTCGTTCCTCCTGCACCAAGGCGTGCACCCGTGCCAAGCTCCCCGTCCACTCTTCCTGCACAATAAAGTTATAAGGATAGTAGTTGCCGTGTATATCGCTCGTCTCTATCAGTTTCAACTTTACTTCTTGTCCCTGTGCCATAAAGGAGAGCGCACAGCACAGCAACAGCACATTCGTCATCGTAATTCTTTTCATAGGTATCATCTTCTTTTATAAATTCGTTGGTAAAGGATGGGTAAACAAAAAGCGGGCACCATCGGTATAGTCCGGGTCAATCCAGATTTTCCCTCCCCACTTCTCGACCGTGAGCAAACAGATGGACAATCCCAGTCCCGTGCCTTGCGCATATTCGTTGAGCTTCTCAAAGCGTTCGAACACTTGTTTCTGCTTCTCTTTCGGAATGCCGCAACCGGTGTCGGTGATGGAGAACAAAGCCTGATGTTCCGCTTCCTTCACTTCCAAGCAGAGGGTGATGGTGCCGTTGGTCGTAAACTTGGCAGCATTGGTCAGCAAGTTAATCAGCACCTGCTGCATGCGCTGGCTGTCCGTAGCCAACGTATAAGTTTCAAAATCGGAAGAAAACAAGAACTTATTGCCGGAGCAACTTCGGGAGACGGCTACCGAAGAAAGCACCTGACGGCAAAGCAACACCACATCACATTCTTCAATAGACAAGCTCACCCGGTCGGCTTCCAGCCGCGACAAGTCAAGAATATCATTAATCAGCCGCAGCAGCAGGTCGGAGTTGCTTTGAATAATATCGAAGTAAGACTTTTGCTCTTCTTTGGTGCTTTCCCCTTCTGACAAGACGTTGGAGAAACCGACAATGGCATTGAGCGGCGTGCGAATCTCGTGACTCATGTTTGCCAAGAAAGCACTCTTGAGTCGGTTAGACTCTTCCGCCCGCTCTTTGGCTTCAAACAACTCTTTGCCCGATTGCTGGAGTTTGCGCGTCAGGTTGCGCGTGCGGTAAAAGAAGAAAAGCGAGGCACACAACCCGCCCATCAGCGCTAAGAAAACAATGTAACCCACCCAGATTTGATAAGTATATTGCTGATAAAAGGTGGGCGGCTCGTTCACTATCGTTACAGGATAGGGCAGCGAGGCGGCATCCAGCTTCAGCTCTTTGATCTTTTTATAATCCAAGATGGTCTTGCTTTTGATGATTTCGATGTGCTGAGCCGTATCCTGGGGATGCGTTTCCATCCGGAAGGCTTCGCGCGCCATGTCCTTGCCCAAGTCGCGGTAGGCAGGCATCACCCCTCCCACCGTCCAATAGCCCATGCTGATGGTGGCGGGCGTAAAAGCCGGCACCAACGGATTGGCCTCCATCATGGCATAAGTGGCGTTGCGCATAAAGTAGCCCTCATTCTTGTCCACACGCCAAGTACCCGCCAGCACCACCGTGTTTTTGGGCAAGTTCCGGAATTTGTCCACGATGGTGTAGATGGTGTTGGATCGGCCGTCCAATTGAATAAGCTCCAGTTCGGGGAACTTCCTCATCTCTTTGCGCACCAAGGCTTGCATGCAAACACCTCCGTAAGTATTGTCGGACAAGAAGGCGATGTAACGTGTTTCTGGGTAGAAATGTTTGATAAGACGGATGTTGGCAGGGATATCATATTCGTACACAAATCCGGCACTCACCTCCCGATGCCCCACCTCGCCGGCTAAGAAGTCAGCCGACTCGGGCATCCACGTATCCAGCTGGATGCGGTCGGTAGGCAGAATCACCGTGTTGCGGCTGGCAAGGCTGCACATCACCGGCACCCTCCGGTTGTCCACATCCTTTTGCGAGAGATACGCCGCCCACGCTTCCTGCCCCAAAAGGATAATCAGTTTGGGCGTCTGGTTGCCCTCGTACTTGGCAAGGATGGCTGCCATCATGCTCGTCCAGTGCGGCGCTTCGGAGAAGCTTTTGCAATTCATGTTTTCTATCTCGATGCTGAATTTACCGCCCAACCGTGTGTATTCATCCATAAAATCGGAAAGTGTGAGAGAAGTTTGATGAGCGGCAGGATTGTACGAGCTAATGATTAAGATGGATTGATCCTCCGTCATCGCGTGCGCCGCCAAAGGGCGGAGGAATGCGACAGTCGTCAGGAGCAAGCCGATCAGGAAGCTGGTTTTTATTGACATATTGACTTCACTTTTAAGGGTGGGAGGTAGTTTGTGCGGGCAAATATACGGAATTTTAGTGATTGGAAAAGATTAATGCGTACATTTGTCGCCTATTTTAGCACAACACCTCATGGAATCATTCATCCCACTCATCTCTGCAGCCCTGAGCTTGCCGGAAAAACAAATAAACAGTACACTCAACCTTTTGAATGAAGGAGCCACACTGCCCTTCATCAGCCGATACCGCAAGGAAGCTACCGGAGGACTGGACGAAGTACAGATAGAAAACATCAAGGACCAGTACGACAAGTTCACCGACTTGGCAAAGCGCAAAACCACCATCGTCAACACCCTCAACGAACTGGGCAAGATGACCCCCAAATTGCAACAACGCATCGACCGCAGCTGGGACGCCACCGAGCTGGAGGACCTTTATCTGCCCTACAAACCCAAGCGAAAAACCCGTGCCGAAGCCGCCCGCCAGAAGGGGCTGGATCCCCTCGCCGTGCTGCTCCTGATGCAACGCGAAAACAACCTGACTGCCCGAGCCGCCGCCTTCGTAAAGGGAGACGTGAAAGACGTGGACGATGCCCTGAAAGGTGCCCGCGACATTGTAGCCGAACAAGTGAACGAAGACGAAAGTGCCCGCAACCGGGTGCGCCAGCTCTTCAACCGGCACGCCGTTATCACCGCCAAGCTGGTGAAAGGAAAAGAGGAGGAGGGCGCCAACTACCGCGACTACTTCGACTTTGCCGAACCCTTGAAACGTTGCACCTCCCACCGCCTGCTCGCCATCCGTCGGGCAGAAGCCGAAGGCGTGCTCAAAGTGTCCATCAGCCCCTACGAGGAAGAAGCCCTCGAAAGCTTGGAGCGACAATTCGTGCGCAGCCCCAACGCCTGCGGACAGCAGGTGGCGGAAGCCGTGCGCGATGCGTATAAGCGACTGCTCAAACCGTCCATCGAAACAGAATATGCCACCCTCACCAAAGCCAAGGCGGACGCTGAAGCCATCCGCGTGTTTGCCGAGAACCTGCGGCAGCTGCTCTTGGCACCTCCCTTGGGACAAAAGCGCGTGCTGGGCATCGACCCGGGCTTCCGCACCGGATGCAAAGTGGTCTGCCTCGATGCACAGGGCAACCTCATTCACAACGAAAACATCTACCCCCATCCACCCGTGAGCCAAGCCAAAGAGGCGGCTGCCAAACTTCGCAAAATGGTGGAAGCCTATCAGATTGAAGCTATCGCCATTGGCAACGGGACGGCGAGCCGCGAAACGGAAGACTTTGTCACCCGCCAAGCCTTCGACCGATCGCTGCAAGTGTTTGTGGTCAGCGAGCAGGGAGCGTCTATCTATTCCGCCTCCAAAACGGCAAGAGAGGAGTTCCCCGACTATGACGTCACCGTGCGCGGCGCCATCTCCATCGCCCGACGGCTGATGGACCCGCTCGCCGAACTGGTAAAGATTGACGCCAAGTCCATCGGCGTGGGGCAATACCAGCACGACGTAGACCAGCCCAAGCTGAAGAAGGCGCTCGACCAAACGGTGGAGAATTGCGTCAACCGCGTGGGCGTGAACCTTAACACCGCCAGCAGCCACCTGCTCACCTACGTATCGGGACTGGGCGCCCAGCTAGCGCTCAACATCGTGCACTTCCGCGCAGAAAACGGCGCCTTCGCCGCCCGCAAAGAGTTGATGAAAGTGCCCCGCATGGGAGCCAAAGCGTACGAGCAGTGCGCCGGATTCCTCCGCATCCCGGAAGCCAAGAACCCGCTGGACAACACCGCCGTTCATCCCGAACGCTATGCCCTGGTGGAGCAAATGGCGAAAGACCTCCATTGCAGCGTGGCGGAACTAATAGCCCGGAAGGAGCTCCGCCAGCAGATTAACCCTGCCGCTTACCTCAACGACACGGTGGGAATGCCCACCCTCAACGACATCTTGCAAGAACTCGACAAGCCGGGGCGCGACCCGAGAAAGACGATCACCATCTTTGAGTTCGACAAAAATGTGCGCACGCTCGCCGATTTGCTGCCGGGCATGATTCTGCCGGGCATTGTGGGCAACATCACCAACTTCGGCGCCTTTGTGGACATCGGCATCAAGGAGAACGGACTGGTGCACCTCTCCCAACTGTCCGACCGCTACATCACCAACCCCACCGAAGTAGTGTCTATCCATCAGCAGGTGAAAGTGAAAGTACTGAGCGTAGACGTGGAGCGGAAACGCATCCAGCTCACCATGGCGGGTGTAGAACAGGAATGAAAATAAGTATAAAAGATATGAAACGCCCCCGCACGCCCATTGATTTTCCTTATATTTGCGCCAATGAATAATTTATCGCTCATGAAACGACTTTCTTTTTTCCTCAGCCTAACGCTTGCTGCCAACCTGCTTACCGCCACCGCGCAAGTCAGCAAGACCTATTTCGTCAGCAAACCCGGTACGCTCATCTCTATGATGACCCAAGCGGAAGCGGACAGCGTGACCCAGCTGACCCTGACGGGCAAAATCAATGCCACCGACTTCAAGCACCTGCGCGATGAGTTCGCCCGGCTCGAAGTGCTCGACCTGACCAACGTCGAAATAAAAATGTACGTGGGAAAGGACGGGACCTATCCCGACAAAACCTACGTCTACATGCCCCACTTCATCCCCGCCTATGCCTTCTGCCGCATGGAGAACGGGCAGGCGGTGGGCAAAGCCTCCCTAAAGAAGGTCATCCTCCCCATCAAAACCAAGAACATCGAGGACGCCGCTTTCAAGGGTTGCGCCAACCTGCGCGTCTGCCAATTCAAACGCAAATCGGCGCCCAACCTCCTGCCCGAAGCCTTGGCGGACAGCATCACCGCTATCTTTGTGCCGCTGGGCACGACCGATGAATACCGGCAGAAGAAGCATTGGGAGACCTTTGCCTTCATCGAGGGCGAACCCTTCGAAGCCACGCTGCAAATAGGACGGATGGGAAGCCTCGAAAGCGAAATAACAAAGGCGGGCATGCAACCGAAAGACATCAACTTCCTCACCGTAGAAGGAAAGCTGGACGCGGCGGACTTCAAGCTCATCCGCGACTATATGCCCAACTTGGTGAGCGTAGACCTCTCGAAGACTACCGCCACTGCCCTGCCCGACTTCACCTTTGCCCAGAAGAAGTACCTCCTTCGCATTAAATTGCCCGCCTTGCTCAAGACCATCGGGCAGCGCGTGTTCAGCAACTGCGGCAGACTGTGCGGCACCGTCGAACTGCCCGCCAGCGTCACCGCCATTGAATTCGGAGCCTTTATGGGTTGCGACAACCTGCGCCACGTGGTAGCTACGGGCAATCAAATCACCACGCTCGGTGACAAGCTCTTCGGCGAGGCAGGCGAGAACAAGCTCCTCTACCAGAAATGATTCGTTAGCGCTTTCCAGCCATACGCGGACCACGCGAACCAAAAACGCGGACTCACTCGGACTACCTTTTAGCTATGTAGCTAAGAAATCCGTATGAATCCGCGTTTTTGATCTGCGTGGTCCGTGTATCTGTTCAGAACATAAGGCAAGCCTTATTTCAGCCCGAAGCGCAGCACTTTGCCCCGCACCAGCTCGTCGTGGGTGAGGCGGAAGCCGGCGCGCTCCTTCCCGCCCAGCTCAATGCGGCGGATGAAGCGTGCATCTGCCCGCGGGCGATCGGTCTCGATGACCAGCTCGCGTTCGGCGTACCATTTCGGGTCGAGGCGGATGACCACGCGGTCGAAGACGGGCGTAGTGAGCGTATATTCGGGCACGCCTGGGCAGTCGGGATAGAAGCCCATCATGTTGAAAATAGCCCAAGCGGACATGGTGCCCGTATCGTCATTGCCGGGGATGCCGTCGGGTTTCGCCGTGAAATGCTTGGCGAGCAAGCGTTGTGTCTGCTCCTGCGTGCGCCATTCTTCGCCTTTGAAGTACGAGAAGAGATAGGGGTAGGCAATGTCCGGCTCGTTGGCGGGGTCGTACAGACCGTCGTCGAACACCCGTTGCAGCTTGTCCACAAAAGGCTTTTTACCGCCCATCAGCTTTGCCAGACCGTACACATCGTGGGGCACAAAGAAGGTGTAGTTCCAAGCATTGCCCTCATGGAAGCCGGGGCTGGGCTCGAAGTTCTCGCCCTGGCGAGGGTTAAAGGGACTGTAGAAGGTGCCGTCCGGCAGCAGGGGGCGCAGAGTGCCAAACTCCTTGCTATAATATTTCCGGTAGCCCAACGAGCGGTCGTAGAAGAGTTTGGCATCTGCCTTCTTGCCTAAGGCGGAAGCCAGACGGGACAGTGCATAATCCGCCACGTAATACTCCAGAGCGTGCGAAACAGAATTGTCGAAGGGTTCGCGTAAGGCGACGTAGCCTTTGGCAAGGTAATCATCGTTGTCGGGACGCATCAAGTTACGGGCACCGGGCAGGGTGGCGGACTTGCGCATGGCTTCGTACGCCAGTTCTACATCAAAGTCCCGCAAACCCTTGAAGTACGAGTCCACAATGACGGGGATGCTGGGGTCGCCCTCCATGGTCAGTGTCTCGCGTCCGTAAAGCTCCCACTTGGGCAGCCAGCCGTGCTCGCGGTACATATCCACCATGGTGCGCACCATCTGCATCTGCCTTTCGGGATAGACGAGGGTGAGGAGCTGGTGCACGTTGCGGTAGGTGTCCCACAACGAGAAAACGGTGTAGCGGTCGCCTTGGGTGGTGAGAATGCGGTCGCCCTCCATGGCAGGATATTGTCCGTTGACGTCTTGCAAGATATTGGGGTGCATCAGCAGGTGGTAGAGGGCGGTGTAGAACACGGTCTTCTGTTCGCGGGTGCCGCCTTCCACGCGGATGCGGGAGAGGTCGTCGTTCCAGCGCGCCACGGCTTCGGCACGGAGTTGCGCAAAGTGTTTGCCGGCTTGCTCCTTCTCCAGATTCTGGCGGGCATTGGCGATGCTGACAAAGGAAACGCCCATCTGCACTTCTATCTCTTCGCCCTCCTGGGTGTCGAAGGTGAAGTAGGCGCCGATGTCGTCGCCTGCAAGCTCCTTGGCGTAGCGGGTGTAGAGTTTGTACTTGCCGTTATCGGGGTCCCAGTCGGCTTCGGCTCCGGTCATGGAGCGTTGCTTCTTCCAGTATCCGGCGGCGGCAGGGACTTTATTGACGCGCATCACGAAGTAGAGGGGGAACACGGCTTGAGGGTTGTAGCAGAAAGTGCCGAGCAGCTTCACGCCTTCCACTTCCGTGGGGCTCACCCGGCGGAGGGAAGCACCCGACTCATTGGTCAGCCCTTCGCCCAGATTAAGCAAGATGTGGCTCTTGCCTTGGGGGAAGGTGAAACGGGCGAGTCCGGTACGGGGGGTGGCGGTGACTTCGGTCTTGACCTGATACTTGGTGAGGTAGTTGGCGTAATAGCCGGGGGAGGCTTGCTCGTCGGTGTACCGGCTGCCGTATTGCTTGTAGTCCACGTTCAGGGCGCCGGTGGTGGGCATAAGCAGCAGCGAGCCCATGTCGGGACAGCCCACTCCGCTGAGGTTGACGTGAGCGTAGCCGGTGAAGAAGCTGTTATGATACTCGTAGGGCGTAGACCACCAGCGGGCGTCTTTGTCGTACTGATTGTCGGAAGAACCCATCACGTTGAAGGGTACCACGGACATCATCCCGTTGGGGCATACTGCACCGGGGTGGGTGGTGCCGAAGTTCGTCGTGCCGATAAACGGATCGACATAGGAGGTCAGCGTGTCGCCCTGCACTCCTAGAAAGACACCGGCAAAAAGAAGTGAGGTAAAGAGTCGTTTCATGGTTGAATAGATGAATGAATAAGTAAGAACAGGCACGGATGACACCGGATTGATTGTCCGCGTGATCCGTGCCTAAAAGAAAGCTTAAATGATGCTCGTGCGCTTAGTGAATTCGATAATTTCCGGGATGTAACCGAAGGCAAGTCCGGTGACGGTATCGGCACAACCGTAGTAGATGGCGATGCGTCCCGTAGCGGAATCGTGCAGTGCGGCGCAAGGGAAGCAAACATTGGGCACGTCGCCCGTGCACTCGTAGAGTTTCTGCGGCGAGAGGAGGTACGGACCTGAACGGTACTTCACCTTCCACGGCTGTTCGAGGTCGAGCAAGGCGGAACCAAAGCTGTACACAAAGCCGTTGCACGAAGCGAGCACGCCGTGATAGATGAGCAGCCAGCCTTCGGAAGTCTCGATAGGGATGGGTCCGGCACCAATCTTGGTGCACTGCCAAGCACTTTGCTCGAAGGGTGCGGGAGACATCACATGACGGTGGTGACCCCAGAACTCCATGTCGGGCGATTCGCTGTAGAAAATGTCGCCGAAGGGGGTATGCCCGTTGTCGCTGGGGCGGCTGAGCATGGCAAAGCGCCCGTTGATCCGGCGGGGAAAGAGCACTCCGTTGCGGTTGAAGGGGATGAAAGCGTTCTCCAGTTGATGGAACGTAACGAAGTCGGTGGTGTATGCCACGCCGATGGTGGGTCCGTGATACCCGTTGCACCAGGTCACATAGTAGCGGTCGTCGATGAAGCAAACGCGAGGGTCGTAGCCGTACACCCACTCCCCTATCTCGGCATCGGGGCATTGGAAGGTAAGCGGCGTTTCGTTGAGTTCCCAGTGGATGGCGTCTTTACTGAAGCCTACGTGGAGGCGCATGCGGCGGTTGGTGTCGTCGCAACGGAACACTCCGGCATAGCCGTCGCCGAAGGTGACTACGGCACTGTTGAAAATGCTGTTCGAGGCGGGCAGCAAGTCACGCGGGATGATGGGGTTGGCAGCGCACCGCCATACTACTTCGTTGGAACCTTCGGGACGGTCTTCCCAAGGCATACCGGGCAGCGCTGCGCCTGCCACTTTAATGGTTGATTGATTCATATTGTTAGTTGTTAGTGAATGCTTATTTCTTTTCGTCTTTGTAAGTGAAGGGCACCAGCCAAGTGATGATGAAGGCGGGGATGGCAGCCAGCAGCACGTAGAGGAAGAACATCCGGTAGCCACCCAGTGCTTGGCTGAGGTAGCCGCTCATCATGCCGGGGATCATCACGCCCAGGTTCATGATGCCCGAAGCGAAGGCGTAGTGCGCCATCTGGTGCTTGCCCGGCGCCACTTGCTGCATCATGAAGAGCGTAAGCCCCACGAAGCCGAAACCGTAGCCGAAGTACTCGAAGGCTATGGCACTGCCCACCAGCAGCATGCTGTCCGGTTGGTAGATGGCAAGGAGGGGATAGACGGCGAAGGGGATATTGAACACGCAGCAGAGCGTGAAGAGCGTCTTTTTGAGTCCGCGCCCCGCGATGAAGTAACCCGCCAAGAAAGAACCCAGCACAAAGGCTACTGCCCCGAAGGAACCGTAGTAGAAGCCGATCTGCGTCTCGGTCAGCCCCAACCCGCCTTCTGCCACGGAGGCTTTGAGGAAGAGGGGGACAATCTTGATGACGAAGCCTTCGGCAAAGCGGTAAAGGATGATGAAGGCGATGTACCACGCAATGTACTTCTTGGCAAAGAACGAACGGATGACCTCTTTGAGCGTCTGCACCGTATCGGCGAAGGACTTCACCTCTGCCACTGCCGTGCCGCCGGAGGGCAGCATCCGCATGTGATAGAGCCCGAGCAGCACCAAGAGGGCGCAGCAACTCAGCATCACGATGCTCCAAGCATTGACCACGCCCACCCAATCGATGAGCACGCCTGCCAGCGACACCAGCACGCCCGTGGCGAAGAGCTTGGCGAGGTTGTAGAAGGCGCCCTGCCAACCGATGTATTTGGCTTGGTCGGTTTTAGTGAGTACGCTCATATAGATGCCGTCGGTAGCCACATCGTGCGTGGCGCCGCTGATGGCGATGAGTGCCATCAAAGCGATGGCGTAGCAAAAGAAGTGCGGCAAGTGGAGCGTCAGCGCCACCAGCCCGAACAAGGCACCGGAGGCGATCTGGGTGAGCACTACGAAGTATTTCTTCGTCTTGCACATCTCCAGGAACGGGCTCCAGAAGAACTTCAGCGTCCAAGGGAGCATGATGAGCGAAGTCCAGAAGGTGATTTCGGTGTCGGAGATGCCCATGCCTTTGAACATAAGCCCGCACACCATGTTCAGCACCACGAAGGGCATCCCCATGGCAAAGTAAACGGTGGGTACCCAAGTGATGGGACTTTTGGGCAGCCGTGAGAGTTGGTTAGTTGGTATCATATCGATAGTTAGCTAGGAGTCATTGTTAGCGAATGATAATCTCGTCGGTGAAGATGAAGCCGCCGCGCTTGTCGGTGCGAGCTATGTAGCGCACGTAGCGCGCTTGGGCAGTGCCCGTCCAGCCGTATTGGCGGAAGAGGAGCTTGTCATAGTCGCGGGGCACGTCGGTGGCGGTGCTGCTCAGGGGGCTGAAGGTCTGCCCGTCGGTGGAGATTTCGATGATTACCTCTTGGGGCATCCACACCCACGGTCCGCTCAGCTGCATCCAATCCGCTTGTACGGAGTGGATGGGTTGCACCGAGCCGAGGTCGATCACCACGTCCATGCCTTGTTCGAGGAAGCCTTGCCAGCGTTGGTCGCCGTAGGTCCATCCGCCGCGCAGCCCGTTCACCAAGGCGGCTTCGCCTCCGGCAGGGTATTGGGGCGAGAAGGGGGTGCGATAGGTCACGGTTTTGCCCGTAGCGAGGTGTTGGACCGGCTGGAGGCTGACGGCACGTTCGCCCCGTTCGCGGGAGAGGGGGAAGGGATGGTAACCGCGGCTTTCGAGCCAAGTCACAGCGTGGAGGGCACGGCGGCGGAAGTCGGGATAGGATTTGCGTGCGGGAGCTGTCCAAGCTACTTCGGCAAGAGCGAGCACCCGGGGATAGAGCATGTATTCGGCATAGTCGGGCGTGGCGATGTATTCCGTCCAGAGGTTGGCTTGCACGCCGAGGATGAGTGCTTGCTGGGCAGCGGTGAGCGAGTCGGGCACAGGGTTGTAGCTGTACACTTTTTCGAGGGGTACGTATCCGCCGATGCTTTCGGGCTCCGCGGTAGGGTCGTCTTGCGAATGGTCGAGGTAGCAATAGCCGCCGGGGGTCATCACTGCCTGATGTCCGGCACGGGCAGCTGCAATGCCGCCTTCTTCGCCTCGCCAAGACATGACAGTGGCACCGGGCGTAAGTCCGCCCTGCATAATCTCGTCCCAGCCCAGGAGCTTGCGTCCGTGGGCGTTAAGGAAGCGTTCGATGCGATGAATGAGGTAGCTTTGCAGCTCGTCCACGCTGTTGAGGTGTTCCGTCTTCATGCGGGCGGCGCACTTGGGGCAGGTTTTCCAGCCCGTCTTCGAAGCCTCGTCGCCACCGATGTGGATGTAGGTGGAGGGGAAGAGAGGCATGATTTCGGTCAGCACGTCTTCGAGGAAGCCGAAGGTCTGCTCGTTGCCGATGCAGAAGTCGGAGTTGACGTAGGGTTCGCCGGAGCAGGAGAGTTGGGGGTAGACGGCGAGTACTTCTTCCGAGTGTCCCGGCATTTCAATTTCGGGGATGACGGTGATGTGGCGGGCAGCGGCGTAAGCCACAATTTCTTTCACGTCTTCTTGGGTGTAGAATCCGCCTTGTGCCTGCGGGTCGTCTTGGCGGCAGTAGTGTTTGTTGCCCTTCCACCAGTCTTTCCACGTGGCGAAGGGTCGCCAGGCAGCTACGTCGGTGAGCAAGGGGTATTTCTTGATTTCAATGCGCCATCCGGCTCCGTCGGTGAGGTGCCAATGGAAACGGTTGAGTTTGTAGTACGCCATGGCATCGAGCTGCTTCTTGAGGAAGGCTTTGTCGCGGAAGTGGCGGGAGACGTCGAGGTGCATGCCGCGGTAGGGGAAGCGGGGAGAATCGTCGATAAGCAGGGCGGGCACTCGTCCGTCGGCAGCAACGAGTTGTAGCAACGTGCGGGTGGCGTAGAAGAGCCCGGCATCGGAGGCGGCGCTCAGGGTGATGCGTGCGGGGCTGACGTCCACGCGGTAGCTTTCACTAGTGGGATAGGCTGCCGAGGGTGCATCGAGGCGGAGGACGATGGTGTTCGCCTTCCGTTCTTTGCGGATCAGGGGCAGGTCGAGGGGAGTGCTTTTGAGCAGGGTGAGCAACTGTTCCCGTTGTTCTCCCCGGAGGTTGGTGCAGAGGCGTGTCCGGGGGTTGAGGACAAACTGCCCTTGCCGGCATTCGGTTTGCAAGGGTTGGGGGATGAGGTTCAGGGTCTGCCCGCTCGCGGGGGTGAGCAGCAGGCTGAAGAGCAAGAAAAGGAGAAAAGAGGGAGAGTATTTCATGATAAATGATGTTTCTTAGTTAAGCAAGGGTCGTAAGCAGAGGTGCTTGACGACCCTTGCTAGCAAGGGTGTGTGTAGTGAGATTAGTAGCAATTACTTCTTCGGTGCAGCGCCCATCACAAGCTGCAGCGTGCCTCCGTCCATCAGGTCACGGTGGGTGAAGAAGGGGGTGGCGAGGGGCTTGCCGTTGAGCGTCATCGATTGGATGTACTTGTTGGCACGACTGTTGTTGCGTGCCGTGAGGGTGAACTTTTTACCGGCGGGGAGGTTCACCGTCACGCGGTCGAACAGCGGGCGTCCGATGGAATAGACGGGCTTTCCGGGACATACTTGATAGAATCCCATTGCGTTGAGCACGTACCAGGCGGACATCTGCCCGCAGTCCTCATTGCCCGACAGTCCGTTGGGGTCGTTGAAGTAGAGCGTTTGCATCACGCTGTCTGCCAGCTCCTGCGTGCGCCAAGGCTGCTGCACGTAGTTGTAGAGGTGGATGATGTGATGGCTGGGCTCGTTGCCGTGGGCATACTGCCCGATAAGCCCCGAGATGTCTGCCGAAGCAGCTTCGCCCTCGAGCGAAGAGTCGGCGGTAAAGAGCGAGTCGAGCTTCTGGATAAAGCCTTCGCGCCCGCCCATGAGCTCCACCAGTCCGTCCACAGCATGCGGAGCGAACCATGTCCATTGCCAAGCAGTGCCCTCGCAATAGTCATCGTTGCGGTGGGTCGACGAGCGGGGGCTGAACGGCGTCCGCCATGCACCCTTGCTGTCCTTTCCGCGCATAAAGCGGGTGGAAGGGTCGAAATACGTGCGGTAGCCTTCGCCCAGCTTGGCGTACTTGCCTTGGTTGGCACGGTCGCCCAGCGAGTCGGCAAGGGTGGCGATGCACCAGTCGTCGTAAGCATATTCAAGGGCTTTGGCCACGGCTTCGTTGTCCTTGTCGCAAGGCACATAGCCTACCTTATTCTTCCAGTATTTGGCTTGCGGCATCAGCTGTGCGCGCACGGCAGCCGGGGTGCGGATGCCCGTAGTGTCATATTCTGCCACCCGGAGGCAAGCGCGGTAGGCTTCCTTGACGTCGAAGTTGCGATCGCCCTTCATGTAAGCGTCGGCAATCACCGATACGGCATGGTAACCAATCATCGTGCCCGTATAGTTGCCCGCCAGCTCCCACATGGGCAGGATGCCTCCTTCGCGCTGCTTCTGAACAAGCGAGCGAATGAATGCCTGGTTGAGTTCGGGGTCGATGATGGTCATCAGCGGATGGTAAGCGCGGAACGTGTCCCAAAGAGAGAAGATGGTGTACATGGGCTGCTTCACGTCGCCTTGGTGCACTTGGAGGTCCATGCCCAAGTAGCGTCCGTCAGCATCGGTAAAGAGATTGGGCTGCACGCCCGTGTGATAGAGGGCCGTGTAGAAGATGGTCTTCTGGTTCTTGTCAGACGTGTCGATGTCAATCTTGGCGAGGTAGTTGTTCCATTCCGCCTTGGCTTGGCTGCGCACGCCCTCGAAATCCCATTGGGGGATATCCGCTTCGACGTTGCGTTTGGCTCCGTCCCAATCGACGGCAGAGACGCCTATTTTCACCATCACCTCTTCGCCTGCTTGCGTGTTGAACTGCAAGAGCGCCTTTGCCGTAGGGAGAAGTTTGCCTCCGCGGTCAAGGGCTACCGAATCCGTCACCAGCGTGTACGTGAAAGGTTTGGAGAACTTGGCATAGAAGCTGATCTGCTGTTCGAACGCCCAGAAGGCGGTCTTCTTGCGTCCGCGTATCTCCGTGTCGCTCACCACTTCGAGCTGCATCTCTTCATTGCGTTGGTGCTGCAAGCTGTAATCGAGGTCGAGGATGAAGCCCGCCTGTTTGCTTTCGGGGAAAGTGTAGCGGTGGATGGCAGCACGCTTGGAAGCCGTGAGTTCGGCCTTCACGCCGTAGCGGTCGAGCATCACGGAGTAATAGCCGGGTGTAGCCACCTCGTTCTGGTGCGAGAAAGAGGAAGCATAAGCCATCTGCTGGCTTTCGCTGCCCATGGGATGGATGTCTTGTTGTCCTACGGTGGGCATCAGCAACACATCGCCGTAGTCCCCGCATCCCGTACCGCTGAGGTGGGTATGCGAGAAGCCGTTGATGGTACTGTCCGGATAATAATAGCCCGAACAGGCATCCCATTGATAGATGCGGGTGTCGGGGCTGGGCTGTATCATTCCGTTGGGAACTACCGGACCGGGGAAGGTGTGCCCGTGTCCGCCCGTACCGATAAAGGGATTCACAAAGGCGGTGTAATCTGCGGTCGTGGTCTGTTGCATGCAAGCAGTGGCTCCCAGCAGCAGTGAACATCCTAAAAGAGCAGTAATCAGTCTCATAATTCTGTGGTTTATTAATGAATAGTAATAGTAGTAGTTAGAAAGGTAAAGGTCCGTCGCCTCCCGCCCCGCCAAAGGGGTTGTTGTTTTGCGGGGCATACTCCTCGGCGGGCGGGGGGATGCTTCCGTCAGCCGGGACGGCAGTCGAAGCCCTGTTCATGCGTGAGCCGAGCACGGGGAGTGATCCTTCGCCGGGAAGGGGGATGACGCGGTCGTCGTCCGGGTTCTGGAACTTGGCATACTCGCCTTTGAAACGGAGCAGGACATCACCCGTGGCACCGTTACGGTGCTTGGCGATGATAATCTCCGCCATACCGCGCAAGTCGTTGCCGCGGTCGTCTTGGAAAATCTTGTAGTACTCGGGGCGGTGGATGAAGCACACCATGTCGGCATCCTGCTCGATGGCTCCCGACTCGCGGAGGTCGCTCAACTGGGGGCGCTTGCCCTCTATTCCTTCACGGTTCTCCACGCCACGGTTCAGCTGCGAGAGGGCGATAATGGGGATGTTCAGCTCCTTGGCAAGCCCTTTGAGCGAGCGGGAAATGGTGCTGACCTCCTCTTGCCGGCTGCCGAAAGCCATGCCGCTGGCGTTCATCAGCTGTAGGTAGTCGATAATGATAATCTCTACTTTATGTTCGCGCACCAAGCGGCGCGCCTTGGTGCGGAGTTCGAAGACGGAAAGCGAAGGGGTATCGTCCACGTAAAGGGGAGCATCGATCAGGTCCTTGAGCTTGTAGTCCAGCTGCTGCCACTCGTAAGCCGCCAGCTGTCCGCTCTTGATCTTCTCGCCGGGAATCTCGCATACGTTAATGATGAGACGGTTCACCAGCTGCACGTTGCTCATCTCTAAAGAGAACAGGGCAACGGGATGCTTGAAGTTGACGGCGATGTTGCGCGCCATCGAGAGCACGAAGGCGGTCTTGCCCATGGCGGGGCGGGCAGCGATGATGACCAGATCGGACTTCTGCCATCCGGCGGTAATCTTGTCGAGCTTGGTGAATCCGCTCTCCAGCCCGCTCAAGCCGTCGGTGCGGGCAGCGGCTTTTTGCAGCAGCTCGTATGCCTCGGCGATGATGGGGTTGATTTGCGTGTAATCCTTCTTCATGTTCTGTTGCGAAATCTCGAAGAGCTTGCCTTCGGCTTCCTGCATGAGGTCGTCCACGTCGAGCGTCTCGTCGAACGCCTTTCCCTGAATGTGGCTGGTGAAGGTGATAAGCTCGCGTGCCAAGTACTTCTGGGCGATAATGCGGGCATGATACTCGATGTGCGCCGAAGAGGCGACCTTGCTGCTCAGCTGGGTGATGTAGAAAGGACCGCCCACCTCGTCAAGCTCCCCGCGCTTGGCGAGCTGCTCTTTGACCGTGAGGATGTCCACCGGTTGCTGATTGACGGACAAATCGGTGATGGCAGCGTAAATCATCTGGTGCCGGCGCTCGTAGAAGGAGTCGGGACGCAGGATTTCGCTCACCAGCGAGTAAGCATCCTTTTCTATCATCAGTGCCCCGAGCACGGCTTCTTCCAGCTCCAAAGCCTGGGGCTGGATGCGTCCGTATTCGTTCACTGTCTGCGGGGGTTGAGGTTTGTTATAGTTGCGGTTCGTATATTTCCTTTGTTCGGCCATGCTGTCTGTTACTTAGGTTAGAAGTGATTCATTGCCCGCCCCGACCATCGGTTTGGGTTATCGAAAGGACAAAGATAGAACATAAAATGAAGAATGAAGAATGAAGAATGAAGAATTTAGTACCTTTGCGCCCATAAAACAAGAACAAAGCCTTTAACCCAAGAACAGCATGATTACCTTCCCCAATGCCAAAATCAACCTGGGACTTAACATCACCGGTCTGCGTGCCGACGGATACCACAACTTGGAAACCGTCTTCTACCCCGTCCCTCTGGAAGATGCCCTGGAGCTTCATCCCCTCCCCGATTCCGACCACCAGAAGTGCCGCCTGCATTGTTCGGGCATCGCTATCGACGGTAATCCGGAGGATAACTTAGTAGTAAAAGCCTATCATCTGCTCGACGAGGAATTTCACCTTCCGCCCGTCAACATCCACCTTTTCAAGCATATCCCTTCGGGTGCCGGATTGGGTGGCGGCTCTTCGGATGCCGCCTTCATGCTCAAGCTGCTCAACGAACGGTTTGCCCTGAACCTGACTGTGGAGCAGCTGGAAGGCTTTGCCGCCACGCTGGGAGCCGACTGCGCCTTCTTCATCCGCAACAAGCCCACCTTTGCTACGGGCGTAGGCAACGTCTTCTCCCCCATCGCCCTCTCGCTGGCAGGCTATCAGTTGCTCATCGTCAAGCCCGACATCTTTGTCTCCACCCGCGAAGCCTTTGCCAAAATCACGCCTCACCAGCCACTCCTTCCGCTGCGCGAAGTCATCGCCCGCCCCGTCACAGCGTGGAAAGAACACTTGGTGAACGACTTTGAAGCCAGCGTCTTCCCCCAACATCCCGCCATTAGCCAAATCAAAGAAACGCTCTATCAGCAGGGAGCCGTGTATGCCGCCATGAGCGGTTCGGGTTCCTCCGTCTTCGGACTCTTCCGCTCCGAAACCGAGCTGCCGGAAAATCTGCCACACGCCTGCTATCGCTTCACGCTGTCATAAAGAGGCGAAACGTCGGGAGCATTCCTCTGCCGGGAGATGAACCTTCTTCTGCCGAAGGATGACGAATCTTTCGACGGAAGAAAATGAATCTTCTGCCGGGAGTTCGGCAATCTTCTGCCGGGAGCTAGCGTACCGCATGGCTGTTTGGTTCCGGCAGGAAATAGAATCAGACTTTTGAGGCAGTTGCCCCGAAAAAGACTCCCCGGTTCTTCCTTTTCAGTTAAAAACAATTATATTTGCACACTCAAGCCGGAATCCCTCTCTCTGAGACCCCGGCATGGGCAATAAATTATTTAACCCCTAAAAAAAAACGAATGAGAAAAGGTAAATTGACTTTGGTAGCCGCTTGCGTGTTGAGCGGAACGATGCTATGCAGCTCGTGCGTAGGTTCATTTGGTTTGTTCAACAGGCTTGCCTCTTGGAACCAGACCATCGGACACAAATTTGTGAACGAATTGGTATTTGTGGCTTTAAACATTGTTCCAGTCTATCCCATCGCTTACTTGGCAGACGCACTGGTCATCAACTCCATTGAGTTCTGGAGCGGATCCAACCCCATGGCAAACGTGGGCGACGTGAAGAAAGTAAAAGGCGACAACGGCAACTACCGGGTAGAGACGCTCGAGAACGGGTACTCCATCACCAAAGAAGGCGAAAAACAAGCCATGGAACTGATTTACAACAAAGAATCGAACACGTGGAACGTAGTGGCGGACGGACAATCGGCCGAACTGCTGAAAATGAATCACGACGGTACAGCTCAAATGACCTTGCCCAACGGCGAGAAGATGACCGTGACCCTGGATGCACAAGGACTGACGGCTGCCCGCCAAGCTACAATGAGCGGTGTGAGGTTTGCTGCACGCTAACTCCCTTTAGAACGGATACCCCACCGCAAAGTGGAAAGTAAAGTCGCGACCGAAGTTCGGATGAATGACGGGATAGCGATTCTTTCCACTTTGATACACGGGGTTAAGCGCCTTCATCCCCCCATCAAAGCGCAGCACAAAGAAGTCCAAATCCAAGCGCAACCCCAGCCCGTAAGCCATCGCAATCTGCTTGTAGAACGTATTGAACTTAAACACTCCCCCCGGCTGGTTGGCATAATCGCGTATCGTCCAAATGTTGCCCGCATCCACAAAGATGGCACCCTGAAACTTCCAGAACAACTTGCTTCTAAACTCCACACTGGCATCCAACTTCATATCGCCCGACTGGCTCAACAAATTGCCGTCGCCGGGGAAAGTGCCCGGCCCTAAACCGCGCACCGTCCACCCGCGCACACTGTTGGCTCCTCCCGAAAAGTATTGCTTCTCGAAAGGAATCGCCTTGGCATTGCCGTACGGAACGGCAATGCCAAGCCCCACATGGAAAGCAATGGAATTGCGATGGTCGATAATCATGTTCTTGGCAAAATCGAATTCCCCTTTAAGATACTGCGCGTACGGGATGTTCAATATCGTATACTCCCCATCCCCGTTCTTGCGGATGCTCGTAGCCTTCGACAGCGCATACAAGATGTTTCCGGCTGACTCTACATTGACGCGGATGGAATGGGAGTTGGTAATAATCGTATTGTTCACCAAAACACTTCCGGCACTGTTGTAATTATAACTATACCCCATGCGCACAATGAGCCGGTTCTTATAGTTATACTCGAAGATATGGTTCTGCCCCTTGTCGATGTAATCTTTGCGGAACTTCTCCGAAATCCAAGGCAGGTAAAGATAGCTCACGTCGATCAAATCGATGCGGTGCTGGGCGCGCTGCCGCTGCAACCATTTATAGCTCCAAGAAGCAGACGCTACCGTACGTGAAAACTCGGGGCGCAGCTGATAACTGTATTGCATACCGAACTCCGTGGTGGCGCGTATCTTCCGCTTGAAGTCCGACGAAAGAAACGGGAACAAGAAATTGGGGAAGTTCACACTAGTCTCCACTCCGTACTCGGTATAATTATTGTTACGGTAATCGCCCTGCAATCCGGTAATGGCTTCATACGCTCCCCTGAATTTCATCATGAACGTTTCCGAACCATGAAACAGATTGCGGTGCTGAAAAGAGAGCGATGCGGCAGCCCCCAAATCTCCGGCAGAGTTCGTGCCTTCTATTTCAAACGCCACAGACTGATGCTTGCTCTTGGTGAGCATCACGTAGCAATTGAGTTGCGCAGTGTCGCCCGCCTGCGTCTCGAAGAAACGGATATTGGTGTACTTCAACGCAGGCAAACGCCCGAAGTTGCTGTACGTACGTTGCACCGCCCGCTCGTTGTATAATTCACCGGGAAAGAAACGCAAACTCTCGGTCAGCAGTTTCGGACGCAGGTACAGCTTGTCTTTGTAGTAAATGGGGTATCCGTTATAGTGCACCGAGTCATTGATTTCAATGCTGCTCAGTGCCGACGACTGCAACACGTCATAGTCGGTGATGAAATTTATTTTGCTCACCGCATATTGCGGGTACTCCTTCTGCTCCTTCGTCTCATAGCTTTTGTAACGCTGCAAGTGCATCGTCAAGTCCACCTGATGCGTGTTGCGCACCGTATCGGCAATATAACTGATAAAGTCTTTATTAAACTTATAATAGCCGTGAGCGAGCAGATTGTCCGTAATGCGCTGGCGTTCGGCGTCCAGCACATTAACGTCGAAAAGCATGCCTACCTTCAGCAAGGTGTTGAGAGAGTCGTGCCGCATGTATTCCACAATCTTCCGGTCGCCGATATCATAGTTCAACGAACGGATCATGTAGGGTTTTCCCGTGACTACTTCGTACTGCAACTTCAGCTTTTTCTTTTTAGTCCGCACCACGTGCTTCACCTTTGCGCCCATATACCCCATGTTCTGCAACGATTTGGTCAGCTCGTCCTGCGAACGCTGCGCCTCGGCTTCATTATAAACCATCGGCGCATCGCCTATCTTACGAAGGAACTTGTTGTACCAGCGGGTAGAATCCCGCCCCGAAAAATTATAAATGTAAAGCTGTGTCTTTATCAGGCTGAACCATTTCGCATTGGGGCTTTGGCGGATGTAAGGACGCAGACTAGAGGGTTTAATCTCCTTCCTGTCGGTATGTATGCTGACCTCATCCAGCAGATAAGCCCCTTCGGGCACAAACTTCGTAGCGGTGCACGAAGTCAATGATAAGATGGCAGCAGCAGAAAATAGCGTGTAAAATAAACCTCTCCTCATACGGTTGATTGCGTCAAATAGCTTACAAATATAAGCTATATTTTCCGTTTCGGGAAATAATAGGCAGAAAAGAGCGTCCAGTGAATGGCATATTGAGATTATCTTTATAGATTTGCCACAAAATACAGATAAGATGACACTATTGAGCAAGAATAAAATAAAGTATATCCGTTCGCTGGAGTTGAAGAAGAACCGCAAAGAAGAAAAGGTGTTTTTAGCCGAAGGACCCAAGTTAGTAGGCGATTTGCTGGGACATTTCTCTTGCCGCTTTCTGGCTGCCACCACCGAGTGGCTGCAGCAACATCCCTCCGTCGCAGCCGAGGAGATTGCCGTTGTCAGTGCCGAAGAACTTTCGCGCGCCAGCCTGCTCAAAACGCCGCAACAAGTGCTGGCGGTGTTTGAACAACTCGAATACCGGATGGATGTGGAAATCATCCGCCGCTCGCTTTGCCTAGCATTGGACGAGGTGCAAGATCCCGGCAACTTGGGCACGATTATCCGCTTGGCGGACTGGTTTGGTATTGAGCATGTGTTCTGCTCTACCAATACGGCAGACGTCTACAACCCCAAAACCGTACAAGCCACCATGGGCGGAATAGCCCGTGTAAAGGTGCACTACACCCCCCTACCCGACTTGATCCGCTCCTTAGGCGACATCCCCGTGTACGGCACTTTTCTTGATGGGAAGAATCTATACGAACAGGCGCTCTCGGCTCATGGTTTGATTGTGATGGGCAATGAAGGGAACGGCATCGGGAAGGAAGCAGAAGCGCTCATCAACCGGAAATTATACATTCCCAATTATCCCATCGAACGCGAAACGTCAGAATCGCTCAACGTAGCCATCGCTACCGCAGTGGTCTGCGCTGAGTTCCGTCGACAGGCTGCATGGTAACAAAGTCAAAGGGATAGAGCAGACAAGCCGAATAGCTGCTCTCTCCCTCTTCTTTAAACAGTTCAATCATTCCCGCTCTCCACTCCACCGATTCAATTTCTTCCGTCAAAGGGAAGAAGCGCCGGACGACGCCCCCTTCCACTTCCACGACATGCTGTTTCAAGAATCCCCTTCCGGGCACAAAGAGATAATGCGAAGCAAAACGTTTCATTACAGACGGCGGTTTCTTACCGGAACACTGCGACGGTTCATGCGCCGTTGTTGCTGCTGTTGCAACTTCTCTTGCTCTATGCGCTTTTCGATTTCCAGCTGTTCGGGTTTTGCCGCACGCTGATCATCGCTGCGACGGTTCAACTCTTCGGGGCTTAACCGTTGATGTGCAGGGGCAGCTAGCGAATCTGCATTCTTCGCTTTACGTAAAGAATCGGCTGGCTGAATCTGGGTCGAATCGGTCTTTAACGAATCTTTAGCCGTCGAAAGCGTGTCGGTGCAATGATAGCGCATCAACGTGATTTTGTCTGCCAATAAGGTACAGATAGGATTGCTTGCAGGATAATAAATAAAGCCTCTCACCTCCTTAATCAGCCCCAGCGTATCCGATTGGAGCCGGATGCGTTGAATGCCCGATTGATAGACTTTTTTCGTGGCGCTAATCATACTGTCGTTTTCGTAGACTATTTGCATCCCCATGATGGCCGCCCGTGTCTTGTCTGGCTTCCCTTCGAGGAACCGGTAACGCACCTCCCACTGCAAGCGGTCGCGCTTTTTGAAATTCGTATCGGCTGGCAGCGTGAACGTCAGTTTGTTGCTCAACGGCGTACCGGCAAGCAAAGCCAACCGTTGTCCAATCCAGATGTTAACGCTGTCACCGGAGGTAGTCATCTGAGGCTTCCTGTCGCGCACGGCAATCAAATGGTTGATGCCTTCTTGTTGCGTCTTCATGCGCTTGGTCACTCTTTCGTAGATTTTAGCTAAGACTTCCGTGTTCCGCGTGTACCACACCAAAGACGAATCAAAAGCCGCCTCCGAAGTGCCGTATTTGTGAAATACCGCTTCGGTATAGAGCGCTCTCTTGTAATTCTGGTCACTGGGTAAATTATCGCCCAGCGCTTGGGCTATGTGGTAGTCGTACAATAACTCCTCCATCTTTGATTCGGGAATCAGCCCGTCGGGTCTTTTCACCTCGCAACCTACCAACAGACCTATCATCAGACTGATAGCGCACCACTGAAAACGGAAAAACTTCTTCATAGCCTACTTTGACTTACGTTCAAGAGAGTGTAAAGACTCATTTAAATATTTGCTATAGAACAGAAGCAACGCAATCATGCCGCAGCTGATTGCCGCATCGGCAAAATTAAAAATGGGACTGAAGAAAACAAAAGGATCGCCACCCACAAAAGGCAACCAAGCAGGCCAGTTGGTTTCGATAAGGGGGAAATAAAACATATCCACCACTTTGCCATGAAACAAGGTGGAGTATCCTCCGCCTTCGGGCAAAAAGCTGGCTATCTGCGAGTTCGTGCTTTCGCTGAACAGTACGCCATAGAATACACTGTCAATGATATTGCCCAAGGCTCCCGTCAGAATCAAAGAGACACAAACGATATATCCTGTTTTGAATCCTCGTTTGATGATTTTCACCAAATACCAGGCAATCAACGCTACCGCTCCAATGCGAAAGGTAGTTAAGAATAGTTTGCCAAACAGCTCCATTCCGAATGCCATTCCGTTGTTTTCGGTAAAGTAGATGTAAAACCAATCTGCCACATGCTTGTTTTCATGCCAATACATGTGCGTCTTTATCCATACTTTAATGACTTGGTCAATGATCAGTACAGAGAAAATAACGAAAAGGGCGATTCGCCCTTTCGTAAATAGTTTATTCATGCTTCCAGCCTTATTTTTTGCCATTGTTTTTTGCCTCGATACTCAGCGTAGCATGAGGTACTGCGCGCAAGCGTTCGGCAGGAATCAATTTGCCCGTTTCCCTACAGATGCCGTACGTTTTGTTTTCAATGCGCACCATGGCAGCCTGCAAGCTCTGGATGAACTTCAGCTGACGTTGGGCCAAACGGGTCGTTTCTTCTTTCGAGAGCGTATTGGCTCCCTCTTCCAGCACTTTGTAAGTAGGCGATGTATCGTCGGTATCGTTGCCGTCGGTTCCCATCAGACTCATTTTTAGCTGTTCATAGTCACGTTGTGCCAGCACCAGCTTCTCATTAATAATGGCACGGAATTCGTTTAACTCCGCATCCGAATATCTTGTCTTTTCTGCCATAACTCCCTAATCGTTTAAAAGGTTAATTATTCGTGTTATTCTTTTACTACCGTAACAAACAAAGAGAAGTCTTCAAAATTGAGTTCTGTCCCGTTTGTCACCTCATCAACCAGTTTTAATGGCGGTACGCCTAAAACTTGGTTACAAATATAACTATTATATTCGTTTACCGCATCATCTGTCAATGGATTTTTAGATAAGGAGATTGTAATTTTGTCCGTTATTTCGAATCCGCTCGACTTTCGGATGTTTTGAATGCGATTCACTAATTCGCGGGCAATGCCTTCGCGCCGGAGTTCTTCGGTCACCACTACTTCCAAAGCCACGGTTAGTTTGCCTTCATTGGCTACGAGCCATCCGGGAATGTCCTCGCTGATAATCTCCACATCAGCCGTTTCCACTACAGCCTCCGCCCCATCCAAGTTCAGCGTATAGCGTCCGTTCTTTTCGAGTTCGGCAATGGCTTCTTGCGGCAGAGCTGCCACAGCAGCAGCCACCGCTTTCATCTGTTTGCCGAACTTCGGTCCCAGCTTTTTGAAGTCACATTTCACCTTCTTCACCAACACACCGGCAGCACCGTCTACAAATTGAATTTCTTTGATGTTCACCTCATTCATGATGAGCGCTTTTACCGCCTCAATGTGTGCCTTCTGAACTTCGTCTACTACGGGAATCATGATACATTGCAAGGGCTGGCGCACTTTAATGTTGACCTTGCGCCGCAGCGCCAGCACCATCGATGTCACGTCTTGCGCCATCTGCATGCGCGCTTCCAACTCCTTGTCAATCATCGCTGCTTGATATTCGGGAAAGCGCGCCAAGTGGATAGAAACCACGGTGTCCCGTCCGGTCACTGCAATCAGGTCGGCATAGAGCCGGTCGGCATAGAACGGAGCGATAGGAGCCATCAGTTTGGCCACCGTCTCCAAGCAAGTGTACAGCGTTTGATAAGCCGACAGCTTATCTTGTGTGAACTCTCCACCCCAGAAACGTTTGCGGTTCAACCGCACGTACCAGTTGGACAGGTTGTCGTTCACGAAATCCGAAATCAAGCGTCCGGCACGGGTCGGTTCGTATTCGTTATAGCAAGTATCTACTTCTTTTACTAAGGTATTCAGCACGGACAGCACCCAGCGGTCTATTTCCGGACGTTCTGCCATCGGCACATCCGCTTCCTTGTATTCAAATCCGTCCACGTTGGCGTAGAGCGCGAAGAAGGAGTACGTATTATATAAGGTACCGAAGAATTTGCGGCGCACCTCTTCGATGCCTTCGACGTCGAACTTCAAGTTATCCCAAGGCGAGGAGTTGGTAATCATGTACCAACGCAAAGGGTCGGAACCATATTTTTCGATGCTCGAGAACGGGTCAACGGCATTGCCCAGCCGTTTGGACATCTTATTGCCGTTCTTATCCAGCACCAGGCCGTTAGAGATGACGGCTTTGTAAGACACACTGTCGAACACCATTGTAGCGATGGCATGCAGCGTGAAGAACCAGCCGCGTGTCTGGTCTACGCCTTCGGCGATGAAATCGGCAGGATATACGCTATGCTTGTCCAGCAATTCTTTGTTTTCGAAAGGATAATGGATCTGTGCATAAGGCATCGCCCCCGAATCGAACCAAACATCAATCAAATCGAGTTCACGCTTCATCGGCTTGCCCGATTCTGACACGAGGATGATGTCATCCACATACGGACGGTGCAAATCAATCTTATTATAGTTCTCTCCGCTATACGCACCGGGCACAAAGCCCTTGTCTTTGTACGGATTGGAAGCCATCAGCCCCGCAGCTACCGATTTTTCTATTTCGTTATAAAGTTCTTCCACCGATTCGATGCAAATCTCTTCATTATTATCTTCCGTACGCCAGATAGGCAGCGGCGTGCCCCAATAGCGCGAACGGCTCAAGTTCCAATCGTTCAAGTTCTCCAGCCATTTGCCGAAACGTCCGGTTCCGGTTGATTCCGGTTTCCAGTTGATCGTCTTGTTCAATTCGATCATTCGTTCTTTGCAAGCCGTAGAGCGGATAAACCAGCTGTCCATCGGATAATACAGCACCGGTTTGTCCGTACGCCAGCAGTGCGGATAGTTGTGCACATGCTTTTCTATTTTGAAAGCAAGGTTGGCAGCCTTCATCATCATGCAGAGACTCACGTCGAGCGATTCATCCTGATCGGTCAACGAATCATCGTACGCATTCTTCACGAATCGTCCGGCATATTCTTGATAAAGCTCCACGTTAACGCACTCTTTGACAAACGTTTCGTCCAGTTCTGTTAAAGTATAGAATTTACCAGTCAAGTCTACCATCGGGCGGAGTTCGCCTTTCTTATTGATAAGCTGTAACGGCGGAATGCCCGCATTGCGAGCCACCGTTGCATCGTCCGCACCAAAGGTGGGGGCAATATGCACGATGCCCGTACCATCTTCGGTAGTGACGTAATCGCCGGGGATGACGCGGAAAGCGCCTTTGCCCGGATTCACCCACGGCATCAGTTGCTCATATTCCAGGTCCACCAAGTCGGTGCCTTTGTATTCGGCAATCACCTTGAACGGGATAAGCTTGTCGCCCTGCTTGTAATCGGTCAATGCGAGTTCGGCCGCTTTCGGATTGAAATGTGCATTCAGCAACGCCTTTGCCAGCACCACAGTGATTGGTTGCCCCGTATAAGCATTGTACGATTGCACCGCTACATAGTCTATCTTCGGACCAACGCAAAGAGCGGTGTTCGATGGCAACGTCCACGGTGTCGTTGTCCAAGCGATGAAACAAGGAGTCCCCCACTCCGCCATTTCCGGCTTCGGGTTCTTCATCTTGAATTGCGCCACCACCGTGGTATCTTTCACGTCGCGGTAGCATCCCGGTTGGTTCAGCTCGTGCGAGCTCAATCCTGTTCCGGCAGCGGGGGAATAAGGTTGTATGGTGTAACCTTTGTACAATAATCCTTTTTTATAGAGTTGTTTCAGCAGCCACCAGAGCGTTTCGATGTAGCGGTTGTCGTAGGTGATATACGGCTGCTTCATGTCCACCCAGTAGCCCATTTTGTGAGTCAAGTCTTCCCATTCCTTGGTAAACTTCATCACGTCTTTGCGGCAGGCAGCGTTATACTCGCCCACTGAAATAGATTTTCCAATATCTTCTTTGGTGATGCCCAATGCCTTCTCCACTCCCAGTTCCACCGGAAGTCCGTGCGTATCCCATCCGGCTTTACGCATCACTTGAAAACCTTTCATGGTTTTGTAGCGGCAAAAAATATCTTTGATGGAGCGTGCCATTACGTGGTGAATACCTGGCATGCCGTTAGCGGATGGAGGTCCTTCATAAAATACAAAGGAAGGACATCCCTCCCGTTCTGTCATACTTTTAGCAAAAACATGGTTCTCATCCCACATCTTCAGCACCTCTTTGTTTACCTGCGAGAGGTCCAACTGCGAGTGTTCAGTAAATCTCTTACTCATGGATCTATATACAATTTACGATTGACAACTTACTATGCGAAGGAGCCCCTTCGCATTTTAGGGTGCAAATTTACAAAAATAGTTGCACGGTTATACATAAAAGAACGTAAAAAGTCGTAGGAGCAAGAAAAGAGTAGAAGTAAGCCGGTTCTGCCAAGTAGAAGTGCAAGATTTTTTTTCAGACAAACGTCAAGCAAAGAAAGAGACGTAACCTGTTTTTTTTTTGGCTCTATAACGTTTCGTGTGGGTAACTTCCATGACCATCTATAAGCTCAGCTATATTCTACGATTATATTGTTTGAATTTTGCACGTAACGTTATTGTATGTCGATGATAGTGCGCGCGCATTCTTGCTCAATGTGACAATATGCCATTTCTATCTATCTACAATAACTTCTTTTCGGCAACGAAATATGCTAAGAGTAAAAAGAAGCGCGTTATTTCTATTTTCATAAATACAAAATGATTTCAATTTTTATTATTTACTATCATATAGTTCTATTTATATCAATTATACAATGTATAATGAACTATATATTCAACTATACAAATGGTTTTAATATTTCAAAAAGGAGCGACAAGAAGCATCCATGAGAATGTAAAATAGTTAAAAAAACAAGCTTTTCAGAAAACTCAGGCAGATTCTTTGCAAGCCACGCATAGATTCTAAAGAGTCTACGCATGAAGTCTTAAGAATCTACGCCTATATTACAAGGAAAAAGCAAGAGTTTTATTGCATAAAAAGAGTAAATAGGAAGCTATAAATAGACGTTTTATGCAGAACAACATGTATATTTATCCAAACAATAAGCTATTTGGAAGCAAGGAA
Organism: Bacteroides sp.; assembly: GCA_036652495.1. Lineage (GTDB taxonomy): Bacteria > Bacteroidota > Bacteroidia > Bacteroidales > Bacteroidaceae > Bacteroides. The sequence goes on from JAVVVS010000004.1 coordinate 52,569, forward strand.
GAAAAGGGCAAGATAAGAAAACGGAAAACAATAGAGCAAAAAGATAGTAAATAATAGAATATAGCAACACTTTGATTTTTTCGAAAAGACGGTCATCTTTAAAAAAAAGAAGCCCGTCTTTGAAAAAAAAGAGGTCCGCATTTCTACTAAAACGTCTTCATCTTCTAGAAAAACGTTACCCTCTTTTTTTATACCGTTTCCGCCTTTAAAAAAAACGTTTCCGCCTTTTGGAAGAAAAGTTTTTTTGTTCCGTTTCGCATGCCATACACAAAAAAAGAGGCTATCTTTGCCTCTGTAAAAACAAGGTAATAACGCCGGGGTACACGGTTCCATAATCCGTAAAAATTCTCACGATGGTTAAAATCACTGTATTAATAGATAATAACCCGCATCCGCAAAACAAATTACTTGACACAGAGCATGGGCTGTCATTGTATATCGAATTTGATTCTAAAAAGATATTATGTGATATGGGGGCGTCCGACAAATATGCAGAAAACGCACAAAGGCTCGGCATCGACCTCAAGGAAATAGATTTTGCTACGCTCTCACACGGGCATGCTGACCATACGGGTGGACTCGGGTCTTTTCTGAAAATAAACCAACAAGCTACGGTTTATCTTTCTAACAAAATATTCGGCCGGAAATTCTATTCTTACCGGCAGGAGTGTAAACGGGATATTAGCACCGATCAGGAACTTGAATCGATATATCCTCAAAGGTTTGACTACGTAGCGGGCAGCCAATGGATAAACCCGAAGATAGCATTGGTGTACAATGATTGCAATCGGTTTGCTTTGCCCCAAGCAAACCGATTTTTAACCGTTGCCGATGACAACGGCGAAACGCCGGATGATTTTTCTCATGAAATAGCATTGGCTTTAAAGAGCAGGCAGGGTCTCGTTATCATCTCTTCTTGTTCGCATGGCGGAGCAATGAATATCATCGACTCTTGCCGACGGTTTACGGGCATTGACAAAGTGCATGCCTTTGTGGGCGGCTTGCATTTTGTGGATCAAAGCAGAACGGATGAGGAAGTGAGTGCCTTTGTAGAGACCATGACTGCCTTTGCGCCCAACATCCGCATTTGCACAGGACATTGCACCGGAAGCATCGCAAAGCAACAACTTTCAACACAAAAAATTCTTCCTGAAGTGAGCTTCTTCCATACGGGAGTTGTCTTATAAGTTGGGGTTAAAAAGAGAAAAAGCATCCTTTTTTCTTTTCATTTGCGCTCTTCTTTGCCGGAATTTATGTAGTTTTGCTTACTTTATAACTAACTATTGACAGAAGATGATCATAAACGAACGAGATTCGCGCCACGAACAGGTATTGAACGTGGCGCGACAGATGATGATTGCTGCCCGCACGGCTCCCAAAGCCCGGGGAATTGATATTATTGAAACAGCAATGATTACAGGGGAAGACATCCAAAAGTTGTCCGGCAAGATGATAGAACGATTCGAAGAAACGGGCTTGAGCTCCTTTCAACGCGATGCACACAACATTCTTGGAGCTGAATGTATTCTTATCATCGGCACGCGCGAACAGACGTTGGGACTGAATTGCGGCCATTGCGGCTTCTCTACTTGTACGGGACGCACCGAGGGTGTGCCTTGCGCCATCAACAGCGTCGATGTAGGCATCGCTATCGGTTCGGCTTGTGCCACAGCGGCAGACTTCCGGGTGGATACGCGCGTCATGTTCTCCGCCGGACTGATAGCCCAGCAGCTCAACTGGCTGAAAGATTGCAAAACAGTGTTTGCTATCCCCGTGAGCGCTTCGTCCAAGAATCCGTTCTTCGACAGGAAATAACAATTAAATTGTAGGATAAGGATATGGGAATAATTGTGGGTCTTCCCCAAGCGGGAGGTTCGGAAAAAGATTTGCAGCTGAATTTCGGCGTAGTAGTTAATGAACAAGTAGAAATGAGGGCTCCTTTTCTGCCCGCCGAATGGTTTATGCAGAGCGGTGTACAGCTGACTTGGCCGCATGCAGGCACTGACTGGGCGTATATGCTGCCCGAAGTAGAGCGGTGTTTTGTCAACATTGCCCGTGAAATAGCCAAACGCGAAAGGCTGCTCATCGTCACCCCACAACCGGAAGAGGTGAAGCAGCTGTTGATGAAAGCATCCACCGTCCGGATGAACAGCGTTCGTTTCCTTGCTTGCGAAACGAACGATACGTGGGCACGTGACCATGGAGCCATCACGCTGATGGACACCAACGCTCCTTCCCTACTCGACTTCGCCTTCAACGGATGGGGCGATAAGTTTGCGGCGGAACTCGACAACCAAATCACCCGCCGGGCAGTAGAAGCAGGGGCACTGAAAGGCAACTATATCAATCGGCTTGATTTTGTGCTCGAAGGCGGCTCCATCGAAAGCGACGGGATGGGCACCTTGCTCACCACCTCGCAATGTTTGCTGGCTCCTCATCGCAACCAGCCTATGAACAAGGTAGACATAGAAGAATACCTCCGCTCCGTCTTCCATCTGGAAAGAGTGCTCTGGATAGACCATGGTTACTTGGCGGGAGATGACACCGACAGCCACATAGACACACTTGTCCGTTTTTGTTCTCCCTCTATTATAACGTATGTGCAATGCACCGACCCTGAAGACGAGCATTACGAAGCTTTGCACGCAATGGAAGAGCAGTTGAAAACGTTCCGCACGCTGGCGGGTGAACCCTACCAGCTGTTGCCGCTGCCCATGGCAGACAAAATAGAAGAAGACGGCGAACGCCTGCCTGCCACGTATGCCAACTTCCTGATACTGAACGAAGCGGTGCTATACCCCACTTACCGTCAGCCAGCAAACGACCGTCAAGCTCAAAAAATATTGCAAAAAGCTTTTCCCGACCACCAACTAGTAGGCATTGATTGCTGCGCCCTGATTAAACAACACGGTTCCCTGCATTGCGTAACGATGCAATATCCGGCAGGCATCATGGATGAAAGATAGAAAAACAAGAATAAAAAAAATGAGAAAGATAAAAGTAGGAATCATTCAACAAGCCAATTCCGCAGAAGTTCGCACCAATCTGCTGGCTCTAGCTAAGAGCATTCAGCTTTGCGCCGAGCAAGGCGCGCAACTCGTGGTGCTGCAAGAGTTGCACAACTCGTTGTACTTCTGCCAAACGGAAAACACCGGCCTCTTTGATTTGGCAGAGCCCATTCCGGGCCCCTCTACCGGATTTTATGCCGAGCTAGCGGCTGCGCACAAAATCGTGCTGGTCACGTCCCTCTTTGAAAAGCGTGCCCCGGGGCTTTATCACAACACCGCCGTAGTGTTCGATACCGATGGAAGCATTGCCGGGAAATACCGCAAGATGCACATTCCGGACGATCCTGCCTATTACGAAAAGTTCTACTTCACGCCGGGCGACATTGGTTTTGAACCGATTCAAACATCCTTAGGCAAGCTGGGCGTATTGGTTTGCTGGGATCAATGGTATCCCGAAGCAGCCCGTCTGATGGCCTTGAAAGGAGCTGAACTCTTAATCTATCCCACCGCTATCGGTTGGGAAAGTTCGGATGCCGACGAAGAGAAAGCCCGTCAGCTCAATGCTTGGATTATATCGCAACGAGCTCATGCAGTAGCAAACGGATTGCCGGTAATCTCGGTCAACCGCGTGGGACATGAACCCGATCCGTCGGGACAAACCAATGGCATACAATTCTGGGGGAACAGCTTTGTCACCGGTCCGCAAGGCGAATTTTTAGCACAAGCAGGGAACAATGAATCAGAAACTAAAATAGTGGAAATTGATTTGGAGCGTTCGGAAAACGTTCGCCGCTGGTGGCCTTTCTTGCGTGACAGAAGGATTGACGAATACGGCGGGCTGACCAAACGCTATATAGACTAACGGAACGTAATCTTTTTATTGACCACAAAATTTACCGCCCCATAAACAAACAGCCCCAAGAATTGGGCAAGGTATTCATTGACGCCAACAGCTTCGACCAACGTAATTAAGAAAAGGAACTGGGCGCTATAAGCAAGGGCAAAAGCAAAAGAAAAGAACAGCACCTGTTGCCAGATGTTGTTCTTTTTGTTTTCTACCGGAAATATCCAGCATTTACTCCAGACAAAGTTATTGATTTGAGCGGTGACGTACGCAGTGATGTTTGCCGGAATATAATCATACGCTAGTTCATCCATCATCAGCCAGATAACAAAAGCTGCGATGAGTGCATTGAGCGTACCGATGACAGCAAAACGAACGATGCGTACCGATTCTTTCACCTATTACTCTTTGAGATCGACTATTAAATTCAGTTCTTTCAGTTGCGACGGATCGAGAGCTGCCGGAGCATCGGTCATCACGTCACGACCGGAATTGTTTTTCGGAAAAGCGATGCAGTCGCGGATGGAATCCAATCCGGCAAAGAGCGATACCCAACGATCCAATCCGTATGCCAATCCGCCGTGAGGAGGTGCACCATACTTGAAGGCATCCATCAAGAAGCCGAACTGCTCTTGTGCCCGTTCGGGAGTAAAGCCCAACAAAGCGAACATTTTGTTCTGCAAGGCACTGTCATGAATACGAATAGAACCACCGCCCACTTCGACACCGTTGACTACCATATCATAAGCATTGGCACGAACGGCTCCCGTATCGCTATCCAACAAATGAACGTCTTCCAGCTTCGGCGAAGTGAAAGGATGGTGCATCGCCATAAAACGACCTTGCTCCTCGTCCCATTCAAAGAGCGGGAAGTCCACTACCCACAAACAAGCAAACGTGTTTTTATCGCGCAGCCCGAGTTGAGCGCCCATCTCCAAACGAAGTTCGGACAGTTGCTTGCGGGTTTTCATAGCGTCAGGTCCCGAAAGAATCAGAATCAAATCGCCCGGTTTCGCTCCGAAAGCAGCTTTCATCTGTTGCAAAACCTCTTGCGTATAGAATTTGTCGACACTCGACTTCACCGTTCCGTCTGCTTCGATACGAGCATAGACCATACCTTTGGCGCCAATCTGAGGCTTCTTGACAAATTCCGTCAAAGCATCTAATTGCTTGCGGGTATAGCTGGCAGCACCTTGGGCACAAATGCCGCCAATGTAAGTTGCTTCGTCGAATACCGGGAATCCATGCCCTTTCAATACGTCCATAAGTTCTACAAACTTCATACCGAAACGCAAGTCGGGTTTGTCACTACCATACAGTTTCATGGCTTCACTCCAAGGCATACGTTCGAACGGCTCGTTGAGTTCAATGCCACGAATGGTTTTAAACAAATGTTTTGCCATCCCCTCGAAGGTGCTGATAATGTCTTCTTGCTCCACGAAACTCATTTCACAGTCTATCTGGGTAAATTCCGGCTGACGGTCGGCACGCAAGTCCTCGTCGCGGAAACATTTGGCTATTTGGAAGTAACGGTCGAAGCCCGACACCATGAGCAACTGCTTGAAAAGTTGCGGCGATTGGGGCAACGCATAAAATTGTCCCGGATTCATGCGCGAAGGCACAACAAAGTCACGGGCCCCTTCGGGCGTAGAACCTATCAAAATAGGTGTTTCCACTTCCAAGAATCCCAGTTGGTCGAGATACTTGCGCACTTCGATAGTCACTTTGTGCCGCATTTCAAGATTCGAGCGTACGGCATTGCGTCGCAAATCCAGATAGCGGTATTTCATACGGATATCATCGCCGCCATCGGTATTGTCTTCAATAGTAAAAGGAGGCGTAGCAGCTGCATTCAATATCGTTAGTTCCGAAACGATGATTTCAATGTCGCCCGTAGGCATGTTGGCGTTCTTGCTAAAACGTTCGTTGACGGTTCCAACAACCTGAATCACGAACTCGCGCCCCAGCTTGTTGGCACGTTCACAAAGTTCGGTATTGGTTTCTTCATTAAAGACCAGTTGGGTGATGCCGTAGCGGTCGCGAAGATCAATAAAGGTCATTCCACCCATTTTACGACTACGCTGCACCCACCCTGTCAGGGTGACCTGCTTGTTAACATCGGAGGTTCTTAACTCTCCACACGTGTGCGTTCTAAACATATATATTGTATTTTAGTTCATTAATAGCTCGCAAAAGTACACAATAATTCGGATTCGGTAAGGCACCGTTCGTGAATTAATTGTTTTTCTTCGTCAGTTTATCCATTATTCTTTTGTTTTTATGCGTAATATCCTGCATGATGGCTTCGTTCATCAAGCGGATGCCATTGACGTACTCTTGCGCCCTTTGCAGCACGTTGGTGTTGTCTTTCCATGGTTTTTGAGGAATCACTACATGCAAGCCCCGGGTTATAATCTCTACATTGACATGCTGGCTTTCTTGCAGCGGATCGCCATCGAAATGCACTACGCCGGGCTTTGTGCGATGAATGCAAAGCTTCTTGCAACGAAAGGTTTTAATCCGGCTGTTCTGGTCGATCGTTTTATTGAATAGTTGGAAGGCAAGTGACGGCACGTCGAGCACCGTAAAAGGTTCTAAGATAGTCACGTCCATCAGCCCGTCCGTCAGCATGGCCTGGGGAGCGATGTACGCGTTATTACCATATTGAGAGGCATTGCCGCAAGCTATCAAGAAAGCTTTATACCTCGATGTGCCATCTTCCGTCTCCAATTCGTACGTTTCGGGCTCGTAGCTCAGGCACTCTTGCAAAGTTTTTTCCAGATAGGTCAGCATCCCCCGTTTCCCTGCTTTGGCAAACTTCAGGCTGACGAAGGCGTCAAATCCCAATCCGCACGTGCAGAAAAAGGATGTACCGTTTATTTTCCCATAATCAATGAGGTCCGTTACTCCTTCGTTGAGTATCTCCAAGGCTTTCTTTGGTTCCATGGGGATATGCAAATGGCGCGCCAATCCGTTGCCCGAACCGCACGGAATGATTCCCAACGCAGTATCTGTGTGCACCAGCGAACGGGCTATCTCATTGATAGTCCCGTCACCGCCAATAGCGACTACGATATCTATCTTTTCTCTAACCGCTTGGGCTGCCAATTCAATCGCATGACCGGCTCTCTCTGTATAAACTACACTCCAGCTATACTTCTCTTTGTCCATCTTTTCATTTAACAGACTAAGGACTAAATCCTTGCTTTGTGTTCCTGAAATAGGGTTGACAATGAATATGATTTTCTTCATGTTAATGGATCACGCTTTTTTTTCAATCTTTTCAATCGGTTGTGAGCAGCAAAAGTAATATAAATATCTTAATTCATAGCTCATTTAGTAGTGCTAATAGTAAGTTAGCTATATTTTTTCGCATAAAAAGAACAGCGAAAGACATATTTCGTTATCTTTGCCCCCTGTTTTAAACACTTGTTAAGGATAAAAGGATATTGGCTATATATTAGCCTGTTTCAATAGAGAATATATTAAAGAACAATCATGGGATTATTACAAGAGAAGTTAGCTAAATACGACCTCCCTCAGCAGATAAAGGCGCAAGGCGTATATCCGTATTTTCGCTGTATCGAGAGCGAACAGAACACAGAGGTGATTATGAGTGGAAAAAAGGTATTGATGTTCGGCTCGAACTCCTACCTTGGTCTGACCAATCACCCCCAAGTGATTGAAGCAGCTGTTGAAGCTACTCGCAAATATGGAACAGGATGTGCCGGCTCCCGTTTTTTAAACGGCACGCTGGATCTTCACCTCCTATTAGAAAAAGAATTGGCTGAATTTGTTGGTAAAGAAGATGCAATTATCTATTCCACCGGATTTCAAGTGAACTTGGGCGTAGTGTCGTGCGTGACCGGTCGTGAAGATTACGTTATCTGCGACGAATTGGATCATGCTTCTATTGTAGAAGGTCGCCGCCTGTCGTTCTCTACCGTTCTAAAATTCAAACACAACGACATGGACTCTTTGGAGAAAGAGTTGCAAAAATGTCGTCCGGAAGCGGTGAAGCTAATTATAGTGGATGGTGTATTCAGCATGGAAGGCGACATCGCCAATCTGCCCGAAATTGTACGCTTGTCGAAGCAATACAATGCTAGCATCATGGTGGACGAAGCTCACGGACTGGGCGTACTGGGTCATCAAGGACGCGGAACCTGCGACCATTTTGGTTTAACCAATGATGTAGACCTGATTATGGGCACATTCAGCAAGTCGCTCGCCTCTATCGGCGGATTCATTGCTGCCGACGAACCAGTCATCAACTATCTACGCCACAACTCACGCTCGTACATCTTTAGTGCCAGCAACACCCCCGCAGCCACTGCTGCCGCTCGCGCTGCCCTGCAAATCATGAAAAATGAACCGGAACGCATCGCACACTTGTGGGACATCACCAATTATGCTTTAAAAAGTTTCCGCGATTTGGGTTTTGAAATCGGTCATACGGCTACGCCTATCATTCCACTGTATGTGCGCGATATGGATAAGACCTTCATCGTCACAAAAATGTTGTTCGATGAAGGTGTCTTTGTCAACCCGGTGGTTCCTCCGGCTTGTTCGCCCAACGATACCTTGATTCGTTTCTCGCTGATGGCTACCCACAGCAAAGAGCAAATTGACATCGCTATCGAGAAGCTGGTCAAATGCTTCAAAGCACTGAACTTATTGTAAGTATTCGTTGGTAACATAAAAAGCCAATGGCGCGAAGATGAAAAATCATCTCCGCGCCATTGGCTTTTTATGTTACCAGCCCTCTTTAAACGGTTATCAAAGCTAATCACTGTTGTGGCGCCGATTAAATTATTCCAATCCCGTACACGTTTAGTTTTGACTTCAAGTACCAGATTATCATTCCACAAAAAGGTTCATATAACCCATCTGCATTCCGATTGTCATAATGCGTTATCAGCTTTTTCTATTTGAGAGGCTTTCCATTGCTTAGCTCCCAACCGTTGCCTTATCGCTTTCAATACGGCGCAGTGCGGTTCATCCTATTGATTTGCATCGCAACAGAAATCTATTCTTGCCAACCAGCAAATTAATACCACTCTTAAAATGAATCGTTTGATTAGTATAGCATCTACAATTTTCTAATCGAACCTGTTTCATCTACCTTTATCTTTTATAAAAAAGAAAAAGGGACGCACTACGAAAGTACATCCCTTTTTTTTATCCTGTGAATGGATTAGCTACGAGGTAGAGCTTCTTTCACTACCATCTGACGACCTTCATATTCAGCGCCATTCAACTCAGCAATCACACGTTTTGCTTCTTCGTCGTTTGACATTTCAACAAAAGCAAATCCTTTAGATCTTTTTGTGTCGCGGTCAGTAATCAGCTTAACTGAATCTACAGTTCCGTATTCTTCCATTACTTGTCTCAAATCTGCTTCCTTAACACGATAGCTAAGGTTTCCAATGTACATGTTCATAAAATAAAAAAAATAAAAATTGATAAATAAAATTAGAAACAATAGAAGTTTGAGATAGATACTTTTCAATTCATAGAGTGAAAAAGGAAGAATGAGAAACATCCAATTGTTTACTGCAACAAAGAACGGAATTATATTTGGATTATTCGCTATAAACAGCTGTTTATTTTCGGAAAAGAATCCAAATGCACCTTTATTCTTTATTTTTTGATTGTTCCTGCGTCGCTTTTGCTCTTTTTCTCTCTTTGATAGTCACTTTGCCCTTTATTGCTTGGTTTATCGGACTTTTCTTTTTTCGTTTCTTTTTTAGCTTCTTTACCTTTCATAATCATTTGTTTTTTTGATTGTTATTATTCTTGTTTTGAAAATAACTACATTGAACTTTCGCGCAATTTACTAAATAAAATCGTTGCTTCTACCACAAAGCACGCTTCTTTTAGCATTTATAACACTGTTCAGCGTTTCAGTATCACTTCATAGAGGTCACTCCGCCGGTCTTTCAGGTTGCGGACACTACCGTACGTATGGAGTTCGTTCAGCAAATCGAGGTCTACATCCGACACCAGAATCATCTCCGTGTTCGGAGTAGCTTCGGCACGTTTGCCATCGGTGGGGAAAGCAAAATCACAAGGTGTGAACACTCCCGACTGCGCATACTGAATGTCCATATTGTGCACACGCGGAAGGTTGCCCACGCTTCCCGCTATGACCACAAAGCATTCGTTTTCTATTGCACGGGCTTGGGCGCAAACACGTACCCGCGAATAGGCGTTCTGGGTATCGGTGAGAAAGGGAACAAAAAGAATCTGCATCCCCTGATCGGCCATCAGACGAGAAAGTTCGGGAAATTCTACATCATAGCAGATGAGTACGCCTATCTTGGCACAATCGGTTTCGAACGTTTGAAGCAGCCGTCCGCCACTCAATCCCCAACTTTTCATTTCATCGGGAGTGACGTGCAACTTTTCGTACATTTCGTAACTCCCATCGCGACGGCAAAGGTAACCTACATTGTAAAGCCGTCCATCCTCCTTGATGAGCGGCATACTACCGGTAATGATATTGATGTTATAGCTGATAGCTAGTTTGATAAAACGCTCGCGAATCTCGTGCGTATATTCCGCCAAGCCGCGGATAGCCTGCGATTCTCCTTTATTATTAAATTTCGCCATCAGCGGAGCATTAAAATATTCGGGAAAGAGGATGAAATCGCTTTTGTAGTCGGATACGGAATCGACAAAAAACTCTACTTGCTCAAACAAATCGTCGAGAGTGCCGTAACTGCGCATCTGCCATTGCACCAGACCCACTCGAACAGTGGTTTTGGGTGAAACGTATTCTTGCGTAGGAGGCTGATAGTAGATGTTATCCCATTGCAACAGACAGGCAAAATGTTTCGATTCTTCGTCATTGGGCAGATAATTGGTCATTACCTTGCGCACATGGAAATCATTTGATAGCTGAAAAGTTAGCACGGGGTCGAATATCTCCTTTTGGCGCACCTGTTGGATGTATTCTTTTGGGCGCATCTTGTCGGCAAACTTATGGTAATTGGGAATGCGCCCGCCAAACATGATGGCTTTCAGATTGAGCGATTCGCAAAGCTCTTTGCGGTATTCGTACATGCGGCGAGCCAATCGCAACCCCCGGTATTCGGGATGAATAAAAACCTCGATGCCATAAAGAATATTTCCATCGGGGTTGTGCGTGTTAAAAGTCTCTTTTCCGGTAACTTGTGCATACGAATGATCGTTCTTCACTTTGTCATAGTCCACAATGATGGACAAAGCACAGCCCACAATCTTCTCATCCACCACCGTTACTATTTGTCCTTCGGGAAAGATGCGTATCAGTTTTTCTATCTGCTTGTGCGTCCAGAAGACATCGCTGCCATCGGTATAGGTGCGGGTAAAAGATTGTGCTAACTGATTGTAATCTTCTATTTGCAAATTTCGAATCTGCACTTTATTAATCTTATGAGGATATTCCATACGTAGTTTCGTTAAGATGTACGGCAAAGGTACGCTTTATCTGTTCACCTTGTTTTCTTAACGAACAAAAAGTTAGAAGAATGGCATCTAAAGGATATTTCCATATTTTCAAGTCCTAACAGAAGAATTTAAAAATTATCGTGTACCTTTGCAGCCAAAACAAATGAGATTATAATCAATGGAAGCATATACACTCAACGCAACAGAATTCGTTCTGTTATCCGGCACTATCGCTCTTTTTCTGATTCAGCTTCTCTATTACGTCAGACTTTATCTCCGAATTCACAGCCGCAAAGTGGCTTGCAAAAAAGAAGAAATGCACTTCACCAACGAACTTCCACCCCTTTCAGTGATTATTTGTGCCCGCAACGAATCAAATAACTTGCAACGCTTTCTACCGTCCATCCTCGAACAAGATTACCCCAACTTCGAAGTCATTGTCATCAATGCCGGATCTTCTGATGAAAGCACAGAAGTGTTATCTACTTTAGAGGAACAATATCCCCATCTGTATCATAGCTTCACGCCTGCCAGTGCACGTTACGTAAGCCGGAAGAAACTCGCCCTGACACTTGGCATCAAGGCAAGCAAAAACGACTGGTTGGTCTTCACCGAAGCCAATTGTCAGCCCTCCAGCGATCAATGGCTCCGATTGATGGCACGCAATTTCACTACACGGACGCAAATAGTATTAGGCTATAGCGGCTACGAACGCGGCAAAGGATGGAAGCACAAACGTATTGCGTTTGATGCCTTCTTCACTTCGCTCCGGTACCTGAGCTTAGCACTTGCCGGAAATCCCTATATGGGCATTGGTAGAAATATGGCTTACCGCAAAGAGCTATTTTTCGGCATCAAGGGATTCTCCAAGCACCTGAACTTGCAACGAGGAGAAGACGATTTGTTTATCAACCAGGTAGCGACGAAAGAAAACACGCGGGTAGAAACGGACAAAAAGGCCGTCATGCGCGTGTTGCCCGTAGAACGGTATAAAGATTGGAAAGAAGAAAAAATCAGCTATCTAGGCACGTCAAGCTATTTCCAAGGCGTGGAGCGCTATCTGCTGGGATTTGAAACAACTACGCGCCTGCTTTTCTATGCGGGCTTCATGACCACCATCGTGTTGGGAGCACTGACCTTTCAATGGCTGAGCGCAAGCATTGCCGCCCTAATTGCGCTGCTACGCTTCGCCTTGCAAGCGATTATCTTCAACAAGACGATCACCGACTTGGGCGACAGCCGTCACTACTACCTCACCTTGCCGATATTCGATTTATTGCAACCGCTGCAATCGTTATGGTACCGCATCTATCGGATTCGCCGGGGTAAAGGAGATTTCATGAGAAGATAACGAACGATTATTCGTAAGCTGGTGGGAGGGATGCGGATTGTCCGTTTATTCGTAACGCATTGAGTTGGCGGGATGAATCTTCGTTATGAGAAAAGAAGGGCCCAGCAACATCAAAACAGCCGCCAGCAAGGTTCCAACATTAATCAAAAGGAAGAACAACACGTTGAAAGAGATAGGAACTCGATCGACATAATACGTCTCGGGGTTCAGCTTAAACAAGCCGAAACGGGCTTGCACCAGACAGAAAGCCAATCCGATGGCATTTCCCCAAACCATCCCCTTACCAATCAAGAAGACCGAAAACCACAGAAAAGTTTGACGAATGGTGAAGTTGTTGGCTCCCAATGCCTTTAAAATGCCAATCATCTGCGTGCGCTCGATAATGATGATGAGCAGCCCCGAAATCATGGTAAAACCCGCCACCCCAATCATCAAAAACAAGATGACCCATACGTTGAGGTCGAGCAGATTGAGCCAGTCGAATATCTGCGGATGCAGCTGCTGAATGTTCTGTACAAAGTAGACTCCTCCAAAGACATCTACCTTATTGTCCGTATCGGCTGCTATCTGATAAGAGATATCTTCGAGCCGATTATAATGATGCACCTGCAATTCTACCCCACTCACTTGGTCGGGTTTCCAACCATTCAACCGGTTCACCAATGCCAGATCGGTAAGCAAAAAAAGATTATCGTATTCCGAAAAGTTAGTCTGATAGATACCTTTGATGGTCAGCCGGCGCGCACGAACATTATCTCTTATATAATAGGTATAGAGTTTATCACCCAACTTCAGTTTCAACTTGGTAGCCAGTGATTTCGAGATAAGCACTTGGTTGGTAGGCACCGAGTCGCTGAAAGCGGGCAATTCACCCTCGAGCAAATGTTCACTGAAAAAGCGGGCGTCGAACTCCGGTCCTACTCCTTTGAGCACCATTCCCTGAAAAACCTCATCAGTTTTAATCATTCCCGGCTTGGTGGAATAGCGCTGCACATGCGCCACCTCCGGGTAAGCCGAAAGTGCCGCCGTCATGCTGTCGCCCACTACGATGGGGCGGGTCTCATACGAACGCAAAGCATCAAAGTTGCTGATTTGAATGTGCGAACCGAACCCAATAACCTTGTTCCGCACCTCATTCTTAAAACCTATCACCACCGCTACCGCTACAATCATCACCGCCAGCCCAATGGCAATGCCAGCCATAGCAATGAGCACGGCAGGTCGGGAAACCTGCTTGTCACCGTTAGAGTCACGATAAATGCGCCGAGCAATAAAAAGAGGTAACGACATAAATAAAATTAATCCACTCTCCCCGGATACGCTTCCAGCGCTTTTTGAAGCACGAACAGCGCACGGGTTAAATCTTCTTTTTTCAACACATAAGCGATGCGGACTTCATTGTAGCCTGCGCCGGGCGTAGTATAAAAGCCGGAACCGGGTGCCATGAAAACCGTCTGCCCTTCGTACTCAAACTCGTTGAGACACCAGGCACAAAACTTGTCGGAATCGTCCACCGGCAATTTTGCCATCGTATAGAAAGCACCCATCGGGATAGGCGAATAGACTCCTGGAATACGGTTCAACCCGTCGATCAAGCATTTACGTCGTTCTACATATTCGTCGTACATCTCCCGTGAGTACTCTTCCGAAGCGTCAAGCGAAGCTTCGGCGGCAATCTGACCTATCAACGGAGGACTCAAACGAGCCTGACAGAACTTCATCACGGCACTGCGCACCTCTTTGTTTTTCGTGATGAGCGCACCGATACGGATACCGCATTCTGAATAACGTTTGGAAACAGAATCTATCAGCACCACATTGTTTTCGATGCCCTCGAGATGACAAGCCGAAATATAAGGTGAACCGGTATAAATAAACTCGCGGTAAACTTCGTCCGAAAAGAGAAAGAGGTCGTACTTCTTCACCAAGTCACGAATCTGATTCATCTCCCGGCGCGTATAGAGATAACCGGTCGGATTGTTCGGATTGCAAATAAGGATACCCTTGGTGCGCTCGTTAATCAGCTCTTCAAACTTCTCCACCTTCGGCAACGAAAATCCTTCATCGATGGTGGTAGACACGGTGCGTATCGTCGCTCCCGCTGAAATGGCAAATGCCATGTAGTTAGCATAAGCGGGTTCGGGAACTATGATCTCGTCGCCCGGATTGAGGCAAGACATAAAGGAGAAAAGCACGGCTTCCGAACCTCCTGTAGTGACAATAATATCCTCCGCCGTCAAGTTGATGTTGAACTTTGCATAATACCCCACTAACTTTTCGCGATAGCTGCGATATCCGGCACTAGGACTATATTCCAATACCTTCAAGTCGATGTTGCGTATAGCATCAATGGCTACTTGGGGCGTGGGTAAGTCGGGTTGTCCGATGTTGAGGTGAAATACGTGAGTTCCCCGCTGCTTGGCTGCATCGGCCAGAGGGGCCAATTTTCGAATAGGCGATGCGGGCATCTCTACTCCGCGAGTGGATATAGTTGGCATGATTTAAAATACTAATTACTACTTCTAATTATCAGGGCGCAAATGTACGCAATAAAATGGAGACAGAGACATAAAAACTTTAAAAACCTTATCAAGCTTAAAAAGCTTGTGGCGTTATAAAAAGAAAGTGATACATTTGTCATCATCAAAACCTAAAACAACATTACAATGACCATAAACCTTATCACGTTTGCCTCGCTTCTACACAAACAAGCCTCTGTGCGTGCTTCGCACGAAAACGTGTTGAATGAACTGGAGAAATATTTCACCGTAAAGTTTATCGATTATCAAAATATGGGTCAACTGTGCAGCGACGATTTCAAAGTTATCTTCATCGCTAGCGGAGGTGTGGAAAGAATGGTGATACAACACTTCGAGCTCCTGCCCCGCCCGGCTATCCTCCTGGCAGACGGGATACAAAACTCGCTGGCTGCAGCCTTGGAAGTCTCTTCCTGGTTGCGAAACAGAGGGATGAAAAGTGAAATCCTGCACGGTGAGCTTTCTTCTATCATCCAGCGTATACAGATTCTTTATAAAAACTTCCAAGCCCAACGTTCGCTTTCGGGACTGCGCATTGGAGTTATCGGCACACCCGCTCCTTGGCTTATTGCCAGCCACGTAGACTATCTCTTGACCAAACGCCGGTGGGGCGTGGAATATACAGACATTCCGCTCGAACGCATCTACAGTCTTTACGATAAAATCACCGACGACGAAGTGGGTGCCGCCTCTGCCGCTTTTGCTTCGCAAGCGCTGGCTTGCAGGGAAGCAGCGCCCGAAGATTTGCTCAAAGCGATGCGCCTCTACCGCGCCATCAAAAAAGTGTGTCTGGAAGAAAGGTTGAACGCTCTCACCCTAAGCTGCTTCAAACTGATTGACCATACAGGAACCACCGGATGCCTTGCCCTCGCGATGCTGAACGACGAAGGCATCATCGCCGGCTGTGAAGGTGATTTGCAAGCCATCTTCACCTTGCTTGCCACCCAAGCTTTGACCGGAAAGATTGGATTCATGGCAAACCCCTCGATGATTAATGTTCATACCAATGAGATTGTATTGGCTCATTGCACCATCAGTACCAAACTCACCGACCGCTACATTATCCGCAACCATTTCGAGACCAACACGGGCATCGGCATCCAAGGATTACTGCCCACGGGCGATGTGACCCTTCTTAAATGCGGCGGCGAATGCTTGGACGAATATTACTTGTCCACCGGCACGCTGACCGAGAACACCAACTACATCAACATTTGCCGCACGCAAGCCCGAATCAAAATGGACACCCCCGCCGAATACTTTCTCAAAAATCCGCTGGGGAACCACCACATCTTGATACAGGGGAATTATGAAAAAGCACTGAACGAGTTCTTACAAGCCAACGCGTGCAAGCGAACAGAATAGCAAAAAGGCGGAAAGCGGACGTTAAACCGTTATCGGCACCGCTATCCAGGCTCCGCCGTGCAGTTCCATCACTTCTTTATAGCCCGCTTGCCACAAAGCTGTTAGCGCTTCGCGGCGTCCGTTGTTAATTTTATCGGGAAAATGGGCATCGCTGTTCACTTGTACAGGGATGCCCAGCTCGTAGAACAAGGGGAAATAGCGGTCGTTGGGAAAGAAGGTGCCAAGCATGTACAAGGCTTTGGTATTGATCTCCATCATGTATCCGCTGCAAGCTATCTTTGTGAAATAATAACGGACTAAATCGTCGTACCAAGGCTCGTCCAACAAGCCGGGCTGATAGCAATTAGCATTGTAATGTATTTTATCGGCATGCCCCAAGATGTCGAAGCCGCCCAATGCCATCATCCGCAACAGCCGTTCGTAATAAAGCGTTACCACCCGCCGGAGGTCTCCCTCAAAATAAGTATCCACCAAGGTCTTGAAGCGTTCGGCAGAGACGTCGACATCCACGAGTTCGCCCTTCTTACTATAAATGAGATGCACAGATCCTATCCGGTAATCGAGCGGAAGGTCGCGGAAGCAGGCGGCGCCAGGGTTGCTTTCTTCATTCAGGTAATCAATCTCCAAACCAGCGTAGAGTTCTATCTGTCCGGCATATTTCTGCTTCAAGAGGTTTATTTCTTCCAAGTAAGCGGGCATCTGCTCCCAATCCATCGACCAACGGGTCGAGAAAGGAAGAGGGGCATGGGACGAAACGCCGTAGGAGGTAAACCCCTGCGCAATGGCTTCTTTCACAAAGTCTTCGATGGGTGCACGTCCGTCACAATAGGTGCTATGGCTATGATAATTGGTCAGGTTCATGCTTCTATTTCGCTTAACTCCATCCAGCGCAGGGTTTTGTCGTCCATCGTCTTGTTCACTTCCGACAAGCGTTTCGATTGCTCCGTCAGTTCGTCCACCGAAAGCGTACCGCTACACAGCGCTGCTTCTATTTGCGCTTTTTCTGTTTCCAAGCTGGCAATGTCCTGCTCCGTTTGTTCCAATTCGCGCCTTTCTTTAAAACTCATCTTGCGTTTCTCGTTCAAGCGCACGCGGGAGGTCTTTTCCTCTTGCGGTTTCTCCGCCTCTTTCTCTTTCTGCATTTTCGCTTCTCTCCAGTCACGGTAGTCGCTATAGTTGCCGGGGAAGTCGCGGATGTCGCCCTGTCCGTTGAATACGAGCAGATGGTCTACCACTTTGTCCATAAAGTAACGGTCGTGGGACACGACGATGACGCATCCTCCAAAATTTTGCAGGTATTCTTCGAGCACGTTGAGGGTGATAATGTCGAGGTCGTTGGTCGGCTCATCGAGCACCAAAAAGTTCGGGTTGCGCATCAGCACCGTGCAGAGATAGAGCCGGCGACGTTCTCCGCCGCTCAACCGATAGACATAGCTGTGTTGTGTTTCGGGGGTGAAGAGGAAGTGCTGCAAAAATTGCGAAGCGGTCAGGCTCTTGCCGTTGCCCAGTTCGATGACTTCGGCAATGTCCTGCACCACGTCAATCACTTTCATCTGTTCGTCAAACTTCAGTCCGTCCTGCGAGTAATAGCCAAAGCGAATGGTCTCCCCCACGTCCACTGTCCCGCTATCCGGCTGCACCTGCCCCATGAGCATCTTGATGAAGGTCGATTTCCCGGTACCGTTGTTTCCCACAATACCCATTTTCTCGTAACGGGCAAAGGTGTACGAAAAGTCATCAAGAATTGTCAAATCGCCGAAGCGCTTGCACAGATGGTCGGCTTCAAAAATCTTGCTGCCGATGTAAGAGGCTTTGACGTCCAGCTTCACATTGTCGTTGTTAAAGCGTTGCTTGGCTACTTTTTCTATCTCGTAGAATGCGTCCTGCCGGTATTTGGCTTTGTGCGCCCGGGCTTGCGGCATGCGTCGCATCCAGTCTAGCTCCGTCTTGTACAAGTTGTTGGCGCGTTCTATCTCCACCCCCGTAGCGTCCAGACGTTCCTGACGTTTTTCGAGATAGTAGCTATAGTTGCCTTTGTATTGATAAAGTTGGCGGTTGTCTATTTCGATGATTTCGGAACAAACGCGGTCGAGGAAGTAGCGGTCGTGCGTCACCATCAGCAAGCTGAGGCTGGTGCGGCGCAAATACTCCTCCAACCATTCGGTCATATCCAAGTCGAGGTGATTGGTCGGCTCATCGAGTATCAGCAGGTCGGGTTCGGTAATCAAGGCGTTTGCCAAAGCTACGCGCTTGAGCTGTCCGCCGGAAAGTTGTTTCACTGGCTGGTCGAAGTGGCGTATCTTGAGTTGCGACAGAATTTGTTTGGCTTTCTGCTCGTAGTCCCACGCCTTCTCGTGGTCCATGCGGATGAGCAAGTTTTCCAGTCCGGGATGCTCTTCGGTCTCCATGCAGCGTTCGTACTCCTTGATAAGTTCCACGGTGCTGTTGCCGTGATGGAAGCAAGCTTCTATCACCGTCAGCTCTTCGGGATACGTGGGGTCTTGCTCCAGATAGCCTACGCGCAGGTTGCGACGGAACACTAAGTTGCCGCTGTCATAGCCGTCTTTTCCAGCGATAAGATTGAGCAGGGTGGTTTTCCCGCTGCCGTTCTTGGCGATGAGGCCAATGCGTTGCCCTTCGACAACAGTAAAAGAAGCTTTCTCAAAGAGGACCAAGTCGCCGAATGATTTGGTCAAGTTTTCTATTTGCAAATAATTTGCCATAACTTATACTAACGCGTTTTGATAAGCCTCTTCCACAAGGCAAGGTTCGCCGGTTTTCACCTTACTCCAGACCAGCCGCAGCGGGTCTACTTGTTTGCCTGTTTCTTTGTAGACAAGCACCGGGGCTTCCCGGTTGCCGTCAATCAGCGTCATCCATTCCAAGTCTGCCACCTCGTTGGCAAGAATCACGCAAAGGGCCATGCCTACTGCCAGCCATTCGTCTTTCTTCTTAGCGCCAAGGATGCCGCTGTCTACTATCTCTTGAAGTTTGGGCAAGTCGTCTTCCGTCCCAGTGAAGTCTTTTTTCAGTTCCGTCTTCACCAAGTTGACCATCCATTCGTACCGCTCGTCCACCAAGTAGACTTCGGACACGCGGATGGGGATTAACTCCGCCGGATACTTCTGCTCGTCGTTGCGGATGACAAGGGAGCTGATGACTGCCACCGCCTCTTTCACCTCTCCGCCTTTGACCACGGTGAACGAACATTCGAACGCCACATTGCCGGCACCCGTAATCCAGGTGTGATTGGTGTAGTAAACTCCTTTTTCTTCGAACATCTCTTTGCTGTACGCACACTCCATGTTGCCCACTTGCGTATGCAGCGCCGAGGAGTTGTCGTTGAGTTCCTGCTGAATCACTTCGTGCGCATAGTCCATGCCACAAGGTCCGTCCGGTTCTTCTTTGTACGCAGAGATGCGAAAGTTGCCCGTCCACGTGTCAGGGTTATAGAAAAGAAAGGTGCCTTCACTGTCTTCAAACTCATTCCAGTTCGAGGGATAAATCATGGAAAACCACGAATCCGGAGAAATAAACTTCTTGCCTTGTTTCATATTGTTTTTGAATTAAAGATTCTAATATTTTCTGAACTCCAGCCGGGCGTAAGCAGATTGGAGTACCAGCTTGCTGCTGGTGAGCTGCTCTACTTTGAAATGCTGGATGGTGTCGTTCATTCCGAACACTTTCATCTCTCCCACCGGTGCATCTTTGATGTCAACGTGCATCGAATCGCCCGTATAGCAGAACTTTCCGTAGTACTCGCCATGTTCCAATTTTCTTATATTAATAATGTGCAGCTGAAAGCTGTAATAAAGGTTCTCCGCTTGTTCCGTTTCACCGCTGGTGTATTGAATGCGGCGCATCTGCCACATCCCGTCCAAGTGGCGGTATTCATATTGTTTTCCGCAAGCCGTTAGGCAGAGCAGGATAACGGTCAGCACTCCTATTTGTTTCATTTTCATTGTTTCTTTCCTCCTAACCATCCTGTTTTACGAATACTGAACATGGCTCCCTGACTTTTCCCTATCAAATCTCCTCCATCTACTGCTACAGCGAGTGTGAACTGCCAGCCCTTGCTCTTGGCAGGCAGGTAAGAGAGTTCTAACAAGGCATTCTTGTTGCTTTTAATCTCCGGATAAGGAGAGCCGTACGTGCCCCAATGTTGTGCAAAGCTCATCAGCAGGCGGTATTCAATCTCTTTGAGCGGTTTTCCACTGATGCCCAAGTGAAAGGCTTTGACGCGGGTGCTGTTAAAGTTCAATCCGCCGTCCGTATTATAGAGGGGTGCTATGAGCAGCGGGTTGCCCACTCCTTGCCCCCAGTGCTCCCAGCCTACAAACTGTCCGTTGTTATAATAGTTGTCTGCTCCGGTATAGCTTTCATCAACGTCGGGGGTGGCGTACCAATGGAAAGCGCCGGACTGATGCTTGGTGTACAAGAACTCAGCCACTACGGATGTTGCTACCGGATTGGGAGGAAGGGTCACTTCCAAGCCTGCCAGACAATCTTTCCACATGCCATATTTCATCATCATCCCCGAACCGTCATCAAAATAGTGCTCGTAATACCCCCTGACCTTCCACTCGGGAAAGCGGTATCCGGCGGAAAAGTGATAACTGCCCAGATGGTTGCCCAGAATATTCTTTTGATCGGATGCCGAAGCGTCACTGCTGCCACGCATGGGGAAAAAGATGCGGATAAAGTCGCCTATCCCTTTGGGAGTAGTGAGCACCGTTCCGTCCGGATAACAACAGTCGCCTCCAAATTGGGCAGCCATCTCTATGCCCGCTTCGAGGGTGACAGGAGTGTTGGGATGTTCGAGCTTCAGGAAGGCGGCTTTAGAATGATACAAAACATGACGGGTATATTTGGAACGCTCCTGCGTAAAGTCTTTCTGAAAACGGTCGTCCGTAAAGATGCCGTATGCGATGTGCCCCCGTAGATGCAGCCAGCCATGCGTGCCGGGGAAAGGAATATATTCGGGGATGGAAAGGCGCACCTGCGGAATGGGGCGCGCGTTGGGCGAGAAGGTCATGCCTCCTATGCTGAGCGCATCATTCTTCAGCTCGCTGCCCCGCTCCTTACTGCCCACGCTCAGCTGCCAGCAGCGGTAACGCACGTCGGCATATGCTTGTTGCACCACATGCGAAGAGGTGAAGTGCGTCAGCGCTGCCAGTTCCAGACCGAAGGCATAAGAAAACTTTTTTTCTTGCTCCAGCTGCCGGAATATACCGGCAGAGAGATACGCACTGTTCTGCCGGACAGATGACAATCCATGCCTGTTCGCCGTAAGCCAGAAAGGAGCATGATCGCCATTGCCCGTTACGGTGGCATTGGCCTCCAGGGTGTAGCTGAATCCTTTCTCTATTTGCGCTTGCACACCTACAGGGAACAGTATAATCAAACCGACTATGTATTTTCTAAACATTCGCTATTATTTATAGGTTAAGGATAATTATTTGCCAATGGGTTGTATGCGCCGACGCACATCCTTGGAGATTTCGAGGAACATATAGTTCAACCGTCCGGAATGAATGCCTTTCTCATTCTCCTTGTACTTCTTGTCGGCATATTGTTTCGACTTGTCGAAGGTGATGAGCGACATTTCGTTCTGCGACTTGCCTACCATAGTAGAGTCTAGCTGTTCGTCAGGAAAGAAGTCGTCCATATCCACATCTCCAATCATAGTTGTCTCCAAGAAGTGCATGTCTTTGTGCGCGCTGTCCGTGTAATAACCTACAAACATGTGTCCGGGCGTGCGCACCAAGATGGGGTCGATATTGATAGCGCGCAGCAGAGAAGCAAAAAGCACGGTGCCATCCACACAGTTTATCTGCGAAGATTCCAATGCGTCATCAAAGGTGCGCACCCGTTGGGAATAGACCACATTGCTGGAAAGGCTGGTGTTCGACACCGAGCTGTAACGGAACTTGCGCTTTTGCAACACATTCCACAAGGCATAGACCTGTTTGTCCACCGCCCCCTTCGCCTTGCTCTGATAGCCGAGGAAGCGGTTGACGATGCGGGTGTTGAGTGCCTCGCGCAACAGTTGGTCGATCATCGGATTTTCTTCATTGACGTAAGCGGCAAAGAAGATTCCCGTATCGTGGAACTTGGTACCATTGGAGATATAGCCCAGCAGGCATTCATTGATGCTGCGCACCGAGAAGGTACGCACGCGCTGCCCCATGTCCTTTCCGTTCATCTCTACCTTGATGGCAACGCTGATAGGCTCAGCTTGGGAGACATTCTTCAACGCCTCGTAGTTCCAGATAATATCGGGGAAGATGGTGTATTCTTTGCGGGGCTTCTCGAGCACGAACTCCGACACCGAACGGGCAAAGAAAGGCGTCTCCCCCACCTCGATGCGCACCCGGCTGTACGCCGACCGTGACTTCACCCGTATGGCTATGCACGATTTGGGATTGCCCAGATAGGTTGAATCGGACGGCTGGATGACTCGCGCATCGGTAGTAGCCACCGAAAGTATCGCAGAAGGAAAGATGTTGCCGCCCAGCTCGTCCGTTATCTCAAAACCCGGACGGAGGGAACTGCACTTAACGACGGACATCGCCGCCACGAGGAGGGAAAGTACAATAACCGCCCCCGCCACTTGCTTTTTGTGCTGTTTGAAATCTATTATTCTCATGGTTCTCTTTCTTTTTCGGGCAGCAAAGATACTCTTTTAATCGGTGCCACCCACGTAATACTTGCCTAAATAATTGCTGCCCCATCACAGTGCGTGCCAGCAGGCTCTTCACCGAAATGTAACACCTGTTTCATGTAAATGTAACAAAATAGCCCCATCTTTGTTGCGTCAACAAATAAAGCTTAACTTTGTAAGCTCACACCCTAACAACATACCCCATGAACGAAACCCGCATATTAGTAGTCGATGATGAAGAGGATCTTTGCGAGATCCTGAAGTTCAATCTGGAGAACGAAGGTTACACCGTAGACACCGCCCACTCGGCAGAAGAGGCGCTCAAACTCGACCTGAGCCATTACCAATTGCTCCTGCTCGACGTGATGATGGGAGAGATTTCCGGCTTCAAGATGGCGAGCCGGCTCAAAAAAGAGAAGAAGACCGCCGCCGTGCCCATCATCTTTATCACCGCCAAAGACACCGAGAACGACACCGTCACCGGCTTTAACTTGGGTGCGGACGACTACATCTCCAAACCCTTCTCGCTGCGCGAAGTGATAGCACGCGTCAAAGCCGTGCTGCGCCGCACGACGGCTGCCGAGAGCGACCAAGCCCCCCAACAAATCAGCTATCAGACGCTGGTGATTGACCTCACCAAAAAGAAAGCAAGCATCGGGTCCGACGAAATAGCATTGACCAAAAAAGAATTTGAAATCCTGCTCCTGCTGCTCCAGAACCAAGGGCGCGTCTTCTCCCGCGAAGACATCCTTAGCCGTATCTGGAGCGATGAAGTGTATGTGCTGGACCGCACGGTAGATGTCAACATCACCCGCCTGCGCAAAAAGATAGGCGCCTACGGCAAGCGCATCGTCACCCGTCTGGGCTATGGCTACTGTTTTGAAACCGAATAAAAGGACCTCTCGATGAATCTACCCGTCAATCAAAAGCAACGGCTTTCGTTCAGCTGGAAGCTGTTCCTTTCTGTCATCTCCCTTTTCTTGACCTTTGCCGCCTGCTTCGTGGCTTACCAGTACCAGCGCGAAAAAGAATACAAGATAGAGCTTCTCCACACCCAGCTGCAAGCCTACAATGCCCGCCTGCACGAAAAGCTCGGCAACACAACGGCGCACACAAAAGCCCCCCTCACCCACTACCTCCACGAGCATACGATGAAAGACTTGCGCGTCACGCTCATCGACCGGAAAGGCAACGTCCTCTTTGACAGCTACCAACCCAATTATCACGAGCTAGTGAACCACCTCAACCGCGCCGAAGTGCAGCAAGCGCTGACCAACGGCAACGGGTTCGACGTACGCCGCACCTCCGAAACCACCGGACTTCCCTACTTCTATTCCGCCACTGCCTTCGACGATTGCATTGTCCGCTCCGCCCTCCCCTACAGCGTCAACCTGATGAACAACTTGAAAGTAGATTCGCATTTCCTCTGGTTCACGCTGATGGTCACCCTGCTCTTGCTCGTACTCTTCTACAAATTCTCGAAGAAGCTGGGCACGTCTATCAGCCAGTTGCGCGAGTTCGCCTTGCGTGCCGACCGCAACGAACCTATCGAGATGGAAATGCAATCGGCTTTCCCGCACAACGAGCTGGGAGAAATTTCGCAGCACATCATCCAGATATACAAACGGCTGCACGAAACCAAAGAAGCCCTCTACATAGAAAGAGAAAAACTCATTACCCACTTGCAGACGTCGCACGAAGGTCTCGGCGTATTTAGTCAGAACAAGAAGGAAATCTTGGTGAACAACCTCTTCACCCAGTACAGCAACCTGATTTCCGACTCCAACTTGGAGGCTACCGAAGAGGTGTTTACCATCCCCGAACTTCAGACCATCACCGACTTCATCAACCGGATGCAGAAGCGCCCCACAGGAAAGAACGAGAAACGAATGTCCCTCACCATCAACAAAAACGGAAAGACATTTATCGTAGAGTGCATCCTCTTCCAAGACCTCAGCTTTGAAATCACCATCAACGACGTGACCCTCGAAGAAGAACAGAACCGGCTGAAGCGCCAACTCACCCAGAACATTGCCCACGAACTGAAGACGCCCGTGAGCAGCATTCAAGGTTACCTCGAAACGCTGGTCAGCAACGACCATATTTCCCGCGAGCAGCAAGATCTCTTCCTCGAACGTTGCTATGCGCAAAGCAACCGCTTAAGCCGCCTGCTGCGGGACATCTCCGTGCTCACCCGCATGGACGAGGCTGCCAACATGATTAACATGGAAAAGGTAGACATCAGCCTGCTGGTGACCAACATTGTCAACGAAGTATCGCTGGAGCTGGAAGAGAAGAAGATTACCGTGGTCAACTCGCTCAAGAAAGAGATACAAATCCGGGGCAATTATTCCCTGCTCTACTCCATCTTCCGCAACTTGGCGGACAATGCCATAGCCTATGCAGGAAGCAACTTTCATATTTACATCACTTGCTTCCGGGAGGACGAACACTTCTACTACTTCAGCTTTGCAGATACCGGCATCGGCGTGGCGCAAGAACACCTCAACCGCCTCTTCGAACGCTTCTACCGCGTAGACAAAGGACGATCGCGCAAAATGGGCGGGACGGGCTTGGGGCTTGCTATCGTCAAGAACGCTGTCCTCATTCATGGCGGAACCATTTCCGCCAAAAACAGCCAAGGAGGAGGATTGGAATTTGTGTTTACACTGTCAAAGGAGAAATAACCAAGGCAACCGCACCTCAGAAATAACAGGCTGCCGGGAGACGAACCATCCTCCGCCGAAGGATGCCGGATCTTTTGACGGGAGTGGAGCAATCCTCTGCCGGGAGTGGAGCAATCCTCTGCCGAAAGTTAGCGTCCCACACAGTTGTTGGGTTAGGGCGGGGCGCACGGAGAAAGAAAAAAAGGAAGAGGAAAAAGAAGAAAAAGACAAGGGAAACCGCTTCAAACGGCAACAAACGAAAGAATAGTCGTATATTTGCCCTCTCTTTTATCCCAAATAAGGAACATGGAACATCGGATTGCACAATACATTCATCAAGAAAAGCTATTCAACGCGGAAGATAAAATTCTGGTAGCGCTGAGCGGGGGCGCCGATTCGGTTGCCCTGCTGCGCCTGCTGCTATCAATGGGGTACACCTGCGAAGCCGCTCATTGCAATTTCCATCTGCGCGGAGAAGAATCGGACCGGGACGAGACATTCGTGCGTGAACTCTGCCAACAACTAGGCATCTACCTGCACATCACTCATTTCCAAACAGAGGCGTACGCAGCTGCCCACCACCTCTCCATCGAGATGGCAGCCCGCGAACTGCGTTATGCCTGGTTTGCCCGAACCAAAGAAAGCAGCGGCGCAGCCGTTATAGCCGTAGCCCATCATCAAGATGACAGTGTAGAAACGTTGCTGCTCAACCTTATTCGCGGAACAGGCATCAATGGTTTGCTGGGGATCGGAGCGCGCAACGGGGACGTAGTGCGCCCCCTGCTCTGCATCAACCGCCAAGAAATAACCGATTACCTGCAAAGCATCGGACAAGCCTACGTGACAGACAGCACCAATCTGCAAGACGAATACACCCGGAACAAAATACGATTGAACCTCCTTCCGCTGATGCAAGAAATAAACCCCTCGGTGAAAGAAAGCATCCTCGACACCGCCCGTCACTTAAGCCAAGCCGCCTGCATCTACCACCACGGCATCGAAGAAGGGAAGAAACGGGTGCTGACCACTAAGGGCATCTGCATCGCTGCGCTGCAAAACGAACCCTCACCCGCGGCATTGCTGTTTGAAATCGTCCATCCTCTAGGCTTCAACTCCGCACAAAGCAAAGACCTCCTTGCCTCCCTCGAAGGGCAATCGGGCAAACAGTTTCAAAGCAAAGCTTGGCGAATCATCAAAGACCGGGAGTGGCTGTTGATAGAAAAACAAAAAAAAGAGACCGACGAAAGCCTCCCCCCTTTCAAGCTCGTAAAAGAAGTCATGGCATACACCCCCCACTTCATCATCCCCCGTGAGAAAGACGTGGCCTGTTTTGATGCCGGCAAACTGAACGGAACGCTCAGCCTCCGCAAATGGCAGGCAGGAGACACGTTCGTCCCTTTCGGCATGAAAGGGAGCAAGCGTGTCAGCGATTACCTGACCGACCGTAAGTTTTCCCTCGCCCAGAAAGAGCATCAATGGGTGCTTTGTTGCAACACCCAAATCGCCTGGCTGGTAGGAGAACGCACCGACAATCGCTTTCGCGTGGATGAAGAGACTAAAAGCGTAGTCTGCTTCAGCGTTATTATTTCTTCGCCGTCAGCAAGCTCACCACTACAATGGTCAGCACCGACAGCGGAAGAGCGAACAAAATAGGGTCAATCATCGGAAACGGATAGGCTTCAATCAAGACTTCCCTACCAATCAATGCTTTGCAGACACCCATAGCTGCCGCTTCCTTCTGATGCAAGAAAGCCAACGCAAACAAACTGCCTCCTGTGCCCACCCAAAGGCTGGCGATGACACCTTGACGCGTAGCCCATTTGCAATAAAGCGCGCAGAAGTATGCCGGCAAAAAGGCAGCGGCACAAATACCCATAAAAATAGATGTTCCCCGCGCAATGATGTCATTGGGCAACATATAGCAAATGATGTAACTCACCAAAATAGAGAAAAGCACGCCCAAACGAATCACATTCGTCAGCTTGTTCCGCGAACGGGGTTTGTACGTGCCATAAATATCCGAGCCCACCGAAGCTCCCATCGTATGAAACTGTGAACTTAAAGTAGACATGCTCGCCGACAAAATGCAAAGCATGAAGAGAGCAGAAAACCAGTCGGGCATCGCCTTGTTGATAAAATAAGGAATAATCTTATCCATATCTTTCACCACTTCCGTTGCTACCGCCCCTTCGGTCTTCAAGAAGAAAAGATTGCTCAACGCACCCGCATGATAAATAGCTCCCACAGTAACTATCAAAAAGAAGCAACCAATAAACACCCCGCGGTTCAGCTGCTTGCTACTCTCCACCGTCATGAAACGAACCACGAGTTGCGGTTGTGCCAGGCAGCCAATGCCTACTCCCAAAATCAGAGAAGTAACCAAAGTGTACCACTGCGGAGAACCGGTCACTGGCATCATGGTCCATCCTTGATGCCCCAATGCTTTGAACTTCTCGGGCACCAATGGAGCCATATCCGACAGCGCCTGATTGGCTTCGGTAAAGTTCATGCCCAACACCCGATAGAGAGAGAAAAGAAGAAAAATCATACAGGCAAACATGATGACCGCCTGCAACGCATCGGTGTACATCACCCCTTTCATTCCTCCGGCTATCACATAGGCAGCAATGACTAAGGTAAAGATGAGCAACGCTATATTAAAGTCGATTTGGAAGATTTGTTCGATAAACACAGCGCCCCCCTTCATCACAACGGCGGCATAAAGCGGCATCCCCAGAAAAATGACAGCAGCCACAAAAACTTGTATGCTGCGCGAACGGTAATGCCTGCCCAATAGCTGGGGGAAGGTGCTGACATTGAGCTTCACGCCCATACGCCGCGTACGAAGACCAAAGAAAAGAAAAGCAATGACCACGCCCACAAACATATTAAGGAAACAGAGCCACTGAATGCCCATACCAAAAGCTGCCGCCACACCGCCAAAGCCTACAATAGCAGAAGCAGAAATAAACGTAGCCCCGTACGAAAGAGCCATTACCACAGGGTTCATCTGCCGTCCACCTACCAAATAGTCGCTGGTAGAACTCGTTTTCTTATATCCCAGAAAGCCTAAATAAGCCAGTGACAGCAGATAAACTATCACAATAAGACCCAATGTAAATGTATTCATTTTGCTTTGTCTTTTTCATCGTCCTTATTCCAGTATTTCCAGCCAAACCAGGCGGAGAAAAGTACACATACCACCGAAAGCAAGTACGGCATAATAATCAGAGGATCGTCTATTCCAAACATTGTGCTATCAAATATAGATTAATAATGGCACAAATGTAAGGATTATAACGGAATGATGAAACAAAAGCTCTTAAAACAAATTCAATTTATTCTTTTGTGCTTCTTCTAGCGATACGGTTTCGCGACGAACGCTACTTTTATTTTTTCCGCGCAAGGCTTCGTATTCCAGGTTGAGCGCTGCTATCAATGCTGCTTTGGCTTGGGGCTGAAGCAAGCGGGCTGCTACGCCGGCATTCTGCGAAGCATCTTTAAGATGAACCACGGGAGCATGATATACCGAAGCTATTTTCAGCGCCGTATGCATCTTTGAAGTGGTAGCACCGCCAATCAGCAAGGGCAAATCAAGTCCGCGCTTCTCCATCTCCATCGCTACATGCACCATCTCTTCGAGCGAAGGAGTAATCAAACCGCTCAGACCAATCATGTCTACCTTCTCTTCGATGGCACAATCAACAATCTTCTCGGCAGGCACCATCACCCCGAGGTCGACAATGTCGTAACCGTTGCAAGCCATAACCACAGAAACAATGTTCTTCCCGATATCGTGCACATCGCCTTTCACTGTAGCAAGGAGCACTTTCCCGGCAGCAGCCGCACCCGGTTGTTTTTCCGATTCGATGACGGGTTGCAAGATGGCCACCGCTCGTTTCATCGTACGGGCAGTCTTCACCACCTGAGGAAGGAACATCTTTCCCGCACCAAACAGTTCACCCACCAAGTTCATTCCCTCCATCAACGGACCTTCGATAATGTCCACAGCCCGTGGATAAAGCGGAAGAGCTTCTGCCAAGTCGTCTTCCAAAAAATCGCCAATACCTTTTACCAACGCATACTTCAATCGTTCTTGTAGTGTTCCGCCCCGCCACGTATGCTGGGAAGCAGCAGCTGCAAAAGGCTCCAACGGAGTCTCATTTTTAAGTGTTTCGGCAAGTTCAATCAACCGTTCGGCAGCGTCCGGACGGCGGTTCAGCACCACGTCTTCTATCCGCATCAGTACATCGGCGGGCAAATCGGTATAAAGCACCGAAGTAGCGGGATTGACAATACCCATATCCATGCCTTGCTGAATGGCATGATACAGAAAAACCGCGTGCATCGCCTCCCGGATATAATTATTGCCACGGAACGAGAACGACAAGTTGCTCACCCCACCACTGACATGCGCACCGAAAAGGTTTTTTCGAATCCACCCCGTAGCTTGGATAAAGTCGACAGCATAATTGCTATGCTCTTCAATGCCGGTAGCAACGGCAAGCACATTCGGATCGAAAATTATATCGTGAGGGTTGAAGCCTACCTTATCCACCAACAGTCGATAAGCTCGCTCGCAGACCGCTATTTTACGTTCGGCGGTATCTGCTTGTCCGGCTTCGTCGAAAGCCATCACCACAACAGCCGCACCGTATTGCTTCACTTGTCGGGCATGATTTAAAAACACGTCCTCTCCTTCTTTCAAAGAAATAGAGTTTACGATGGATTTTCCTTGCAGACATTTCAATCCGGCCGCTATCACTTCCCATTTCGAAGAGTCAATCATCACCGGCACGCGGGCAATCTCCGGTTCGGAAGCAATAAGGTTCAAAAAGGTAGTCATCTCCTCTTTGGCCTCCAGCAGCCCGTCGTCCATATTAACATCAATCACCAGCGCACCGTCTTCCACCTGCCCGCGGGCGATGGAGAGAGCTTCGTCATATTTCTTCTCCTTAATCAGACGCAAGAACTTGCGCGAACCCGCCACATTGCATCGTTCGCCAATGTTCACAAAATTAATTCCCGGCTTCACTTCCAGCAGCTCCAGCCCCGAAAGCCACAGGCTATCCGGCTGCAAAGCCGGCACATGAGGCGCCGCACCTTCTATCAGTGCCGGATAACGGGCTATATACGCATCGGTTGTGCCACAGCAGCCGCCGATGATATTCACCAATCCTTCATGAATGTATTCAGAAACTTCGTATGCCATCTTCGCAGGAGTTTGGTCGTACTTGCCCAGACTGTTGGGCAGGCCGGCATTGGGATAGGCACTTATATAATAAGGTGCGCGGGCAGCTAGCTGTTCGAGAAAAGGTTTCAATTGCTTGGCACCGAACGAGCAGTTGAGACCGATAGAAAAGATTTCGGCATGTTGCACCGATGCCAAGAAAGCCTCCAACGTTTGACCGGACAGCGTACGCCCTCCTACATCCGACACAGTGATAGATAACATCAAAGGCACCGTAATGCCCGTCTTCTTCATCGCTTCACCGGCGGCAAAGATAGCGGCCTTCGCGTTCAGCGAATCGAATATCGTTTCAATCAACAGCGCATCCACTCCTTCTTGAAGCAGCACCTCCATCTGTTGCTGATAAGCCGCAGCAAGTCCGTCGTATGTCACTGCACGAAAGGCCGGATTATTCACATCCGGACTCATAGAGCAAGTCTTGCTTGTAGGACCTACCGAACCAGCTACAAAACGGGGCTTCAAAGGATTCGTTGCTGTGTAGGCATCCGCCACCTCGCGTGCCAATCGAGCAGCAGCACGGTTCATTTCGTCCACAAAAGCTTCTACATGATAGTCCGCCATTGAAATGACGGTCGAACTAAAAGTGTTTGTTTCAATGATGTCCGCCCCTGCTTCCAAGTATTTGACGTGAATCTCCCGAATCACATCGGGACGGGTAAGACAAAGCAAATCGTTGTTTCCCTTCAGCTGACCGGGAATCCGTGCAAAACGTTCGTTCCGAAAGTCCTCCTCTTGGAGGTTATACTGTTGAATCATGGTACCCATGGCGCCATCCAATATCAGGATGCGTTCAGGTACTACTTGTTGAAGGGTTCTTTTCATTTTTCTGATAGCTGCCAAGATGTATAATAAGGCGGCGTCCCCACACTACGATCATCGCAAAGAGGAGGCGGGTGCCGATAATAACAAACCAATTGATGCCCAACGCCGCAAAGAGCAGTGTGTCTTCGAGCAACGAATGTGAAATAGAAAGGTGATAATTCACCGTGTTCGACTCTTTCAGAGAGAGCTTGCCCTCTTCCACCAAGTCAATCATTACAGCACCGCCATAAGCCAAGCCCACCACATTGCCCACTATCCAAAGAAAAGGAGAATCGTCGGGCAATCCGAAGAGGCGCATCAACGGACGAAGAGGCCGCGAAATAAGTTCGATCAATTGAAACTCTGTCAACGCACGTTGCAGAATCATCAACGCAGTTACAATCAGTACAATAGTAACAATCAGCACCATCGACGATTGGAACCACGCCCAAAACACGCCACTTAAAGAAACAAAATGTTCGGGTTGCATCAACAGGGCAAACGGAGTATTGTCTGCCGGTAATAGGGTATTAAGGAAAACAGCAATAGCAAAAGCCATACCGATACGAAGCGCAATCATCCCCCAAAAAGAAGAGCCGGTCTTCTTTGTAATAGCACATTCCACCAAAAGGTTGTGCGCCACCAGACACATAAGCGTAAGAATGGTCGCTTCACGGATGGTCATCACAAGCGAGGTCATCACAGCGATAGACGCATAAAGCGGAAGAAAGACACTGGTAATAAAAACAATGGCAAGCGCACCGGGCAGCCCAATCAAATTGAATAAAGGGTGCATGTACTCTGCCAACCAAGCAATGGCTCCGTAGTAGTCGAGCAAACGGACAATGAGTGAGACGGGGAGAATAATTTTCAGTAGCCACAGAGAGGTTCTTCCCGATTTAGGCAAAGCCTCCCGTGTACATTTCCAGATACGGGCGGCAAAAGAGAGGTTGTTCTTCATTTCTTAAACATTCGGTCCATATCGCGACGGTCGTCTTTTTCTCTAAGCGATTCGCGTTTATCATATTGCTTCTTGCCTTTTGCCAAAGCTACCACGAGCTTTGCCAACCCTTTTTCATTAATAAACAGCCGAAGAGGAACCATCGTAAATCCCGTTTCTTTCGTTCCGCGCTCCAATTTCTTCAGCTCCTTTTTGCTGAGCAACAACTTCCTGTCTCTACGGGCTGCATGATTATTATACGAGCCATAGAAGTATTCGGCAATGTGCATGTTCTTCACCCACAATTCACCTTTTGCCAAGTAGCAAAACGTATCTACCAGACTGGCTTTGCCCAGACGAATAGATTTAATCTCCGTCCCCGTGAGTACGATACCCGCTGTATAGGTATCGGTCAACTCATAGTCGAACGTAGCACGTTTATTCTTTATATTTACAGGAGCCAGTTTCATTTTTATTAATTAAGTAGAGTTGTTAATCTGTCGAAAACAATCTGAATCACCGCGGGACATACTATCAACAAGATAGAAGTCAGAATGGTGAACCGCAAGCGGTTTTTTTCTTCCACATGCATCAAAACGGAAGCACCTTCCCACACCACATAGACAGTGTAGAACTGCAACAACCAGCCGATAATACGGAAATCGGGCAATAACCCGACAATCAGTTGAAGCAGAAACACCACCACCATGGCATAGCCCACAAACTGCTGAGTCAAAACAATGTCGTTAGCCTGATGAAACATCTTCACTCGTAAAGCATTAATGGCATAAGCCGCCAAAAAATAGCCGCCGAAGAGAGCTACCGCCACTGCACAACAGTTAGTCATCGCTATTTGAAAACTTTGCGGACCGCCCCATCCGTACGTCACTAAAGAACCAACAAAAACGGCGAGCCCGCATAAACCTATCATAGGATAGGCAAATTCGGTAAAAACCTTTCGCCTATCCTCTTCCAAACGAATTTCCTCCCAGGCTTTTGCCGGAGAGGAAATCAGTGACATAGCTATTTTAAATAGTTCTTTGTAGTTCAATGTTAATATTTAAATTTATATTTAATAGATTTCTTCAGAGCAGCTTCGTTTGTTCCTTCTACCGTTACGCTTAATAAAACAGAATCTGCTACGTTCAAACCAATTTTCGGGTCTGACACATGTACATTTCCCAATCGGAAGCTATTGTACGCATCAATAGTATAATTGCCTCCATTCTCACTTCCACCTTTGATGAATTTCAAGATGATAGGTAACATATTCTTGGCTTTATCAATCTTAGCCGTATCAATGTAAGCCGTAAATTCAGGATAAACATTACAAGATACACGAGCTACCGTATTCAAGTAGCCGCCATTATAAAGCACTTTACCTAAGGCAAAATCATTAATCTTATAAGACTTTTTCAGCGTATCGGGTCTAAGATTAAAATCGGCTACCGGAATGTTCTGTCCTTGTACAATGGTTACTTTATAGTCTTTTTTGTTCGGATCATAAACTACCCCTTCTTGGTATTTAAAGTAAATAAGTGCACGTTCTACATAAGAACCGTCTTTTTGCTTCAACAAATCCGGATTGGTAACCGTCAAAGAGATGTCCGAATTATCCACTTTCAATACAGGAGTTCCCAAGTATTCCAACACAGTCACATAAGCAGTACCATCGTACGTTGATTCACTGTCTCCATTCATACAAGAAGTTAAGCTCATCCCCATTATGGCAAGGGCTACCATCAAAAATTTCACTTGTTTCATAAATCTATTCTTTTTTAGAGTTTGCAAAGATATAAAATCTTAATTATATCAAGTAAATGCTATGGCTTAAAAAATACTGCATCGATTACTTGATTATTTTCGCAAACAGATCCAAATGCTCGTCCACGTAAGCAGCAATCAAGGCAGTCACCTGCTCTTCCATAGAGAAGTATTCTTCTTCGAGATCATCAAACGCTTCGTAAGGCTCGTACATTGCCATAAATTCTTCATTGGTACGCTCTTTCTCCAAGTCCGCACGATTAGCATCATATATCTTCTTCGCTTTATAAATCAATTTAGAAAAATCTTCCGCCCCCCATATCCGCATCACTTTAGCGAACGGATTATCGAAAATGTATCCGCCGTATCCGTTCTGAATTAGTTGGCAGAAGCCACCGTCCATAATCTCGTCACGGAAAAACTGATATGCCAGCAACGAATGCTGCTCGCCCGTGAGCAACGGCATCGTTTCAGCCGTGAGCTCTTTACCAATCTCTTCTTTATATTTACGGGTAAACACTTGAATAAATTCATCCATACCCTCTGCTGCTGCTGTCTGCAAAGCAGGTTCTGTTACTTCTATCATAACTTTCAGTTCTGTTTGGTCATTTTTAATGCTGCAAATGTACAAACTTTATTTTTTAATCAAGCAACTATTTGGCTATTAATCCGCATGGCTTATCAACCAATGGCTTCTCTTTGGCAAGATAACAGCCTGAGGGCTTGAAGAGACTTAATGCTATCTGCGCATTACAATTGAAACAAACTCCTTCTTCTATTTTTCTTTTTTCACAAAAAACTATTCACACCCCATTTGCACAAACGAATAAAAGGAGTAACTTTGCCTACGATTTTAGAATCACGACTACGTTTTATTAATTATATCACTTAAAAAAAGAGCTAATTATGACTTATTCACACGAAGTGGAACACATGTGTGTTGTAAAGAAGGGTCCTAACCACGGATCGGCTCCCATTCCCGAAGAAGGAAAATGGGTGAAATCAAAAGAAATCGTCGACATTTCTGGTTTGACACATGGTATCGGCTGGTGCGCTCCTCAACAAGGTGCTTGCAAGCTGACGCTGAACGTTAAAGAAGGCATCATTCAGGAAGCCTTGATCGAGACTATCGGCTGCTCGGGTATGACTCACTCGGCTGCTATGGCTTCCGAAATTCTTCCAGGAAAAACTATCCTCGAAGCTTTGAACACGGACTTGGTTTGCGACGCTATCAATACAGCTATGCGCGAACTTTTCTTGCAGATTGTTTACGGACGCACACAATCGGCTTTCTCGGAAGGCGGATTGATTATTGGTGCTGGTCTGGAAGACTTGGGCAAGGGTCTGCGCAGCCAAGTAGGTACACTTTACGGCACGCTGGCCAAGGGTCCTCGTTACCTCGAAATGGCAGAAGGTTACATCAAGAACATCTATTTGGACAAGAACGACGAAATCTGCGGATACGAGTTCGTTCACATGGGCAAGTTCATGGACGAAATCAAAAAGGGAACGGATGCTAACGACGCTTTGAAAAAAGTGACGGGCACTTACGGACGCGTAACACCAGAACAGGGAGCAGTTAAACACATTGACCCACGTCACGAATAATTAAGGAGGAAAAAAAATTATGATTAGAGAAGTAAAATTTGAAAGTCAAGACCGTCGTATCAAGGGCATCATTGCTACTTTGAACGCTAACGGCATCAAAGACATCGAAGAAGCTAACGCCATCTGCGAAGCTGCCGGAGTTGATCCTTATAAAACGTGTGAAGAAACTCAACCTATTTGTTTCGAAAACGCTAAGTGGGCTTACGTAGTGGGCGCTGCTATTGCTATCAAGAAAGGTTGCACCAATGCTGCTGCTGCTGCCGAAGCTATTGGTATCGGTTTGCAATCATTCTGCATCCCGGGTTCTGTAGCCGATGACCGCAAGGTAGGTATCGGTCATGGTAATTTGGCTGCTATGTTGCTTCGCGAAGAGACTAAGTGCTTTGCTTTCTTGGCTGGTCACGAATCATTTGCTGCTGCCGAGGGTGCCATCAAGATTGCTGCCAAAGCGGACAAAGTTCGCAAAGAGCCTTTGCGTTGCATCCTGAACGGTCTTGGAAAAGATGCCGCTCAAATTATCTCTCGTATCAACGGCTTTACGTACGTGCAAACTCAGTTCGACTATTACACTTCAGAGCTGAAAACAGTTCGTGAAATAGCTTATTCTGACGGCGACCGTGCCAAAGTGAAATGCTATGGCGCCGACGATGTACGCGAAGGTGTAGCTATTATGTGGAAAGAAGGCGTAGATGTATCTATCACAGGAAACTCTACCAACCCTACCCGCTTCCAGCACCCCGTAGCCGGTACCTACAAGAAAGAACGCATGCAGGCAGGTAAACCTTATTTCTCTGTAGCTTCTGGTGGTGGTACGGGTCGTACGCTTCATCCGGACAACATGGCTGCCGGCCCTGCTTCATACGGTATGACAGACACTATGGGTCGTATGCACTCAGATGCTCAGTTCGCTGGTTCATCTTCAGTTCCTGCTCACGTAGAAATGATGGGATTCTTAGGAATTGGTAACAATCCTATGGT
>JAVVVS010000005.1:0-38656 GCA_036652495.1 Bacteroides sp.
ATCCCCTGCCGAAGGATGACGAATCTCCTGACGCAAGAGGATGAATCTTCTGCCGTAAGCTAGCACCCTGTACGGCTGTATGGCTAGGACGGTGTGTGCGTTGGACGGAATGTTGTGCAGCAGCAGCAACCGCAACGCCAACCGCAGCTGTTATTGTTATTGCTATTGTTATTGTTGTTGTCTTTTTTTCTCTTCTATTTCTCTTCTCTTCTCTTCTGAAAATGGCTTACGGTGAAACGCCTATTGGCAGCTGGTTTCACGGTGAACCGTACGGTGGAGCTTTTGTGGATTATTTTGTCTTCTTTTTTCTTTCATGAGCACTTGCGAATATAACGCTTTGATTTTCGCACTCAAAAATAGACTGTTAAACAATCGTTTAAAAAGTTGATACAAGTAATGATTATTTTCAATATCTTTACTATCGATATTAGTGGGACGCTGTGGTTATTGAGCCGTAATGTAAGAAAGCTCGCACGGTGGAGCAGAACGGCAAGATGATCAAATATCGTAACCGCGAGAACGAGGTGCTGTTTGTTGACCTGCGTCAGTGGGGCGAAGCATTCGAGAAGAAGTATATCCAATTTTCTGAGAAACACATCAGCAGCTTCGCTATGAATTTCCATAATTGGCAGCACGAGGGTTGGGAAGCAGAGTTATGGGAATATTGCGGAGTATTGCCATTCGGCATCATTGGAGGAGATAGCCTCGAAGAACTATTCACTTGTGCCGGGCAAGTACATTATGTCCCATACAGCATAAATACAACTTTTTTAGTTTACGGCAAAAAAAAAGTTATAAAGAATTGATTCTCAGCTGAAAGTATTGGAGGTCAGCCTTTCTTTAAAAAGGAAGAGGCGGCAATCCTTTCGGATCACCGCCTCTTCCTTTAGTTAGATAAGAATGCTTATTCGGCTACGCCCCAAGCTTGTGCAGCCAGACGCTTGTAGTTGTTGAATCTCCATTTGGCATTGTATTCTGCTGCAGCGAAAAGTTCGTCTGCTTCGGCAGGATATTGCTTCATCACCGAAGAATAACGCACTTCGCCTTTGAGGAAGCCCTTGAAGTCTGCCCAAACCGGTTCTTTCGAATCGAGTGTGAACGGATTCTTTCCTTCTGCTTCCAAAGAGGGGTTGTAACGCCATAGATGCCAGTAACCACAAGCTACTGCTTTCTCTTCTTCTTCCTGGCTTTTGCCCATACCGGCTTTCAAACCATGGTTGATACAAGGAGCATAGGCGATGATGAGTGAAGGTCCGGGATAAGCCTCTGCTTCGCGGATGGCTTTCAAGGTCTGCGCTTGGTCGGCGCCCATAGCTATTTGAGCTACATATACGTAACCGTAGGTAGTAGCCATTAAACCGAGGTCTTTCTTGCGTACTCTCTTGCCCGATGCGGCAAACTTAGCGATAGCACCTACGGGAGTTGCTTTCGACGATTGTCCGCCCGTGTTGGAGTAAACTTCTGTATCGAGTACGAGGATGTTGACGTCTTTGCCGCTGGCAATCACGTGGTCCAAACCGCCGTAGCCGATGTCATAAGAAGCACCGTCGCCGCCGATAATCCATTGGCTGCGTTTCACTAGATATTGTTTCAGCGAATCAATTTGCTTGCAGTGGTTGCATTGGCCTTTTGCAGCTTCTACCATCGGGATGATTTGGGCAGCCAATGCTTTTGTCTTCTCTGCATCGAATCGGTTTTCTATCCATTCCTTGAATACGGCTTTGTAGTCTGCGGGACAGCAATCCGAAGTGATGGCTTCGTTCATCACCTTCAGGATGCGTTCGCGCATCTTCTCGTTAGCCAGTTCCATACCTAAACCGAACTCGCAGAAGTCTTCGAACAGAGAGTTCGCCCAAGCCGGACCGTTTCCGTTCTCATTGGTCGTATAAGGAGTGGCTGGTACCGAACCCGAGTAGATAGACGAGCATCCGGTAGCGTTGGCTACCATCTGACGGTCGCCGAAGAGTTGTGTCAGCAGTTTCACGTAAGGAGTTTCACCGCAACCCGAGCAAGCGCCCGAGAACTCAAACAACGGAGTGGCGAACTGAGAGTTCTTCACGTTGGCCTTGACGTCGATGAGGTGTTGTTTGCTCTTTACGTTGTCGATGCAGTAAGTCCAATTAGCCGCTTCGGGCAATTGGCTTTCGAGGTGTTTCATCGTCAGCGCCTTGCCACCCTTCTTCGGGTTGCCCGGACAGATGTCGGCACAGTTGCTACAGCCCAAGCAGTCGAGTACGGATACTTGGATGCGGAAGGTCATGCCGTCGAAAGCTTTGCCTACCGCCTTCAATGACGGGAAGTTGGCACCCTTCTGCTCTTCTGCATCGAGTACGAACGGACGGATAGAAGCGTGAGGACAAACGTATGCGCACTTGTTGCATTGGATACAGTTTTCGGGGTTCCATTCGGGAACGAATGCTGCTACGCCGCGTTTTTCGTATTTGGCTGTTCCTTGGTGGAACGTACCGTCTTCGATGCCTTTGAATGCCGATACAGGGAGCAAATCTCCGTCTTGAGCATTGATGGGGCGTACTACTTCGTTGATGAAAGCAGGGTCGTTGTTGGTATCGGCTTTCTCGTCCGTCAGGTTTGCCCAAGCTGGGTCTACAGGTAGTTGTTTGTATTCGCCACCGCGGTCTACGGCTGCGAAGTTCTTGTTCACTACATCTTCGCCTTTCTTGCCATAAGACTTCTGGATGAATTTCTTCATCTGAGATACCGCCAAATCAGCGGGTATCACGCCGGTGATGCCGAAGAAGGCAGACTGGAGGATGGTATTGGTACGGTTGCCCAAACCTATTTCCATAGCAATCTGAGTAGCGTTGATATAATAAACGGTAATATTTTTTTGTGCGAAGTATTTCTTCACTTTGTTAGGCAGATTCTTTGCTAGCTCGTCGCCTTCCCAGATGGTGTTCAGTAAGAAGGTACCGTTAGGGCGCAGACCGCGGGTCACGTCGTACATGTGCAGGTAAGCCTGAACGTGGCAAGCCACAAAGTTCGGTGTGTTTACCAAATAGGTAGAGCGGATAGCCGTGTCGCCAAAGCGCAGATGAGAGCAGGTGAAACCTCCCGACTTCTTAGAGTCGTAAGAGAAGTATGCCTGGCAATACTTGTCGGTGTTGTCACCAATGATTTTTACGGAGTTCTTGTTGGCGCCTACCGTACCGTCAGCTCCCAATCCGTAGAATTTGGCTTCGAACATGCCTGCGCCGCCCAAAGCAATCTCTTCGATTTGAGGAAGTGAAGTAAAGGTTACGTCGTCTACGATGCCAATGGTGAAGTGATTCTTTGGCAGCGGGAGTGCGAGGTTTTGGAATACCGCCAATATCTGAGCGGGAGTGGTGTCTTTTGACCCCAATCCGTAACGACCGCCTACCACTACGGGAGCATTCTCTGCGCCATAGAAACAGTCTTTTACGTCCATATACAGTGGCTCGCCATTGGAACCCGGTTCTTTTGTACGGTCGAGTACGGCAATGTTTTTGCACGTCTTAGGCACGGCAGCCAAGAAATGTTTGGCAGAGAACGGGCGATACAAGTGTACGGCTACCATTCCTACCTTTTCGCCTTGATCCATTAAGTGGTCGATGGCTTCGCGGGCAGCTTCGGTGACCGAACCCATAGCGATGATGAC
This sequence comes from Bacteroides sp., assembly GCA_036652495.1. Lineage (GTDB taxonomy): Bacteria > Bacteroidota > Bacteroidia > Bacteroidales > Bacteroidaceae > Bacteroides. The sequence continues at coordinate 3,638 of JAVVVS010000005.1, forward strand.
GCGTTCGGCATCTTCAGCGCCGTAGTAATCGAACAAGCCGTATTTGCGGCCGGTCAGTTTCGTGATTTCTTTCATGTAGTCTTCTACAATGGTGGGCACCTGTTCGTAGAAGCTGTTGCTCGATTCGCGGTGTTGGAAGAAGTGGTCGGGATTTTCTGCCATACCACGGGCCACCGGAGTCATCGGATTCAGGGCGCGTGCGCGGAACTCTGCCAATGCTTCCATGTCCAATAGAGGAGCCAAATCTTCGTTCTCCAACATCTCGATTTTCTGAATTTCGTGTGAAGTACGGAAACCGTCGAAGAAGTTCATAAAAGGAACGCGTGATTTGATGGTAGCCAAGTGAGCGACACCCGACAAGTCCATTACCTCTTGTACCGAACCTTCTGCCAGCATGGCAAATCCTGTCTGGCGGGCAGACATCACATCCTGATGGTCGCCGAAGATACAGAGTGCGTGGCTAGCTAATGTACGAGCCGATACGTGGAACACGCAAGGCAAGAATTCGCCCGCAATCTTGTACATGTTGGGGATCATCAAGAGAAGACCCTGCGAAGCAGTGTATGTGCTGGTCAGTGCGCCGGCTTGAAGCGAGCCGTGAAGGGCACCGGCTGCGCCGCCTTCCGATTGCATTTCCTGTACCAATACTGTTTCGCCGAAGAGGTTCTTGCGTCCGGCAGCTGCCCATTCGTCTACGTACTCTGCCATAGTCGAAGAGGGAGTGATGGGGTAGATAGCTGCTACTTCAGAGAACATATACGAGATATGTGCTGCAGCTTGGTTACCATCACAAGTGATGAATTTCTTCTGTTTAGTCATAATTCAATTTAATATTTAAGTGAATAAGTTTTCAATATAAAAAGCCGAACATCCAGAGTGGAATTTGATTTCCGTGCCCTATCTCTGCTTTATGCAGTGCGTAGGTCACTCCTGGGTTATTCTTTATCTTTGTCCCTTCCGGACATATTTTAAAGGGCATCACTTCGTCTACCATAAAAGAGACGTTTTTGTCGCCTTTGTACACCTTGTGGTCTTTCCATAGTGTATTTACAAAAAACGTGTCGAGCACGTCCTGTTCCTCCACCTTTACCGGATAGATGGAGTACATCAAGTTGGTGTTGTGCAGCATTATCTTTGACGGCTTCTTCGGGAATTCTTCTCCCTTGGGATAGACCAGATTGATGAGGCGTGCATCCGCCAGGTATTTGATGTAATTCATCACCGTGGCGCGGGATGTCTCTATGTCGGTGGCGAGCTGGCTTACGTTAGGAGCCGTGGGACCATCTACCGCCAACAAATATAGGAGTTTTTTTATTTTAGAAAGGTATTTCAGCTCAATTTGTTTGATGAGAAGAATATCTACTTCTACCATCATATTCATTGTCTTGAGCAGGTTCTCCGAAAAGTTGCGCTTTTCCAAGAAGAAAGGATAGAATCCGTGGTGCAAATAATCTTGAAAATGATCGAGCGGACGCACCTTGGCAAGTATGCCTTTGGCTATCTGCTCGTGGTTGCTCAATATTTCTTCGAGGGAGTAGGCGCGGAACTTCATGCCCGTATGTAAGTTTAGAAATTCGCGGAAAGAGAATCCTCGCAAGTTGTAGCTCTTTACGATGCCGTGCAGCTCGAGGTTTTCTTCTTTGAGGCGCATCACGGACGAACCGGTGAAAACTATCTTGAGGTGCGGAAAGCGGTCGTAGCATAGGCGGAGCTCGCGGCTCCAGTCGGGATGTTTGAATACTTGGTCGATGAGCAATACTTTTCCTCCCCGCTTCTGGAACTCGTAAGCAAAGTCCACCAAGCTATGTCCCGAGAAGTAGAAGTTGTTCATGTTAATGAAGAGACAAGAGCGGTCGTTGCCGAATTTTTCTTTGGCATATTGCAGTAGGAAAGTGGTTTTCCCTACGCCACGTGTCCCTTTGATACCAATCAGGCGGTCACTCCAATCAATTTCGTCCATCAAGTCACGGCGGACAGGTGCATTGGTGTGCTCCAATAGATAAGCATGTGTGCGGTAGAATGATTCCATTTCTTTTCTCTTGGTTTTCGAGGGGCAAAGATACGTGTTTCTTTTCTAATTGCAAGGTAGAGATAGCAAATTTGTAAGATAATTAATGGATTCTCCTTTTATCGGGAGGTCTGAATTTCATGCAGCGAGTCACCCTTTCGCCTTGAAAGAGTCACCCTTTCGGAAAGAGAAGGCCCTATTTTCTAGCTAGAGAAGCATAAATGCCGACGGCGCTGATGGCGGCAAACAAAAGGAACACTACGTGCATGGCCTGCATGAAGGGGGCGGAAAGCTCTGGACTTACTCGCTCTTTGCCCAAAAAGAGGGCGATGACTAGCGTGGTGAGGCCCATACTGAAAGCTTGTCCTGTGAGCCGCATGGTTCCAGTGGTGGCTGAGGCGGTGGAATAGTCGCGCTTCTCCACCGAACTCATGATAGCATTGGTGTTGGGCGAAGAGAAGGCGGCAAAGCCAATGCCGAACAAGACTAAAATGACTACGATAAAGGCTACCGGACTATCGGGCGTGATGAAGAGCCCGATGCAAAGCAGACCGGTAGCCAGCAATCCCATTCCAGCCGAGGCAAGGTAATGAGCCGAAATGCGGTCGGAAAGCCGTCCGGCGATGGGAGAGAGCAACGCTTGCACGCTGGGCTGGATGATGAGCAGCAAGCCTGCGTATTGCACTTCCATCCCTTTCACCTCTTGCAGATAAAGGCTCATGAAGAAAGCGATGGGGAACGTGGTGGCATAGTTGATGAACGCAGCGGTAGAGGAGAGGGTGAACTGTCGATTGGTGAAGAACAGCCGGACGTTGAGTACGGGATGTGCCAGTTGCTTTTCGTAACGAATAAATCCGGCAAAGAGCACCGAACCGATCATGATTAGCCCGAATCCCAGGAGTGAAGGCAGGATGGTAAATCCGTAAATCAGCATTAGCAACGCCAAACTGAACAAAACCGTCCCCAACACGTCGAACGGTTCGCCTTTAGCCTCCTTTTCTTGCTCTTTGAGTACCATACGGCTGCCCAGATAAGCCAATAGAGACACGGCGGTAGTGGCGTAAAAGATGCTGTGCCATCCCCATTGGGCCATCATGAATCCGCCCAGAGACGGTCCTAACGCCAATGAAAGATAAACCACCGCTACCTGAATGCCCATCGCTTTGCCCCGTTCGTGCGGTTCGAAGACCGCGGTAAGGATAGCCATGCCCGTGCTGAACGACATGGCGGAACCAATCCCCTGAAAGACGCGGCACCCGATGAGAAATGCGCCCCCGTAAGGCAGGATGCAGGCGGCAGAAGAAAGAGAAACGAGTAGCAAACCGTAGGCGAAAATCCGCTTGCGCCCCACCATGTCTGACAATCGTCCGAAAGGCACTTGAAAGATGGCGGACGAAATCAAGAACGAGGTGAGTATCCAGCTCTGACCGATGCTGCTCATGTTGTACTCTCTGGCAATCTGTGGCAGAGACAAGTTGATGGAAGAACCCATAAAAGGGACCAGCCCCGCCGCTAGACAACTAATGAGAAGCACGGAACGTTTGTAGGAGGAGGAATAACTTTCGGTCATGGTTCGGCTTTTAATGAAAGGGATTGCTTCGCGCAAAGATAAGGTATTTCTGTTGCCCGACAGACGCATTTACAAAAAAACTATAGGGTTCTAGAGGCTGGTTTCTGATAAAACCACTATCTTTGCACCGTTTGTAAAACAAAGAATCACAATAAATCAAAGATATGATAGCCAAAATCAACCAACTCCTTGAAGAAGTTGAAGCACTGAAAGCTGCCAATGCAGAAGAATTAGAAGCCATCCGCATCAAGTTTCTTAGTAAAAAAGGAGCCATCAACGACCTGATGACCGATTTCCGTAACGTGGCGGCCGAAGAGAAAAAGGAAGTAGGGATGAGACTGAACGAGCTCAAAACGAAAGCACAAGAAAAGATAAACGCCTTGAAAGAACAATTTGAGAGTCAGGATAACGGTTGCACCGATTTTGACTTGACCCGTTCGGCTTATCCCATTGAATTGGGTACGCGCCACCCCCTTTCTATTGTAAAGAATGAAATTATAGATATTTTTGCCCGTTTGGGCTTCAGCATTGCCGAAGGACCGGAAGTGGAAGATGACTGGCATGTGTTCTCGGCACTGAACTTTGCCGAAGACCATCCGGCACGCGACATGCAGGATACCTTCTTTATCGAATCCCATCCCGATATCTTGTTGCGTACGCATACCTCATCGGTACAAACACGGGTGATGGAGACTTCGCAGCCTCCTATCCGCATCATCTGTCCGGGACGCGTTTATCGCAACGAAGCCATCAGCTACCGTGCGCACTGTTTCTTTCATCAGGTAGAGGCGCTGTACATTGATAAGAATGTATCGTTCACCGACTTGAAGCAAGTATTGCTGCTTTTTGCTAAAGAGATGTTTGGAGCAGATACCAAAATCCGTTTGCGCCCCTCGTACTTCCCGTTTACCGAGCCTAGTGCGGAGATGGATATCAGTTGTAATATTTGCGGGGGCAAGGGCTGCCCGTTCTGCAAGCACACCGGTTGGGTGGAAATACTCGGTTGCGGCATGGTAGACCCCAATGTGCTCGACTCTAACGGCATTGACAGCAAGGTATATAGTGGATATGCGCTGGGAATGGGCGTAGAGCGTATAACGAATTTGAAATATCAGGTGAAAGATCTTCGTATGTTCTCCGAAAATGATACACGATTCTTGAAAGAATTCGAGAGCGCTTACTAAGTACTGTTGCCACAGAGTAGCACAGAGGATACGTACAAGAAAAAAACTCTGTGTTCCTCTTTGTGGTGAATCTTTAAACACTTATTATTATGGCAAAAGACAAACTCGTCACTCCCGGCTATTGCCTCATACTGGCGGCTAACTTTTTGTTGTATTTTGCCTTTTACTTGATACTCCCCGTTCTTCCCTTTTACCTGACCGAAGTCTTTCGAGCAGGAAATGCAGCAGTGGGCATCATCTTGTCCTGTTATACCATCGCGGCACTATGCATTCGTCCCTTTTCTGGCTATTTGTTGGATACACTGGCGCGCAAACCGCTCTATCTCATTGCTTACTTTCTTTTTATTCTCATCTTTGCCGGATACGTTGTGGCGGGGGTGCTTTCCTTATTTGTTCTGTTGCGTGTGGTGCACGGACTGGCTTTCGGCATGGTGACGGTGGCGGGGAATACGATTGTGATAGACATCACTCCCTCTTCGCGCCGTGGAGAAGCAGTGGGGTATTACGGGCTGATGAACAACACTGCTATGAGTTTCGGACCGATGACCGGACTCTTCATGCACGACGTTTGTTCGTTTCAAACAATCTTTGGCTGTGCTTTTTTGTCCGGAACCTTGGGCTTCATCGCTGCTTGCTTGGTAAAGACTCCCGTCCGTCCCAAGGTAAAGAAAGAACCTATTTCGTTAGACCGCTTCGTACTGATGAAAGGAATTCCTGCAGGAGTCTCTTTATTGTTACTCTCTATTCCTTATGGGATGACTACTACGTATGTAGCAATGTATGCCAAAGAAATAGGAATTACGTTGAGTTCGGGACTTTTCTTTACGTTTATGGCAGTGGGTATGGCAGTGTCGCGCATGTTTGCGGGCAGGCAAGTAGATAAGGGACGCATCACGCAGGTCATTCGTTTCGGGCTTTATTTAGTTTGTGCCTGCTTTTTGCTGCTGTCCGCTTGTGGAAAATTGATGGAGATAAATGCTGTATGGGCAGAGGGACTCTTCTTTGGAATCGCTTTACTGCTCGGCGTGGGATTTGGCACGATGTTTCCCGCCTTTAATACCTTGTTTGTCAACTTAGCCCCGCACAATCAACGCGGAACGGCTACCTCTACCTATCTGACCTCTTGGGATATCGGCATCGGCATCGGACTCGTGGCAGGAGGGTATATTGCTCAAATCACGTCCTTCGACAAGGCTTTCTTTATAGGAGCTTGTCTCACGGTGGTTTCTGCTTTCTATTTCAACCTCAATGTAGCACTCCACTATCATAAAAACAAATTAAGATGAGAACGAAAGAACGTTATGAAAAAGTGATAGCCTGGTTCCGGGAAAACGTGCCGGTGGCAGAAACGGAATTGCATTACAGCAATCCGTTCGAACTGCTGATGGCGGTTATTCTTTCTGCCCAATGTACTGACAAGCGGGTGAACCTTATCACTCCGTCACTGTTTCGCGACTTTCCTACGGCAGAAGTCCTGGCGGAAACTACTCCGGAGGTTGTTTTTGAGTACATTCGCAGTGTCTCTTATCCCAATAATAAAGCCAAGCATCTGGTCAGTATGGCGCGTATGTTGAAGGAAAAGTTCCACAGCGTGATGCCCGATACCCTTGAAGAACTTCTCCAACTGCCTGGCGTGGGGCGGAAAACAGCGAACGTCATCCAGTCCGTCGTATTCAATAAAGCAGCTATGGCGGTAGATACGCATGTGTTCCGCGTCAGCCACCGTATCGGGCTGGTAGGAGACGACTGTACTACGCCTTTTAGTGTAGAAAAAGAACTGATGAAGAACATCCCGAAGGAGTTCGTTCCCATTGCTCATCATTGGCTGATTCTGCATGGCAGGTACGTGTGCAAGGCACGTGTGCCGCAATGTGAGCACTGCGGTTTACAAATGATGTGTAAATACTACTGCAATAAATAATGAAATTATAGCGAAAAAGAGAAATAATGAGTAACTTTGCGCTCATAAAGCAAAAGAAAGACAATCATTTTTAAATTAAAATAGAGTATTATGCAAACAATTGACAAATTCAATTTTGCCGGTAAAAAGGCATTCGTTCGCGTGGACTTCAATGTACCTTTGGACGAAAACTTCGACATTACAGATGACAACCGTATCCGTGCAGCGCTTCCTACGCTAAAGAAAATTTTGGCAGATGGTGGCAGCCTTATCATCGGTTCTCACTTGGGACGCCCTAAAGGCGTGGCTGATAAATTTTCTTTGAAGCACATCATCAAGCATGTATCCGAACTGCTGGGCGTTGAGGTTCAGTTTGCTAACGATTGTATGGGCGAGGAAGCTGCGGTAAAAGCCGCTGCATTGCAACCGGGTGAAGTATTGTTACTCGAAAACCTCCGCTTCTACGCGGAAGAAGAAGGCAAGCCTAGAGGTTTGGCCGAAGACGCTACGGCCGAAGAGAAAGCTGCTGCCAAGAAGGTGGTGAAAGCAAGCCAGAAAGAATTTACAAAGAAATTGGCATCGTATGCCGACTGCTATGTAAATGATGCGTTCGGTACGGCTCACCGTGCACATGCCTCTACAGCGCTGATTGCTGAATACTTCACGGCGGACAATAAGATGTTCGGTTATCTGATGGATAAAGAAGTAAAAGCAGTAGAGAAAATCTTGAATGACATCAACCGACCGTTCACCGCCATCATGGGTGGTTCGAAAGTTTCGTCGAAGATTGAAATTATTGAGAATCTGCTGAGCAAAGTAGACAACTTGATTATTGCTGGTGGTATGACTTATACTTTCACTAAAGCACTAGGCGGAAAAATAGGTATCTCTATTTGCGAAGACGACAAGCTGGAACTGGCTTTGGACTTGGTGAAGCAAGCAAAAGAAAAAGGCGTTCATTTGGTTTTAGCAGTAGATGCTAAGATAGCTGATGCTTTCTCTAACGAGGCGCATACCAGATTCTGTCCTGTCGATGAAATTCCTGACGGATGGGAAGGATTGGACATTGGCCCCAAGACAGAAGAAATCTTTGCTGAAGTCATCAAGAACTCGAAGACTATTTTGTGGAACGGTCCGACCGGCGTATTTGAATTTGAAAACTTTACGCATGGCTCGCGTGCTGTAGGCGAAGCTATTGTGGAAGCCACTAAGAAGGGCGCATTCTCTTTGGTAGGTGGCGGCGACTCGGTAGCTTGTGTCAATAAGTTCGGTCTGGCGGATGGCGTATCTTACGTATCAACGGGTGGCGGTGCATTGCTCGAAGCTATCGAAGGAAAGACTCTTCCAGGTATCGCAGCTATTAAGGAGTAAGGTCGTTACTGCCCTGAATAAGATAAAAGGCAACTCTTTGGCTAAAGAAAGAGTTGCCTTTTTTAAATAGATGTTTTTTTTGATATGAAGAAACGCTGGCTTTTATTCGGTTTCATTGGGCTGCTTCTTTATGCCTGTGCGGGTGGAAAGAAGGAGGGAGCTGTTGTTGTACCTCATGAACAGTTGCAACCTGTCCGTTTAGGTATACTGCCTACGATGGATGGCCTGCCTTTCGTTGTTGCAGAAAAACAAGGTCTGTACGATTCGTTGGGAGTGGACGTCACTTTAGTTCGTTTCCAATCGCCTTACGACAGAGATGCTGCGCTTCAGTCGGGGCAAATAGATGGGGCGGTAACTGACTATCCCAGTGTTGTTGTGCTGCAAGCACACCATACCGAACTGGCGTTCATTATGAAAAATGATGGATATTATTGTTTTATTGTTTCCCGACAAAGCAAGATTAACCGGCAGAAACAACTAACGAACAAGAACATTGCGGTATCACGCAACACGATGGTGGAATATGCCACTTATTTATTTTTGGATAAGATAAAGATTAGCCCAACGGAGGTGAATCTGCCCGAGATAGGACAACTTCCTCTTCGACTGCAAATGCTTTCTTACGGACAGGTAGATGCTTCTTTCTTGCCCGATCCGTTTGCGACCATCGCTATGGGCAGTGGACAGAAATCGCTTGTCAGCACGCGGGAACTGGAAATCAGTTGGCTGGGAACCGCTTTCACGCTAAAGGCGCTGAAAGAAAAAAGAGAAGAAATTAAGTTGCTGGTAAAAGGATACAATTGGGGTGTGAACTATCTGCAAACGCATCCGCAGAAACAATGGAAAAAGCTGCTGATGGAAGAGACGGGAATACCGGAGGCATTGACAGGGCTTATTGTCCTTCCGACTTACCAACTGGCTACACGCCCATCGGAAAAAGAATTGGCAAATGCAGTTGCCTGGCTTAAAACAAAGAAACGAATCCCTTCTGCTTACCGGGGAGAAAACTTAGTAGACACAACCTTTGTCAGTTTCGAATAAACACAATTATTTAATATGCGAAAATTACTCATTTTCACTTTTACCCTTCTTGTGGCCGGACCCTTACTGGCTCAAGAAACGTTGAACACCGTAGTGAATACGCTCAAAGAGCGCATCACGCTGTCGGGATATGCCCAAGCGGGATATACCTATAATGACGCCGATAGTCCGGACAATACGTTCGAAATCAAACGTATTATCTTTATGGCGCATGGAAAAATTACAAAACAATGGTCGTGCTACTTTATGTTCGACTTCAATGATGGCGGCAAATTGGCCGAATTGTACACCGACTATCAGATTTTACCGGGCTTGTCTGCCCGTTTGGGACAGTTCAAAACGCCTTATTCTATAGACAATCAATTGTCACCCAGCATAGTAGAATTGATTAATAATTATGCACAATCTACCTGCTATCTGGCTGCTGTCAATGGCAGCGACAAGCTATGTGCTAGCAACGGCGGACGTGATATTGGATTGATGGTACATGGCGACTTGTTTGATAAGTTGCTGACATATAAATTGGCAGTAATGAACGGTCAGGGTATCAATCGGAAAGACAGGAACAATCAAAAAGACGTGGTGGGCTATCTGATGGTGAATCCTTCGGGCTGGCTTTCGATAGGCGGTTCGTTCATTAAAGGAAAAGGCTACGCCATGGCCGATTCCGAAATTACAGGAATTAAAGCAGAAACGAACTATCACCGCAACCGCTGGAGCATGGGCGCAGTGCTGACAGGGAAAAAATCCAGTTTGCGCACAGAGTTTTTGGCAGGTAAGGATGGAAACGTGAAGAGCAACGGCTTTTATGTAATAGGTTGTGCGCAGATTATTCCTAAACTAGAAGCTATTGCGTGTTACGATTACTTCAACCGGAATACCACGCTCGAGGCTAAGCAATCGAACTACGTTGCAGGGTTGCAATATTGGTTTTATCCTAAATGTCGCGTACAGGCTCAATACACTCGTCAGGAGCCAAAAGGCGGAGAAGGAACGAACTTAGTGCAAGCGCAAATTCAAGTAAGGTTTTAACTAACAAAGGAATAAATAGAAAGACGTTATGAATGAGCAAACTATCAATCAGCAGTACACACAAATACAGCTTTTAATCTATCAAAAGCGATTGAAAGAGGCATTGACTCAATTAGAAGCTTATCTTTGGTCTTGTTCGGACTGGGAACTTAACAATCGGTTTAAAAACGCACAAACGGAATACACCTACATGCTGCAATACATGCAACAAGGGATGGTGGACCCCGAACGCGATAAATTTTATACCAAGATTCAAGTTGAAACATTGGCAATCACCGACCAGGTCAGGCTATTGTTACTGGATGGAGTTTCCAATCATTATTATCATGCGTGCCGGAAGAATCAATTGCCAGAATTAGCTTCCTATACGCTGCATAAACAGCGGTTGTTCTTGGAAAAGTTGACAGGAGAATTGGAAATCAGCAAGCAGCAGCCCGACTTTAAGCTGGAGGAAGCGATTATCCGACACGAGCACACATTGGAGTTTGTGTTTTTACGAACATGGTCGAACAGCGCTTGGACTGCACAGGATGCGAACGAAGCACAAGAATTATTGCAGTCGGAACAGCTTCTTTTGAACGACCTCTGTCTCTTTACTAGCGCAGTGACGCTTAGCTTGCTGGAGTGTTTTGACCTTCGAAAGCTTTTGTGGCTGATGGATGCCTACCAACGCGCCGATGTTCAGGTCAGTCAGCGGGCATTGGTGGGCATGGTTTTTACGTTTCATCAGTATGCCGATCGTCTGCTGCTTTATCCGGAAATACAGTGCCGCATTGAAACGTTGAATGAAGAATTTCCGCTGGATGAAGATCTTATTTGTATACAGCAACAATTCTTCTTATGCCAGGAAACGGAGAAGATAGACAAAAAAATGCGGGAAGAGATCATCCCCGAAATGTTGAAAAATGTATCGGCTCTGCGCGACATGAAATTCGGTTTTGAAGAATCGGATGAAGAGAAGGATGATCGGAATCCGGACTGGAAGGATTTGTTCGACCAGGCGGGGATGAGTGATAAAATGAAGGAGATGAACGATTTGCAGATGGAGGGAGCCGATGTGAATATGAGCACCTTCTCCGCGCTTAAAAATTATCCTTTCTTTCGGAAGCCTCATAACTGGTTTTATCCTTTTGACTGGAAGCATCCAAGCATCATCAAACTGGTCCCTGAAAAGGGAGAGAAAAACAGCATTATTCATCTGATTCTGCAATCGGGTTTCCTTTGCAATAGTGACAAATATTCTTTGTTCTTCATTATGCAAAGCTTCCCGCGGTCGCAGCGCGAAGCCGTATTCAGCCAGCTTACCGATCAGCAGATGGAGTCATGCGCCGGACAGTCTAATGCGGGTAACTTGAAGAACTATTCCGAACGTTCTGCAACGGTCAGCAATCTGTATTTGCACGATCTGTATCGCTTCTTTAAGTTGAACGATCAGAAGCAGGAATTTACGGACATCTTCCAAGAGAAGCTACAACTGTATAACCTGCCAGTGTTGAGGGACATTTTGCAAAGCCCTGATCTCTTGTTCAATTTGGCCAATTATCAGTTGAAAAAGGAGCATTGGGAAGAGACCGTAGAACTGTATCAGGCAATAGAAAAGAAAAAAGTCTCTACTTATTTCACGGACGAGTTCTATCAGCGCATGGGCTATGCCTTGCAAAAGCTAAACCGACGGAAAGAAGCTATTGCTGCTTACCAAAAAGCAGATACATTGAAACCCGATAGCGCTTGGACCAACCGTCACTTGGCTACCTGCTATCGGATGATGGAAGATTATGAACAAGCGTTGAACTATTATCGCAAAGTGGAGGCTACTGCGCCGGAAAACAAAAATATCGTATTCCGGCTCGCTCACTGCTTGACCGAGCTTCAACGGTATGATGAGGCGATGAACTATTTCTTTAAGCTCGATTTTCTCGAAGACAATAGCATCAAAGCTTGGCGTGGCATCGGCTGGTGCTCTTTCGTCACAAGAAAGTTAGAGCAATCTATCAAGTATTATAGTAAGATTATCGCCCTGAAGCCCTTGCCGATAGACTACTTGAATGCCGGGCACGTCCATTGGGCGGCTGGGAACTTCGTTCAGGCTGTTGATTTGTACAGGCAGGCAGCAAATCTGATTGGCAGCCGAGAGACCTTTGTGGAACGGTTCTATCAAGACAAAGACATCCTTTGTCAGCTGGGGATAGCCGAGAATGATATTCCGCTGATGCTGGACTTGTTGTAATGCCCTATGAATGCTTCCAAATTCGAAGAAAGCCGGGTTGCCGATGCGGCAATTGGCTTCAACGGATGTCGGGAGTTCTTTTCTTTTCCGTTTCTGAGGCCGGTTGCGTTGGTGTGACCGGCTTTTTTTTTGCTACGCCCATTTTACGCTCTTTTTCCCAAGCCGCTTTTTTGGCTTCGTACTGTGCGTATTGTTTCTCTAAATAATTATCTGCCATTGCTTCTATAGAATTAAGTGATTGTTCCGCTCAAAACACTTGACGCGCCATTGCTAGTGGGGAGGAAGTTGTGAAAACGAGCTTTAAAAGTTAAGCAGCCGTACATCAACGATGTGCGGCTGCTTAACTTTGCACGGGAGGAGAGGCTCGAACTCCCGACACCTGGTTTTGGAGACCAGTGCTCTACCAACTGAGCTACTCCCGTATTTGCGTTTGCAAAGGTAGTAGAAAGTTTTGAACCTGCAAGTAGTTGCCCGAAGAAATGATTGGATGAAAGTCTTATTTTACTGCTTGCAGCATTTGTAAATCCAGAAAGAGCAGGCGGTAGGCTGCAGCCTTTTTCTCCAGCGAAAGGGGATAGGCGCGTGAAGAGGAGGGCATGCGGTAGAGCCGCAGCGCCCGTCCCTCGAATACGAATTCGGTGAAGTCGCCTACGGGAGGCGCTTCAACGCTGAACTGCTGGCGCAGCGTATCCATTGCTTTCTGTCCTGTCACAACGATGGCTTTGCATGCGGGCAGCTGTCTGAGCAGTTCGCCTACATTGGTGGGCTTCACTACCTCCAGAAATTTGTCCGAAGCATTGTTCTGCAAGCGGCGGATGGAGGTAGCGGTATCATACAAGGCAATGCCAGCCTCTTTCAGAAAAGGGATGATTCGCTCGCGGCAGAATGCTTTCTTCATTGGGTTCAAAAAATAATCTTTGTCTTCAAAAAATAGCGCTCCTACGATGCGCCACATGTCGTTGTTCAGATTGGGGTAATAAAAGTCCATTGACCATCTTTTCTTTTGAGGGGGAAAGCTGCCCAGCATCAAGAGCCGGGCTTCGATGGGCAGAAAGGGTGCTAAGGGATGGTTTTCGATAGGGGCGTGTTCCATGTATCGTTTGTTTTTTGAGCAAATATCGCCATTAATTGAATTATTTATTTATTTTCGCGCTTTTAATTATCATATAAACATTGATTCATGAAACGAACAACGCTTTTATTCCTTTTACTTTTGGCGGGTGCTACGCTGTTGCCGGCACAAAACATACAGTTGCACTATGACTTTGGACGTTCTTTGTATAGCAAAGACTTGGAGGCTCGTCCGCATTTTACTTCTACAGTAGAAAAGTTTCATCCAGATAATTGGGGCAGTACTTTCTTTTTTGTTGATATGGATTATAATGCCAATGGCGTGGAACAAGCTTATTGGGAGATAGCCCGCGAACTTAAATTCTGGAAAGCATCTTTTTCCTTGCACTTGGAGTATAATGGCGGATTGGCTAAGAAGTACTCTGTCAACAACGCTTATCTGGCAGGACTCACTTATACGTATGATAATGCGGCTTTTTCTCGTGGATTTTCGCTGAGTGCTATGTATAAGTACATTCAGAAGAACGGTTCGCCCAATAATTTCCAGCTCACGGGTACGTGGTATCTGAATTTGTGTGATAACCTGTATACCTTTTCCGGTTTTGCCGACTATTGGAAGGAGAAGACTTGGTTTGGAACTACTATGACCTTTATAGCGGAACCTCAATTCTGGGTAAACCTTAACCGGATAAAAGGGGTGAACGAAAAGTTCAACCTTAGTGTAGGCACGGAGGTGGAGATTAGCGATAACTTTTATAAGGACCGTGCCTTTGTGACACCTACCTTCGCGTTGAAATGGACATTGAACTAAAACTATCTTCCCCCTTTCACGCGCCGATGCCGATGGGCAAGGAATGGCGGTGGAAGGGGGAGGATGAAAAAGAGGAAAACGATAGGTGCGGCTACAATAACGAGTTCATTATAGTCCGTGAATCACTTTCATGAGTTGTTCGCCTAGTCCTATCGTATAGCCTTGCGATACAAATACGACTCGATTGAAGGTGTCGGCTATGATGAACATGGGGAGGATTGTAGCGTTAGGCAGCTTCATAGCGGAAGCTATTTGTTGCTGAATAGCGTTGTCTACATCTATGCCATAGGTAATGGTGGCAGGAAGTCCTTTGAACTCGGACGGACGGAACTTTTTGTACTGCGCTTCATTGGGGAAGAGTAGTACGATCTTTCGTTCCCACTTCTCGAACTGACTGCCCAATGCGGCAATGTCGCGTAGAGCATGGTTGGTAGGCTCCTGTCCTGCACCCAGCACGGCAACAATGAAATAGCCACGTCCACAAGTTTGCAACAGACTGGTTGGCTTTTTGCTGCTTATCGGTAGGTAGGTTGACTCGGAGTTGAAATTGCCAATCACTTGCACCGAATCTTTGTTTTCACGCATCACCAGATCGATATTCGTGGTTTTTCCTGCTTCGATGGTAAAGAAGGTTACGTTAGAAAGTACGGCGCCGCTTGCCATTCGCGTGCCAGTCACCAGCATGTAATATCCTGCATCCAAGCTTGTTCCGTTCTTTAACAAGTTCGACCAAGTGGCGCCACCGCCCATATCTACATCGCCTTCGTCGTAGTTCAATAGTTGGAAGGTGCCCTCTTTGAATGTAGAGAGTGTGAAATGAGCGTAATATTTAGGGTCCATTAGCGAAGGGATGGGCTGGTAGTTGGCTTTCAATATTCCGGTAGAAGCTTGCGTTGGTTTCGTCGCATTGAAGTCCACATCCACTATGTGCGTAACTTTGCTGCCAAGGTCTTGATATTGTATCTTGCCCGTCACTTCATCCATCCAAGCAGGAATGCCCAAGCTGCGCGCTACCGACACAAAGAAAATATCAAGGGAATTTTCATCCGCTACTCGGGCTTTCCAAACACCTGCGGGGGAGATAAGAATGTGCTGAGAGTTGAGCTCATTGTTGATGGCAATCTCTTTCTTGCACCATTCTACCAATAATTGAGGGTTTTGGCGGAAGGTTTCTGCTTGAGAAGCTGGTATTTCTTTTTGGAAGAACGCTTTGTAAGGCGTAATCATCTCGTTACTCACACGTGGGGTTAAGATATGCTTGGCAAAATCAGTTGTGCTGCTAGTGCCGTGTAGTGAATGAAGCAAATGGTCATTCAGCACTTCGATGGATACATCGCGCAAATCTTTAGCCGAAAGATGCTCTAAAAGGTCGACTGCTAATTTCGCTTTCTCTTTGCCGGCTGAAACAAGAAATTGAGTAAGGGTGGAATGATTGCCTCGCGAGTCCACGAGCAAAGAAGCTACTGACGAGGGCAAAGCCTGTTGGCTGACAAACAGGTTGGCTTGTTCTTCGGATAAGAACGTCGCGATATATGCATGACGGATGGAATCTTCTTGTGCCATCCGGCGGTCGTTTTCTTTTCGTTGTTCGGCAGTGACTTCGGGAAGGTTGGCGCCCTCAACGGGTGGAACAAGATCGAGCGGCAAACTATATGCTTCTCCTTCTTTCTTATCCATAACGAGAGACAGAACGTTGGTCTTTCCAAACGATAACAGCGCATAACCGAACTGCTTGCCTTTCGAAGCCCATACCAGCATGTCGCCCTTGCCGGCAGTGAGCGTTGCCTTACCATCGGCATCGGTGAACTTGGTGGCTACGGTATAGAACTCAGCATAATTGTACACTTTGAATGCTATTTGAGCTCCCGATACCGGCTTGCCATTGGCATCATTCACCTGAACAGTTGCCTTCGCTGTTGGGGCATAATTCTCAATGACGTTGATTTCGGTGTAATTGGGTGTTTCGAGCATAATCTCTTCCTGACCGTTATAGCGGCCAAAAACTTTGGTGTGCATGAGCATTCCCCGACTGGCAGGGGCATTAAACCACCCCAGATTCAATACTGGTTCCGGTTCGCAAGCCCCCAAGAAGTGCCATTTCCCATCCACCCACGCTTCCACCCACGCATGATTGTCATCGGTATGAGCCCAGCGCGGCGTATAGACTTGTCGAGCAGGGATGCCTACGGCACGAAGAGCGGCTACGGTAAAGGTGGACTCTTCGCCACAGCGCCCATAAGCCGTTTTCACCGAAGCCAGAGGCGAGCTTGT
Organism: Bacteroides sp.; assembly: GCA_036652495.1. Lineage (GTDB taxonomy): Bacteria > Bacteroidota > Bacteroidia > Bacteroidales > Bacteroidaceae > Bacteroides. The sequence goes on from JAVVVS010000005.1 coordinate 20,124, forward strand.
GCGAGAGTCGCTCGGTGTGTACACTACCTTTTCGTGACACCAATGGTTCACTTCGATAATGGCATCTTTGAGTGACAGCCCTTTCACCCGATCTTTTAGTTCGCCATAGAATACCTTGCGCGAATTATCTAAATTCTCGTTATTCACTCGTACCGGCAGTACGAAATGACGGAATACGTCTTCGGGAATGATTTTCCCCCAAGGCATTTCTTTGCGTGCCTGTTCCGAAAGGCGGATGTTTTCCAGATAATAATCACCTGTGTAATCGGTCACATCGCCGATAGGCATGTAGGCATACAGAAACATCAGCGCTTCCCGTTGAGGTGTTGTCAGGTCTGTGTGATTGAACACTGCAAACAAATCTCCCTTGGGAAGTTGTTGCTTTTTGGTCTCAAAATCCTTTGTTACTTGTTCTCGATAGGTTGCGTCCTTCAAGAAATGAGTTTCACTACAAGCAGACAATAGGATCAACATCATTGAAATAGATAGTAGGCGAATCAATGTTTTCATATTTCTCTATATATAATAAGGTGTAAAAATCAGAATCCATTCAAGGGGAAAACGACCGTTGGTATTAATAACAGCAGCCCTAGCAACATGAAAAGTAGTAAGGTGCATCCAAACCACTTAACCCAAATTTTGTAAGGGATGCGTGCAATGCCTAAAGCGCCCATCAATACGGCGGAAGTGGGCGTAATCATATTCGTAAATCCGTCTCCAAATTGGTAGGCCATCACGGTAGCTTGTCTCGACAATCCTATCACGTCGGAAAAAGGAGCCATGATGGGCATTGTTAATGCTGCCTTGGCAGAACCCGACGGAATAATCAAATTGATTAATGTTTGGATAAGATACATCACACCCAGTGAAACGAACTTCCCGGTTTCGCCCATCAGTGAGGCTAGGAAATGAAGGATGGAGTCGATGATATGCCCGTCTTGAAGAATCTGAATGATACCTCCTGCTAGCCCTACAACAATGGCTGCGGAGAGCATGTCTTTTGCACCATCAAGGAACTGTTTGATGATAGTGTCGGTCTGCTCGCTGTTGGCAAAGCCCGAAAGTAGTCCCATTGCGAGGAAGATGGCCGATATTTCAGGCAAATACCAACCATGCCCCATGACACCGACTATCAAGAATAGGATGGTGAAAGCAAGTAATGTGAGAATGAAAAAATGATTGGACTTTCGTAGACCTAATGCACCGAAAAGGATGAAGAGGGCAGACAAAAATGGTACGGCATAGCAGGTAACCGATGATTCGCCGAGTGTAAATGTGCTTTGTGGATAGCAGACGGAAAAAAGAATCAATGAAGCTACGGTTAGTACATAAACACCGTATGCAGAACGGGTAGTGACGTAAGCAATCCGTTCGGATTCTCCTTCGCCTCTTTTTCGCCAATACGCATCGGCCTGATACATGGGTGACTTCTCTGGATGCTTTTTAATGACCGAAGCATATTTCAATACACAAATTATCAATGCCGTAGTTAGCACTACCCAGCAGAACATTCGATATTCAAAGCCGGAGAATAACGGCAAATCGGAAAGTCCTTGAGCGATGCCTATAGTAAACGGATTCAGCACCGCTCCCGAAAAACCGATATGGGCTGCTACATAAACCATACAGAGCCCTGTGATGGAGTCGTATCCCATTGAAATGGCAAGTGGAACGATGATGATAATGAAAGCTAGCGTTTCTTCACTCATACCAAAAACGGACCCGAACAAGCTGAATAAGATGATTATTAAAGTGATAACGACATTGTTCACTCCGAGCATTTTGATAAACCGATGTCGTTCCAGCCCTTTCGTAAAGTTCAAAAAGGAATATATACCTGCATCAATAGCCCGGCTGCTATTCATTATTTGAAAGGCGCCACCCATAATTAGTAGAAAAGCGATAATGCCGGCTTGTCGCTCAAAACCATCGAGCAAAGAACTAAATACCTGCCAGGTTTGTGGCGTTTGCGGGACCGGATGAAACGAATGATCAACGATCACTGTCTGTTGGATGCCGTTTACATCAATTGTTTTGCGTACATACTCACCAGCCGGGATTACCCAAGAAAGTACTGCACAAAACAGAATCACAGAAGAAATAATGGTGTAAGTGTGTGGTATTCGTTTCAACATATTGGCTTTATTGTTCAGGCACAAAGTTATGTATTATATTCGTAATATCCATCTTTCATTTTCACCTCTTTGAGAAGAATTATAGGCATAAAAGCATTATTTATATGTTGTATAACATAGAATGCAAAAACAATTCGTATCTTTGCAGCGTTGTTAGAACAAAGATGATGTAGAACCCACTCTTCAAATCGTGGAGAGTACAAAAGATGAAAATTATGAAGAAGAATGAAAACGTAAAGATTATGATGTTGCAGTACCGTATCAAACGTTACCAAGCAATGGGAAATGGAACAATGTGCCAAGCCTTGAATGGCAAACTTCAGAAGCTGCTTTCTGAGCAGACAATTATGTAAAAATACGCATTTTAATATTATAAAAACCTTAGCGGAGAATCTTTTTGATTCTCCGCTTTTTTCATAAAAGACAGGGCAAGCGCATCAAAAGTTTGATTCTATTTAACCCTCGGATTACGTGGGATAGGTGCACGAACGGCGCGCGCCCCGCCCTAACCAAACAGCCGTGCGTGACGCTAGCTCTCGGCAGAAGATGGACCAACTCTCGGCAGACGATTCACTATCTTCCGTCAAAAGATGCATCATCCTTCGGCAGAGGATGGTTCCTCTCGCGGCAGAGGATTATTTTTTTGATGCCGTTGCCCTGCATAAAAGATCTTTGTGGCAGGAATTTACAAAAAAGAGCAACGAGACTCCTTATTCCTCCTTTTATTTAAGGCTTTGATGATAGAGATTAAATATCTTTCTCAACATAAGTAAAAGTTGTACGAGCTATCTTAAATGAATCTCCGTGATATAAGTGCTTTTTAGTATTGATTTTCAAAGGAGTACCTCTGAATTCCACCCCTTCTTCCAAGGCCACAAGGAATAGACTTCCATGTATCATTTTTATTTCAACCTGAATGGGAGCTATGTTACCTTGTAGATCCCATGACATCTGGAGGTCGCAATTAACGGATTTTCCAATTGTGATTTTTTTGGTTCGTAGCGATGCACTCATCCACTTATATAAAGCAATATCCATTTCTTTGATAGCACCGGTTACACGCAGAAAATAATGTTCGGATTTAGGGGCAATGGCAGCCAGGCTTACACCTAGCCCCACTCCGTAGATAAGGCAACTGAACAAACAAAGCAATCGCGAATCTAAACCTCTTTCGTATGTAAAGGACCAAAAGTACATGGAACCTAAGCCGAAAATGATGGCTATAGCTGCTCCTTTCAAAACCCTTTTGAGTTTTATATCGGTGCCATAAGCAACGATAAAAGCTATAATAAACTCTGTCAGACACCAAGGTATCCAATCAATAAGAAAAGAATTATCATCTAAATCGAGTAAAAGTGAGATTACACAACCTATAATAAAAGCTATGCCGCCGCCTAAGCCGGCAACCAGTGCTTTAATGGAACAAATGCTTAGGCGCTTCTTCCAATGTCCATAGCTTACTAAAAGACTTAGAAAAAACGTTAGGCATAAACTAATGGCAAAGCCAAAGAAAGGCAAGAAAAACAACTGGGAACCATATTTTTCGATAGCTTCGGCTGTTTCGGGAGCATTGGGCGCCAGATTGTATATATGCGTGATTAGATATATCACAGTCCAATCTTGGTTTTGTACGCGTAATGTAAATAAAATCCAAGCCAATAACCCTCCCAATAGGCTATAGAATATCCAGGTTAAGTAGAGGGTTGCATTTCGTTTGTCCAACAGATTCTCTTGATTGTAATAATGTGAGCCGGACCTGCATTTACGACCAAACTCCGGGCATTTGTATTCATTTTCATCCCAACATGACTTATGGAGAATATGTTTGCATTTCACAACAATCTCGTCGCCCTCTTCGAATGGAGCCTTGCAATAATAACAGGTTTGGCTAACCATCATTCCGTTATAGCTAGTGTTTTTAGAAATATAATGAGTTACATGTTTTTTCTTAAAGTAATGATAACGTATAAACGGTATTACCAACTGCATGATGACATAAATGAAAAACATCATCAAAGCACTCAACATAATACCTTGTAAAATCACTTGGGTAGTCGACAAACCATTTACTACAAGCGGGTTATAGATGCTGCCTAATATGCAGGACTCTACGGTTGACGCGTAAAGACTATCACCTGCAAAGCACTCTATTTGCAAAAAATGTTTCTGTCCGCGGTAAACCTTGAAATCCGGATTAACGAAAGTAAATCGATAATCTATATTAGGAAAATCGGAATTGCGTAACAGATCATCCGTAAATGCTTTCCAATCAGGCTTTTCAAAATAGAGCCCATTTGTTTGTTTGCATATTAATTCCATTATAGGACGTGAGTCATGCGTGTTTCCCGGGTTAACATCCTGAGGAGCATCAGAGTCAGTGTTCTTCTTGAAGTTTACATAGTAGAGCGGGGAAGTAACGGTGGAATCGCCCAATTGTACAAGGGTTTGTTCCAAATCATAATGCAGAGGATCCATTGGAAGATTGTCTCTATATACCTTTCCGTCGGAAAGAATCAGCACGAATTTCTGCTCCAGAGGCAATACCGAGAAAGAAGAGTCGCGAGGTATATTGGGATAATAACGAGAGTTACGTCCATTTATTTCATCCAATTTGCAAACAATAGAACGGTACAAAGCTTTATTCGTTGTCTTTTGAGGTTTAAAATAATTCTTTAATACATAAGGCGTGATTGGTAAGGATTCAGATACTCCGTCTTTATTTATGAAAGCGGCATACAAATTAGTTGGAAATATAGCTTTCAGTTCTGTTACGGCCGCTTGCTCTTGTTCTACCATCTCGGCTGGAAGGGTTAAATCCACCAACACTAAGCCTTTCAGATGGAGTTTGCTCAATTCTTGGACTTTTATGTTAGCCACATCAATTAATTGCGATCGGCTAGCTTCTGAACAGATTTCATACTCGTTCATCCATTCCGTAATCTTTATCTTCACTTTAGACGAATCCGTAAGTAGATAAGGCTTGAACGATTCATCCATTTTTAGGTCGATAGAGAAATGAGTATAGTCCGGAGAATAATTTATCCGCACAACCTTTATGCCGTTAGAACTTTCCTTCTGAGCGGTTTGGAAATCTTGAAAAGCATCGCAACTAACTAGTAATAGAGCAAGTATAGATAAAAACGTCAACTTATTCATATAAATATCTTTTAATTTTATTGTTACGGGCAAAACTAATTATGTACAAGCAAGAATAATTAAATACAAGGAATGTTGTCATCTTTCTTATTAAATAAGTCTTTGTATTTCTTTGCATTTTCACGTGCTTGCTTTAGCGCTTTAATTTTGGCTTGAGCCATGTTGATAAACATCAATATGATGGCTATTGCTGCTATTCCCAGTAAATAATCTTTGATTCGCTGAAAAAATGATTTGTATTCTGCAGCTTGTATCTTTTGTGATAATATTTTTAAAGTCACATATTTTTCTTTTAACTTGCTCATGCGTCCCTTCAGCGATGACTCTTCTTCAGCAGATGCATTGGCAAGAGCATAGTTCTTTTCTATCTCTGCAAATAGTAATTGTTCATTCCCTTTTTTGATTTCCAACTCAGAGCCCAGCATCTTAACCAACGATAACTTTATTACAGTGTCATAAAGGTTTTGATAGGTAGTGTCTTGTGAAAGAATATAACGTTCGGCATTATTGAATTTCTGCGTCAAATCCTGTCTATGTTTCCGAAGAGTGATGGTATCGTTGATTGCTTGCTTGAGCAATTCATAAGCCGCCACCATTTTAGGAATGCTATCATCTGATACTGCACCCATTTGCATCTGATAATACATATCCCAACGTACCTCGAGCGATTTTAGATTGCGTTCAATTTTCGGTAAGTCGTTTGTGTTGCTTTTAGCGACATCACTAAAAAGCCCGTTCATCTCATCGATAAATTGCTGCAAATTGACTTTTATGTCAATAATGAAGAGTTCGTCTTCTTCGGATAGCTGAGCATTCATTGGCAAGCAATTTAAAGCTAAGCCCCAAAAGAATATATATTTGAACAATCTACTTCTCATTTTCATTTTTTATGGATGTACAGTTCGTTCTATAATAGCTGAATGCTTTCTGACAAATAGTTATGGCAGCTCGCTGATTAGGGCTTGCGGCGTGTAGCTGGTGCATCATCTTGTTCATTTCGGTAATAATGCTTTTACAGCGTGCGTTTAAATCATTACGCTCAGCTTTATCGTTGCTTAATAGCCATTGTGAAACAGTTTTATCCAACAAACGCGCTTTTTCTAACAGAATAGAAGTGCTAACCTCACTACTTCCCGCCGCCTCCTCTACTTGTTTGGATTCATAGTGACATTCTTGTTTAGATATAGAATCTATATAGCAGTTGTAGCTATTCCAGTTATCTTGAATCGCTTCGCACGTATATTTACCTGTATGAGGCATATACTGTTTGAGTATTAATCCTTTCATTTGATAAAATAGGTTTGCTTTTTCGCGGCTGTCTTGTTTTATTCCTGGCTTGAAACGCTGCGTAATACTATGATAAGCTTGCTTCACACCTTCTAATGCTTTTTGTGAAAAACCAATTTCTTCTTCTTTTCCGAAACAAGGATTCCTTTTAATAGTGATGTGATACATTCTATTTAAGTTCTTCATGAATGTTAAATCATATCTTTTCTTTAAAGGACGAGACTTTCCGGATTCATCCATTAACAAAATGTTATGAAGAGTGATGGATGCCATTGTATCTTTGTGAATGACATGAAATGCTTGAGATATATAGTCGTTATTCATCCTGTATTCTGTGGGTAAAGGTTGTAACCTTTCATACTCTATCCAACCCTTGAAAACAAATCTTTTTTTTGGATGGTCAATACTTTTTCTTAATTCTTTTGTCAATTTATAAACGGTCCCTTTTTCAAATTCAACTACGTATGGAATCTTTTCCGGCTTCAGTTTACCTCTTTTGACAACTTGTTTGTAATAAGTGTTTTCTTGAAACACAAAAAGAGATCTGTAGGATATAAGGCTAACCGTCAGCTGATTCTGTGGTTCATCAAACACGAATTTAACCATTAAATCCTTGTCACTTGCATCTTTTTGAAGAGAAATATGGTCTGTATACGACCGATTATGACTAATCTCAATATACTTCACTGCTTGTGCATTCACTGCAATTGCAAGAAAGCAACCAAACGTTACAAAGAGTATTTTATAAAAAATGTTCATATCAATTTCTTATTAGATTGACGATATACGTTTTCGCTCAAAAAAAGATCCATTCTTTAGGTTCACCTTGAATGATGACCCATTTTGCCACTTTTAAATCTTCGGGATAAGGAGGCTCTTGAATGGCATGATAAAGATCGTAGCGTAAATAAGCGGCCACTCTTTCTACGCACCAAGCTAGATCGGTGTAGGTGTCTGGAGCATTCAAACAAACACGCCCAGCCATATCTCCAAAAAATCGGATGTTAGGATGCCATGGATGTGGTATTTTCTTCCCTTGCATATCGGAAGTAAGAAATCCAAATCGAACCGGAGCATCAATACACGGATATCCCTCTGGAATTTCAATCAACATTTTAAATTGAGATGCAAATATCGGCTTATTTATAATTCCATTTTCTCCTAATCTTTCAATGCTTTCTACTCCACAAATAGAACGAATGTTGTATACTATTAAATAGGTGATAGGTAAACCGATGGCGTTGCGCTCTTGAACTTGACAGCTTATATCCTGATGATTTGTAGTAAGCTGAGTTAATAAACGCCATTCGTAGAATAGACGACGATTCCGTCCCGTTAGATGTTTCTCATCGAACGATTCAATTATCTTGTCATTTTCAATATTTATACGTACTTCTCTATCCATGTTTTCTTCAATATTATCCTGGAAATGGATCTGGTATCAGAAACAATGTGTCTCCATTATTCACATTATAGTCGGCCAAAGTTTGCTCTGTACGTCCTATGCGTGGCCGTAGTACTCTAACTTCGTGAACCGTAGGATCTTCCTTTGCAAAGAAATAATCAAGTGGTGCTCCAGTTGTATCAATCGAAGGAAAATCGAAAATTAGTTTCCCATCTTTGCCAACAGCATGGCAAAGATTATTCATCAGCGTGCCCAGCGAAGCCTCTGGATTAACAATCCTAAATTTGACTTGCTTGTTTTTATAAATAAGATCTAAAAAGAAATCTTCCATATTAATAAGTCTAATTATGAGTTATAAATTATGATTTTAATTCTATTCAATGGAATCTTTTATACGAATCATCACTCGCATTGAATAAAGGTTTGTACTTCTCACTTCAATCATTTTTTGTATTACAAATTCTATTTTTTGCATTTTCCCTTCTAAACTGCGTCTAACAAATGGATTGTCAAACAAAACAATTTCAACGATAAATTCATATCCGGCTTGACGCCTATTTGTTTCTCGGCGATGGTTGATATGAATATCTTCAATCATATCCGGAATTATGTTATAGCGCATCATTAATTCGTTATAGCACAATGCTTTGATATCTGCTGGAGTCACAATGCGATCATTCGTAACCATATAATAGCGAGCTAAACTATCTTGAGCATCGCGGCCTTGGACTTCGTCCGTACCATAAAGAGGAGAGCCGATGGCATGAATTGAATTAAAATTGCTAGGTGCAGAAAACGCACTTCCTTCCTGAAGAGAAGCATTTGCCAAGCTACCGGCAGTTGTCAGGTAGCTTACATCTAAACTTATCTCTTCCGTTCTTATTAGAGCAGATTCTTTTTTTAACAACAAATAAACTCCTGTTGAAACCGCTCCTTTTTCTTCATCAATATCATGCAATAGTTGTTTCATTAACATTTGCAACTGATGAAGAGTATTACCATTACGAAGAGCCTTTATATCTTGAAATGCATAGTAATCGGTGTTTAATTTGTTTAACAGACTGTTAATCAATCTCACGAGGTTTGCGCTATTGAAACGGTCGGCAGCCGTACGTCTTACGTCTACTAAAACATTACCATATATTTGATCCGAAGAGGGTGGCAGAAGCTGAAGGAATTGATCTTCTTCTTGAGCTTCTATATTAGAAACACGAGCTATGGGCGATGCAGAAGAAAGTGTTACGGTGTGAAATTTAGCATTAGCTACTATCGAACAATCTGGCAGCAATAATGATTTGTCGAAAACAAATTGTTCGTTTAAACCTGTAAATTCAAAGATAAAATCTAAACTATTTGTTTCAACGGGAATAAGCTGTTTGTTGTTATACGGCTGTATAGAAAACAATCTGAAATCTTGCTGAGCAAATAAATCGAGCCATATATCCGAAGCCTTGTACGTGAGCTGTTGATTGTAAAGTTGAGCGTGCGTGGTAAAACTATTTGAGAATGCTGCTCCAGCATAATCCCACGGTTTAATTAAAGATAATGAATACCCATTAAGTGTCACTTTGAGATCTTGAAAATCGGGTGACCCTACTGCAAAAGTGAAATAAGTGATATCATTCACTAGAGAAGAAAAGGACATGGATACTTTCCAACGTCTTCCATCTATGCGTATCACAGATTCCACCTTGCCTCCAAGAACAGTGGTCTTAATTATTGGCATGAATTGAAAAGAAGTAGAACCTAAAGTAAACGTTGTCTTTTCATCCAATTCTATTTTTTTTGCCCCTTTTGACAGTGAAGTTTTTATCATTGTACAAGCTGGTTTAGCATGGCACAGATGATAAGGTATCAACATTCGAGCATAATCTTCGAGTACGTTGTCTTTAAGTCTCTCTATATCATTGTCCGATTCATTAGACAGATAAGCGAGTGCCGTCATCAACAATGAAAGAACGGGGTCATCTTCCAATCCTTCTAAATGTTCACTTTGGTCACTTCTTTTCCAAATGGAAAGAACTTCTTTCATAAGCTCATCTACCCGTTGACGGGTTTCAAAAAAGGTCTGTTTCATTTTCTATTTTTTTCTTTTAATTCCATACCTTTATGCTTGTACTGTATAAGTAATCTTGTTGTGTGAGCTTGATGACGCCCTTAACAATCACATATATACGCTTATTCTCTCGTTTGTAAGTCATAGAAACATTCACATTTTTCAATCTATGGTCGTAAAGCATGATAGCATTGCATAACTCAAAAGCAAAAGTATTGAGATTTTGGGAAGAACCTGATAGTTTCTTCTCGTACAGAGTTGAATTGTTTTCTGTATATTCAGATTGATCAGAGTTAAACACAACTCCTTCTTCTTCATTAAATATTTCAAAGCGTAAATTATTAAAAACAAATCCAAAGGATGAATCCGAAGGGCAACTATGGCGCGGAGTGCATAGCATCAATTCCATGAATGCATCGATAGATTCTTTCAAATCTTTCACCTGCGAGAGTCGACCATTTTTGATCGTTAATGGTAATCTGATATTCATGACCTCTTCTTTTTATATTATAGGAATAAATTCCTCTTTTTCTTCTTCAGTCGGCACGTAGAGAGCATTATATAATGCCAAGTACAAAGTGTTATATAACTTATCATAGAGCTTCTCCGAGAGTTCGCCGTGCAATTTATCATATAGCTCCACTCTTAATTGACTATCTATATATTCAAACAGATTCTTTCGAAGGGATTCATTTAATTCTTCTTTGAGTTCCTCTTTTATACTATTGTAAAGCGCTTCTTGTAGTTCAGGGCGTATTTGAGCATATAACTCAGCTTTGATATCTGCTTTCAAAGCTTCGAAATTGATGGAATGATCTTCTAGTACAACTGTGTTGAGTATTGAATTAGCAGCAGACATGTATTCATTCAACCATGTTAGCCATGCTTGTATATCATAGACGGAATATGTTGCTAACTCTATCGGTTTTTCTGTATTAGGTCTAATAATATAATAATCTACGGCTTGCGCTATTTCGCGGGTCAGTTGAGCGAAAGCTTGTACGCTATTTTTGTAATCATATTGTTTCAACAGATTTCGATAGTGCTGCAGGCTTCGTTTCCCTTCACCCAATTCTAAATTAGGATGTTCGGCAAGAGTCAGTAACTTTTCGGCAAATTGATCCCTATAATCGGACAATCGAATATCCGATTCGAAAAGCAAATATACCGGAATATATTTATCGTCAATAGAGAATATACCCTCATTTACTTTGAGTCTAAGGAGTGGAAGTAGATCGGAATCTTGCAATTCTACCTGAGAATGAATTGCGAAGGAATAGTTTGGTCGACTATACGGAATGCCATTCTTATCAAACTCTGTACGTGTGTCACTAAATCCTGCCGTAAAGTAATATTCATCTCCGTACAGCATGGGGATAGGTAGCTCTACTGCTTCATCGATATGAAGTATACGGCCCGATGGCAGCAAAGCCATACAAGCGAGTCTTTCTATTTCGAGTTTGTTCTTTACAAATTGACCTTTACAACAAAAAGTGGTAGCGGGCAATATGCCCGGAATGCCCAAATGAGTTATACAAGCAGTTGCTTGTTCGCGGCATACAATCGTATCATCCAGTTCTTTGAATGTTTGTGCCGTGATTTCCATACCAGCTTGCCAATCGATTCTTGAATTTATATCCATAATGTTCTATTGTCTGCAAATTGTTAACATTTTATTTCTGTATTATAATCAAGTGTCAGCTTGCCTCCTAAAGTAAAAGGCTGTTTATGATGTTTTATGAGAATTTCAACATGCATATCAAATGGCATGAACCATTCACGGATAAAGTCACACAGACCTTTAATGTTTTTGTTCAGATCCTTGTATTCATTTACTTCCAAATTTTCTGCCATTATTTCATATCTAACCATTGGGAGCCAATTGAGAGTATCATCGTTGAAACTATAACGCCCTGTATGCATAGAAACTTCATAGCCTAATAGAGCAGCCAAAACATCACTTATAAATCCGAAATTGCCCCTCAAGCAGCTAACAAAAGGCAGCATAACAGCCAATTCTTTCACGTATTTATCTGTTTCTGCGGATAAATCATAATAGAAATAATTTTTTAAAATAAAGTCTATTTTTTGATTGAGCAAGTCGGAGACCTGTCGTTCGATACGCAAACTATTTCTGAAAGCGAATGTGTCAAAAGGCAAAAAAGTTTCATCCAAAAGGCATTTGTTCCGTCGTATGGCTTCAATCTTTTCTTTTAAATCTTTGTTTTTTAATTCATCATCGAGCGTTATTAACGCTTGTGGAAGCAATTTTAAAAACCCATCACGTGTGATAGTCACTTCGCCATTTTTAACATCAAAGTTCACAACATCCTTATTGTAGTTGCGATAGAAAGTGCCCTTATGACGAGCTATCCACTTGTTTCCTAATTCAGGATAAAGGTAGTTGAGCATCATCTCTGCACTTATCTCTTTGATGTCTATTCTTTCATTCATATAGTTGTGTTTTTCAGAGTCTCCACATAAAAAAGTCCTTTTTTAGTCTTAATCGGCAGAATATCCCATACCGGAATTCCAATTTGCTGTAAAGTAAGCCTTTTATATGGAAATTTCTCATCTATATACAGATATTCATGCTGATATAATTCGCTCCAAAGAAGATATTTCAAGTCGGGGTGATTTTCTGCGAAATCCATTACTTTATAGCTCGGCTGCATCACAATTGTTTTTCGATCATTGGAGCGTTCTGTGAGATAGTCTACAAAACTAAAATCTCTTAGACAGATTGAAGCTTGTTCCAATCCAAACTGCTGTGTCAAGCTTTCTAAAGCCTCTTCTACCATCATTCCTGCATGAAGTTTGCTTTGCTGTACAGGTGTCCATCGTTCGTGCACCGGACAATCCTCGTCGTAGGCTTCAAATTCTATGATACGCGATGTGAGATGTTGTCCTTCATAATAAAACATCTTACCGCACATAGAGGTTAATGCCCCCTTTTTCAGCTCTTCTTGATGCACTAATTTTATTGCTTCTTGCACTTGAACCGCGCCGATAATAGAAGCTACAACCGGAGTAGTAGCCACTCTGCCATTTGATTCATTGCGCTTGATAACCGATGCACACGATAATCGTTGCGACAAATCTTTAAGACCTTCTGGACCTAAATTGCAGGCGTAGCAATTCTTGCCTGGAATAAACACGCGAACAGTACCTTCTAATCCTTCAATTCCACCATCTACCCATGGCACACCTGTACGCATACATAAACGGTTAAGCTGATATCTGGCAAGCCTGTTATCTACACATCCTATTATCACATCCATAGAATGAAGCAAACCAAGTCCCACATTATAGGCTATGTCCCCTTCAATGGGCAATACCTGCACTGCCGGGTTTATTTGCTTCAATCGTTCTGCAATAACTTCTACCTTGCTCCTATTCATTTGTGCATCCCTCCGGGTAAAAAAAATCGACCGGGTAAGATTGCCGTGCTCAATAATATCAAAATCAACAACGACAAGATGTTCCACGCCAAAGAGCACTAAATTCTTTAGAACCTCGTTTCCTAAGGCACCGCAACCCACAACCATCACTTTGGACGAACTCACGCTGTCACTCTTAAACCATGATAGCTGAGAATAGACTTCACTGCCCCAAGCATGTGTATTCGCTTCTTGATTCGTCATATACGATTCTTTTTCTATGGTTCTTCCTGTTCAAGATTCATCTGGAAACCGACTTTTTCTCCTCGTGCTTCTTCTTCCTCATGTTTGGCTTCTTCTTCAGCATCTTGTTTTTGCAAATAACGCTGATAAGCATCTTCTACCTTTTTCTCTTTCTTTTCACGATATTCGTTGCACATATCGTTGTGCAAATCGTAGGTTTCTTGCAGGTTTTTTTTCACCTCCTCTATATTCTCCAGCGATTCCCCTTGCATCATATTGGTCATTTTAGCACTTGAAATTGCAAATGTTTTATTTATCTTCTCTTTTGTTTCACTATAAAGGAGTTTGATACCTTCCATTATCAAATCGTGCCTGTCTTTGTTTATATCGGGAATCGTACAAAGAATAATTTGTTGCTTATCTTCTTCGGAAGCATTCGTATCCTCTCTGTTTTCAGGCATTAACTGTCTTTCTATGTTGAATTCCGGATGAGCCTTGGCAATAGCTTTGCAGATGGCGAAAATATATTCTTGTTCCTTTGGAATGATTAAGAATTGATTCTCTTGAGAAATTGCTGTCTGAGCTACAGCTTCCAGATCGAAAATTTCATTATCTATAGTTACTGTTACTGGAAGAAGCGCTGAAGGATCCGCTTCGGTACAGAGATTCATAAAACGGAAATTCATAAGAACCGCATAACCGCTCATTTTCTTTTGAGTATTTCCCAATAAAATCATTATTTCAGAAGCCATATTTTGTTTTTTTTTATTTAAGTATTTATTTCTTTAAAATCATTTTTACATTTACCATCTCATTACCGCGTAAAAGCACCTTTTTTTTTGTCTCCTTAAACCCCTTTTTTTTCAATTTTATGGCGTAATGCTTGTTGACAGGCAAATTAGTAATGATACAAGGAGTTCGGCCTACAACAAGATCGTTTAGCAGTATCATAGCATCTACTTCATTGCTTGAAAGATTTAATGCCCCATAATCGGCAAGTGGAGAAGCTAAGTTCAATTCTTTCGGACGATTGTCGTCTATCCATAGATAATGGGTCCTAGATTCCAAACTATCTTTTCGTGAACTTACTGCATAAAATCCCGCTTTTAGCGTTCCTTTCCAGCTCCCTTTACCTACTGGCTCGCGATTGATCCATATTTCTGTGCTATAATCGAAAGCTTTAATCTCTATAGGGGCCTTTATTTCTTCTTTTAGTTTTCTTTCAGAAACAGCAAGAGGCTTAGCTTCAGGTGAAATCTCTCGATGTTTAGAAGTTCTTTTGCGTTTTTTGCTTTCTTCAAGGGTGCGCGGAATAGCCATTAATTGAGGCTGGAGGAGCTCTTGTGTTAAATCCACTACTTTCTTTTCGGATGCTTTCACTCTCAGCGAATCGTCATAATAGCACCAATTTTCTTTTATCACCGTCAACCGATAGCGCCCTGGCATTATACGTTGGGAAGTTGTGTTTGTATACCCAAGCAATTCTCCATCTAACCTGATTTCGGCTTTTGGGATTTTTGTGTTCACTTTTAAATATGAGTAGAAAGGCTCTAACTTGATTCTTGTTTCGAGTTTTTCCTCCTTTTTTACTTCTATGAAGTCCTCGAAGCTATTATAAAAAGGGGCTTCTATCTTACAGGAATGCTTTCCTACAGGCAACAGCAGTTGCAACTTTCCTTTGCGCATTACGTAAGTTGCTGTATCTACTGTTAACAAAGCATTGCGAGGCTCAACGTAAAACACGGTCCACTGACGGCTGATTTTAAATTCTTTGTCGGGGCTAAAAGTGAAAAGATTTGCTTCATAATGCTTCTTTTTCTTCAGCGGTTTTCCAGGTATTTTCCATGCAAGCTGTCCGTAATTGGAATGGCTTATCATGATATACGTAGTTTTATTAGGCACTCGAAGGGTGATTTTGCCTTCTTTCTCTTCTGCCGTAACCGCTTTCTCTTCCCCCAACTTAAATGTGAATCCTTTCTCGTTGGTATTGAAATCAATGAGCGCTAATTTCTTGTCGGTCATTATACTTTTAGAAGCTCCAAAGCGGTGTTTAAGGCGCACGAATCCCTCTACCTGCATTTGCTGTGCTTGGGCAGAATATAGAGCCAGTGTTAGCATAAAGATGATGAAGACGAATAACCTCATAGCTTACAAATCAATTGATTTTTATTTCCCTGTTGTGTTTTCTGTATGCCCCGGAAAGTTAATCGAAATGCTTCCTCCATAGGCACAGTTCAACTTGCAGTTATCCAATAAAGCTGGAAAATTACAAATTAACTGTTGCCCTCCCGGAGTCCATGGCGCTACAGGTACCGGAATGCACGGCATTGGAGTAAGTACGCCCAACGCGGCAGAAGTAGCAGAAGCTACCATTGGATTGCTCAACGAGCTGCACATGCCAAAAGGCAGTACATTTGCCATAGGCGCAAAATCCATTATATTAGCCTTCGGTTTTCCTTGAATCATCGGACGCAAAGGCACGGTTACTATCAATTGCGAAGGTGTCATTCCAAAGGAGCATTGCATTATTGCTCCCATACATACATATTTTCCCATATCATTACTTTTTATTTTTTATTTTCATTCTTGGGTGCGTCTTCTTCCTTCAGCTTTGTGCTCAACTTGGCGCTGGACGGCACTCCTGGAATAGCTATCCCTTCAGTTGTGCACGGCGATTTAAACGATTGACCGATCTTTATGTTATCTACTTCTACTGTTCCAGCTTTCACATCTGCTTTGAAAGTAGTTTTGCCATTCAGCGTGGTTTCTCCGTACAGGTTTGATTTGTTTCCGGTAGCCGAGAAATTTCCTCCATCCAGTTGTATACTGCTCTTCCCTTCATCTTGTTGCAGTTCTAACGTTGTTTGGGCAAACACACCCACTTTATCAGAAGATACCTGCACCAATTTGCTTTTGTTATCCTTGTCGCGTCCGCCTGCATACATTTTCTCCGAAAGCAGAAGCATTGAACTGCCGGTAGCAAGATTTTTATCAGTCCGCTTTTCTTTGTCAACATCCATGGATTTTAGCTGCAGATTTTTAGCGTTTATTTCAACTTGTCCCGTTGCTTTCCCTTCGGTATCTGTAGCCGACACATTGACCGTTTCAGCTCTTACCTCAAAGCATCCTCCAGCAGTCAATGCTTTTTCTTGTACTTTTTTGTCCTTAAACTCTCTATCCACGGCTTCGAATGTTATGTTTTTTGAGGAAACTATTACATTCCCTTCTGCTGGATAATCCGCCTTGTCTTTTTCTATCTTTGCATTGACCGTGCTGATGCCTACGCTTTGCGCCGAGACGCTGAAACGTCCATTTTTTATTAAAGAATTATCAAAAGCATTGGCATAAAAGTCCATGTTTTTGGCTTGAATGCTTACTCCTGCCTCCGGATTTATCCGTAGTTTACCATCGCCATCCATCGATTTTATATTGACGCGCTCCGCTTTCATGTTGATGCTTGCCCCTGTTGTCTTTTCTGCAAACTTGTCTTTCTTTTTGCTGACCGCTTCGCTCTGATTCTTTACGCTTGCAGCCTGTCTGTTGGCTTCGGCCAGCATAGAGAGGGTCCGAAAACAAGCAGTCATCGCTTTATAGAGAGAATCTGACAGTTCTTTGAATTCTTCATATTGTTCTTCCAAATTTATAAAGTCCGTACGCAAAGACAGCTCTTCGGCATTGATATCTGGAATGCTTACTAATAGTTTCATTCGTTTCATCAGTAGATCTATCTGGGTTTTATCCCGCGTTACTTCTTCTTTAAGTTCCGAGATGCGCGTTTTCAAATTTGCATTTGTGTTTTTCAGATTAACTTCCAAAGATTCACATGCAGGCGCGGCTTCTATATCTACTCTTTTATCCGAATGAATAAAAATACCTCCAGCTGCTCCTGCTAAAGGAGATTCAGTAAAATAATCATTTGCACTGCTACTCACAATCCCAATATCTCTACCGTGCATTATAATTTCAGAAACGTCTCCAGCCACTAACTCTAGTCCGTCTTTACCCGGATCTACTGCAATATTCCGGATGCTAGAGGCCCGACTAATGATTGTACCTGCCTTGGACATCCCTAAATCTACCGCTTCCAGTGCTACATCGTTGCTACGAATGATGACGGTTCCGGGTGCTTTTTTATTCCATAACACACCGCTGTGGTCTACATTTCCAATAATGATTTCAGGAGCAGAGATCACGATACGTTCCTCGTCGCGAATGAATTGACCTTTATCCATTCTATCAAGAATGTCATTCTTCATTTCCTGAACCTCCGACTTTTGCCGACGAATCTCCTCCAAGTCCTTTTCTACATTCTTTTGGAAATCATCTAATGCCGCTTTCCATTGTTCAAATTGTGCCGAAATGTTTTTCATATTCTTTTTTCTTATAATGATCAAAGATCTTTTAATTTATTAGTAATTTCATTCCAGTACGGAGTTTCATTCAATACATAGTCGTCTATAGTTTTATCTTTAATATGTATAGTTTTATCTTTTTTAGTTGAAATAAGAATATCACCGTTATCTGTTGAACTCCACACGTTCTGGTCTATAAAATTGCTACTAACTTTGTCAAGCGCTATGTTTTTCATTATATTAGACATGGACGACTTGTTATCATTTTCATCTATATCCAGTTTTGCTTTTAAAGCATTCACAAATATTGGACAAATATATTTCCACTTCTCATCAGATATATCAGAATGAAATTCAATTAATCTTGCATTATCATCAAAGAGAAGACCCAAAACATCAAAAGTGATTCTATCTAAAACAAAGCTTATTAAATTTCTTTTATCGGGTTTTTCTAGTGGTGCTAGTGCCGCTGGTGCTGCTGCCGCTGGTGCTGCTGCTGGAAGTCTTGATAATAGGTTT
>JAVVVS010000005.1:38756-54229 GCA_036652495.1 Bacteroides sp.
TGCCGCTGGTGCTGCTGCCGCTGGTGCTGCTGCTGGAAGTCTTGATAATAGGTTTCCGGGAATTTGCCATTTTCTGCCCTTACTAATTTTAAAATATTCTTCTTCTAATCTTATGTCTGTCAAAACTTCTATTGTGGATTTGTCATATGTATTTAAAGTATTTTTGTAAATATTCTCTGTACTATTTTTCTTTAATAAGTTTTTTAAGTTTTCGTAAGCTGCTTTATATTCCTTGTATTTTGTATTATAATCATTAATAGCACTTTTTTGTTGACCATTCACATTTTGTGCTTGTGGTTGTACATTTTGTGGTTGAGGAAGATCTAATAGATTAGGAACAGGATTATTAGGAATAAAATCAAGTTCTTTGAAATAGTAATTTTGTGCTTCCGTTTTATCTTTCGGAATAGGAAATAGCAGTAGCATATTCTTTATACTATCTATATACCGGCTACTAGCACTGTTCATAGCATCCCAAGAAGCTGCATTGGCTCTATGAAGCGCATCAATAAATCCAGGCAAATTTAAAAGTGTGTTTTGATATTTGCTTTTTTTAAACACGGGCGCGGCTTTGTCTTTTAACCCTGCTATATTTGAGAAAGCGTTGTTGATATTATTACCGCTGAACATCTTTTTTTCTGGGGTAATAGTCACAGAACCATTGCCGGCTTCAAGGCACATATAGCGATTCGATTTAATAAGCATCGTTCCACCTATTGGATGAATTATCGCTTCTAGTACACAGCGAAGAAGTTTGAGGTCTATTAATTTGGGATTTAGTAATTCTAATAAGGAATCGGCGGCATCTGTAACTATTGTTTTTTTTAGTGTGCTTTTGTTCACCGGTTTGCTGAAAACCCTTCCTTGGGTTATATTTGTTCCCGATTTAATAGTAAGGTTATTACCTGCTTCAATAGTCACGTTTTTACCGGCAATTTTTATATCACCATTTGGTGCATTAATAGAGATACCCGTAAAAGCATTTATATCGACTTTGCCAAAAGGTGAATCAATGGATATTGACCTTTTACTTGACGACATTCTTATAGAATACAATCCGTATTCATCTGTCAGTTCTATTCCTCCTGCAAGTTTCTTCTGGTCTTCATTCTTCAAATTGCACAAACTTCCAAAATCAAAAAATTCGCCAAGAATTCCACCTAATGGAAAAAAAGAATTAATAAAACTACCGCCGTCTTTGGGATCGGTAAAAATGATGCGATGCCCGTTTCGTGAACTGATGGAGCGAGTACCACCTCCACGATTTGAATCTTTGGGCTTATGCCCATCCATATAATATAATGATCCTGCCACATAAGGATGCTCTACATTCCCATTCTCGAAATTCACCAGCACTTCGTCGTCAATCTCAGGTATAAAATTGAAACCACTATCTACAGATGCCATCGGCATTGAAACTCGAATCCATGGAGAAGCATTATCAACCTTTTCATCAGCTATTATTTGCCATGGATAACGTATACGAACTCTGTTCAAGCGTAATGGATCGTCATTATCCACCACAAATGCTCTTTGAGTGGTAGATTGCCTAACCCTTGGGCATTCGGCCACTGGAGGATACCAATTCTTATTACTTCCCTCACCCAAAGAAGGAATGGCTTTATACTTTCTGGACCTTTCAAATCGGGCATTTGTGAAAATCACAGATCCTTCTGCTTCTGAAATAATATAAGACTTATTATCGAAACTAATTTTATTCCCTAATAGCAACGCGTAGGCGGATTTACTTTCCATATCAATTGTGATAGCGTTGTTCGAAGCTTTTATTTCATTCGAAAATATAACGTTATAAAAATCCCCGCTTGTCAGTCTTCCGGATGAACTGAATTGATAGTTGCCTTCGTCATGTTCACTTAATTTTCTCTCAATAACAGTTTTATCTGTGTCCGATGACAAAAGCTTTAAATATTGTTCCTTTTTTGTTTTGTTTTTTTTTGCAACATTAATATCAGCTTTTATGCTGAGTTTTAGTAAATTGGTTATTAAACTAGTACCAATAAGTATTGCATTGGGCTCATTCAGCGATGACCATGTTGTAGAGACCCAGTCTCTTGCTCCTATATAGTCGTTCTCTTTTTTAATATAATTAAAGACCCACGAATCATTTGCTTTTTTTTCCGTCGAATCATTTGTTTTATTTTCCGTCAAATCATTTGTTCCTTTGTCAAGAGGTCCTGAATCAGTAAAAGAAGTAGCGTAATCTTCGTCTGTGATTTCTGGATTATAACAGAGTACAGCAGAAGAATATTTTTCGTTTTTTGATCCAATAGAGGAGATTGGCTTGCAATAATTATAAGAACAATAATTTGTATTCGGAGTACCTTTAGGCACTATCTGCTTAGAAGCGGAAATAGAATGAACATTGTCTGTTATTATTTCTATTTCCGTATTGTCAGGAATGCCTATATAAAAGCAGCCATTTTCATAAAAAAGAAATTCACCACAACGGTTCGTTATCCTTACCAAAAAGTCATAAAAGCTCTCGTTGTATTGAATCAAATAAGGGAAAATACATTCCGCTTCTATTTTCGATTTCAATTTTGGATCTAAGAAGTCGTATTTTATATGCTGTAAATTTTTAATGGTATCATCAACTGTCACAGACATTATTTTCAGTACAATGTCTACGGAATGCCAGCCCTTCTTATCATATATTTTAAAAGACGTTATTTCTTTCGTTGCTTTGGGAAAAGGGAAAATGCGCAATTCATTAATTAAAATATTTTGGATAAGTTTTTTCCCTGTATATGCTTTGCTGTATTTATTGAAAGTCATATATTTGTCAGGGCTGTATGCTATTAATATTACTTGTAAAGAGGAATTTGTGTTTTGGGGATATATTTCGAATATGTAATAGTTTGAACACACGCATGGAATGTTTCCCTTTTCCTCTTTATCAGTATAATCATCATAGTAGTCTACTCTTTTGCTCTCAAATGCCTCGATTATATCGTTTAATTTTATAGGCACGTTTTCGTTAAGTGGCGTGAGTTGCAGTTTTATTTCTATCCGTCCTGGCTGGTAAACTTTCTTTTTATAAGATAACGATACTAGTGACAGATTTGCCTTAAGACTGATTCCAGTCTTAGCAATCAATTCTATCTTTTGGGAAGAAGCATTAAAAGTGCATATATTATCAATCTCAAGTTTAAACATATTCGTAGAGCTATTTTTGTGATATAAATAATGTTTTGTCCAATTTTCTACCCATATATTTAATGGAACTTACTAGTATATGAATATCCATTAACATTTGATTGTCTTCGTCTTTCTCTTTTACATAACTTTGAAATGCATCTTCTATTTGCACTACATATCCTGTAAATATCGTTGCTCCTTTGTATTCTTTAAGTGTATTATCGGGATTGAAAGCTGCATTAAAAAACAAAGAAAAAGAGTGTTGTTCACTTGATTGAAGTAAATCATAGAAAAATCTTTCTTTACCTCCAAGTTCAGATCTAACTAATAGGTTCAAGGTGACCGAAGCCGATGGTCCGTAGGGCCATCCAATACTATTTAGTGTACGAGTGCTGCCATAGTCGAACTTTTGCACTGTCAGACATTCTTTTCTTTCAATCTGACTTCTGGATGCTACGTCTTCATTAAAAAGAAGTACTTTGATTTGATTTGACAGAGTCTCTTGCATTGCGTTACTGATTAAAGTATTTGAATTTTATATTGCCTATTTTTATTTCTTTAGCTACAAAGTTTAAGTTCAATTGTAACTGTGATTTACCGTTTTTATCGTATTCCTCAGATAAAGAGAAGCATTGTGCACCCTCAAAGTCCAGCACTTTTCGAGGCGTATCTTCATATTTTGATAGTTCGAATTCTATTCGTCCGCTTATTTTGCTTTGCTCGATATACCAAGCATATAAGAACAGATTGTCTGGTTTCCGTAGCGTCAGACTCACCGTTCCATAGTTGACCTCTGAGTTTGGATAAAGATAGTTTGTGTGATTTAGAAATTTAAAAACGCACTTTTCTATCAGATATTCTTCGGAATAAAGTTCTGCATTATTATCTCCTACAAGTAAGCGGGCTATCAATGACATATTCTATCGTTTTAATAAAAAAAATAATTTTAAAAAGCACGGAAATATGAATTTATAAAATTCTGTAAATCCATGCTTTTTATTATATGCAAACTACTTTAGAAAAACAATTATTTCCAAGGATTTTGAAAGGCAACGGGTCCATTCTTCAATTCTTGGCAAACAATTTGAAGTTCTTCATAGTTTTCTTGCCCATCTTCCCATCTTTCTACATAATGCACACAGTAGCATCCTGTACCTTCTAGTTCTTTCATGGTTGAACCGTCTATTGTATTGTAGAAAGTTACTTTCATATCGCGCGGATCGTTGGGCGACAACATCCATTGCAACAACTGATTGTTGCCATCATTCATTGCTTTTACGCGGATGCTGATGCGACCTCCACGTGGAATGCCCGAGATTTGACCTTCAATATCAATGGTTTGTGAAAATTGATAGTCAATCATCATTACTTCACGTACCTCAAAATCTTTAACGGATAATTGTACGGGTGTCATATTTTCTGCCATATCATTTTAAATTTAGAGTATTCAATAGTTGATAAAATAGAAATTAAGCCCAGTCATTTTCGTAAGTAACCGATCCGAACTCAATTTTTTGACAAGTGATTATAATCTCTTCGTAGTGCCCGTGTTTATCTTCCCATTTTTCATCAAATTTCACACAATAACCATTGGTGAATTTGATGGCTTTCATGTTTTTACCTGTCTTTGTTTCAAGAAAAGTAATCGTACCATTTTTGGGTAGGTTTCTTTCAATCATCCATGCTAAAAGGTCAGGAGTGCCGTCGTTTAAAGCCTTAACGCGCACCGTTATTTGACCTCCTCTAGGAATTCCGGACATTTGTCCTTCAACGTCGGTTGCCTGATCGAATTCGTAGGTGACCATAATGACCTCACGTTCTTTGTAACCGTCAATTTCGATTTTAACTGGAGTCTTTGCCATAGCTGTTTTTTTTAATTTATAAATATGTTAAACACATGTGCGAAATTATACTGTTTGTGCATCTTTATCGCGTTTATCGGCAGATACCTTGATAATAAAGTTTTTTGCCGAATAAAAAGGGGTAAGACTTATGTCGCAGGTAATACGTTTAGTAATGGGGTCCTGAGTGGGCTCCTTTATTTCATAATTTTGAAAAAGATTTCCATATCCCTTATAGTCATTTAAAAAGGATTGAATTTTGGATTTTAAGTTTTTGGGCGAATTGTAAGGGTCCCAGTTTTCAAGAGCCACTTCGTGTACATAATTCATTAGTACTTTTTTAACCCAATCGAATACGCGTACTATAGGATACTCTTTCATCGATGTGTTGTCGCCATTATATAGCGTAGTGTTGTTGAATGCCATTACCCGCCCCTCGGAATAGACCATGGGGATGACCTGATTATCCATCAGAGATGCTATTTCAGATTTCAAGAGGTCTAGTTTGACGCCTTTAACGCCATCCAATGTGCCATACTTCTTTCCGCCGGCACCTTGGGCCATATTAGCGCTTTCATCGTAGAGCTTGCCAGCTAATGCACCCGAGGGGCTGATGTAGAATGCGGGATTTTCTTTTTCATCGTCCGACATTTTTTCCGATTCCCGCCCAACAATCCAATTGGCTGTCATGACGACATTTTGCAATTCGATATCGCTATCACGATAGTTCTCCGTGTTAGTGAATAAATCGTCATAAGAAAATTCATCGGCATGATCGGTAATGAGCATCACTTTATATTTAAAAGCGAGTTTGGCCCACTGTAGCAATGTTGGTTTATCCTGAAACACGTTGCCTGGAATTACTAAAAGGCTATAACAGTCTTTTAGACTTAGGCGATCGAATCCATTGCGTAGCAGCTCTTCCACTTCATTAGAAAAGCCGGAATCGGCATCTGCAATATCATCTTTGTATACGTTGATTAAGCGAAGATTCTTTACCTTATCCGTGTTAGTCGTTTTAAAGAATGAGTCGAGCACTCGATAGGAACGTTCTAAATTTGCTGTTGCATAAAGGGCATCCGTAATGCCTTGGCTTAACACCTTTGTGTACTTTTCTTCTTTCTCCTTGCATGCTTGCACGAATTCGGTGACTGTGCCATTGTTCTCGTCAAGCAATTGAAGCCATCCTTTGATGTCGTTGACCAGAGTTTCACGTTTGTCTTTGAAACGTTTATCGCTCAAGAACACCGCACGTGCAGCTTTGTGGGCGGGATTCAAATTATCAGCATCGGGTAAAAAGCCGCGAATAGCATTGAAACCTCCGAATGATGATAATAATTGTGTTGTATCTTTTTCTGAAGCTTGTATGGTTTGTTCTGTCACCACTTGCACCGATGCTTCTTTTTTCTGCATTTCTGTCTCTGCCATATTTCAGTAGTCTTTAATAGTTAATTGTTGTTTTCTAATTCTGCAAGCATGCTTTCGAGCATCTGTTTTAGTTCTTCTTTAGAAGACGTGTCTTTTAGGATATCACGCAATTTGCGGTTTTGCTCTATACTTTTACGTATTTTCATATTCGTGTCGATTTCATTTCTAATGTTAGAAAGAAATTCGCTGTTTTGTACTAATCGCCCTTTCCCGTTTTGTGCTTCAAAGTCGCGAAGCTCGTCGAAACGAAGCACTTCGGTTACTGCACCACCTTGCGCATCGGTGAAATCTACTTCTACCTTTGGTTTGAAATGGGCGAATACATCATTGATATTTTGCAAATCATCTACTAGTTCTGGATTGCCAGGTTCAGCATCCGAACTGTACTGATCGATCATGAGGGTCTTGTTGTTGTCAATGGGAGAGACCTTTGCGTTAGATTCTTCATCGGGTGCCATCGAGATGAAATTTTCCTTCATTGCCATAGTTGTAATGTTTTTATTTGAATAATATATTTAGTTGTTTTTATATAGTAACAAAATGTAACTGATCGTTTTCTAAGCTGATTTCTATGGTGTTGTCAGGCTTGATCTTTCCTGAAATAATTAACTTGGAAAGTGGGTTGCGGAGCTCTTTACGAATAATGCCGATGATAGGACGTGCGCCGTATTGCGGATTAAAGCCTCTCATTGCTATGTTCCGTTTCACCTCTTCACTTAATTTTAGTTTTATATTCTGCTCGTCCAGCAGTTTTAATAATCCTTTCAAATGGATGTCGAATATGCGTGTAACTGTGTCCTCGGTAATCGGCGAGAAGGGGACTATCTCAGTGAGTCTTCCCAAAAATTCAGGCCGGAAATATTGTTGCATGATGTTCATCAGGTCATTGTTTTCGGGTATGTATCCTTTATTAAAGGAGTCTACTATAAACTGACTTCCAATATTGGAGGTAAAAAGTATCAGCGCGTTGGAGAAATCTCCCACACGCCCCAAGCGATCGTGCAATTTTCCCTCGTCCAGAATTTGCAGGAACAAGTCGAACACTGATTTATGAGCCTTTTCTATTTCGTCAAACAAGACTACTGAATAAGGCTTTTGACGAATTTTGTTAACTAACAGACCTCCCTCTTCATAGCCTACATAGCCCGGAGGCGCTCCATAGAGCAGCGCTACTGAATGTTCTTCTTTGAACTCCGACATATCGAAACGAATAAGGGACGATTCGTCTTCAAAAAGGAATGATGCCAATGCTTTCGATAATTCAGTTTTACCTGTACCTGTGGGACCGAGGAAAAAGAACGATCCCATGGGCTGCCCTTTCTTGCTGAGTCCTGAGCGGGATTCGAATACTGCATCCAATACTTTCTTCACTGCATGATCTTGACCCACTACTCGTTTTTTTAGTGTAGACTCTGCATTGGCAAGGCGGTCGCGCTCTTTTGATTGAACTTTGCCTAGTGGTATTCCTGTTCCTTTGGCTACTACGGCATAAAGATCGGCGCTGTCAAGAGCGGTTGGTTTGTTATTGCTTAATTCTTCCAGTTTGTTTAGTGTCTGTTTAAGGAAGTCTATCTTTTCGGCAGTAGTGGCTATTTTAGTGAAATCCGTATCCGTGTCTATTTGGGCGAGCAATATGCAACTCACCTTGTTCATCATTTCATAATTCAACCATTCTAATTTTTTAATTGCTTCTGCCGTTTCTTTAACCTGCACTTCAGCAGCAATCGACTCAAGCTGTTCTTTTAAGGTGGATAAATCATCAGCAGACATATCATTCATTGTTTTGACTAGAGCCATTGTGCGGTCGATGAGGTCGAAAGCCGAATCAGGCAACGATTTCTCTGTCAAATACCGTTTGGCAAGTCGGATAGCATCTGTCATAACAGATTCTGATACGGTTAAATGATGGTATTCTTCGTATGGAGAGATGGCTCCCTGCAGAATGCGCAGGCATAGGTTGGCGTTAGGCTCTTCAACGGTTATTTTTTCAAGCTTGGTGACAAACTCTTTGTCTGTTTCTATATTTTTGGTGTAGCCGTCGATAGTGGCTGTGCACAATAAAAGCAGGCTTCCTTTACTCAATTCCTGTTTCAAGATGCCGGAACTTCCGTAAAGACTGCTTTGTTTGTCGAACAGTTTGTGTATCGATTCGATGATCAGCACGCAATTCTCTTGATTTTTTACTTGCTGCAAGATGTTTTTGAAGCGGTTCTCTATTTCGCCCTTGTAAGAGGCGTCTGCGGCTAAGGCTGCCAAATCAAGTTCATAAACGGAAGCATTTTGCAAAAAAGCAGGAACGTGCCCGCCTACTAATTTGTCCACGAAACCGTTTATAAGAGCCGTCTTTCCAACGCCCGCTTCTCCTATTATAAGTAAATTGGACTTTGTTTTTCTGCCTAATATTTCATAAATAGTAGCTATTTCTCCTTCAAATCCTATTACTGGAGAATTGCTGTTGCTTTTTGTTTCTTGGATTTTATCTATACAATATTTCTCTATTTCGTCTTTGCCCTTAGCTGCCGAATAACTGATATGCGACCCTTCGCCGGCACTTGGATCGCCAACCTTTGGAGAAGCTCCTATACTCGTACAGATTTCGGAGACGCTGAGCGGCAGCGTTTTTAATTGTTCGAAAGTAAAACCCACACCAGGAGTGGTTAAAGCCAACAAAACGCATACAGGCTCACACTCGGCAAAGTTTAATTTCAACTTGTAGTTGTCTGCTTCTTCCATGACAGCCAGGGCTTCGGGCGAATAGTTCAAGTCGTGGTGAGGACGTACAACCTTTGGCAGTAGCTGCATTTGTATGTCAGCCCATTCCTGCAAGTAATAATAATCTTTATCCATATCGCTCTCGAGGAAGTGAACTAGCCCGACATCTTTGTGAAGTAGAGCTTTGAACAAATGTGCCGGACTAATTGTACTATTGCAGTATTCCTCGGCATAAGAATTTGCTAATTGCCTAATATTGGAATCCATAACTAATATTTGCTTTTATTTCCACAAATGTATAAAAATAATTCAAAACAGATTGCTTCTTTGATAAAAAAAATAAGGATGAAGACATATTTAACATAAGTGTACTTTGTTTGCGAAGTGCAATGGCATAGAAAAGTTCGGACTATAAAGATAAAGAGGTGGTTAGAGCTTTTATTTTTAATGGGTGGTGGAGGTAATTCAGGTCTTATTTTGTGTGATTTAAAAGAATCGTTGCAGGCTTAAATAGGTGAATGGGGTGATGGCTATTTGTGTTTCAACAAGAATCAGTTATTGTATATTGTATAAAATACCTAAATATCCGTATCTTGTTTTTTGTTTGAAATGAAGCGATGGCTTATTCGTAATCGTCTGTGGATGGAAGGCTGCACCTGCCCCTGGCCCAGTATCATACAGCAACAGCACAGATAGAAAAACAAGTCCGCCTTTTCAGTTTACCGTTGGTTTGTGTGTGGACTATTGCCCATTCCGAAATCTCTGAAGGTGGCGTTCATCGAGATAGATATAGACGATATATACCAATAATTTATTTATTTCGGATTGTTTTTGCTTGTTGCGTTTTCTGCTTGTTTGAAAAAAGGCGATGGACTCTTTCTCTCTTTTTCTTTAATGCTTTCTAATCTTCTTAAAATCCATCTAATCAATCAAATGCAATTTATTGCTTTAGGCTCAGTCTCACGGGTATCAGGTCTCATTTAATGAGCTCCCCTTTTGCCCCCTCAAAAATCAGATGTATAATATTATGATTTTTGTAATTATATATTAGTAAGGATATAGTCATATGATAATTCTTCGATTAGCCTTCTTTGTCTGTGCTTTTTGCTTTTTCTTGTTTTTACTCATATTTATTATTATATTGTAAATGAGATAGTTATAAAAATTAAAAAAAGCCACGTTGTAAGGGTAAGCCATAGAATGATACCTGATACCCGTGAGCCTGAGCCTAGCGCCTAAATAATCTTATACTGTAGAAAATCAGAAAATCTTGATTGAAGCGCTTATTCGTCTTTTTTGTTAAGATAGAATACGTGTTATACAACCCGTTTCCTGCTCTTCTAAGAAAGCTGTTACTTGTTTTTTTTAAAGACGTTACGTGTTTTTAAAAATGAAGTAGCGTCTTTTAAAAAAACAAGTAACGTCTTTTTTTTTAAAAAAAAGGAATAAAGCCAAGTTCCAAGGAGCGTATTGACTTTGATGCGTTTACTCTGTTGCCATTCAGAGAGATAAATTATATGTTTTTTTTATGGATAACTATTTTTATGAATTAAACAGGTGTCCATTCTTTCAATGCACCTTTTTCTTTATATCTTTGTGACATTAATATTATCTGAAAAACAATGAAACAACTTACAACAATTCTTTTGCTGATGGCAAGCGTTTTTCCGGGTATTCATGCCCAAGAGTTCCATCATCAACTACCGATGCTCCTTCCGGAAAGCTGCACAAGTATCATGGTAGGCAAAAAAGCCTCTACTGATGGTTCTGTAATCACTAGCCACACTTGTGATAGCTATTACCGCACTTGGCTGACTGTAGAGCCTGCTGCCACTTATGTCAAGGATACTACTTTATTTGTTTATCAAGATCGTTTTCACTCTGAAAATGCAGGAGATATGACGGGCTTGAAACTCAAAGGCACTCTTCCGCAGGTACGCACTACTTTTTCTTTTCTTGATACTGCTTATCCTTGCTTGAACGAGAAGCAACTCGGCATAGGTGAAACAACCATTAGCGGGCGTAAAGAACTTGTGAATCCGAACGGGATGTTTATGATAGAAGAATTGCAGAAAATAGTTTTACAACGTTGCACAACTGCCCGCCAAGCTATCACGCTGATAGGTGAACTAGTGGAGAAGTATGGATATAGCGATTGGGGAGAATGCCTTACTTTTGCTGATCCGCAGGAAGTGTGGATGTTTGAAATCTTTGGAGAAGGAAAAGAGAAAGTGGGTGGTGTATGGGCTGCAGTACGCATTCCGGACGACGAAGTGGGTGTATCAGCCAACATTTCTCGCATTAGTACGCTCAATCTAAAGGATAAAAACAATTGCATGGCTTCAAAGAATGTGTTTGATGTGGCAAAAAAGCTGGGCTTTTGGGACGGTAAAGAGCTGTTCAAGTTTTGGAAAGCTTATAGCGGCAGCAATTATTTTGGCGAAAAGAAATCGTTTAGCATTCGCGAGTTTTTTGTGCTCAATGCTTTGGCGCCATCATTAAAGTTGAATTATGAATCAGAAGAATTGCCGTTGAGTGTGAAGCCCGATAAACAGGTGTCGACACTTGATGTGAGTCATTTGCTTCGTCAAACGTATGAAGGAACCAAATGGGACATTACTCAGAATCTGAAAGTGGCGGTCAAACAAAAAGGAAGCGAAAAGACGGATACCATTATTAGTCCGGTAGCGAATCCATGGATGCGTCCAGAAATGATGGCTATGCTGAATGGTATTCAAAAAGGAGTGGTGCCTAACAATCGTAATATTGCTGTGCCACAATGCGCATATTCTACCGTGATTCAATTGCGTAGCTGGTTGCCAGATGCTGTGGGGGGCGTTGTGTGGTTTGCTTTTGATAATCCGGGACAAAGTCCTCGTATTCCCATTTTTTGTGGAACAAGTCAACTGCCTAAATGCTTTGAGATTTGTGGGCAGCACCGTTATCGGGAGGATGCGGCTATATGGACGTATCGCCGAGCTAATAAATTGGCTGCTGCAAAATGGGGTGTCACACGAAAAATGATGGAAAAAAACCTTTCTTATTTCGATGAAAAAGGAGAGCGCGAACGTCCGTTTGTAGAAAACCAGTATGCAGAAATTTTGAAGACCAAAGGGCAGAAAGCGGCACAAGCTTTTTTGAATGGATACACAGCAGACTATGCTGGCGCTACGATGCTGCGTTGGCAGGAGATGGGCGACCAATTGTGGCACGATTTCCAAAAAGGATTCTAAAACTAAAACTTCTATAACACATTTACTTATGAATAAACTCTTTTTTTGCGTCCCAGCACTCTTTTTTGCTGTAAGTACTTTAGCGCAAACTCCAGGTTATCAATTTTCTAATGTCGTATCCCAGCAAGCTACTTCGGTGAAAAATCAAGCGGCTACGGGCACTTGTTGGTGCTTTGCCACTACTTCTTTTCTGGAATCAGAACTACTTCGTATGGGCAAGGGTACGTATGATCTTTCGGAAATGTTTATTGTCCGTCAGAAATACATGAATCAGTTGCAGGATAATTATCTTCGTCAAGGAGAAGGTAATACCGGGCAAGGGAGTCTTTCACATACCTTTAAAAATGCTTATAAGCAAGTGGGTATTGTTCCCGAAGAAGTGTATAGCGGTATAAATTATAATTCAAAGACGCACAAACACAGTGAACTAAACCAATACATGAAAGCCATAGCCAACGTAGCTGTGAAAATGAAAACCCGAAGTCCGGAATATAATAAATTGATTGATAATCTCTTTGATACTTATCTTGGAAAGTTGCCTGAGAAGTTTTCTTATCAGGGAAAAGAGTACACTCCCAAATCTTTTGCCATCAGTCTGGGACTTAATATGGATGACTACGTGGAAATCACCAGCTTTACTCATCATCCATATTATAAAATGTTTGCGCTAGAAATACCCGACAATTGGGAGCGCGAACAAATGTATAACCTTCCGCTTGATGAGTTGATTCGCGTTATCGATCGTGCCTTGAATAATGGATATACTGTTTGCTGGGATGGAGATGTTAGCGAAAAGGGTTTTTCTTTTAAAAATGGAGTGGCTATAAATCCTGAAGTAGACAATGTGGGAGAATTTGTTGACACGGATCGTGCTCGTTTCGAGAAGATGGACCAAAAAGAACGTCTGCAAGAGGTTTTTAAGTACGAACGCCCTTTTCCTGAAATTAAAGTGACACCGGAAATTCGTCAGGCTGGATATGAAAGCTTTGTTAGTACCGACGACCATTTGATGCATCTCACTGGTATTGCTAAAGATCAGAATGGAACAAAATACTACATTACGAAGAATTCTTGGGGGACAGAGCGTAATGCGTTTAATGGTTATCTGAACATGTCCGAAAGCTATGTACGTGCGAAAACGATGTATGTGATGTTGCACAAAGAAGCCTTGTCCAAAGAATTAAGAAAGAAATTAGGGCTTCTATAACTATTCGTTTAATAAAAATTCGGTGAGTAAGGGATAGAATAAAGATAAGTTATGAAAATAAAAGATTACCTTTGCGCCCGAATTTATATTTAGAAACCAAAACTCTTAAAAATTAATCAGAATATCTTATGCGTAGATTTATAGCACTATTCTTCTTGATTTTTACCTTTTCAGGGGCTATTCTTGCTCAGCAGTTATCCGATGAACAGGTAATCCAGTATGTCAAAGATGGACAAAAGCAAGGCAAAAGTCAAAAACAGATGACCTCCGAGCTAATGAGACGGGGAGTTACAAAAGAGCAAGTAGAGCGAATTAAAACGAAAAATGAGGAGTCGCAAAATGCTGATGTAACCTCGAAAATGACTAAAAACCAGAAAAGAGAACGCTATACAGACTCAACTCAAAAAGCACGCTATACAGACTCTACTCAAAAAATTGCAGGTGACTCATTAACCGAAATGGAATCGAAAGCTCGACAGCCGATAGAAATTGAAGAGCCTACAAAGAAAATCTTCGGGCGTAATATCTTTACAAGTCGCAATCTTTCTTTTGAACCGAATGCAAACATGGCAACTCCTGTCAATTATCGTTTGGGACCGGGAGATGAAGTTATCATTGATGTATGGGGTGCTTCTGAAAATATGATCCGACAAACCATTTCTCCAGAGGGTAGTATTCAAGTAAGCACTATAGGACCAGTCTATTTAAGTGGTATGACTATCAAAGAAGCAAATGCCTATTTGCAGCGAGAATTCACTAAAATATATTCAGGCATTTCAGGAAATACGTCTCAGGTACAATTAACTTTGGGCAAAACTCGTTCTATTCAGATTAATATGATGGGCGAAGTGGGCGTACCCGGAACGTATACTTTGTCTTCCTTTTCCTCTGTCTTTCATGCTTTGTATAGTGCTGGAGGTGTAAATTCTATTGGTAGTTTACGTAGTATTCAGGTGATGCGTGGGGGAAGGAAAGTAGCTGACGTCGATGTCTATGATTACATTTTAAAAGGCAAGATGAATGATGACATTCGTTTAATGGAAGGCGATGTTATTTTAGTTCCTCCTTATGATTGTTTGGTTGATATATCGGGAAAGGTAAAAAGGCCGATGTATTATGAAGTAAAAAAGAGAGAAACAATTTCTACCTTATTAAAGTATGTTGGGGGCTTTACAGGTGACGCTTACACTAAGACGATTCGATTGCTGCGGTTGACTGGACGCGAAAAGCAAATTTTCAACGTAGATGAAATGGATTACTCTATATTTAAATTAAATGATGGTGATGTACTAACGGTGGATTCTGTTTTGGATCGTTTTGAAAATAGAGTAGAAGTACGGGGAGCTGTTTATCGCGAAGGCATGTACCAGATTAATGGGGGAGTAAATACGGTGAAGCAGTTGATTCAAAAAGCAGAAGGACTTCGTGGCGATGCGTTCTTGGATCGTGCGCAACTGCAAAGAGAACATGATGATTTGACATTAGAGCTTATTCCCATTGATTTAAAAGGCATGTTGAATGGAACTGTTGTTGACTTGCCGTTGTTGCGTAATGATGTGCTTTATATCCCCAGTATTCATGAACTACGTGAGGAAGGTATGTTGACCATCCATGGCGAGGTTGCTCGCCCCGGCTCTTTCCTTTTTGTGGAAAAAGCAACGATTGAAGACTTGGTCATTAAGGCGGGTGGTTTGCTGGAATCAGCTTCTACTGCACGGGTGGATGTTTCACGTCGCATTAAAGATCCGAAGAATATTGAAACGAGTAATATAATAAGTAAAACCTTTACTTTTGAGTTAAAAGATGGCTTCTTGATTAATGGTGATAAGAACTTTTATTTGGAGCCGTTTGATGAAGTTTATGTTCGTAGGAGTCCAGCTTATCAAAAGCAAC
>JAVVVS010000005.1:54329-72592 GCA_036652495.1 Bacteroides sp.
AACAGTAAATTGATAGAGCCGGGATGTGAAATTGTCGTACCTACCAAATCCGACAAAAAGAGAATGTCTCCGGCTGAAATTTTGGGTATGGGTTCTTCGGCTGTATCATTGGCTACTATGGTGGCTACAATGGCTAATCTATTTAAATAAATGGTTATGAATGAAGAAGAAAAAATAAAGACTTCTACACAAGGAGAAGAACAAGAGATTGATTTAATAGCATTAGCGCAAAAAGTTTGGGCAGGTCGGATGCTGGTTCTTAAATGTTGTGGAGTGGCATTGCTAATAGGTCTTGTCGTTGCATTTAGTATTCCTAAAGAATACGTAACGAGCGTAACCCTTGCTCCTGAATCAAAGGGGCAAAGTGGATCAGATGGAGGAATGGGGGCATTGGCTGCTATGGCTGGTTTTAACATAGGAAGTAGCGGACGAGGAGGAGATGCACTTTCTCCTAAATTGTATCCTGATATTGTTAACTCTACACCCTTTCTGACAGGTCTGTTTGATGTCAAGGTTATGGATCAAAAAGCAAAATTGAATACGACTGTTTATGATTATTTGTCTAATCATCAGCGAGGACCGTGGTGGGGAGCGATTACTTCAGCACCTTTTAAAGCATTAGGCTGGGTGGTTACACTGTTTAAGGACGTCCCAAAGAATGAAAAGGGGGAAATTAAACTTGACCCATTTAGATTGACTGCTGCTGAAACAGGTGCAGCTGCTGCATTAGGGCAGCGAATCTCCGTGGATGTAGACAAAAAATCAGGTGTAACTACGTTGACGGTAACGATGCAGGACCCTTTAATCTCTGCTACTTTGACAGATACGGTTATGCGTAAACTGCAAAACTATATCACGGATTATCGCACAACAAAGGCTCGTAATGATTTGGCTTTTACCGAAAAATTATATCAAGAGGCTAAGGCGAACTACTATGAGGCTCAACAAAAGTATGCTTCTTTTGCCGATGGCAATCAAAATATTATTTTGAACCGTTTCCGTTCCGAACAAGAACGGCTTCAAAATGAAATGAATTTATCTTTTGGTGTCTACAATCAAGTGGCGCAGCAATTACAGATAGCAAAAGCAAAGGTGCAGGAGATTACTCCTATTTATACAGTTGTACAACCTGCTACTGTTCCTCTGAAACCCGCCAAGCCTAATAAAATAATGATTCTTATTGGCTTTATATTCTTGGCAGGAGTGGGCAGCGTGGGATGGCTTCTTTTTGTCAAAGATTTATTGGACGGATGGAAAAAGCCTTCTCGAAAAGAAACCAATGTTTTATTGTGCAATGATAAAATCAACTAGAAAAGAGCAATCTATTACAATCGAAGGAAAGAATTATTTTTCCGAAGATATACATCGTTTAGCAGCAAAACTGACGGCTGACAAGCCTTCTATCATGCGCGATCTTTATCTTTTTCTTGATGAGTGGTTTAGCGAATCGCCTTTGATGAAGGTACATACTTCTGGTTCTACGGGAACACCGAAGGAGCTGACTGTAGGCAAAGAACAGATGATGCAAAGCGCTCGTATGACTTGCGAGGTGCTTCATCTGACTCAGGGCGATACTGCTTTACTTTGCATGCCTTTGCAATACATTGCCGGGAAGATGATGGTGGTGCGTGCTCTGGTAGCAGGATTGAATTTGATAGTCCGTACGCCTACCGGACATCCGCTGGCAAATGTCAGCGAAGAAATACGGTTTGCCGCTATGGTGCCGTTGCAAGTTTATAATTCTATTGATGTGCCCGAAGAATGGAAACGTTTGAATCACATTGGTATTCTGCTGATTGGTGGCGGGATGATTAACCCGTACTATTTGGTAAAACTGCGTACCATGCCAGGTGAAATATATGCTACTTACGGCATGACAGAGACCCTTTCTCACATTGCTTTGTGCCGCCTTAATGGTAATCAAACGGATGCAATCACTTATTATCCGCTTCCAGGGGTGAAGATTTCTTTGTCAGCCGATGATACCTTAGTGATCGATGCCCCCCGAGTTTGTGATCACCAGCTGACAACCAACGATATTGTATCTATTGATTCCGAAGGTGGCTTTATCGTGTTGGGACGGACGGACAATACCATCAACAGTGGCGGCATTAAAATGCAGCCGGAAAAGATGGAACTCTGGCTGCAGGACGCTTTGCCGATGCCCTTTGCCTTTACTTCCATGCCTCATGATCATTTGGGAGAAGTAGCGGTGCTCTTGGTCGAAGGGTCGGTGAGCATAGAGCGGATTCGTATATTGGTAGAGGCTCATTTACCCGACAACTGCCGGGGTTGTAAATGGATTGTTCCGATAGAAAAACTACCGCTTACGGGAAGCGGTAAGATTGACCGTGCAGCTTGTAAAAAGTTAGCTCATCAGTTTTATGAGCAAAGCAATCTGATAGTTTAATTAACGACTAATAGACGACGACCGATGACCTTACAACAATTAGAGTATATTCTTGCCGTTGACCAATTCCGGCATTTTGCCAAAGCAGCTGAATACTGCCGTGTGACGCAACCTACATTGAGCGCGATGATACAGAAATTGGAAGAAGAGCTCGGCGTGAAACTGTTTGACCGAGCCATGCAGCCGGTCTGTCCTACCGCTATCGGGCTGAAGGTAATTGTACAAGCGCATATAATCACCACCCAGGCTTCTAGGGTGAAGTACATTATCGGTGAAGAACAAAACACTTTGACTGGAACTTTCCGGCTGGCGGTGCTTCCTACGATAGCGCCCTATCTGCTTCCTCGCTTTTTTCCGCAGCTTATAGAAAAGCATCCAGCGTTGGATATTCAGGTAATGGAGATGAAGACAAGCGGTATTCAGCAGGCATTGCGTCAAGGAACCATTGATGCTGCTATTCTTGCCACCCGGCAGGAAGATCCGTTTTTTTTAGAAATGCCTTTATTCTACGAACAGTTTTTTGGATACATTTCCCGCAAGGAACCTTTGTTTAAGCATGACAAGATTCGCACATCGGACATTACCGGAGAGCGACTGTGGCTGCTCGATGAGGGACATTGCTTCCGCGACCAGCTGATGCGCTTTTGTCAAATGGAGGCGGTGAAATTGCATCAGATGGCCTACCGGTTGGGAAGTCTGGAGACGTTTATGCACATGGTCGAAAGTGGAAAGGGCATTACATTTATTCCTGAATTGGCTGTAATGCAACTCTCTAAAGAGCAAAAAGAGCTGGTGCGTCCCTTTGCTATTCCGCGACCAACCCGACAAATTCTGTTGGTCACCCGCAAAGACTTTATTCGTAGCAGTCTGCTTCAGCTGTTGAAGGAAGAAATACAAGCCGTCGTCCCCAAAGAAATGTTATCGTTGCAGGCGGTGCAATGTCTGGTTTAATGCGGACTTCTTTCCTCCTTTAAAGTAGAAAATCAGCGAGCTGACGATGATCAGCATACCTGCCACAGTACTGAAGGTGGGGTGCTCGTCGGGCAGCATTGTCCAGCTTAGCATGGCTCCCAATACCGGATTGATGAGGCGGCACATATTAATGTCGCTCACCTTGGTGTTTTTGCTTTGCAACGCTATGAACCAGAAGCTGAAGGCAAAGACGGAAATAAAGACCAGAATGCCGAGACTGAGATAAAAAGCGGCAGGCTTGCCGAGGAAGGAGTGATAACCTTCGGTGGCTAGCCCCACCGTGTAAAGCATCATTCCACCGAAGAACATTTGCACTGCATTGAGAAAGATAGGATTTACCTTTCCCTTATCCTCGGATACAGAAATGGCGGAGTAGCCTTGAAAAACAATGCTGAGCAGCAATAGCACAATACCCGCAATGCCCTTCCAATCGAGCGGATCACCGTTATTCCCCATTCCGACAATTAGTAACAAGCCCACGCAGCTTATGATTAGGCTGATGACTTTGTGCGGGCTCAGCCGGTCGTTGCTAGCTAAGAAATGAGCGAGTAACACATTGATAAGTGGCGTCATTCCCATAATGATGGAGGAGATGGCACCACTTACAAAGTTAACGCCGAAGTAAAAGGCGGTGTAGCCCATGAACATATTAATAAGGATGAGATTAAGGAAGAGCCGTTTGTGTAGAACGATTTCTCGCCACATTCCTTTGTGCCAAGTGTAAGCAAAGAGCAGGATGCCCACCGTTGTGAAACGAATGCCGGCAAAGTTCATTGGAGTGAAGTCGTAGCTGAGCCCCTGTTTGATAAATGGCGTTACGACCGCCCAAAGCACAGATGCCAGTATGGCATACAATAAACCCTTTTTCATGATAGTTGTCTGTCTTCTATTTAAAACTGCTGCAAAGGTAGTGATAATTTGCCCGATTCACTTGTACTATGAGGCTCTTTGTGGAGAAAACTCATTCGATCTTTCTTTTAAATCCGGTGTGGTTCTGACAGAAAACGGTTGGATGTTGTTCTTAATTTGGATGATTGCTTTATGATTTTGGATGAAGGCGTTTTAAATTTAAGAATAGCAGTTGTCTATTCAAAACAGGATGCAAACAATACAATTTGTGACATGCTTCTCTGATCAACCTCTTATTTTTGTGACTAATAATAAGGCGAGTTTGTAACGTACAGCGCGCTATTTATCCTTCTAATCAGATAACCATGAAAAAACCATTCAACTTTTTTAAGAAAGGTACTTGCCTTTTTTGTAGAGCTTTCTTGCTTGTAGTTTTGGGAGTTTATCCCATTTTGTCCGTAGCTCAGTCAACCGGCTATCAACCTACGTTTCAGAACTTGCAAACTCGAAAAGAGTTTCAAGATAACAAGTTTGGGATTTTTCTTCATTGGGGTATTTATAGTATGATGGCGAACGGTGAATGGGCGATGAACGACAACAATGTAAACTATAAGGAATACGCCAAACTAGCTACTGGTTTTTATCCTTCTAAATTCAGCGCCGCTCAATGGGTCTCTGCCATTAAAGCTTCTGGAGCTAAATATATTTGCTTCACCACTCGTCATCACGACGGGTTTTCTATGTTCAACACCCAATTTTCTGATTATAACATAGTGAAAGGAACGCCTTTCAAACGAGATGTGGTAAAAGAATTAGCCGATGAATGCGCTAAACAAGGCATCAAGCTGCACTTCTATTATTCGCATCTTGACTGGGGACGTGAAGACTATCCGCAGGGAAGAACCGGTTTAGGTACGGGCCGACCCACTCCGATGGGTGATTGGAAAAGTTATTATCAGTTCATGAATCATCAATTAACGGAACTTTTGACTAACTATGGTCCTGTTGGCGCTATTTGGTTTGATGGTTGGTGGGACCAAGACAAAAATCCCGATTTTAACTGGGAACTTCCGCAGCAATATGCATTGATTCACCAGTTGCAACCAACTTGCTTAGTGGGTAACAATCATCACGGACTTCCTATGGCTGGTGAAGACATACAAATCTTTGAGCGGGATTTACCCGGTGAAAACACATCCGGATTTTCGGGCACGGGAATCGGACAATTGCCCTTAGAGACTTGTGAAACGATGAATGGTTCCTGGGGATATCGGATTACAGATCAGAAGTTCAAATCGACAAAAGAATTGGTCTCTTATTTAGTGAAAGCTGCGGGGAAAAACGCAAATCTGTTGATGAATATTGCTCCCCAACCTAATGGTGAACTTCCAGAAGTAGCCGTTCAGCGTCTTAAAGAGATAGGAGAGTGGATGGTGCAATATGGAACAACTATTTATGGTACTCGAGGCGGAATCGTTCCCCCTCAAGATTGGGGCGTGACTACGCAAAAGGGAAATAAGCTGTACGTTCACATTCTCAATCTACAGACACAACGTTTGCCTTTGCCTATTGCTGCAAAAAAGATTCAAAAAGCGGAACTGTTTATTAATCATACACCCATTTGCTTCAGCAAAAATAAGGAAGAAATAGTGTTGGAATTTTCTCGAGTTCCTACTGAAATAGATTATGTGATAGAACTTACGCTTAAACCGTAAATAGCCGATGAAAAGTAGTTGAAAAGACAAATGAGGATATGAAAAAGGCAATCCTTGACAAACGTAAATAGAAGAAATAATAGTTTTGCCTATCGAAAAAAGATTAATTACTATATAAATGAAACTGCCTATGCGAGAATTAACAAAGAAAAACGCCTAACTGAGTACACCCCCTCGTCCTTATTGACTACGATTCTGGGTGCTTGATTAATCAAAGTCTAATAATTAATTTACAAAACAGATTACAATGAAAAAACCATTAAATCTTATTTTGAAAGTATTTCGTCCATTCGCATTGACCTTTTTATTGCTAAGCATTGCAACAAGTCAAGTATGGGCTGTGGAAGCTGAAAATCAACGTTCAGAAGCTGGTATAGCCTCTGAACAGCAACAACAAAAGAAAGTTGTAATTTCGGGAACTGTATCTGATGAAAACGGTGACCCTATTATTGGTGCTACTGTTTCAGAAAAAGGAACTACTAACGGAGTGATTACCGATCTCAACGGATCTTATCGTATATCGGCACCAGTTAATGCAAAATTAGAAATCCGTTACATCGGGTATAATAGTGAGGAAAAAACGGTTAAAAATGCTGGTATTATCAATATTACTCTGTCATCATCTGCTGTCAATCTGAATGATGTAGTAGTAATTGGGTACGGTTCTCAACGAAAAGTCAATCTAACAGGTGCAATTGCCAGCACTTCGGGAGAAGCTTTGCAAAAATATTCTTCGCCTAATTCAGCAGCTACATTGCAAGGAATTTTACCCGGTCTTCAAGTAACGCAAGGTTCAGGACGTCCTGGTGGAGAAGGTATTACACTTCAAATTCGTGGTATGGGTTCTTACGGTTCCGGCAATGAACCGCTTATTATAGTTGATGGTATCCCGGGTGGTATGCCGACTTCAGAAAACATCGAAACCGTTACCGTTCTTAAAGATGCCGCCTCTGCAGCTATCTACGGTTCGCGAGCAGCCAATGGTGTAATCTTAGTGACAACCAAACGCGGAAAATCCGGACAAACCAGCTTGGAATATTCAGTCAATTATGGGCTTTATCAAGCAGCAAAGTTGCCGGACGTTATTACTAATTCGGTAGATTTTATGAATTTATGGAACCAGGCAGCTGTTCATTCTAATAGTCCGGGAGAGCAATATGCCCAGTCCGATATCGACAAATATAAGAATGCTCATGGTGACCCCAGATACCCCAACACAAACTGGATGGATTTAGTTTTTAGAAATGCTTGCGTAGCCAATCATTCATTAACAATCACAGGCGGAGGTGAAAAGACAACCTACAATTTGAATTTTAATTATTTGTCTCAGCCTGGTATTATGGTTGGAACTGA
Organism: Bacteroides sp.; assembly: GCA_036652495.1. Taxonomy (GTDB): domain Bacteria; phylum Bacteroidota; class Bacteroidia; order Bacteroidales; family Bacteroidaceae; genus Bacteroides. The sequence goes on from JAVVVS010000005.1 coordinate 61,629, forward strand.
TTTCTCTAGATACACTGCCCGTTTGAATGTGGAGTCTAAAATATCTAGTTGGCTAAAAGCAGGAGTAAATGCTTCTTTTGGCTATAGTGAAGCTAAAGGAGTGAACGAGGTCTATGGCGATGTTTTTTCGGCAGCTTTCCGTCAATCTCCTACTTATGGTGCATTTCTTCCCGACGATCCCAGCAAGATGGTGCGATTTGCATTTCCTACTATTGAGTACAAAAACGCGTCTAATCCTTTTACAATGATTGATGGTAGCAGCAATAAGTCTACCGGTGCCAGTTTTCAGTTGAACCCTTATCTTACCGTTAAATTTGCCGATTGGTTGATTTGGGATATTAATGCTAGTTTTAGTGCTAGTTGGTCAAAGAACAAATCTTTTTCCGAAAAAGTATCGATGTATAATTGGACGAGCGGCGATTTAGCCCAAAAGGTTGATGCAGGAGGTTTTGCTGGTTTGCGCGTGAGTGATGGAAATAGCATTAGCCCACTGATTTTCTCCACGTTGAATTTTAGTAAAAAGTTAGGCGATCATTATATTGGAGCTCTCGCTGGGATGCAAATAGAATATTCAAAGTATGAAAATCTTTCTGCTTATCGTCAAACCTTTCTGTCCAATTTGACGCAAGAAATTGATGCTGGTGACTTAGCTGGAATTCAGAACGGAGGCAATGCTTCTGAATATGCGATGGTTTCTTATTTTGGACGGTTAAACTATTCTTATAAAGATAAATATCTTTGTGAGTTTAATATTCGTGCTGATGGGTCTTCTCGTTTTGCTAAAGGCAACCGTTGGGGGTATTTCCCTTCTGGATCTATCGGGTGGAGACCTTTTCAAGAATCTTTTATTCCTCAACTTAAGTTTGTAGATGATCTTAAAATCAGAGGCTCTTATGGTGTGTTAGGAAATCAAGGAACTAATAATTATCCGTATGAAAATGTGATTGCATCAGGCGACAGATTGTTTTACTCTTATGACAATGCTACCATTTTAAGTGGAATGGCTCCTGTAGGATTAGTGAACAAAAACATTTCTTGGGAAACGACGAAAGTGTTGGATTTTGGTTTCGACTTAAACTTGTTCAACAATAAGCTTTTACTGACTTTTGATTGGTTTAAGAAAAATACGACTGATATTTTGCGCAAACAGCAAGTTACTTATGAAACTGGCTATCCAAAAGCATCGCCTTATGTGAATAGTGGAGCTATGGAAAATAAGGGCTTTGAGTTGAGTGCCGAATACAGAGGATCTATTAATGACTTCAAGTATGCCGTTAATTGGAATATTCAGACTTATAAAAACAAAGTGACTTCTTTTGGTAGTGACGAGATTAATGCTAGCCCTTATTCACCTACTATTATACGAGAAGGCGAACCTTATAATAGCTATTACATCTATACATGGGACGGAATTTTTCAGACGCAAGAAGAAGCTGACAAATCGGGACAAGCCAACAGCCCTAAAGCAGGTGACTTGAAGATTAAGGATTTAGATAATAACGGAAAGATTGATGGAAATGATAAGTCAATTATTGACGGTATATTTCCTAAATGCACCTCTGGATTGAGATTGAGCGCCTCTTATAAGAACTTCGATTTCTCGGCTTTCTTTTATGGATCTTTTGGCACCAAAGTGTATGTTTACGGTGATGGGCTCGAGCCTTTTTATCAAGGTTCGGTACCTACCAAAGATTGGTTGAGTGCATGGACTCCCGACAATCATAGCACAACGATGCCGGCTGTTTATAATTCACAGCGTTATAATTCTACTTGGACAATGTATCCAAATACCTGGTTTTTAAGAGATAATTCTTATGTACGCTTGAAAAACTTGAATATTGGTTATACACTCAATTTAGCAGCGCTTACAAAACAAACGTTGAAATCGATACGGATTTATTTGTCTGGAGACAATTTACTCACCTTCACCTCTTACGACGGATTAGACCCCGAACGTAATGGCTTTGGCAACTATTTGACTTATCCTCAAAATCGTGTTTACTCAATCGGGGCAAGTGTGAAGTTCTAATTATGTAGAGCTGACCCAATTGTTCTTTATGATTAGGTGAAATGTTTAAAATTAAAAATGAAGTTATGAATATAAAAAAATTTCCTATACTAATAGCCCTTTCTTTAGCTATTACTTCATGCAGTGACTTTTTGGATAGATTCCCATTAGACAAAATCTCTTCCGAGGCTTATTATACCTCCGAGGAGCAAGTAAATACTGCACTTACTGCTTGTTATCGACGTCTCATGTATAGTGGATGGGATGGAAACATAGATCATTCTTTGGCGGTGCTTTCGGGCAATTGCATTTTTGATTGCTTTGCCGACAATGGATATATTAAATGGGGATTTCTAGGTATTACTAGCGGCAATCTGACTGCTGCTAACGATGCTGTCATTGGCATGTATCAATATCCTTATGAAGGGATTGCTGTCACCAATGATTTTATCGCTAACGTAGAAGCTAAAGGTGGTTTCTTGTCCGAAAGTAAAAAGAATCAATACATAGCCGAGGCTAAATTTATAAGAGCGTATCAGTATTTCGGATTAACGAACTTGTATGGAGATGTCGTGTTAACGTTGAAAGTAGAAGATGCTAATTTTATAGCTCCTAGAAGTCCTAAAAACGAGGTCGTTAAAGCGATTTTAAACGATTTGGATTTTGCTATAGCTAATCTTCCGAACGAAGCTTACACCGACGGAAGAGTTAAAAGAGGTGCTGCGTATGCTTTAAAGATGAGGGTACTGCTGTATGAAAAAGATTATGCTGGTGTAGTTAAAATTTGGAATGACTATTTTGCTACCGGTGATAATAAATTCTCTATCGCCTCTAATTATGATGATATATTTAAAGGTCCCAATCAAGCAAAGTGTCCGGAAGTGATTTTATCGGCTATTTATGTGCAAGATGTACGATACAGAAGTGACATCGAGGTTACCTTGACTGCTTATGCTGATGCTGTAGCATTGCCTAACTTTATGAATGACTTTGAATTCAATGACGGAACTTCTTTTTCTACTTCCAATTCTAAATTTGACAGAGCAGACCCGTTTAACAACAGAGATCCACGGTTGACGAAAATTCTGTTTGATACCGTACAAATAAAAGATCCCGCTAACTTCTACTATGGTAAGTTGAATATGGGTGCTATCCCGACAGGTAAATTACTTATCAAGAAATTTTCGGTAGATGAAAATTTGCCTGCGGTATGGACGGATACCAAGCAAGAACAAGATGCAGTGCTGTTACGTTTTGCTGATGTTGCTTTAATGTATGCTGAAGCGGAGAACGAATTAAATGGTCCGAGTGACAAGGTGGTTAATGCTGTACAACTAGTACGTGGGCGACAAGGTGTCAATATGCCGAAATTAGCTTTAGCTAGTAAAGAGGTGATGAGAGAGAAAATCAGGCATGAAAGACGCGTTGAGTTGGCTTTTGAAGGAACGCGTTATTTCGACTTGTTGCGGTGGAAATTGATGGGTGATATAATTCCTAATATAGTCGATCCCAATGGTGTGAAAAGAGTGTGGAATGATTATAATTATTTGTGGCCGTTGCCTACCAACCCATTAAATCAAAATCCGAAATTGGTTCAAAATCCAGGATACGGTAAATTATAGATTGTTGCAGGTATTTTGAGGTTTGATACCTCTTGATGTTCTTCATTCCGTGCACTGTATTCTTTTGGGTGCAGCTGCATGGAATGAAGTTTTTTTTTAATTGTGTTTAATGAATAGTTATGAAATGAAAAAGTTTGAATCAATAGGCAAAGCTATTTTGTCATTACATTGGATATTCTTTTTTTCTTTATTGATAAGTCCTGTTTTTGCCCTCAAGGCACAAAACGCCGTTCGACCCATAAATACTTGGTATCTTTATACAGAAGGGAAAAGCAGTTTCAAAGAATTAGAACCTTTCAAAGAAATAATAGCTTCCATTAGTGTTTTCGGCAATCCGCCGAAGTTGTTTATAGAGGAATGCCAGCAGCATGGGATAGAAGTGTATCATGCCGTTTCGGGCAATGAGAAGACTATAGACACTTCGCAGAAACGGAAGACAGTGATAGAGCAATATCTTCGTATTTGTCATTCGCTGGGTTATGATGGCATTGATTTAGATTATGAAGCGCTAAATCCGCAAATAAGAGAGGTGTATTCTCTCTTTCTCAAGGAAGTGTCTGATCGGTTGCACAAAGAGGGAAAGAAGTTAAGCCAATGTGTGGGTTTTTACAATAGTCTGTATCAAAACAACTTAGAACAGATGTTTTATGATGTAAACGTGGTTTCTTCTTCTTGCGATTTGGTCAGAGTGATGTGCTATGATATGTATTATGCGCCGGGGCGTTTTGATAAATCTCTTTTAGGGAGAATAGACTGCCAAGGAGTCGGAGCCACTTCTCATTATCCGTTTGTCAAAGAGGCGTTGACGTTTTGGCTTCGTTATGTTCCAGCCGATAAATTAGTGATGGGGTTGCCTGCTTATTCGAATGATTACGAAATAACGCCCGAAGGTAAGGGCGAGCAGGTGTATGCAGCCGTTCCTCAGCAAGTTAGAGGTCTTATGCCACCCCCTGTTTGGTTATGGTTTGAGCAAATCAACCTGTATGTGTACAATGACGCAGGCAATCGTCCTCATTTGTTTTATGCAAGCGATGCAAGAAGCACTGATGCTTTGCTCCGTTTAGCCGATGAATTAAAGATTCATAAGATAGGATTCTGGCATTTTGGCTCAGTAGACCCTCGGATATGGCAGGTTACCCGGCAATGGATTTCCAACTCTATGCTTCGGTAAAAGTAGATGTGTCCTCCTTCGACTGTTGGCGAAATTGCGAAGGAGTGACACCTTTCTGAAGCTTGAATTGTGTGCTGAAATAACGTTGGTAGGCAAATCCCACGTTATCGGATATTTCGGTAATGGTTAAATTCGTTTCGGCGAGTAGTTGAGCCGCTTTTTCGATGCGTATTTTGATGATATAATCATTGACAGTCATTCCTGTGAGGGCTTTCACCTTATTATATAGGGTAGCTTTTGACAGACACAGTGCATTTATCAGCAGGGGGATGTTAAGTTCCGTGTTATCTAGATGCTTTAGTATCGTTTCGTTGAGTTTTATCATGAAGGTTTCATCCGCGTTGCTAGTGGTGAGTTCTTTCAAGGTCTTAATCGGGTTCTCGCTTTTATAGCGCGCCTTTACCGATTCTCGGTTTTTAAGCAGATTCTGAAGAAGAATAAGTAAGAATTCGGTATCGAAAGGCTTGGACAGATAGGCGTCGGCTCCCAATTTATAACCTATAGCCGTGCTTTCTTGATCGCTTCTGGCGGTAAGCAGCACCACTGGTATGTGGCTAATGCACAAATCGTCTTTCAGGATCTTGCACATTTCAAATCCGTCCATAAAGGGCATCATTACATCGCTGACGATGATGTCTGGTAGTTTTTCCCGAGTTATCTCCAATGCATTTTGTCCATTCTCTGCAGTGTAAACAGATTTAAATATTTCTTTCAACGTGTCTTTTAAGAAGTGGCGCAAGTCGGATTCGTCTTCTACAATGAGGATAGAGTAGGCTTGAAGCGAGAATAGCGATACGCTGTCAGAACGGTTTTCGTCAGTAAGGGTCAAGCTCACCGGTTTTTTTTCTTTGAGCACGGGGGTAGAGATGGTTGCTTCTGTCTGTGGAAGGTCAAAAAAGAAAGTAGCGCCAATATTATCGGGATTGTTGTAAGCCCCTACTGTTCCACCGTGCAGTTCTATCAACTCTTTGGCGTAGGACAGTCCGATTCCGCTTCCGTTGCGGTCATGGTTGCCTTGGTAAAATCGGGTGAAGAGTTTGTCGATGTCTGCATTTTTAAGCCCGATGCCTTGGTCGATGATGGATATGCGCACCTTGTCTTCTATTTGTTCCGATCGAATCTTGATGATTCCTCCTTCTGAACTGAATTTAATGGCGTTAATCAGAAAGTTGGATAGCACCATTTCGCATTTGTTTTTGTCGATAGTTACTTCTGCAAGGGCGGGGTTTAGTTCGTAGCAAAGCTGTATTTGTCTGGCTTGCATCTCATTTTTAAAGTCATCGGTGATGGAAGTCACCCATTCGTTGAGTGCCACCACTTGTTTTCTCAGGATGCTTTGTTCCGTTTTTATTTTATTAATTTCGAGAATCAGGTTGATGATGTTTTTCATCCGCAAGGCTTGTTTGTAAATGTTGTTTAGTTGCAACAAATTGTTTTCGTACGAAAAGGTTTCTTTCTTTTCTTTTATCAGCCTTTTTAGTGGAGCGTAAATTAAGGTGAGCGGTGTACGCAGTTCGTGGCTGATGTTGATTAAGAATTTGATTTTTTCTTCGTAGACTTCTTGCTCATGCTCTTTTAGTGTCCATTTCAGTCGGTTCTCTTTTCTGCGGATGAAGAAAAAGACCAGCATATAGAGCAGGATAATAAACAGGAAAGTTCCGCCCCAGACGGTTAAATTGCTTTTATACCAAGGAGGGGTGATGTGCATTGAGAGTATTTCATGAGGTTGGCTCCATCCTCCTCCAGGGGCGTTGAATGACACCAATACCGCATAGTCGCCGGGAGGCAACAAAGGTATGTTGATGGAATAGCTGTATGTTTCTATCACTTGCTTGCTGTAACCTTCTATTTGGTAACGGTATAGCCTTCTCTGCAGGATGTCTTTGGTGTTTGTTTTTACCTTTACCGTGAGTGAGCTGTAGTCATAAGGAATAGAGATTTCTTCCTTTTCGGGCATTTCTGATTTTCCATTCACAACTACGCTCATCACGTCGAACTTCTGGTCGGGCACTTCTTCTATCGATATATTCTTGTCTATTTTTACCAAACCGGAGCTCCCTCCGATGAAAACATCTCCCGAGGCTGAGGTTACGGGATACATTTGCATGAGTTCGTTGGGTGTGAATCCGTCCGACTCGTTCCACAGTACGAAGCGATTTTCTTGGATGACGTAGGTGAATAGCATGTTATGTGCGCCTATCCATAGTCTGTCTTTGTTGTCGATGACCATGGTGAGCACATTGTTGAATAAGGGTGTCTCTATTTTTTGAATTCTTTTTGTTTGAGGGTCAAACCACTTCAAACCGTCAGAAGTACCCAACCAGAATTTGCCGTGACTGTCTTTGCAAGCCACGCGAATGTCTTCTTCGTGATTTACGCTGCAAAACTGCACTATGCTGTCTTTGTTGTGGGCTATTTTAAAGAGCTTGTTTTGTTTGATTAAATAAGTGAAATGTCTATCGGAGCAGGTGACAATCATTCCGTCTACATAAGGAAGATGTTCTTTTGAATAGCGTACACGGGTGAACGAATGATCGCTCATTGTATAATAATAGGGGCGGCTGGAGAGTATGTAAATTCGGTCGGGCGCCACTTTGCATGCCATGGTTAAGTATCTACCCTCGCATTCAGCTTTGTTTATTTTTGGATTGATAATGGTAAATCGTTGGTATTTACCTGTTTGCTTGTCGAAAAGGAAAAGGCCATCGCTATAAAAGGATACCAGTAGCTGGGTATCTGTATATTCGGTGATAGAAACAACTTTGCCCGAATAAGCTATGGGATAGTGCTTGAATGTTCGGGTCTGCGGATAATAGCAGTTGATTCCTCCGCCGTCCGTTCCAATCCACAGAAGGCCTTCGTGATCTTCGCATAGGCTGATTACGGTTTTGTCGCTGAGCCCGTTGCGGCTGTAAAGGGGTACATCTTTATATGTTTTTATAAATACGTCTTTGATGCCAAAGGCTCCGCCGCGTACCGAACCTGCCCATAAATTGTCGTGATACCAGTAAAGGCAGGTGATGGAATTGACGGGCAGCGAGTTTGCATCGCCTTGCACGTGCATCAAGTAAGAGATGTCGCGAAGATTATTCAAATTGAGTATGTTGATTCCTCCTCCGTCTGTGGCTAACCAGAGTTTTCCGTTTCTTTCTTTTATATCCAGTATGATGTCATTGTTCAGGTGAGAGTTTTGGGCGGTAATATGGTCCATCAATTCCCCGCTTTTATTGTACACCAGCAGGCCTTTCTTATAAGGGGAAACATAAAGTCTTCCTGTAGAGTCTTTGAAGATGGAGAAACAAGTCTGCTCTTTGTAGAAGTTCGCTCTTGTCAGCTGCGTGGATGGGAGGTGGTACCACCACAGACCGCTCTTTTTGCTTCCTACAAGCACGCGGTTGGCATCGAACAAAAGCATAAAATCAAAAACAACCGTCCCGCCTTTTTTTTGAAGATGGATTGGGAGTCTTTTTAGCTTTCTGCTTTGATAGCTGTAAAAATACAATTCGTCCCGCCCTCCGAAAAGCATACCCTTGGGAAGGGAAAGAAAGGAGTAGGCTTTGAACTGCGGACTGGCTCCTATTGATAAAAAACGATCGTTGATGGCATCGTACTTCGCTAGCCCTTGGTCTGTAGACACCCACATGCCTGCTGAGGAGTCTTCTACCAGAAAGAATATTTTATTGCCGGGCAAGGAGGAAGGGTTCCCCTTTTCGTGGAAGTAATTTTTGTGCTCGTAATAGTCAAAGCGGTTCAACCCTGATTTGGTGCCAATCCATAGGGTGCCGTTGTGGTCGCAAAGGATGCTGTTGACGGAGGCTTGAGACAATCCGTTTTCTATAGACAACTGCATGGAGTAATAATCATGGTTGTTGATTAAGTCTGATTGTGCGCCAAAGAGGGGAAGCGCAAAGGTGAGAATCAATGTTATCCATTGAATCTTGGATGAGATGCAGTGGCTGAGTGTATTCATGTAATGGATGTAATTTAATACAAATGTACAAAAAATATAGAAAGGTTCGCCCTCTGGGCGGCAAATACACGATTTTTGAGCTATAAAAAGCAATAATGGATACTTAGCTCTGTGATAAAGTGGATATTTGTTTCACTATATTTCTAAATACATTATTGCTATGAGATTGATGAGATACTTTTTTTTGTTGGCTGGCATCGCTACTGCTGTTGTCGGTAACGCTTCTATGAAAAAAGACAGTCTTGCTCCAGTTTTTCCTATTCCCCAAAGCAAACAAGTGGCTTGGCAGCAAATGGAAACTTATGCCTTCGTGCATTTTGGTCTGAATACGTTCAATGACCGCGAGTGGGGATACGGTGACTCCGACCTCCAAACATTCAATCCCACGCAGTTGGATTGTGAACAGTGGGCTGAAACATTTTTGCAGGCCGGGCTCAAAGGTGTAATTCTTACCGCCAAACATCATGACGGCTTTTGCCTCTGGCCGTCGGCTTATACGGGCTATAGCGTAAAAAACACTCCGTGGATGAACGGAAAGGGTGATTTGCTTCGTTCACTCTCTGAGGCTTGTCACAAGCGGGGATTGAAATTCGGCGTTTATCTTTCTCCTTGGGACAGGAATCAGGCAACGTATGGCACCCCTCTTTATATTGATTATTTGCACAAGCAGCTCAACGAGGTGCTGACTCAGTATGGAGAATTGTTTGAGGTGTGGTTTGACGGTGCTAATGGCGGAGACGGTTGGTATGGGGGAGCCAGCGAAGTACGCAAAATTAATCGTAGCACCTACTATAATTTTCCGGACATCTTCAGCAGGGTGGAGAAATTGCAGCCACAAGCTGTCATCTTTTCGGATGGAGGACCGGGTTGCCGGTGGGTAGGCAATGAAAGTGGTTTTGCCGGAGAAACGAATTGGTCGTTCTTGCGTCAAGGAGAAGTATATCCGGGTTATCCCAAAAACTTGGAGTTGCAATACGGCCATGCCGATGGTAATCAGTGGACGGCTGCCGAATGTGACGTTTCGATGCGTCCCGGATGGTTTTATCATCCCGAAGAAGATAGCAAGGTGAAGTCGGTGGATGAATTGACGGATTTGTATTATCGGAGCGTGGGGCACAATGGCACGTTGTTGCTCAACTTCCCTGTAGACCGCAGTGGCAGGGTGAATCCGATAGACTCTGCCCATGCTGTGCAGTTTCATCAGCGTATAAGTCGGGAGCTGGCAGACAATCTTTTGAAAGGAATCTTTCCGGTAGCTTCTTCAGAGAGAGGGAATGCTTATGCCGCCTCGAAGGTGACCGATGGAGCCTTTGATACCTATTGGGCAACGAAGGATGGCGAGAATAGCGGTTCGCTCACTTTTGCTCTTCCTGTCGGGAAAAGACAGATTAACCGGGTGCTGATGCAAGAGTATATTCCGCTGGGGCAGCGGGTGAAGGCGTTTAAATTAGAATATTGCCTGCGCGGCAAATGGAATCCGGTGGAGATAGATGAAGAAACTACGACGATCGGCTATAAGCGTATCGTGCGCTTTGCTACCCTCGAGGCAGAACAGCTTCGGATTGTTTTCACCGACTCTCGTGGGCCGCTTTGTATCTGCAATGTGGAAGCCTACTGCGCCGCGATTCCCGCCGGCTCCTTGCAAGGTGCGGCGCCGGACAGAATGGCAGCTTCATTGCCTTATTCTGTTGAGGGTGTTCCGGCTGCTGAGGCAAAGAAAATGCACGACGGCGAGGCAGCTACCTTTTCTCTTGTCGGCACAAAGACTCTTTTGATTGATTTGGGTAGCGAGCAAACCATATCCCACTTGTCTTATTTGCCTGCTCAGCACCCATCTGCGCAAGGGATGATAGCTTCTTATGTGCTTTATGCAGGAAGTGATGCCAAGCAAGTCAACAGGCGGATAGCCGAAGGAGAATTTTCTAATATCAAGAACAATCCGATAGCGCAAACGCTTTCATTTGCTCCCTTCAAGACGCGCTATCTGCTGCTCAAGGTGAAACAAACAATTGATGAGGCTGCCCAAATAGGCATTGCTGAACTGGCAATCTACTAAATCACCGTTACTGTTCTTTCTTCTTGTTCTTCTTTGTTTGGTGCGAACGCCAAGCAGCAAGAGTCCTCTTTTGTTTCAAGGCGTATTACAAAGTGTTTCTTGCCCAGAAATACTTTGTAGTACGCCTTGAAAATAAT
>JAVVVS010000006.1:0-45061 GCA_036652495.1 Bacteroides sp.
TTCTTTTGTTTTATTCGTATAATCAGTCATAATGCTTGAAAGCTTTAATCTTGTTGTATTTTCTTAGCTATGCCTTGCAAATATAAGACTTTATTCTCATATAAAACAACTTAGTACGACGTTATTCAGGGCATCCGCCTCAAAAAGTTTGATTTTGTTTGAAGCGCTGATTACGTGGCATAGATACACGAACGGCGCGGACCCAAACGGATGAGCACGTACCCTCAGAGCCGTTTGAGGCGGTTTTCCGGTCTTTTTCTTTCTTGTCACTTTTCCTACGCATGGTCCGTCCTGACTAAACAACTGTGCGGGGCGCTAACTCCCGGCAGAAGACGGACCCACTCTCGGCAGAGGATTCACAATCTTCCGTCAAAAGATTCGTCATCCTTCGGCAGAAGACGGGGCTACTCTCGGCAGAAGATTATTTCTTTGAAAGCGGTTGCCCGGGACGTTATTATTTAATAAAAATGGAAAGATAGAGATGTCCACTGCAGAGAATACCCTATCTTTGCAACACTTTATTTTTAAACAAATTACACTATGTCTACAGAATTATTCTCTACCCTGCCCCATAAAGTGGCAGACATCACGCTTGCCGACTTCGGTCGCAAGGAAATCGACTTGGCAGAAAAGGAAATGCCCGGGCTTATGGCTCTTCGCGAAAAGTATGGAGAATCGAAACCGTTGAAAGGCGCCCGCATCATGGGATCCTTGCACATGACTATTCAAACCGCCGTACTGATAGAAACACTCACTGCATTGGGTGCCGAGGTGCGTTGGTGCTCATGTAACATATATTCTACTCAAGACCATGCAGCTGCAGCTATTGCCGCTTCGGGCGTGCCGGTATTTGCCTGGAAGGGCGAGACGTTGGCCGACTATTGGTGGTGCACGCTGCAAGCACTGAACTTTGGAGACGGGAAAGGTCCGATGGTCATTGTGGACGACGGAGGTGACGCCACCATGATGATTCATGTGGGCTATGACGCCGAAAAGGATGCAAGCATCTTGGACAAAGAGGTGCAAGCAGAAGATGAGAAAGAGCTGAACGCCCTCCTGAAACAGGTAGTGGCAGCAGACAAAGAACGCTGGCACCGGGTAGCAGCCGAGATGCGCGGCGTGTCCGAAGAGACCACCACCGGCGTGCACCGCTTGTATCAGATGCAAGAAGAGGGCAAACTGCTGTTCCCCGCTTTCAACGTCAACGACTCGGTGACGAAATCCAAATTCGACAACCTGTACGGCTGCCGCGAATCATTGGCAGACGGCATCAAGCGTGCTACAGACGTGATGATTGCCGGCAAGGTAGTAGTGGTTTGCGGATATGGCGACGTGGGCAAAGGCTGTTCACACTCCATGCGCTCTTACGGAGCCCGCGTGCTCATCACAGAGATTGACCCGATTTGCGCCCTGCAAGCTGCTATGGAAGGATTTGAAGTGACCACGATGGAAGAGGCTTGCAAAGAAGGAAACATCTTTGTGACCACCACCGGAAACATCGACATCATCCGCATCGAACACTTGGAAAAGATGAAAGACCAGGCTATCGTATGCAACATCGGACACTTTGACAACGAGATTCAAGTAGAGGCGCTCAAGCACTTCCCCGGAATAAAGCGCGTCAACATCAAAGCACAGGTAGACCGCTACTACTTCCCCGACGGACACAGCATCTTGCTGCTCGCTGACGGACGACTGGTGAATCTGGGCTGCGCTACGGGACATCCGTCGTTTGTGATGAGCAACTCGTTCACCAACCAAACACTGGCGCAAATAGAACTGTTCCAGAAAAATTACGCCATCGACGTGTACCGCCTGCCCAAGCACCTCGACGAGGAAGTAGCCCGGCTGCACTTGGAGAAGATTGGCGTGAAGCTGAGCAAGTTGACACCTGCACAAGCGGCTTACATCGGCGTATCGGTGGACGGACCGTACAAGGCAGACCACTACCGCTACTAAAAGCATTCGAAAACTATAGATAACGCTAACCCCAAAGGTGAAGAGCCAAAGGTACTCCCCCCGTGCCTTTACACTCTTCACCTTTCATTCTTTACTCCTTATGAAAAAGTTTCTTCCCGACCTGATTGCCATTCTGGCATTCGTCCTTCTTTCCTTCGTTTACTTCTTTCCGGCCGACATAGAAGGGCGGATCCTTTTCCAACACGACACGGCTGCCGGAGCCGGTGCCGGACAAGAATCCGTGAGCTACCACCAGCGCACGGGCGAACGTACCCGATGGACCAACTCCCTTTTTGGCGGAATGCCTACCTATCAAATGTCACCCAGCTACGACTCCGGGCAACCACTCCAATGGGTGGAGAATGCATACCACTTGTTCTTGCCCGGCTACGTGGGGCTGGTATTCATCATGATGCTCGGATTCTACCTCTTGCTGCGAGTCTTCGGACTGCCGGCAGGGCTGTCGGCTTTGGGAGGCATTGTCTGGGCGTTCTCGTCGTACTTCTTCATCTTGATTGCGGCGGGGCACATCTGGAAATTCATCACACTTGCCTACATACCGCCTACCATAGCGGGATTGGTGCTGGTGTACAAAAAGAAATACTTGACGGGAGGGCTTCTCACGGCACTGTTTCTTGCCATGCAGATACAGTCCAACCACGTGCAGATGTCCTACTACTTCTTGTTCGTGATGCTCTTCATCGCCGGAGCCTTCTTTGAGGAGGCATGGCGCAAGAAAGAGCTGCCGGCATTCTTCAAATCGAGCGGCGTGCTGATAGTGGCGGCGCTGGTGGGCGTGGCGGTGAACAGCTCGAACTTATACCACACCTATCAGTACAGCAAAGAGACGATGCGGGGCAAGAGCGAACTCAAACACGAAGGGGCGGCAGCCCAACAAGCGAGCGGCGGACTGAACCGCAACTACATCACCGGATGGAGTTACGGCATCGGCGAGACCTTCAGCCTGCTGGTGCCGAACGTGAAGGGCGGAGCTTCCGTGCCCCTGTCGAAAAGCGAGAAGGCGATGGAGAAGGCGAACCCCGAGTATGCCGGTCTTTACTCCCAGCTCACGCAATACTTCGGCGATCAGCCGATGACCTCCGGTCCCGTCTATGTGGGCGCTTTTGTGCTGATGCTCTTCGTGCTGGGTTGTTTCGTGGTCAAAGGACCTCTGAAGTGGGCACTCCTGGGGGCAACCGTGTTCTCCATCACCTTGGCATGGGGAAAGAACTTCATGGGGATGACGGACTTCTTCATCGATTATGTGCCGATGTACAACAAGTTCCGGGCGGTGTCGTCCATCCTCGTCATTGCCGAGTTCACCATCCCGCTGCTCGCCATGCTCACACTCAAAGAGCTGCTGGCGGCGCCCGAACGGTTGCGGGAGAAACTGAAATACGTTTATATCAGCTTCGGGCTGACGGGCGGGCTGGCGTTCCTCTTTGCGGTGGCTCCGCGGTTGTTCTTCTCTTCCTTCATTCCGGATCAGGAGATGGCGATGCTGCAACAGGGCTTGCCGGCAGAGCAGCTGCCTGCCATTCTCAACAATCTGGAGGAGATGCGAGTGCACCTTTTCACCGCCGATGCGTGGCGCAGCTTCTTCGTGGTTGCCGCAGGCACACTGGTGCTGCTGGCTTATCAAGCCAAAAAGATGAAGGCGGGCTGGGCAGTGGGCGCCGTGGCTTTGCTTTGCTTGGTCGATTTGTGGAGCGTGAACAAACGGTACCTCAACGACGAGCAGTTTGTGCCCCAGACCATTCGCACCGAAAGTTTCGAGAAGACGGCTACGGACGAGCAGATTCTGCAAGACACAGCGCTCGACTACCGGGTACTGAACTTCGCTTCGGATACGTTCAATGAAAACAATACGTCGTACTGGCACAAGAGTGTGGGCGGGTATCATGCCGCCAAGCTGCAACGCTATCAGGACTTGATAGACCGGCACATCGCTCCGCAGATGCAAGCGGCCTATCAGGAGATAGCCACAGCAGGCGGGCAGATGGACAGCGTGGACGCCGCCAAGTTCGGCGTGCTGAACCTGCTCAACGCGAAGTATTTCATCTTCCCTGCCGGAAAACAAGGAGAGACGGTGCCCGTGCAAAACCCGTACGCCTACGGCAATGCGTGGCTGGTGAGCGAGGTGAAGTATGTGGCGAATGCTAACGAGGAACTGGATGCGTTGGACGGAACGGACTTGCAACGTACGGCAGTAGTGGACGTGCGCTTCAAGACCCAGTTGAACGGCATTCAAACTGCGTTTAAAGATTCGCTCTCACAAGTACGGCTGACGGCTTATGAACCGAACCGGCTGACGTACGAGGTAACCACGGCGAAACCGGGGTTGGTGGTGTTCTCCGAGATTTATTATCCGGGCTGGGTAGCTACCATCGACGGCAAGCCGGCAACACTGGCACGCGCCGACTACGTGCTGCGGGCTATGGCGGTGCCGGCAGGCAAGCACACCGTCGAGATGCGTTTCGACCCGCAGAGCCTGCACATCACCGAGCGTCTGAGTTACGGAGCGTTTGCCTTGATTCTCCTCGCCTTCATCGCCGCAGTGGTGGGCTACCGCAAGCGGTGGAAAAGCGATAAATAGATTTTTACGCTAGATAAGGGCCTTCTCTAGCACTGGATAAGACTCTTATCTAGTGGCGGAGAAGGCCCTTATCTAGTAGTAGCGGATTACAAATCCGATGCGGCACGCTCGTCCAGCGTCAGCACCAAACGGCGCAGATGCACCTCCTGCCCGTCCGCTCCGGCATTGCTGAAGCGCACCGCCTTCAGAGCTACGGCGGGCAACGTTGCCGTCACTTTATTCTTTTCTTGCTGCAACGCTACGCTTGTCCACGTCTGCCCATCGGTAGAAATATCCAAACGTCCCCAAGCGGCAACGTCTTTTACCCCCAAGTCCATTTCTATGCGCTGCGCCTTTTCCGCACGGGCGAGTTCGATGCAAACGGCACCGCCAGCTTGCCATTTCAACGTCTCCAACAAAGGCGAAACGATTACTTGCCGGGCTTTGATTTGCAGCGGCTGGTGCTTGAGCTGCTCCACGTCCGTCACCCATTTGTGAGGCGAATACGTCGGCGTGGCATTGAGCGCTGCGTTGTACCGTCGGTTATACCCTTCGATGGCAAGCGTGAACAAGCGGTCGGCAAGCGGCTTCATCACCTTGGTAGCCACTTTCACGCCCGGTTGGTACGGATTCTGATTATACGTCTGGTCCACCTCAAAACTCTGCTCCTGAAGGGCTTTAATGTGGCGGTACTTGCGCAAGAAGAGCGGTTGGTCGCCCTTGTCCAGCGCTTCCGTCAAAGCAATCACCTCGCCTCCGGTCTGCCCCAACAACTTGAACTGACGAATCCAAGGTGCAATCTCCTCCACAAGAGATTCGTTCTCTTTGTTCACCAACAGCAGGTCGGCCGATTCGACGATGCGTTCGAACTCCTCGCGGAGCGTATCCCGCTCGGCAACATCGCAGCTCCCCTGGCTGGCATAGCGTTCCGCCACGCGGGCTGCCAAGGGTTGCAGGCGTACAGATTCCTCACGGCGGTAGCGGTGCCCGTTCTCGCCCAAGTCCGAGTTATGGTCGGCAAAAGTTTGCAGCGCTTCAGCATCCTTGGGCAACAGCTGCTTCACCGCTGCCTTCCATGCCCGCTGCGGACAGTAGCTCAAAGGGTTCCACGCATAGTCCGCCACTCCGTAAATAGCAATCTTCGAAGCTTCGGGATGTTCCATGGGATTGGTGACAAAGCCTGCCATCTGCGCAGCGATGTGCGTGTCGTTGCCATAAACAGCGCCCATCAGCAGATGGTCGCGCACATAGTCGGACACGGGGAAGTTCCACCAAATGTAAGCAGGGCGCTGGATGCGCTCGTTAATCCACGCCATACCTTGGGGTGTCATATCGGAGATTACACGGTCGCCCGTCCACATAATCTGTATCGAAGGGTTCAGCTGCTTGCCCAGCGTGGTGAGGTATCCCTTGGAAGGGTCGGACCAATTCTTGTTATACTCCGTGGGGCACATGATGAGCGGAGTGACATCCTTTTTCACCTTCACGAAGTGGTTGTCGAGGTAGTTGAGCAGTTCCGCCTGCCGGTCGGCATTGGTCCCCTCTCCCGAAATATCGTCGAAGAAAACGGCAAACGAGCGCACGCCCAGCTGGTACATCTTCTCGAACTTGCCCATCAGCAGCGCACGATCGGCAGCCTCCCAGCGGATGTCCTGTCCCGGATGAATAGCCCAGACAAAGTCCACCTCGTTCTCATGCGCCACCTTCACCAGTTCCGCCAGTTGACGGGCTTCCTTCTCGGGATAAGGCAAACGCCAGTTGGGGCAGCTGTGGTAGGGGTCGTCCTTCGGTCCGTAGATGTACGTATTCATCTTGTTCTCGCCATAAAAGCGAAGCTGACGCAAGCGCGCCTCGTGGCTCCAGGGCGTTCCGTAGAAACCCTCCACCACTCCACGGAAGCGGATGGCGGGATAGTCGGTCACTTCCACCTCGGGCATCCGTCCGTCGCGGAGCAGTTGCGCCAAGGTCTGCAAGGCATAATAAGTCCCTCGTTCGTTGCTTCCCGCAATCACCAGCTGGCGGCTGTCTATCTTCAGGTAATAACCTTCGGGCTGGGCGGGGATAAGGCGATTGAAGGCACGTACCGCCTTGTCGCCCTTCTCGCCTATCACGATACAGAATCCCTGCTTGCCGGGCTGCGCGCCCAGCATCGTTTGCAATTTAGCCACCGCGAGGGGGTTAGCCTCTTCGCCGCCCCGGAGCGTGTAAGCGGCGGGCAGAGCAAGGAATTTCCCGTTTGCCACGAGTTGTTGCGGCACGGGTTGCACACTGATTTCTTGTGCCAAAGCAAAGCTGGAGGTCAGCAGCCATGCTCCGATGAAAAGAGATTTCTTTGTTGTCATGTGTTCAAAAGGTATTTATAAGGGTTATTCTTTGATAATCTCGCTGGCTCTCTCCAGCGCCTCGTTGATGTTGGGGCAGATGTTTTTCTCACCCAGCAAATCGTAGAATCCGGACTTCGCCAGCGTTGCGTGCACCATTTCGTTCACGCCCGAAAGCACGATAGTGATCTTCTCTTTTTTCGACAGCTGGCAGAGGATGGTCAAGTTATGAATGCCCGTGGAATCGATGAACGGCACTTTACGCATGCGGATTACCCGCACCCGTGGGCGGTCGCCCAGCTGCGCCATCGTCTCTTCAAATTTGGTAGCAATACCGAAGAAGTACGGTCCGTTGATCTCGTACACCTCCACCTCGTCTGGAATCTGCAAGTTCTCCTCGTGCACGGCAATGTCCAGCTCCGAGTTCGGGTCTATCTGGTCTGTAATCACCGAAATCTGCGTTGTTTCCATCACCCGCTTCATAAAGAGCACGCAAGCGATAATCAGCCCCACCTCAATGGCAATGGTCAAGTCGAAAATAATCGTCAGGAAGAACGTGATAAGCAGCACGGTGACGTCCGACTTCGGATTCTTGAGCAGCCCCTTGAAAGTGCGCCACTCACTCATATTGTACGACACAATCACCAACACGCCCGCCAGGCAAGCCATCGGGATATATTGCGCCAACGGCATGAGAAACAACAGAATCAGCAGCAGCACCACCGCATGAATGATGCCCGCCACCGGCGTCCGTCCACCGTTATTGATATTGGTCATGGTGCGGGCAATAGCTCCCGTGGCAGGGATACCGCCGAACAACGGAGTAATCAAGTTCGCCGCTCCCTGCGCAATCAGTTCAGTATTCGAATCGTGCCGGTCGCCCGTCACGCCATCCGCCACCGTGGCGGAGAGCAACGACTCGATCGCCCCGAGCACGGCAATGGTGATAGCAACGGGAAAGAGGTGCTGAATCGCCTCCCAGTTGAGCACTGGCACCGCCGCATCAGGCAGCTCCGCCTTGATGGTAAACCGGTCGCCAATAGTAGCGATGCAGTCTATCCCTCCGTACATCTTCATCAGATACACCGCCACGGTCACCACCACAATGGCAATCAACGATCCGGGTATCTTCTTCGACACCCGCGGCGTCAACGCAATAATGGCAATGCTCGCCAAGCTGACAAGGGTGTTCCACACGTTCACCGTATCAAAATGCTGGAAGTACAGCAGCCACTTCCCTATGAAATCGCCCGGAAGCTTTTCTCCCCCGAAATTCAATCCGAAGATGTCGGCTATCTGTGTGGTGAAAATAGTCACTGCAATTCCACTGGTGAACCCTACTATGATAGGATAAGGGATAAACTTGATGATGCCTCCCAGTTTGAATACTCCCAGCAAGATGAGCAGCACCCCCGCCATGAGGGTCGCCACAATCAGTCCCGCTTCGCCATATTGCTGCACAATACCGTAAATAATCACGATAAACGCCCCCGTCGGACCGCCAATTTGCACCTTGCTTCCACCAAGCGCAGAAATGATGAATCCGGCAATGATAGCCGTAATAATACCCTTCTCGGGCGACACCCCCGATGCGATGCCAAAGGCAATGGCTAGCGGAAGCGCCACGATACCTACAATGATTCCGGCCATTAAATCGGCCATAAACGTTTGTTTCGAGTAATTTTTCAAAGCCGAATACAGCTTTGGTCTGAATTGAAAATCTTTCATTCGTTCTACTACTTTATAGATGTAACTTAAAAAAAGAAACTACAAAAGTACACAAAATAAACGCAAACACACCGCTTTAACGCAGGCTTTGTGCCTTTAGCTACGCCAGCCGCTCCCATTTCGTTCTACTTATCAATGAACCAATAGATATTATTAATAAAGAAAGCGAAGAAGGATACAAACTTATTCCTTATATTTGTTACCAAAATTAATTCCTTTTAAAAAAGATTGCAATTATGACGAAAAGTATCAAAGGTACCCAAACCGAAAAAAACCTGCTGACTTCCTTTGCAGGAGAATCACAAGCAAGAATGCGTTACACGTACTTCGCAAGCAAAGCCAAGAAAGAAGGCTTCGAACAAATCGCTGCCATCTTCAGTGAAACAGCCGATCAAGAGAAAGAGCATGCAGAACGTATGTTCAAATTCCTCGAAGGAGGAATGGTGGAAATCACTGCCAGCTATCCGGCAGGTGTCATCGGAACAACGCTAAACAACTTGCAGGCAGCTGCTGCCGGCGAACACGAAGAGTGGTCGATGGATTATCCTCACTTTGCCGACGTGGCAGAAGAAGAAGGCTTCCCCCTCATTGCTACGATGTATCGCAACATCGCTATTGCCGAAAAGGGACACGAAGAGCGCTACCGTGCTTTCGTGAAGAACATCGAAACAGCTCAGGTGTTTGCTAAAGAAGGCGAAGTGGTATGGCAATGCCGCAACTGCGGTTTCATCCAAATAGGCAAAGAAGCTCCCGAAGTATGCCCCGCTTGCCTGCATGCAAAAGCTTATTTTGAAGTAAAGAAAGAAAACTATTAAGCCCGAAGGCTGAACAATCACGCGGACTCACCCAGACCTCTTTTAGCTGCACACAGCTAAAATGTCCGGGTGAGTCCGCGTTGTTTTGTGCTGCCGGTGTGTATTTATCATCGGTTACTTTCGGACAGCGTGCGGATAGTCGATGGTATAGTGCAGTCCGCGACTTTCTTTTCGTTCCATTGCCTGACGCATAATCAGATAACCCACATTAATCATATTCCTCAGTTCGCAAATCTCTTTCGATGCCACGCTGCGCTTGAAGAGGCTCTCCGTTTCCAAATACAAAATATCCAAGCGGTCCCACGCCCGCTTCAACCGGAGGTCGCTGCGGACGATGCCCACGTAAGTACTCATAATCTGATTCACTTCCTTCATGCTCTGGGTAATGAGCACCATCTCTTCGGATGAACTGGTGCCTTCGGCATTCCATTCGGGGATATGCTCGTTGTACGTATAGTTGTCAATCACCCCAAGACAGTGCTTAGCAGCGGCATCGGCATATACCGCAGCTTCGATGAGCGAGTTCGATGCCAAACGGTTGCCGCCGTGCAGCCCCGTGCACGAACATTCACCCGCCGCATAAAGCCGTTCGATGCTCGATTGTGCATTGAGATCGACCTTGATGCCTCCGCACAAATAATGAGCCGACGGAGCCACAGGGATGTACTCTTTGGTAATGTCGATACCCAAGCTCAAACATTTCTCGTAGATATTGGGGAAATGCTTCTTCGTCTCTTCTGCATTCTTATGCGTCACATCCAAGTAGACGTGGTCTTCACCCCGGTTCTTCATCTCGTTGTCGATGGCACGAGCCACGATGTCACGAGGTGCCAACGAGAGGCGCGGGTCGTACTTCTGCATAAACTCCTTTCCATCCATCGTACGAAGCACGCCGCCGTAACCGCGCATCGCCTCGGTGATAAGGAACGAAGGGCGGTCGCCCGGATGAAAAAGAGCCGTAGGATGAAATTGCACAAATTCCATATCCTTCACCGTACCTTTAGCTCGATAAACCATGGCAATGCCGTCTCCGGTAGCCACCAGCGGATTAGTAGTAGTTTGATAAACGGCGCCTACACCGCCCGTAGCCATCAGCGTGACTTTAGAAAGATAAGTATCCACCTTGCCCGTAGCCGGATCGAGAATATAAGCACCGTAGCACTGGATGTCCGGTGTCTGTCGGGTCACCTTTACACCCAAGTGGTGTTGCGTCAGTATCTCAATGGCAAAATGATTCTCAATAACAGTGATGTTGGGATGCTGCTTGATGGCATTAATCAAGCTGTCTTGTATTTCGGCACCCGTATTGTCTTTATGATGAAGAATGCGGAACTCCGAATGTCCGCCTTCGCGATGCAAGTCGAACTCTCCTTGTTCGTTCTTGTCAAAATCTACTCCCCAGCTGATAAGCGCTTCAATTTGTGCCGGCGCTTCCCGCACTACTTTCTCTACGGCAGCCCGATCGCTGATCCAGTCGCCTGCATTCATGGTATCTTCGATGTGTTTATCGAAGTTGTCTACCAGCAGATTGGTAACAGAAGCTACCCCGCCTTGTGCGAAGAAGGTATTAGCCTCTTCCAACTCGCTCTTACAGATAAGGGCTACTTTTCTTTTATGTGCCACTTTAAGGGCAAAACTCATTCCTGCAATCCCGGAACCGATAACGAGGAAATCGAACTTTTTAACCATAATCATGTTATTTCTTCCCGCAAAGCTACGAAAATAGTTTTTTCATTGTGCTTTTCGTTGCCACTAATTCATAAAATTGCTACCTTGCGGGCATATAATTGACAAAATGAATCGAGTTTTCCCAGCCCGCATTGATGGGCTTTACTATTTGCTACTATTGATGCTAAGTGTGAATGCCATTTATGCACTATGGGGCAAGCTTATTATACTGGCTGTTATCTGGATGCTGCTGCTGATAGTGGTCATCGAGCGGATTATCCATACCGCTTATACAGTGACCTCCGATGGTCATTTGATCTTTTTTCAAGGTCGCTTTATCCGTAAGAAAACAGTTCCCCTCAAAGACATCACTTCTATAAAGATCCATTATACCATGAAGATGGGTCGCTTCTGCTTGCTGCACTATGTGCTCATAGAGTATGGCAACGGAAAGTTCATCACCGCCCTCCCCGTGAAAGAACGCGAGTTTGTAGAGTTGATAGAGAGTAGAATAACACAGAAAAACTAACCATAAAAGAATAACATGAAGTATCAAGTAATTATTGTCGGTGGCGGTCCTGCAGGATATACAGCGGCCGAAGCTGCCGGAAAGGCGGGATTGAGCGTATTGCTAGTTGAGAAAAAAAACTTGGGAGGAGTGTGCCTGAACGAAGGATGCATCCCAACCAAAACCTTACTCTATTCAGCTAAAACCTACGACGGAGCAAAGCATGCTTCTAAATATGCGGTGAGCGTGCCGGAAGTCTCTTTTGACCTGCCCAAAATCATTGCACGCAAGGCGAAAGTGGTGCGCAAACTGGTGTTAGGAGTCAAAGGAAAACTGACTTCCAATCAGGTCACTATCCTGACAGGAGAAGCACAGATTATTGATAAAAACAGCATCCGTTGCGGAGAAGAAACATACGAATGCGAGAATCTGATACTCTGCACCGGTTCGGAAACATTTGTACCCCCCATCCCCGGTGTAGAAACGGTGAACTACTGGACACACTGGGAAGCGCTGAACAACAAAGAAGTTCCTGCTTCGTTGGCTATCGTGGGCGGAGGCGTTATCGGGATGGAATTTGCCTCCTTCTTCAACAGCTTGGGGGTACAGGTGACAGTCATAGAAATGCTGGACGAGATATTGGGCGGAATGGACAAAGAACTCTCCGCACTGCTTCGGGCAGATTATGCAAAACGGGGTATTAAATTCTTGCTGAGCACAAAGGTGGTTGCACTGGCTCAAACAGAAGCAGGCGCCGTAGTGTCTTACGAGAATGCAGAAGGTGCAGGCAACGTTACCGCCGAGAAACTACTGATGAGCGTAGGACGCCGACCTGTGACAAAAGGATTCGGTTTGGAAAACCTACACTTGGCAAAGACCGAACGGGGAAGCATCGTTGTCAACGAACAGATGCAGAGTTCGGAACCGAACGTTTACGTTTGCGGTGATTTAACCGGCTTCTCGTTGCTGGCTCACACCGCTGTTCGCGAAGCAGAAGTAGCGGTGCATACCATTCTAGGCAAGGCCGATGCGATGAGCTATCGCGCCATTCCCGGCGTTGTTTATACCAACCCCGAGATAGCCGGCGTAGGTCAGACCGAAGAAGCGCTGCAAGCCAAAGGCATTGCCTATCGCGCAGTGAAGCTGCCGATGGCTTATTCGGGACGCTTTGTTGCCGAAAACGAAGGAGTCAACGGAGTGTGCAAAGTGCTGCTTGCCGAAGCGGATGACACGATTCTGGGTGCTCATGTGCTAGGCAATCCGGCTTCGGAGATTATCACCCTTGCCACCATGGCAGTGGAGCTAAAACTCACCGCAGCTGCTTGGAAAAAGATTGTATTCCCCCACCCCACCGTGGCGGAAATATTCCGTGAAGCTTTATGAGCCACCTTTCCGGACTGTTCCTATTATTCGCCTGCCTCTCCACCACCGTGTGGGGACAGGCGAATTTTTCATCCTCACTCGATTCGTTGATAGCCAAATGGCTGCCGGCAGGTTCCGACGTAGGCATCTCCGTCTACGACTTGACCAAACAGCAATCGATTTATACCTATCGGGACCGACAACTCTCCCGCCCTGCTTCTACCCTAAAACTACTGACTACCATCACCGCCTTATCCCGCCCCGACGCAGAGAAACCCTTTTGCACGGAAGTATGGTACAAAGGCGTGATAGCACACGATACTTTGCAGGGCGATTTATATGTCATCGGAGGTTTCGACCCGGAGTTTGACGAGAAAGAAATGACAGCACTGGTCAAAGACGTTTCCGCCCTCCGCTTTTCGGTTATTAAAGGACGAGTGTATGGCGATGTATCTATGAAAGACTCGCTCTATTTCGGAAACGGCTGGATGTGGGACGACATGCCGTTTGCTTATCAACCTTACCTTTCACCCTTAATGTTTGCCAAAGGGAGCATTACGGTGATTGCCACGCCCGCCACAAAACGTGGAGAAGCGGCTCACCTACATCTAAAACCTGTCTCTTCTTATTATACGGTAACCAATAAAACGCAAACCCGAACTCCGGCTGCCGGGAAATTCTTTCTCACCAGAGAATGGCTGAAAGAAAAAAATCGAATCATCGTTGGCGGAAATGTGGAACACAGAAACAGGGAGCAGGTAAACGTGCACTCTTCACAGAATTTCTTCTTGCACACCTTCCTCGAGCAACTACGGTCTGAAGGCATAGAAGTAACTGACGGCTATGCGTTTGCCGACTTTCAGAAAGACAGCGCCTCCGTGTTCCTCACTCGTTGGGAGACGCCCATGCAAACAGTCGTTCAGGAAATGCTGAAGAAGAGCGACAATCTGAATGCAGAAGCCGTGCTTTATCGGATAGGCGCACAAGCTTCGGGCAAGAAGCGAGTGTCTGCCACCGAAGGAATAACCGAAATACAGAAGTTAGCTAGCCAGTTGGGACACAATCCCGATGAATATAACCTAGCTGATGGATGTGGCTTGTCCAATTACGATTATCTGTCGCCAGCCATGCTGGTAGATTTCTTGAAGTACGCTTACTCGCGAACAGACATTTTCAGGAAGCTCTACAAGGCACTCCCCATTGCGGGTGTGGACGGCACGCTGCGAAACCGGATGAAAGGAACGAAAGCCTACAAAAAGGTTCATGCCAAAACAGGTTCGTACACCGCAATCAATGCACTCGCCGGTTATCTCAAAGCAGCGAACGGACACGATGTAGCTTTTGCCATTCTTCATCAGAATGTGCTTTCGGAAGAGAAAGCACGGGAACTACAAGACAACGTGTGCAAGTGGCTCTGCCAATAAAAGGTCACTGCCAAAAACACAAAGGTCACAGAGGGTTAATAATTAATATAATTCCTCTGTGACCTCTGTATTTGGGGCGAACTACTTTATTTAGCGTATTCCGCCCAATTCGTATTCTTCATATCGCCACTCTTTGCCAGTTCGGCGTGCATGCCCAGCGCTGCGGAGATGCAGTGCGGAGTCTGTGCTCTGTTTCCCGCCAGCTTGAGGTAATCCCACAATAATTGTTTGTAATCGGGGTGAGCGCAATTTTCGATGATGGCTTGTGCTCTCTCTTTCGGGCTCTTGCCACGCAGATCGGCTACGCCTTGCTCGGTGATGACAATGTTTACCGAGTGTTCGCTATGATCAAGATGCGATACCATCGGAACAATAGAGCTAATCTTTCCTTCTTTTGCCACAGACGGGCAGGTGAAGATAGAGATATAAGCGTTGCGCGTAAAGTCGCCCGAACCGCCGATACCGTTCATCATTTTTGTTCCGCCAATATGGGTAGAGTTCACGTTGCCATAAAGATCGGTTTCAATAGCCGTATTAATAGAAATGACTCCCAACCGTCGAATCACTTCAGGGCTGTTGGAAATCTCCGACTGACGAAGAATCAGCTTGTCACGGAAAAAGTCCATATCGTCATAAATGCCGGCCAAGCAATCGTTAGTTACTGTCAGCGAACAGGCACTGCCAAATTTCACCCGACCGTCACGAATCAATCCGATAACAGAGTTCTGAATCACTTCGGTGTACATCTCAAATGCAGGGATAGTCGTATCCCGTCCCAAAGCACCCAGCACGGCGTTGGCAATGTTGCCCACGCCAGACTGCAACGGCAAAAAGCTCGACGGAATAATGCCACGACGCATATCTGCTGCCAAGAAGTCGGCTACGTTCTCTCCAATTTTATCGGTGATGGGATCTGAGTCGGCAAATGAACGAGCTTCGTCGGGTTTGCTTGTTTCTACTACACCAATTATTTTCTTCGGGTCTACCTGAATATACGGAAGTCCGGCACGGTCGCTCGGTTTGTAAATAGGAATTTCACGACGATAAGGCGGATCCAACGGTTCGTACACATCGTGCATACCCATCATCCGTTTGCTGTGGGCACTGTTGAGTTCGATAATAATTTTATCGGCCAAGCGGCATACAGTAGGAGCGATGCCGCCGGCTGCTGTCAGATAAATCTTTCCGTCCGCCGTAACTTCGCAAGCTTCAATGATGGCGATGTTTACTTTTCCCATAAATCCATAACGCACTTCTTGCGCCATTTGCGACAAGTGAATGTCGTTGTACGCAATCTCGCCATTGTTCACGGCTTTGCGGAAATCGGGGTTAGTGGTGTACGGCGCACGGTAACGGATGGCTTTGACACGCGATAAGATACCATCGCAAGAGTCGCCGGTAGAAGCTCCGGTGAAGATGCCAATCTGGTACGGATGTCCCATTGCATGTTCTGCTTCGGCTATTTTAGCGATTTCTGCTGTGACTGCTTTGGCCGTTCCGGCAGGAGTGAACCCGCTAAGGCCGATGTTATAGCCATGTTTTACAAGGCTGGCAGCTTCCGCTGCTGAAAGAATGTTCAATGACATAAATAGTATATTTTCGTGATTAGACTTCACTGTTCATATTTCCTTTGTAGTATTTCCGACCATACAATGGCGCGCCTTGCCTCTTCTTCGGAATGAATGGCAAATTCGCCGTCAGTGCTTTCGGGCTCGTCCATAAGCGATATAGAGGAAGGGGTAGGGACATACGTGCTCCGTATGCCTTCTTGAGAGGGGGGAAGGGAAGGTGTTTGGGGCGAAAACAGAGGCATCAGCTTTTCGTCATACGATGCTTCCTCTTCTTCGTATTCATCAGCGGGGATAGATACAGGAGGTTCGTTCTCTGCATGTTGAGCTTTGTCTTTGCTGAACTGTCTGTAAATTCCGAAAGCGATAACTCCCGCTATTGCGAGAAATTTCATCAAATCTTCCATAACTTTCCTTCTTCTGTTTAAGTGGGACAAAGGTAGGTATTTAATCTGATTAGCGCTAACAATTTAGCATGAAAAAAGGGCAGCTTCACAGCTCCCCTTAATTTTTTTAACCTAAACCTTAACTATGAAAAAATCTAATGTTTCTTTCACGTCACAAATGTGTGAATTAAAACTAATAGCACCAAATGGTTAAGAAGAAAATGTTCATTCCATTAACATTAATTAAAGAACAAGACAATGTATTGATAACCTATACGGTTATTTTTGTTTCAGTTTGCTACATTTTGGCTTGGAAGTCTTATCTTATTGCCACCGAAAGCGTATCTTTGCCCCACATTTTAAATAATTAAAACATGAATGAATTAACGGGAGCGGACTTAAAATCCGCAACTGCCTCGGACAACAAAAGATTGTTCATTGAAACCTATGGCTGCCAGATGAATGTAGCCGATAGTGAAGTGATAGCCTCGGTGATGCAAATGGCGGGATATTCGGTGACCGAAACACTAGAAGAGGCAGACGCCGTCTTTATGAATACCTGTTCTATCCGCGACAATGCCGAACAAAAGATTCTGAACCGACTGGAATTCTTTTATTCGATGAAAAAGAAAAAGCGCCACCTCATTGTAGGCGTGCTAGGTTGTATGGCAGAACGGGTGAAAGACGAGTTGATAGAACAGCATCATGTAGACCTTGTAGTAGGTCCGGATGCGTACCTTTCCTTGCCCGAACTGATTGCTTCGGTGGAAGCTGGCGAGAAAGCCATCAATGTAGCTTTATCGACCACCGAAACCTATCGCGACATCATTCCGTCGCGCATCTGCGGCAATCATATCTCGGGATTTGTTTCCATCATGCGCGGATGCAATAACTTCTGCACTTATTGCATCGTTCCTTATACCCGGGGACGAGAGCGCAGCCGCGACGCAGACAGCATCCTCAACGAAGTGACCGACCTGGTGAAAAAGGGATATAAAGAAGTAACGCTGCTGGGGCAGAATGTCAACTCTTATCACTTCCAGCGCAAAGACGGCGAGGTAATCACCTTCCCCACCCTGCTGCGCCGTGTAGCCGAAGCCGCCCCTGCCCTGCGCATCCGCTTCACCACCTCCCATCCCAAAGACATGAGCGACGAGACCTTGGAAGTGATAGCTCAAGTGCCCAATATATGCAAGCATATCCACCTCCCCGTGCAAAGCGGAAGCTCGCGCATCCTCCAACTGATGAACAGACGCTACGACCGCCAATGGTACCTCGACCGCGTTGCCGCCATCAAACGCATCATCCCCGATTGCGGACTGACCACCGACATCTTTTCCGGCTTTCACTCTGAAACGGAAGAAGACCATCAGGAATCTCTTTCGCTGATGGAAGCCTGCGGATACGATGCCGGATTCATGTTCAAGTATTCCGAGCGCCCCGGCACCTTTGCTTCGAAACATCTCGAAGACAACGTACCCGAAGAAGTAAAAATTCGCCGGCTCAACGAAATCATCGCACTCCAAACCCGCCTCTCGTTGCTATCGAACAGCCGCTGTGTGGGGAAAACGTACGAAGTGCTGGTGGAAGGCATCTCCAAGCGCTCCCGCGAACAGTTTTTCGGACGTACCGAACAGAACCGGGTGATTGTGTTCGACCGCGGCACGCATAAAATAGGAGACTTTGTACAAGTAAAAGTACTGGAAGCCGGTTCGGCTACACTGAAAGGTGAAGCAGCAGGCAACAAAGAGTCTTAACTGAAACGTTAAAGAAAGGCTTCTTCTACCTTTTACATAGGTTCAAATAGCAGAAAGCCTGGGCAAACGCACTAAAGAAAGATTCTTCTGCCGAGAGATGAGTTATCTTCTGCCGAAAGATGACGAATCTTTTGACGGAAGATAGTGAATCCTCTGCCGAGAGTTGACCCATCCTCTGCCGAAAGCTTGCGTACCCGCACGCTGTTTGGTCAGGGCGGGGCGCGCGCAGAAAAGGATGCTGTGAGTTGATGTACCTATCCCACGATAACACTATACGGTTGGCACAATGTATAAAAGAGCTTAACAGAATGCCCTTACCTCACTTTTTATTTGTTCCTTTGCACCAAATTCGGGTGAAGTGCGGCTTTGTGAGGCAAAGCTGCATTTTAATTTAGGGTAAAATCAATGAATAAACTTAATATAACTGCTTGTCCGCTGTGCGATGGCACGCACAGGAAGCGCGTCATGACGTGTAAGGACTTCTATGCGTCGGGCGAATCGTTCGACGTTTGCACTTGCGAAGATTGCGGATTCACCTTCACGCAAGGCGCTCCTGTGGAAGCCGAAATGGGTCGCTATTACGAAACACCCGATTATATATCCCATTCTGACACCAAGAAAGGCGCAATGAACGCCCTCTACCATCAAGTACGCCGGTACATGCTGGGACGCAAAGCGCGTCTGGTGATGAAGGAAGCGCACCGCAAAGAAGGGCATTTGCTCGACATTGGCACCGGTACGGGCTATTTCGCCGACGCCATGCTCCAGCGCAATTGGAAGGTAGAAGCAGTAGAAAAAAATGCACACGCCCGCTTGTTTGCCCGCGAGCATTTCGGATTGGAAGTAAAAGAAGAAACGGCTCTGCAAACTTTTGCTCCCGAAACATTCGATGTCATCACCCTTTGGCACGTCATGGAGCATCTCGAAGCACTGAACGATACGTGGGAACGCTTGCATCAGCTGCTCACCGAAAAAGGAATACTCGTGGTAGCAGTGCCCAACTGCTCTTCATTCGACGCGGCAAAGTACGGTAAACAGTGGGCTGCCTACGATGTGCCCCGTCATCTGTGGCATTTCACGCCCACAACGATGCAACGGATGGCGTTCAAACACGGCTTTATCATGGCTGCCCGCCACCCGATGCCTTTCGACGCTTTCTACGTATCAATGCTGAGCGAAAAGAATCTGGGGCATGGGTTACCTTTCTTCAGAGGAATGACAACCGGGACGATAGCATGGCTTCGTGCATTGACGCGGAAAGAGCAAAGCAGCTCGATGATTTATATCTTCCGGAAAAAGACGATAAAACCATGAAAAAGAGAAACAGCCAACACTCCCTCCCTTACTTCGACATGCAGTTCATCACGTCGAGCATCAGCACCACTATGGTTTTGTTGTTGCTGGGGCTGGTGGTATTCTTTGTATTGGCAGCGCACAACCTGTCTATCTATGTGCGCGAGAATATCAACTTCTCCGTCCTCATCAGCGACGACATGAAGGAGTCTGACATCCTCCGCCTCCAGAAGAAACTCAACAAAGAAGCTTTTGTGAAAGAAACCGAATACATCTCGAAGAAGCAGGCGCTCAAAGAACAAACCAAAGCGATGGGCACCGACCCCGAAGAGTTTTTGGGGTATAACCCCTTCACCGCCTCCATCGAAATCAAACTGCATTCCGATTATGCCAACTCCGACAGCATTGCTAAAATAGAGAAAAAAATAAAAGAGAATAGCAATATCCAAGAAGTGCTCTATCAACGCGACCTGATTAATGCAGTGAACGAAAATATACGCAACATCAGTATGGTGCTGCTCTTGCTAGCAGTAGTGCTCACGTTTATCTCGTTTGCACTGATTAATAACACCATACGGCTTGCCATCTATTCCAAACGCTTTCTCATTCATACCATGAAACTGGTAGGAGCCAGCTGGGGATTTATCCGCGGTCCGTTTTTAAGGCGCAACATCTGGAGCGGCGTGTTGGCAGCAGTGCTTGCCGACACCCTCTTAATGGGAACCGCCTACTGGCTGGTGTTGTACGACGCCGAACTGATTCGGGTCATTACCCCGGAAGTAATGATGCTGGTGTCTGCTTCGGTATTCGTATTCGGCATTGTCATCACCTTTCTTTGTGCCTACCTCTCCATCAACAAGTATTTGCGGATGAAGGCGAGCACACTGTATTACATATAAGATTAACTAATTATAAACTAAACACATGGTTGACAAACAAAAATTCGCCTTTGATAAAATCAACTTCATCCTCATTGCAGTGGGAATGATTGTGGTGATTATCGGTTTTATTCTGATGACAGGACCTTCGTCTACGGAGACCGCCTTCGAACCGGATATATTTAGCGTGCGCCGAATCAGAGTAGCACCAGTAGTTTGCCTGCTGGGCTTTCTCTTTATCATCTATGCCGTGTTGCGCAAACCGAAAACAAACTCAAAAGAAGAAGTCTAAAACATGGGAGATTTAACCACACTGCAAACCATTATTATCGCCATCGTAGAGGGGCTGACCGAGTTCTTACCCGTCTCTTCTACGGGGCACATGATTATTGCACAAAACATGTTGGGAGTAGAGAGCACCGAGTTTGTAAAAGCATTCACCGTCATCATTCAGTTCGGCGCCATCCTTTCGGTGGTGGTGCTTTATTGGAACCGGTTCTTCAAACTCAACCATACACCCGCAGCAAGAGCCACTTCGCCCCTGCAACGATGGCTGCATAAGTTCGACTTCTATTGGAAATTGCTCATTGCTTTTCTCCCCGCCGCTGTGCTAGGTTTCTTGTTCAGCAACAAAATAGACGAGATGCTCGAAAGCGTCACTGTAGTAGCTATCATGCTTGTGATAGGCGGCATCTTCATGCTCTTTTGCGACAAACTCTTCTCGAAAGGAAAGACGGACACGGTGCTGACCGAAAAACGGGCATTCAAAATCGGCCTCTTTCAGTGCATCGCCATGATTCCGGGCGTTTCACGCTCCATGGCTACCATTGTAGGCGGCATGTCGCAGAAACTCACACGCAAGGATGCAGCCGAATTCTCTTTTTTCCTAGCAGTACCTACCATGTTTGCCGCTACAGGCTACAAAGTGCTGAAACTCTTCCTCGATGGAGGAACGGATGTTTTAATGAACAATATGCTTGCCTTGATCATTGGTAATGCAGTGGCGTTCGTTGTGGCGCTGCTCGCCATCAAGTTTTTCATCAGCTTTGTCACGAAGTATGGATTTAAAGCTTTCGGTTGGTACCGGATAATTGTGGGAGGAGCTATTTTAGTGATGTTGATGCTGGGTTACAACTTAGAAATTGCCTGATGAACTTTAAAGAAGGAGAAGTACTGTATTTCAATAAACCACTGACGTGGACGTCGTTCAGCCTTGTATATAAGGTGCGCAACGCAGTCAGCCGGAAGATAAAAGAAAAGAAACTGAAAGTAGGCCATGCCGGTACACTCGACCCGCTGGCAACAGGGGTGCTGATTGTCTGCACCGGACGTGCCACCAAGCGGATAGAAGAGTTCCAATACCAGACCAAAGAGTATATTGCTACCTTGGAACTGGGCGCCACCACCGCTTCGTACGACTTGGAAAAAGAAGTGGATGCCACTTACCCAACGGCTCACATCACCCGTGAACTGGTAGAAGAGACACTGAAACGTTTTGTAGGCGAAATACAACAGATACCGCCCGTATTCTCGGCTTGCAAAGTAGACGGCAAACGTGCTTATAAGCTCGCTCGCGACGGAGAAGAAGTAGCGCTGAAACCCAAACTGCTAGTGATTGACGAAATAGAACTGTTAACGTATCACTTGCCCGAAATAAAAATAAGAGTCGTGTGCAGCAAAGGAACCTATATCCGTGCACTTGCCCGCGACATAGGCGAAGCACTCGCAAGCGGCGCTCACCTCACGGGGCTGATTCGTACCCGCGTAGGCGACGTGCGGCTAGAAGATTGCCTCGACCCGAAGCTGTTTGCCGAATGGCTCGACCAACAGTCGATAGAAAGCGTAACAAAAGAAGAAGAAGTAGATAATTAATGTAATAAGAAGAGAATATGAAACTGT
Organism: Bacteroides sp.; assembly: GCA_036652495.1. Classification (GTDB taxonomy): domain Bacteria; phylum Bacteroidota; class Bacteroidia; order Bacteroidales; family Bacteroidaceae; genus Bacteroides. The sequence continues at coordinate 22,142 of JAVVVS010000006.1, forward strand.
CACAATTCAAATTTAAGCTGCCCGAGGACAAGATTGCCTTGCATCCTGCAAAGTATCGGGATGAATCGCGCCTATTGGTGCTTCATCGCCAGACTGGAGTCATTGAACACAAAACGTTCAAAGACATATTGGATTATTTTGATGATAAAGATGTGTTTGTATTCAACGACACCAAAGTGTTTCCCGCCCGCCTCTATGGCAATAAGGAGAAAACCGGTGCTCGCATCGAAGTATTCTTGTTGCGCGAGCTGAACGAAGATCTTCGCTTGTGGGATGTGCTGGTAGACCCGGCACGTAAAATCCGTATCGGCAACAAGCTCTACTTTGGTGATGATGACTCCATGGTGGCGGAAGTCATCGACAACACCACTTCCCGCGGGCGCACGTTGCGTTTCCTTTACGATGGTCCGCATGATGAATTTAAGAAATCACTCTATGCCTTGGGCGAGACGCCCCTCCCCCACACCATTATCAACCGTCCGGTAGAGCCCGAAGATGCCGAACGCTTCCAATCCATCTTTGCCAGCAAAGAGGGAGCTGTGACAGCACCTACCGCCAGCCTGCACTTCAGCAGAGAACTGCTGAAGCGTCTCGAAATAAAAGGAATAGACTTTTCATACATCACGTTGCATGCCGGATTGGGTAACTTCCGCGACATCGACGTAGAAGATTTGACGAAGCACAAAATGGACTCGGAACAAATGTTTGTGGGCGCTGATGCCGTGAAAGGCGTAAACCGTGCCAAAGACTTGGGAACGAATATCTGCGCCGTAGGTACTACCGTGATGCGCGCCATCGAAAGTGCAGTCAGCACCGACGGGCACTTAAAAGAATTTGAAGGCTGGACCAATAAGTTCATCTTCCCCCCCTACGAATTCACCGTAGCCAATTCGATGGTATCCAACTTCCACATGCCACTCTCCACATTGCTGATGGTAGTGGCTGCCTTTGGCGGATACGATCAAGTGATGGAAGCCTATCATGTAGCCATAAAAGAAGAATACCGTTTTGGTACCTACGGAGATGCTATGCTGATACTCGACAAATAGAACACAAAGAACGCATGACAAAAGTTTACTTCAGTCTGGGCACTAACCTCGGAGAAAAAGAGGAACATCTGCGCAGCGCTGTGGGCAAGATAGAAGAACGGATAGGGAGACTAATTTCCCTATCCGCTTTTTATGCCACTGCCCCGTGGGGCTTCACATCCGTAAACACCTTCTTGAACGCTGCCCTATGTGTAGAAACCCCTCTCTCGCCCTTTGAGGTACTGAACCGCACACAACAGATAGAGCGCGAACTAGGGCGTACGGCTAAATCGGTGAATGGCGCTTACACCGACCGCGTGATAGACATTGACTTGTTGCTTTATGGCAATCTGATACTGAAGACGAAAACACTCACCCTTCCGCACCCCTTGATGACCCAACGCAGCTTTGTGATGGAACCGCTGGCAGAGATAGCCCCCGAAGTGATGCATCCGGTGCTGGAACAAACGATAAAAGAACTGCTAGAAAACATCGGCCGTAGCTAAATTGTTGTTAATACCCGCGAAATGTTAGGCAAGAACCAGAATGATTCATTACCTTTGCCCCCCGAAATGAAACGTGGAAAGATTTGAGTAGCTTGCAACCACAGAAAAAAATGCTAAAACAACATAGTTTTCTCTTTTGCGCCTTCTTGAGGCGTGCTACTCTGCCCCCCTATCCCTCCGTTTCTATTTCGTAGAAAACCTATTATTTAATTCTTAATTCTTAATTTAGAATGGGATATTTATTCACATCCGAATCGGTGTCTGAAGGACACCCCGACAAAGTGGCCGACCAAATATCGGACGCTGTACTAGACAAACTGTTGGCATTTGACCCCAGTTCGAAAGTAGCTTGCGAAACCTTAGTAACTACCGGACAGGTGGTACTTGCGGGAGAAGTGAAAACAAGTGCTTACGTTGACCTTCAACTGATAGCACGCGAAGTAATCAAAAAAATCGGTTACACTAAAGGAGAATACATGTTCGAAAGCAACTCCTGCGGCGTATTCTCTGCCATCCATGAGCAGAGCGCCGACATCAACCGCGGTGTAGAACGCGAAGACCCGATGAATCAGGGTGCCGGCGACCAAGGAATGATGTTTGGTTATGCTACCAACGAAACAGAAAACTACATGCCGCTCTCGCTTGACCTCGCCCACCGCATCTTGCTGGTGCTGGCAGAAATCCGTCGCGAAGGCAAGGTGATGACCTACCTCCGCCCCGATGCTAAAAGCCAAGTGACCATTGAATACGATGACAACGGATGCCCCGTTCGCATCGATACAATCGTTGTCTCTACCCAGCACGACGAGTTTATCGACCCAGTGGACGATTCTACAACCGCTCAACTGAAAGCCGACGAAGAAATGCTTGCCATTATCCGCCGCGATGTTATCGAAGTGCTGATGCCACGCGTAATCGAAGGCATCAACAGCAAAAAGATTCTGGCATTGTTCAACGACCGCATTACGTATCACGTAAACCCCACCGGCAAGTTCGTCATTGGCGGCCCCCACGGAGATACCGGATTGACGGGACGCAAGATTATCGTGGATACTTACGGTGGCAAGGGCGCTCACGGCGGCGGCGCTTTTTCGGGCAAAGACCCCAGCAAAGTAGACCGCAGCGCCGCTTACGCTGCCCGTCATATCGCCAAAAATTTGGTGGCTGCCGGTGTAGCCGACGAATTGCTGGTACAAGTGTCGTATGCTATCGGTGTGGCTCGTCCTATCAACATCTATGTAGACACGTACGGACGCAGCCATGTGAAGATGAGCGACGGCGAAATAGCCAAGAAAATAGACGAACTTTTCGACCTTCGTCCGAAAGCTATCGAAGAACGCCTCAAACTCCGGAACCCCATCTACAGCGAAACTGCTGCTTACGGACACATGGGGCGCGAACCGCGCATGGTGACAAAGACTTATACCTCCCGTTACCAGCCTACGAAAACAATGGAAGTGGAACTCTTTACTTGGGAGAAACTCGACTACGTAGACCGAGTGAAAGCCGCTTTCGGTATATAATAAACACATAGCTTTCGGCTATATATATAGAATGAATCAGATACAATCGATTTGCGTTTATAGCGCATCGAGTACTAAAATAGATGAGGTGTATTTCGAGGCAGCCTGCCGTCTTGGCGGACTACTGGCTCAGAAAAACATCCGTCTGGTCAACGGAGCCGGGCGCATCGGATTGATGCGCTCGGTAGCCGATGCCGTTTTGGATGGCGGAGGAGAAGTGACAGGAGTCATCCCCCGGTTCATGGTAGAACAGGGATGGCATCACACCGGACTGACCAACCTCATAGAAGTAGACAGCATGCACGAACGCAAGCAGTTGATGGCCGACCTCAGCGATGCGGTTATAGCCTTGCCCGGCGGATGCGGAACACTCGAAGAGTTACTCGAAATTATTACTTGGAAACAATTGGGGCTATACCTGAATCCGATTGTGATTCTCAATACAAACGGCTTCTTCGACCCGTTGCTCACTATGCTGGAGCGCGCCATCGATGAAAACTTTATGCGACGTCAGCATGGAGACATCTGGCATGTGGCACATACGCCAGAAGAAGCAATTGCTTTGGTTTACAGTGTTCCCGTCTGGGATGCTTCTATTCGGAAATTTGCAGCTATATGAGTGATCTATTGATGACCGATTCATTGCAGCACACTCCTATTGGTCCGCTAGATTCATTGGGAGTAGATGTGCTGGAAGTAAAAGAATTACCCCTGTTTTATCTAGGGAAGTTTGCTCCGTCCGACACTTTGCATTTAACCCGTTATCACTCGCAACGGGAATTCGCTTCGGGTCAAGAAGGCATTCCGCTCCCTTACTCCCCACGCACGGATAGCGGCATGGTACTGATTCTGCTTGTCTGTTTTTTATTAACGTCGTTTGCTTTGGCTCGCAACAAACGCTTCCTTTCTCAACTGATGAAAGACTTTCTGCTTCATCGCGAACGAAGCAGTATTTTTACGACCTCCACAGCTGGTGATCTTCGCTTCCTGTTATTGCTAATGGTACAAACTTGCATCCTGGGCGGAGTCTGTATTTTTAACTACTTTAATGACCTGCAACCGATGCTGACGAGTCGAATACCTCCCCATTTCTTATTAGGAAGTTACGTAGGCATCTGTCTGGTTTACCTCCTATCCAAATGGATGGCTTATTCCTTTCTTGGATGGTTGTTTTTTGACAAAGGACGTCGTGATACTTGGATAGAATCCTATTCTACACTGATTTATTATCTTGGCTTTGTGCTTTTTCCTTTCGTTTTATTTCTTGTCTATTTTGATTTGACCATTCAGTTATTAATCGTGATAGGACTCCTTTTACTCTTTTCAACAAAGATATTGATGCTTTACAAATGGTTAAAGCTTTTTTTGTTCCATTTGAGCGATATTTTCCTTTTAATTTTGTACTTTTGTGCCCTTGAAATCATACCGTGCCTGATGCTATATAGGGGTGTGATGGAGCTAAACAATTATTTGGTAATAAAATTTTAGGACGTTGAAAATTAAGAAAGTACTTGTGTCGCAGCCCAAACCTGCTTCAGAGAAATCTCCCTACTACGACATAGCTGAAAAGTATGGCGTAAAGATCGATTTCCGCCCATTTATTAAGGTCGAAAGCCTTTCTGCAAAAGAGTTCAGACAACAGAAAGTTTCGATTCTAGACCATACTGCCGTTATATTCACTTCTCGCCATGCCATCGATCATTTCTTTGGTCTTTGCACAGAATTGCGCGTAGTTATTCCCGAAACGATGAAATATTTTTGTGTGACTGAGTCTGTAGCACTCTACATACAGAAATATGTGCAATACCGCAAGCGCAAAGTCTTTTTTGGCGCTACAGGTAAAATAGAAGATCTCACTCCTTCGATCATCAAACATAAGACGGAAAAATACTTGGTCCCCATGTCGGATGTGCACAATGATGACATCAGTAATCTACTCAACAAAAGCAATATACAACACACTGAAGTGGTGATGTATCGCACGGTGAGCACAGACTTTGGCGAGGAAGAGTTCGATTATGACATGCTCGTATTCTTCAGCCCTGCGGGTGTGACTTCGTTGCAGAAGAATTTCCCAGACTTCAATCAGAAAGAAATTAAAATCGGTACGTTCGGTTCCACTACCGCACAAGCAGTGCGCGATGCCGGACTTCGCCTTGACCTCGAAGCCCCCAGCGTACAAGCTCCCTCAATGACTGCTGCCTTGGATTTGTTTATCAAAGAGACGAATAAGGAAGAAGAGAATTGAACAACCTGCACAAAGTCGAAAGACTCCATAGTAAGACTGTCATCGATCAGATGTTCACAGGGGGAATATCTCAATCATTCTCCGTCTTTCCTTTGCGTGTAGTCTATATGCCGATGCTTGAGCAGGAAGCGTCGGCATCTATTTTGGTGAGTGTCTCGAAGAAGCGATTCAAACGGGCGGTAAAACGTAACCGGGTGAAACGTCAGATTCGAGAAGCTTATCGGAAGAACAAACACGAACTACTCAACAAACTCAATGAACGCGAGCAGAAACTGGCCATTGCTTTCATTTATCTATCCGATGAATTAATCTCTTCTGTTACCCTAGAAGAAAAAATGAAAGTGTTATTGGCACGCATCATAGAGAAATCGATATGAAACGGCTGTTTTCTTATTTGTTATTGCTCCCTCTTTATTTCTACCGTGCTTCTATCTCCCCCATGCTTCCCCCTTCCTGCCGATTCACTCCTACCTGTTCGCAATACGCCATCGAAGCGATAAAAAAACATGGACCCTTGCGGGGACTTTACCTGACCGTGCGACGCATCCTCCGCTGCCACCCATGGGGTGGATCGGGATACGACCCGGTACCCTAAAACAAGAAAGAAGATGGAACTACCTATTGATGTACACACACACCGTACGCCCGATGGCATTATAAATATCCGATGGCCCGAAGCATTCAACCCCCAACCCGGACAGTATTACTCGGTAGGCATTCATCCTTGGGATGCCCACCGGTTTAATGAAAAAGAAATTGATTGGAATCATTTTGAACAACTAGCTTCTCACCCGCAGATAGTAGCCGTGGGCGAATGCGGCATAGACAAATGCGTGAACCGGGAGCTCCTACTCAGGCAAGAAAGCTTATTTGTACAGCAGCTCTGCATTTCAGAAAAAACAAAAAAGCCTGTTATCATCCACAATGTTCGTTCCACCAGCCTAATACGCAGCTATAAACGGCGGCAAACTAAGAATTTGCCTTGGATTTTACACGGCTTCAGGGGAAAAGAAGCGGAAGCCTGCGGAGCGTTGGAGGATGGCTTTTATCTTTCTTTTGGTGCACGGTACAATGAAGAAACCATTTGCTCTGTGCCTCTCCATCTACTGCTGGTGGAAACAGATGACAGCACCCTCGACATTCTTGAAATTTACCGCCGCATTGCTGCATCCCGCAAAATGCCGGTAAAAGAATTGATTACCGCCGTACGACAAAACGTGCGGCAGGTGTTTTTTAAGGGTCAAGAGTTGTAACTTTGAATAAAGAATCGTACTTTTGCTCCCCAGTACTCAACAATTTAAACTAACAATCATTCGATGAATTTTGTAGAAGAACTAAGATGGCGTGGAATGGTGCACGATATGATGCCCGGCACGGAAGAATTACTAGCTAAAGAACAAGTAACCGCTTACATTGGATTTGACCCCACGGCGGATTCATTGCACATTGGACATTTGTGCAGCGTGATGATTCTCCGTCACTTCCAGCGTTGTGGACACAAACCACTGGCACTGATTGGTGGTGCTACCGGTATGATAGGCGATCCTTCGGGAAAGTCGGCCGAACGCAACCTACTCGATGAAGAAACGCTGCAACGCAATATGGCAGGCATGAAACGTCAATTAGCTAAATTCCTGGATTTCGATTCCGACGCTCCCAACCGCGCCGAACTCGTAAACAACTACGACTGGATGAAGAATTTCACTTTCCTCGACTTTGCTCGGGAAGTGGGCAAGCATATCACCGTAAACTATATGATGTCGAAAGACTCGGTAAAGAAACGTCTTAACGGCGAAGCAAATGATGGACTATCATTCACCGAATTCACTTATCAACTGCTACAAGCCTATGACTATTTGCACCTGAACGACGTCAAAGGCTGCAAGCTTCAAATGGGCGGGTCCGATCAATGGGGCAACATCACCACGGGTACAGAGCTTATTCGCCGCACAAACGGCAACGAAGCTTACGCCCTGACCAGTCCGCTTATCACGAAGGCAGACGGCGGTAAGTTTGGAAAAACAGAATCGGGTAACATTTGGCTCGACCCACGTTACACTTCCCCCTATAAGTTCTATCAATTCTGGCTTAACGTGAGCGATAGCGATGCAGAACGTTATATTAAGATTTTCACTTCTTTATCGAAAGAAGAAATAGAGGGACTAATAGCCGAACACCACCAAGCTCCCCATTTGCGCGTATTGCAGAAACGTCTGGCAAAAGAAGTCACCATAATGGTACACTCCGAAGAAGTCTACCTTACCGCCGTAGAAGCTTCCGAAATACTGTTTGGCAATGCTACCTCAGACGTGTTGCGCAAACTCGATGAAGACACGCTATTGGCTGTTTTCGAAGGTGTTCCTCAGTTCGAAGTTTCTCGCGACACCTTAGCCGAAAGCGTTAAGGCGGTTGACCTGCTGGTAGACCATGCTACCGTCTTTGCTTCAAAAGGTGAAATGCGCAAGCTCGTTCAGAGTGGCGGAGTGTCATTGAATAAAGAAAAACTAACCGCTTTCGATCAGGTAATTACGTCTGCTGACCTGTTGGATGACAAGTACTTACTTGTTCAACGTGGTAAAAAGAACTATTACCTTTTACTTGCCAAGTAAAAAAGATGCGAAAATATTTGGTGGATTAGACAGAGAACCTTATCTTTGCACCGCTTTTTAACAGAAAGCACTGATGTTTGTCTCATGGTGTAATGGTAGCACAACAGTTTTTGGTTCTGTTTGTCGAAGTTCGAATCTTCGTGAGACAACTTTTCTTATCAAAGTAAGGAAACACCTTATCAAAAAAAGAAAGCCCGTTAAATTCAGTATTTAGCGGGCTTTCTTTTGTCTAAATGATACCAAGTTACTTTCTCTATTCAAGAAAGCAACTCTTTTCTTCGCCAACCGAACGCTAATAAGAAGCCGTTGCCGAAAGACCTGCAGCAGCGAGCAGAGAAACTATTCGATCTAACTCTCCGTGCGTTGCTTTCTGCAAATAATGTCCCGGCGTTTCACGATCGATGGTGTAAATCATCACCTGGCGGGGAGCTATTTCTTTCACTGCTTCTATCCAAGGAAGAACAAAATCGTCGGTGGTATTGTCTACATTAGTGCCTTGATAGGTGCCTTTCATAAACATCGTCTGAATGATACAGGTGCCTTGAAAAGCTTTCAGGTGCTCGATGGTTTCAATAACACTGTACCGACCATTGGGACGATCGACTAAGTGAATATACGCTTCATCCACCGTATCGAGTTTAAGGATGTTATTATCTACTTTATTCAATGCTTCGAACACAGCTGGACGCCTGATAAAGGTGGCGTTGCTTAGTACACTGACTTTTGCCTCTGGGAAATAAAGGTCGCGCAGTGCCAACGTATCTTTTATAATTTCAGGAAAATGCGGATGCATCGTCGGCTCTCCGTTACCGGCAAAGGTCAGCACATCGGGCACCGGACCAACAGCTTTCATCTCTTGCAGTTTGCTATCTAAAGCAAGACGAACTTCTTCCCGGCTGGGAAAGGGAGACTTGGTGCGATGATCGTCATTAAACCCACACTCACAATAGACACAATTGAAAGAACAAACTTTTCCATTGGCAGGCAACAGATTGATTCCCAAAGAAACACCCAAACGGCGGGAATGAATAGGACCAAAAATGGGAGAGGAAAAAAGAATAGTCATCTCTATATTATTATTAAATGCAAACAAAGATACTCAAAACTTCAAACGAAGCTGCATTTGCAGGTCTGCTTTTTTATTTCCACTTATCAAGTCGTTTCCCGAACCAATCTTTTGACAATCGTTATAAATGGTCTGTCCGAATTTCATTCTTAACATCCAATGCTTATCCAACGCGTATTGTAGGCAAGCCACCATCCGGAAACCTTCGCCTTGAAACGATGGCGTGTAAAAGGTATAAAGCAATCCTTTCTCGGTGATATAGACACGGGAGTCATAATCATCCGTATGGAAGTAACTGCCTTGCACAGTAGCCGTCAGCGGAAACCAAGGCAGACAATAAGATATCATCTGCGTAGCTTGAAATCCTTGAACAGCTTCTTTTCCCTCCATCTGGAAGCGGTTATAATCGAGCGTGGTACGAAATGAAAACACTTCACCGTACGAATAGTTCAGCCGATAACGCACCCGCTGCTGATAAGTAGGCAGAATCTCTTTGCCCTGTGTACCGCTGACGTCACGTTCTTTTTGTTTATACCGATAATTGACGTACATAGTCAAGTTCTTCCGGGAAGAATAAGTAGTCTGGAACGAAAAATCCATTCCTTGCGAAGGCTTGCTGATGCGGTATTTCCACCAAGGAAAAGAGAAAAAATCCGCCGAAGCAAAGAATTTAAAGTGTGCAAAAGGAGCCGTTTCGACCGCCATATACCAGCCATTCTCATTTTGCACCGCACTTCCTTCGCCAAAGGAACGAGCATAGAAAGCCCAGTAGTCTATAGAATAATAGCGATAGGTAAGCATCAACTTTGTCCCCTGCACCGGTGTATATTGCAACCGGTTGAGTGAAGCAAGCCCTTTCTTACCCTTTGCTGTTTCACCTTGAAAAGAAAATTGATGCCAGCGATAACTGTAATCTACCCCTATATTATAAAAAGATTGTCCGTGGAGATTGTATTTAGAATATGTTCTTAGTTCCGGTTCATAGGGATGGTTGAAAACGTAATAAATACCTGTTACGCCCAGCTTCAAGTTATTGTACCGATAGGTCAGATTCCCTCCCGCCAATTGCAGGGTGAAAGCATCCTTCTTATTCGCCTCGCTCTTGCTGCGATGCAGACCGGATTTGTAAATGGAAGTAATTTCATTGTCCATAATTACACCATCCATTGTCCGGTGAGAATAGAAGGCCGAAAATGTCAACGGCTTACTCAGACTGACAGCTGCTGCTACGCCTCGAAAGTAGTTATACTCATCCGTTGAAGAATGTTTTCGGATGCCACTGTTTCGAAAGGTGAACGAAGAAGCATACGCTGTTTTTCCCATCAAATAATCCGTGCTGACTACCAAACCTTGTCCGAAACTCAGCCTGTAATTACCCAAAGCCAAAGTTTTCAACCGCCCGATATGATGCAATAACAAGTAAAAGGAGTAATAATCGTAGCCCTGTTTATTATGCAATGCTGCAAAAGGTTCTCCTGCATCTTTTTCGGCAGATAGTCCAGCATATAAATAGTCGCGGTAACGGAAACCATAACGCAGTGAGTGATAAAGAGGAGGACCAAGATAGGTTTTCTCATAACCTTTCCGGGTATAGAAGGGTACATCAAACCGGGTCAGCAATTCATGCTTTCCATACTTCAGCACTTCGTTCCAGCTAAAAGAAGAAGATTTATCAATCGGTTGCGCACACACAAAGGGCATCAAGTATTGAATGGTTTTTCTATCCATTTCTTCTACCAGTTGCAACTCATACGTTGTTTGCATCTGCCCGTGGATATAAACATAAGCCAACAGGTTCTCAATCTGCTTATCACTCAAAAATGGAAATTGCTCTAACTGTTCTTTCGTTGCAGTGTTCAGGTTGACGGGTTGTTGCATTCGTTCAGAAAGTTCATGTAGTTCATCCGTCCAATCTATCTCTTCTCCTTCATCGTTATTAACCGATAGCTCTTCCATGACCTCTTCTACAACTTCTGGAGAAAGGTTTTGAGCGTTATTAACAAGTGTTATCAACAATAAGTTCATAACTACCAAACAGCGTAAAAGGCAATTATTATTCATAGTATCATGACTAATTATCGCCGTCGAAGTTACTTTAAATAGGTTAACATTGCAAGAAATCGAAGAATAAATCAAATAATCTCCGTAATTTTGCGCCATGATTACGTTGCATCATAAAATAAGATTCTTGCTATGGCTAGCACTGTTCTTTTCAATGTCCGTCAGGGCACAAGAAAAGAACAGTAGCAATTCTTATTTAGTGCCTATGTGCGTGTATAATGGAGATACCATTCCTTGCGTGAATCTTCCTGACGTTTATATCTTTAAGCCTTTAAAATTCAGAAATGACAGAGAGCGCACCGAATATTATAGACTGGTGAGGAATGTAAAAAAAGTCTATCCTCTTTCTCGAAAAATCAACCAGACGATTATTGAAACTTACGAATATCTGCAAACTCTTCCCAATGAAAAAGTACGCCAACGACACATCAAGCGGGTAGAGAAGGGGCTGAAAGAACAATATACCCCGCAAATGAAAAGACTTTCTTTTGCACAAGGCAAACTGTTGATAAAGTTGGTAGACCGCCAAAGCAATCAAACGTCTTATGAGTTGGTCAAAGCCTTTATGGGACCTTTCAAAGCTGGTTTCTATCAAACATTTGCCGCTCTCTTCGGTGCCAGTTTAAAGAAAGAGTACGACCCGAACGGCGATGATAAGATGACAGAACGTGTAGTTCTGCAAGTAGAAAGCGGACAATTATAGATTACTGATGAGGTATAGTTAAAGCTTTAAAGAAGTCCCATATCACAATACCTGCTGTAACAGAAACATTTAAAGAATGTTTCGTGCCATACTGTGGTATCTCTATACAACCGTCCGAATGATTAATAACTTCCTGCTGCACCCCTTTCACTTCATTTCCCATCACCACTCCATACTTCTTGCTTCGGTCTAATGCTAATCGGTCGAGCATCAGACTACCTTCTGCTTGTTCAATAGAATAAACGATATAACCCTCTTTTCGAAGGTTATCAACCGCTTCAACCGCGTTATTAACATATTTCCAATTGACAGTGAACTCAGCTCCTAACGCCGTTTTGTGCATGTCCGGGTGAGGGGGGGCGGCTGTGATGCCACACAAATAGATACATTCTAATCGGAAAGCATCTGCGGTACGAAACACCGAACCAATGTTGTGCAGGCTCCTGATGTCATCTAGTACCACTACCAATGGAAGTTTTTCGGATTCTTTAAACTCCTCCGCACTCATTCTGTTCAACTCGGTTATCTTTAATTTGCGTAACATACTCTTTTTGTTTGATAATAAACTTTTCTTCTTTTTACTAAGCGGGGACAAAGATAATTCTTTTCCGGTTAACACTCCTGTTTATATCTGTTGAAAACCTGTCAATACCATGGGCAAAGAAAGTGAAAACTAATTCTTGTATTATTCAAAAGAACCTATAAGGAGATTCAGGAATGAACAATCCTAATAAGTTAGCATAAAGTTTCAAAGCTTAGATGAACATATTTTTAAGTCCTTTACCCTCTGTTTATATCCATAAAGTTTTTAACTTTGCAGCTTATTAACCGAATGTTTATATGTTTGGTAGATGGCTTATTATCAATCAATAATCCTTTTATAAGCAGTTCATAAGCTGGTTGTAAAGGTTTGTTAGAGACTAATAACTTATCAGACAAGATAAATCGTCTTTATTTACCAACACTATGAACAGACCATTATTACTAACAAAGGATTTTTAGATTAAAAGAACAACTAATTTCAATATAATGAATGAACTCATAAAAGCTATTAACGAGCTGAAGAAAGAAAAGAATGCGGTGATTCTGGCACACTATTACCAGAAAGGTGAGATACAAGATATCGCCGATTTCGTTGGCGACAGTCTGGCGTTGGCTCAATGGGCAGCTAAAACCGAAGCGAACATGATTGTGATGTGTGGTGTTCACTTTATGGGAGAAACGGCTAAGATTCTTTGTCCCGATAAAAAAGTATTGGTACCTGATAGGTTGGCAGGTTGTTCACTGGCGGATAGTTGTCCGGCGGATGAGTTTGCACAGTTTGTCAAAGGGCATCCGGGGTACACAGTTATTTCGTACGTCAACACAACAGCTGCTGTGAAAGCCTTGACTGATGTAGTAGTGACTTCGACGAATGCCAAGCAAATAGTAGAAAGTTTCCCAAAAGATGAAAAAATTATCTTTGGTCCCGACCGCAATTTGGGGAATTATATAAACTCAGTTACTAACCGGAAGATGATTGTATGGAACGGAGCTTGCCATGTGCACGAGCAGTTTTCGGTAGAAAAGATTTTAGCGTTGAAAGCTCAGTATCCCGATGCCATCGTTTTGGCGCATCCCGAATGCAAAAGCACGGTGCTTAACGTTGCCGATAAGATAGGTTCTACTGCAGCTTTGCTGAAACGGGCGGTGAACGGCAGCGAGCAACGGTTCATCGTAGCTACCGAATCTGGCATCCTTCATGAGATGCAGAAGCAATGCCCTGCTAAGACGTTTATTCCTGCACCTCCCAGCGATAGTACCTGTAGTTGCAACGAGTGTAGCTTTATGCGATTGAATACCTTACAGAAGCTCTATGACTGTTTGAAGAACGAGTCTCCCGAAATACTAGTAGAGAAAGAAGTAGCTGCGAAGGCATTGAAGCCTATTCAACGGATGTTGGATATTTCGACCGAATTAGGATTATAGAGATACCTTGTTTTGTATGGAACCGTATATTGAACAGGTTGTGTACAATAATGGTGGTTAATAAGAACGATATTGCAATGTCGTGCCGTTTTCTTTTACTATTTTTGCATTGTGTACGTAAACGAAGTGCACGAACCATTAGATTATTATTAACTATTTTAATAAAGAAGGTATGAAAACAAACTACGAAATCCGCTATGCTGCCCATCCTGAAGATGCTAAAAGCTACGACACTAAAAGAATCCGTCGGGATTTCCTCATTGAAACAATTTTTTCGGCTGATGAAGTAAACATGGTTTATTCAATGTACGACCGTATGATAGTAGGCGGAGCTATGCCCGTATCCGAGGTATTGACGCTCGAAGCCATCGAACCGCTCAAAGCTTCTTTCTTTCTTACTCGTCGGGAAATAGGTATGTTTAACGTCGGAGGTCCGGGTATAGTGAAAGCTGGCGATGCCCTATTCGAACTGGATTATAAAGAAGCGCTTTATTTAGGTTCCAGTGATCGCTTAGTGACTTTCGAGAGCAAAGATTCTAAAAACCCGGCTAAGTTTTATTTTAATTCGGTGAATGCGCATTGTAATTATCCTGATAGAAAGGTAACCAAGAAAGATGCTGTTGTGGCAGAAATGGGTACCTTGGAAGGTTCTAACCGGCGTAATGTGAACAAGATGATTGTGAGTCAGGTATTGCCTACTTGCCAATTGCAAATGGGGATGACGGAACTTGATCCGGGAAGCGTATGGAATACCATGCCGGCTCATGTACACAGTCGCCGGATGGAAGCTTACTTCTATTTTGAAGTACCTGCCGAACATGCTGTTTGTCACTTTATGGGCGAAGTAGATGAAACCCGTCACGTATGGATGAAAGGTGAACAAGCAGTGCTTTCACCCGAATGGTCTATTCACTCTGCTGCGGCAACACATAACTATACGTTTATTTGGGGAATGGGAGGAGAGAATCTGGATTATGGCGACCAAGACTTCTCTTTGATTACCGATTTAAAATAAACTTTGGTATTTAATCATCAATAATTCAACTGATATGGTAAATTTTTCATTGCAAGGTAGGGTAGCGCTGATAACGGGCGCTTCCTACGGGATTGGTTTTGCGCTTGCTACTGCTTATGCCGAAGCGGGTGCAAAAATTGTTTTCAACGACATCAAACAAGAATTAGTAGATAAAGGTTTGGCTGCTTATAAAGCGAAAGGCATTCAAGCTCACGGTTACGTATGCGACGTGACGAATGAAGATCAAGTTAATGCACTTGTAGCGCAAATAGAGAAAGAAGTAGGGGTGATTGATATTCTAGTCAACAATGCCGGTATCATCAAACGTATTCCGATGATTGAGATGACGGCTGCCGAGTTTCGTCAGGTCATCGATATTGATTTGAATGGTCCGTTCATTGTTTCGAAAGCAGTGATACCTGCCATGATAAAGAAGGGTCACGGAAAGATTATCAACATCTGCTCGATGATGAGCGAACTGGGGCGCGAAACCGTATCCGCTTATGCAGCTGCCAAGGGCGGACTGAAGATGCTTACTAAGAACATTGCTTCGGAATATGGTGAGTTCAACATTCAGTGCAATGGCATAGGTCCGGGTTACATTGCTACTCCGCAAACGGCTCCCTTGCGTGAACTTCAAGCAGACGGATCTCGTCATCCGTTCGATTCATTTATTATAGCAAAAACACCTGCCGCTCGTTGGGGATCGCCAGAGGATTTGCAAGGACCTGCTTTGTTTCTGGCTTCGGATGCTTCTAACTTTGTCAACGGACATGTGTTGTACGTAGATGGAGGTATTTTAGCTTATATTGGTAAACAACCGAAATAACAACAACTCAGCCTAGCATCACACAGAGTTTCAGAGAGTTTTTTAAGTTATAAGCTCTGTGAAACTCTGTGTTACGTTGTGCTGATGGTTAATGATAGATTTAAGAATGAAGAAAATAGTATTAGGAATTATTATAGCTTTTGCCTGCTTTGCCTGTGCCGAAAGCAAAATGGTTACGGTCACTGTAACCAATCCTTCTGCATTCGACCGTAAAGGAGAAATGGTAGAGGTACTGATGAGTGAAGTAGCTTCCAAGTTGCAATTGCCGGACACGGCACAGATTGTGGTACTCGATGCTGATGGGCTACAGGTTCCTTATCAGATTACTTATGATGAGAAAGTTATATTCGCTGTTGCCGTCAAAGCCAACGGAACTGCTGTTTATACCATCAAAACAGGTACTCCCGAAACATTCGATGTGAAAACTTGCGGAAAAGACTATCCCGAACGGATGGATGATGTAGCTTGGGAGAATGATCTTGTTGCTTTTCGCACCTACGGACCCGCCTTGCAAGCTAGCGGGGAACAAGCTTACGGTTATGACATTTGGACGAAGTACCATACCACTGAACCTGTAGTAGAAGCCCGCTATGATAAAGAACTCAATCAGTCTCTTTCTTATCATGTAGATCATGGCAACGGATTAGACTGTTACAAAGTAGGTCCCACACTTGGAGGCGGAGCAGCAGCGTTGATGATTGGCGATACCTTGTTTTATCCTGCCTGTTACCAAACACAAGAAATTATGGACAACGGTCCGTTACGTTTTACAGTGAAACTCGTTTATGCTCCTCAGGTAGTAAAAAGAGATTCGAGCGTGGTAGAGACTCGTGTACTTTCTTTAGATGCCGGACAGCATTTGAACAAGACAATCGTTTCTTACACTAACCTCCAGGAGTCTTTGCTTGTTGCTACGGGTATTGTGCTTCATGAGCCCAATGGTGCAGTAGTGGCAGATGCTGCCAACGGTTATATTACTTACATTGACCCAACAGATAATCCGACAAACGGCAATGGAAAAATATTTGTGGGAGCAGCCTTTCCCGCTTCTGTCAATGAAACCAAGGTAGCGCTGTTCTCAGAAAAAGAAAAGAAAGACCTGCGCGGCGGTGCCGATGGTCATCTGCTTGCCATCAGCAACTACGAGCCAGGATCAGAATACACCTATTATTGGGGTGCTGCTTGGGATAAAGCCGACATCAAGACTGCTGCTGCCTGGAATGCTTACATGGCACGTTTTGCACAACAACTTCGTTCGCCCCTAATTGTGACGATGCAATAAGCGAAGTAAACACATCATCCGCGTCTTTTTGATATATATTACTTATGACTAAGAGACGCGGATTTTCTTTCAAAAAGAATATAAGATTGTTTTCAATGCCATATAGTGGATTGTTAGTCATCCACGATTTTTTCAATATCAAAATCGAGAAGAAATAGACCTTGAAGTTGAGTAGCATTTTCGATTCGAACTGTTTTTTCAACTTATTAAGTTTGTCATTTTCTCTCTATCCATACTATTGCTTTTTTTAGCAAGTATTCAACAGATGCAAATAATAAGAAATGTGCAATCTTAAAACAAGCTTTAGCTACACTATCTTGATAAAAGTGTAGTATCACAACACTTTTATCAAGATAAAAATGGATACACGCATTGCTTGTAAGCCATACTTCTTACACTTTTTATTTTTGGGCTACTTACCGCACTTTCTTTTTCTGGAAGAACGCTATTCAAAAACAGACGTAACGTGTTTTTTTGAAAGACGTTACGTCTGTTTTTTTTAGATGTTACGTCTTTTTTAAAAAGATGTTACGTCTGTTTTCCTTGTTTTGTTGCTTTTTAATTTTTTTCTAAAGAGAATTTCTTCCTTCACTCAAGGAATGACGTACTGATCTGTAATAAGTATCCTTTTTTACTCGTTAACATTGATAGACAAGCTATTTGACGAGTGTGTAGAGGGGCAACAAAAGATCCGGTAGGCTTCGTTTTGAAACCTTTCGGATCTTGCTTCATCTCTCGGCAGGAAATCTTTCAAGAATTGGTGAAAGATTGTTCATCTCTCGGCAGAGGATTTGTAGCAGCAGCATGGATGTTTCGCACCAAACCCTTATATTTTGCTCTCTTTACGGCGCTGCCCTTGAAGAGGATTTTGTATTGCTCTTCGCTCAAGGTGAGCCAGTCGGTACGGCGCATGGTAAGCAGGGCGGGAGAGGGGTGAAATTCCGATATAAGGGTGGGCGTGGCGAAACGGTTCCACGGACAGGCTTTGAGGCAGTCATTGCATCCATAAATCTGATTATTCATTTGCTGGACTTGTGCGGGCGGAATGTCTCCGTGATGTTCGATGGTAAGGTAGGAGAGGCATCGTTCGGCACAGAGCGTGTAGGGGGCTTGTAATGCTTGCGTAGGGCAGGCTTGCAGGCAGCGGGTGCAGTTGCCGCACCGGTTGGCTTGTGGCATGTCGTAGGCATTGACTTCTGTGTCGATAAAGACTTCGCCAAGAAAGAAGCAAGAGCCGGAGTGGGGGAGGATGAGTTGCGTATTCTTTCCTATCCAGCCAAGACCGGCACGCCAAGCCCAATAACGCTCGAGTACGGGTGCCGTGTCACAGAATGTACGGCTTTGTTGTACGGGGGTGGGAGAGTGGCGGACGATGAACTCTTGCAAGGTGGCAAGCTTGGCTTTCATGAGGTCATGATAGTCTTTGCCGTAAGCGTACCATGCCAGTTGGCAGGCGTCGGCAGGAAGAAATTGCGGCGGATAGTAGTTGAGGGCGACACAGACGATGCTGCGTGTGCCTTCCATCAGCAGACGTGGGTCGAGGCGCTTGTCGGTGTAATTATTCATGTAGTGCATGTCGGCTTGGTGGTGGCAAGCCAGCCAGCGGTGCAAGGCAGCGGCGGTAGATTGGTCTACAGCATCGGCTGGGGCAATGCCGCAAGCATCAAAGCCGAGGCGCAGAGCTTCGGCTTTGATGGCGAGAGAGAGGTCGGGGGTTGCCGGAAACTCTTTAGGGGAAGACTTTAAATTCATATCCTTCAGCTTTTAAGTAATCAATGGTTAGGGGAAGCGCATAGGCAAGATTCCCGTTATTCCATGACTTTAACGAATCGTGAAAGGTGATGATGGAACCGTTGCGGACGTACTTCTCTACGTTTTCGAATACTTGCTGGCCGCTCAGGTGCTTGCTGTAGTCGCGCGTCACGAGATCCCACATGATGATTTGGTACTGTTCTTTCAAGGCATGATACTGTTTGAATCCCATGTGCCCGTGAGGCGGACGGAAGAGGTCGGTCTCCATTGTTTCGTTTGCCAGATTGGTGTTGTCGAGGTAATCTTCCACCGAGTATTCAAAACCGCGGATGTGATTGTACGTATGGTTGCCGATGCGGTGTCCTGCTGCTAAGAGTTGGCGGAAGATTTCGGGATGTTTGCGGATGTTGTCGCCTACCAAGAAGAAGGTGGCATGGATTTCGTGTTTCTTCAGTAAAGCGAGCACCCAAGGGGTCACCTCCGGGATGGGTCCGTCGTCGAAAGTCAGATAAACAGCTTTCTCAAGGGGACTCATCCGGAAGATGGCCTGCGGGTAAAGGGCGCGGAAGAACCGCGGGGGTTGCTCTATAAACACTTATTACTACTTACTTTTTGGTGCGTACTACATATTCGTTGTACAGTTCCTCCAACCGTTTGCCATAGTTGTTGAATAGTTTCGACTTGTACTTCTCCATGGTGCGGACTTCAATGTCGAGCAAGTTGAAATGACGCACAAACTCTTGTCCGGACATATCCAGTTGTTGATCTGTCAGGCTGAGGTACCAGAGCATATATTCTACCGACTTGTTGGCTAGGTCGTCCATAATCTTGTCGGCTTTGGCCGTCTGTCCCAAGCGGTAGTACGTTTCTGCCATTTCGAAGGCACCATTCTGGAAGTCGTACGGCACGTTGAAAGCGGGAATCATTTTCTCCGCATAGTTCAGCACTTCGATGGTTTTGGCTTTTTTGCCTTCTTTGAGCAGTTGTGCAGCGAGTTGCGAGAAGAGGCGGCGGTGCGAGTAGCACATTCGCAAGGTGTTTTCATCGATGTAGATGCCCGGCTTGTTCATGTTGCCGAACTTGAACTTGTGCATGAGATTGTCGTACATCTTCTCGGAGTCGAGTTTGCTGTCGAGCTTTTCCGTATCAAAGGGGGTAAAGCGGTAGGCGAGCCCTTCTTGAATGAAGTGGTTGCTCATGCCCAGTTGATTCTCTATACCTACGCTGATGGCTATGTAGATGGGTCGTTCCCAATTGGCATTTGCCAGCATTTCGAGCATCATCAAGTCGCTTTTGTACAAGCCACGTTTGCCTTTGAGGGAGATGTGCATGTAGTCGGGGATAGAGTCGCCCAAGGCTGCGGGTATCTTCATGCCCGATCGGCGTACGGCTTCTTTGTCTACCTTGATGACGATGCTGTCTGTAGGGATAACGCGCAGCCCTTCTTTGTCGGAGCGCACCCAGTATTTGAGGATGTTCTTCAACTCGTAAGGGTTCTCGCCGAATTGTGCGCGGATGTTTTCTTTGTCATTGAGCGACCCGCTGTCGGCTTCGGCGTAAAGGGCGTTTATCTGCTGTTTGATTTCGGGGCGGACGGGAACGTATTCGTTGGCGCCTTCGGCATATTCCGCACGGCTCCACGTGATAGGCAGGGCGGGCGAATGGTAGGCGGGACGTTTCATCTGGTCGATGTACCAATCGGTTTGCAGATAGCTCAGGTTGCAGGTGCGTGCATCGGTGCGGAAGCCTTCGGTGTCTTGATTGTACCACAGCGGGAAGGTGTCATTATCTCCGTTGGTATAGATGATAGGATGGCCTTTTTCCTGCAAGGAAGAGAGGTAGTTTTGTCCGAAATCGCGAGCCATGTACCGGTCGGAGCGATCGTGGTCATCCCACGTCTGTCCTGCCATTTGCACAGGGACGAGGATGCAGAGGGCGGCTACGGCAGCGGCTAGTACGGTATCTTTCATCTTGATGCGCCGGCGGAGGAACTCGATGAGCCCTGCCACGCCCATGCCTGTCCATATGGCGAAGGCGTAGAACGAACCGGCGTAGGCGTAGTCACGTTCACGCGGCTGGCTCGGTGTTTGGTTGAGGTAGAGTACGATAGCGATGCCCGTCATGAAAAAGAGGAAGAAGACGACCCAGAACTGCTGGATGCCCCGCTGTCCGCGGTAGGCTTGCCAGAAAAGCCCGATGAGTCCCAACAAGAGCGGCAAGCAGAAAAAAACGTTGTGCCCTTTGTTCTGTGCCAATTCCTTGGGCAGCAACTGCTGATTGCCTACCAGCAGATTGTCGATGAAGGGGATGCCGGTCACCCAGTTGCCGTTTTCTATCTCTCCGCTACCTTGGATGTCATTCTGCCTTCCAGCGAAGTTCCACATGAAGTAGCGCCAGTACATGAAATTGAGTTGGTAAGAAAAGAAGAACTGGATGTTTTCCCACTGGGTGGGGATGTTCACTAGGATGGGTTCACCGCAACGGTCGTAGGGCACATCATTGCCTTTGATGTCTTGCCAGGCTTTGTATTGGGCGGTGTGTGCCTTGCTATACATGCGGGGGAAGACCATGTTCTGTGCATAGCCGTATTCTACTCGTCCGGGCAGTTCGATGTAGGTGTCCTTTTCTTGGGGAGTAGTCTTTTGCTTGCGCACGTATTTGGTGGTAGAGCTCGTCTCATGCGGAATACAAGTGTTGTCCACCACGTCTAGAGCTACTTCCGACGAGTAGGCGGGTCCGTAGAACAAGGGGGTGGATCCGTACTGTTCGCGTCCCAAGTATTCGCCCAAGGTAAAGATGTCTTCGGGTGAGTTCTGGTCCATCGGCGTGTTGGCGGTGGAACGGATGACGATGAGAGCGTAAGACGAATAGCCTACCATGATGAGCATGGTACAGAGCAGCGCCGTGTTGAGGGTGCGGGCGGATATCTGGTATTTCTTGTCAAGTTTGGCAAAGAGATAAAGCGCCAGTGCGCTCAGCACTACGATACCGATGACGATGCTGCTGGTGCCGTGTCCGTAGAAGGGGATGCCCAGCAGGGCGATGGTAGCAAGGAAGGAGAGATTCATCCGTAACCGGCTGACCTGGATGTAGCTTTCGTACACACCCCAAAGGATAGCAGCGGTGAG
The DNA here is from genome assembly GCA_036652495.1 of Bacteroides sp. Classification (GTDB taxonomy): domain Bacteria; phylum Bacteroidota; class Bacteroidia; order Bacteroidales; family Bacteroidaceae; genus Bacteroides. Next base: position 43,860 of record JAVVVS010000006.1, read on the forward strand.
GAAGACGATGTAGACGATGACGCCCGTGTTGAACGCCATTCCTAGGGAGTTGACGAAGAACAGTTCGAACCATCCGCCTACCTTGACAACGCCGGGCACGATGCCGTAGAGCACGGCTGCCACGAGCACGGCGGATCCTGCCAGAGCGAGAAGCGAGCCTTTTGCTGTGGCGTGGGGATTCTTTTTATAATAGTACACCAGCACGATGGCGGGCAGACAAAGCAGGTTGAGCAGATGCACCCCGATGCTCAGCCCCGTGAGGTAAGCGATGAGGATAATCCAGCGGTCAGAGTGCGGTTCGTCCGCTACATCCTCCCATTTGAGTATCAGCCAGAAAACGAGTGCGGTGAAGAGCGAAGAGAAGGCGTACACTTCGCCCTCTACAGCGGAGAACCAGAAGGTGTCGCTGAAGGTATAAATCAGCGCGCCCACGACTCCCGAGCCCATGATAGTAATGAGCTGGGCAGTGGTGATGTGCTCGCGGTCGGTCACCACCAGTTTGCGCACCAAGTGAGTGATGCTCCAGAAGAGGAAGAGGATGCAGGCGCCGCTCATGAGGGCACTCATATAGTTCACCATCTTTGCTACAGTGGTGGCATCGGAGGCGAATTGCGAGAAGAGATTGGCGGTGAGCATGAAGAAAGGCGCGCCGGGGGGATGCCCCACTTCCAGCTTGTAGCCAGTGGTGATGAACTCGGGACAGTCCCAGAAACTTGCGGTTGGCTCTATTGTGAGGCAATAGACCGTTGCAGCAATGAGGAAGGTAATCCAACCGGTGAGGTTGTTTACGGTTTTGTACAGCTTCATATTTACGATGGTTCTTTTATCAATAACGCGTGGGCGTGGGGGCAAAGGTAATAAAATGCCCGAAGATAGGCGAAAGAAGGGGGAATAATTAACGTTGTTGACGAGGGTGTTTCCTTTTATTGTATAAATAAAGTGTACCCTGCAAAGCATTTGCAGGGTACACCTGGCTCCAGATAGAGGTTACAAACCGTTAGCAGAGTCCGCCGTTTACAAGGAGGCGATCTCTTCGGTAGTGAGCCCGGTGCATTGCTGGATGAGGTTGATGTCTAAGCCTTGTTTTTTCAAGTTCACTGCGATGGCGTAGCGCTCTTCAGCTTTTCCTTCGGCCAATCCTTCGGCTTTTCCAATCTCCTTGCCTTTTGCTAATCCTTTTGCTAATCCTTTTGCTAATCCTT
>JAVVVS010000006.1:45161-66551 GCA_036652495.1 Bacteroides sp.
GAACCTTCTATAAAGGCTTTTTCCACACGGATGGCGTCCCAGAAGTCCTCGTATCCCAGCAATTGGGCTTCGGTGAAGGCAGATTCGCGCACGATTTCAATCGCTTGGCTCACCTGTGGATTGTCCAGCAGTTCCTTGGACACTTGGCGGGTCTTCTCGTCTATCTCCGTGAGGTAACGCAGCCAGAGCACCTGCATTTTCTTCTCGCTGTACGTGTGCGGGTTGAATTTGGGCAATTCGACGAAGATGAGTTGCAAGCCCTCGATGATGCGATCCGAGTGCTCCATGTGGATGAGTTTGTAGTGGTGGTAGAAACCTTTGAGGTCGGGTTCGAATGTGTCATTGACCAGGTTGAGCGAGTAGACGGGCTGCAAGAGTTCGTAGCGTTTGGTGGCGCTTATCTGGCGTACGTAAGCTTTGGATGCGTTGAAGAGCACCCGTTGTTTGAATTCGGGTGACCAAACCATTTGCATCTCTACCAAGAACTGTCGCCCCTGCTTGTCTTTGCAACGCACATCGACGATGCTGTTCTTACGCAAAGGGTTTTCGGGTACCATCTCTGCGGGCAGGTATTCTATTTGTGTGATTTCCTCTTTCTCGCTGAGCGGAAGCAGAGCGTTGAGCAGGCTGATCACTAGGTCAGGATGTTCGCCGAACACCAATTTGAAGGTGAGGTCGGCTTTTGGGTCTAAATATCTCATACTGATAAAGAGTTTGTAGCATGTTCGTTAGCAAAGATACGCGTAATTGGGCAATCTAGAAAACAAAAGACCTGTCTTTTTTTGAGCTAATCCGGGTGATGATGATGTTCGCCTAATACGCGGTGCGGCAGCGATCCGTGACCCAACAACTCGATGGGGCAGTGAAAGTTTTTCTCCAGCCATTCGCCCGTCACCGTGGGAGCGGGATGATAGTCGAGGGTTTCGTTGACACATGCGATGGATTTGACCTGTTGCAGCACTGTTCCTATGTCGTGGCTGACTAGGATGATGGCGCATTCGCGGTTGATTTCTGCCAGCAGTTCGTACAGTCGGGCTTCAAACTGTTTGTCGATGTATGTGCTTGGCTCGTCGAGCAAGAGAAGAGCTGGGTCGGAAACAATGGCGCGCCCCAACAGTGTGCGCTGCAATTGTCCGCCGCTTAACCTGCCGATGGCGCGGCGTTCGAGTCCTTCGAGTCCCATGCGGTGGATGACGCGTGCCACCTTGGAGCGGTGCGCATCGGTGAAGCGGCTGGTGAGTGATTTCTTAGAGCTCAACCCGGAGAGAACAACCTCTTGTACGGAAATAGGGAACTTCCGGTCGATGGAATTGTATTGCGGCAGATAGCCCATGGTCAGGTTCGGCACCTCATTTTGCTCGCTGTAGTAATGGATGCTTCCATTGCTGTGTGGCAACAGACCGAGGATACACTTGATGAGCGTAGTCTTGCCGCCGCCGTTAGGACCGATGATGCCCAAGAAGTCACGTTGGTAAATGGTCAGGTCGACGTCGTGCAGCACTGTGCGACCGTCGTATCCCGCCGCCAATCCCTTTACAGTAATTAAAGCATTTTCATCGTTGAACTCCGTCATTTTGCCAATGCTTTAGCAACGTTAAGTAACTCTTCCTGCCAGTGGTAGCTCAATGGATTGATGGGTACGACCTGCGTGTCTGTTTGCTCGGCGATGATTTCGGCGTTCCTGCGGTCAAACTCGGGTTGTACAAAGATGACGCGCACGTTTTCCTTCCGGCAGAGGTCGATAAGTTCTTTCAGGTGTGAGGGCGATGGTTCTTTGCCCCCCTCTTCGATAGAAATTTGATGCAAACCGTAGTCGCGTGCAAAGTAAGAGAGGGCGGGGTGATAAATCATGAACGCGTGCGCGGTACCCGGCTTTGCTAGTATATCGCGGATGAGACTGTCCGTTTGCTGTACGATGCGGGTGAGGCTGTCGTAGCGACCGAGAAAATATGGCTCACTCTGCTTGTCGAGTTTGCAGAGCGCTTGGTAAGTGTTCCGGGCAAGGATGAGGGCGTTCTTGGTAGAACTCCAGACGTGTGGCTCAACGCCGTACCCGCTCTCGTGCGAGTGTCCCGTGTGCTGATGGCTTGTGTCTAAGATGAGGTCAATGCCTTTCGACGTGTCAAACACTTGCAAGTGAGGGGTGTTGTCGAGTAGCCGGTCCATCCAAATCTGTTCAAAGCCGATGTATCCGATGCGGAGGTATGCTTTACTATCTCCCAGAGAGACGAGTTGTTCGGGAGTGGGATCATAAGTTTCGGGGCTGCTGCCCTTGGGTACCATGCTGCAGACGGTGAAGCGGTCGCCAGCGATGGCTTCGGTGAAGTATCGTTGTGTTTCCATTGTGACGGTCAGGGTGGGCTTGGCTTCCGCCCCGTCCTTCTTTTGTCCGCCGTTGCAGGCAGTCAGTATAAGAAGTGCAAAGAAGAGAAGAATATGTTTCATTAGTAGATAAGTGTTTTAGTTTAGTAAATTAAGTGCGCCCTGCATTGCCAGCAGCATTACAACGTAACGTAACAATTTTCCGACGAACATGGAGCCGGTGGTGAGCCAGACATTGCTGCGCATTAGTCCCAGCACGATGGCGATAGCCTCGCCTATAAAGGGCAGGAAGCTAAAAAAAGCCATCAAAGCGCCTTTGCCATGAAGGAAGCGCTGTATGCGTTCCAGTTTTTCTGGTTTCACCTTGAAATATTTTTCTATCCAATCCATCTTGCCCAGATGCCCTGTATAGTAGCAGGTCATTCCGCCCGCAGTATTTCCTACTGCAGCGGCTAGCACGCAGAGCACGGGGTCTAGCCCCAGCTTGACCAGCGTGATGAGCACCAGCTCCGAGCTGAATGGAATCACGCTGCCTGCCAGCAAAGCCGAAAGAAACAAACCTGGGTAACCCCAGTCGATGAGCAGTTGTAGGAAGGTGCTTATAAAAGAATCCATAAGTTAAAACCTAATAAGAAAATGAATGCGAGCAGTGTACTAATAAAGAACCCGTTCGACAGTCGATTGTTCGCTAGTATAAAGAGATGGCCCATCAAGATACTAATGACGATGAGCAATAGCGAAACCAACGGTAGACTGTGTGCCGGTTGCAAGAAGATGAACAAGAAGATGCCGCTACCCACTAGAATTAAGAAGTTCAGGTAAGAGCGGGTTCGAATCTTGTCTTCGTTGCCAGTAATCAGGTAGTGTGCTGCACTCACGATAAACTCTATGAGCAGAAAACCCAGTGTCACCAACACCCAGGTAGGTAAGTCCGCCCAATGATGAATGGGCTGGAAGGTGCTCAATTCTATAAAGGGAGCTACAAAAACGTTCATCTGTTCGTTCACTACCGCGTATCCTAGCAGCATCCAGTAAGGCAGCATCCATCCCATTACTGCGGCACATAGACTGCGGAAAGTCAGTGACTGAAAATTCCATGCCCCTATCAGCCACAGAGGAACGAGAAAGGTCATCTGCGGAAACGCCAGGCTTCCGAGTCCGATAAAGGTAAACGAGTGGAAGAGGTAGCTTGCCGGTTTTATTTGCTGATAGCTTTTGAATAGGAAGAAGAGGGCGAACAAGAACGTCAATGCGGCAATGTTGCCGGGGCATAGCTGATGCAAGCTCAAACAAATGGTGATGAGCAAGAAGTAGAACGAGGTCTGAACCGAAGCCCGCATGCGAATGATGGCAAACGTATTGTTGATTTCGATGAGGAAGTAGCCGATGATAGCGTAAAGTGCAAAGCTCAATGCGCGCGAAAGCCATGCGGGGATGCCCAGCTCGCCTATCCATTGCCAAAGTAAATAGCTATTCTGTTCCTGTGCTAACGCAGGCTGCAGGTCAAAGGTTACCACCCAGACAATGAGACCGATTAAGATGACCGCGGGCAAGGTGAAATGCCCGCAGGTCACCCACGTTTGCAGATTTCTATTTCTCATTTACAAGTCAAATCCAATGTCCCGACGGAAGTTCTTGTGGTCGAAGCTAATCATGTCTGCCACTTTATAACTCTTTTCTAAGGCTTCCGCTTTGGTTTCTCCATAAGAGCAGACGGCAATGACACGGCCGCCGTTGGTGACGATGCGTCCGTCCTTGAGGGTAGTGCCAGCGTGAAAGAGGACGCTGTCCGTCATCTCTGCCAAGTTGAACCCAGTGATAGGATAACCTTTCTTGTAAGCATCTGGATAGCCGCCACTCACCATCATCACGCAAGCTACGGTACGCGGATCTAGAATCATAGTTTTGGTGTGGAGGTTCACGTCGTGCACTCCTTCGAAGAGGTCTACCAGATCACTCTGAAGGCGGAGCATCACGCTTTCTGTTTCGGGGTCGCCCATGCGGACGTTATATTCGATTACCATGGGTTCGCCTTGTACGTTGATCAGTCCCAAGAACAAGAAACCTTTGTACAAGATTCCTTCTTCTTGCAATCCCTTGATAGTGGGTTCGATAATACGACTGCGAACCTTCTGCATAAATATATCATTAGCAAACGGCACAGGGCTAATGCTGCCCATTCCACCAGTGTTGAGCCCCTTGTCTCCCTCACCGATGCGTTTGTAATCTTTAGCGATGGGAAGTACTTTGTAATGCTGGCTGTCGGTCAGTACAAAGACGGAACATTCGATACCGCTAAGGAATTCCTCGATGACCACGGTGGTGGAAGCATCGCCGAACATACCGCTCAGCATCGCCTTGAGTTCTGTTTGTGCCTCTTCAAGGGTAGGAAGAATCAAGACGCCTTTGCCGGCGCAGAGTCCGTCTGCCTTGAGCACATACGGAGCATTGAGGGTTTCGAGAAAGGCGAGACCTTTGTCCAGCGTTTCTGCCGTGACGCTCTGGTAACGGGCTGTCGGGATGCCGTAGCGGTTCATGAATTCTTTGGCAAATTCCTTGCTTCCTTCGAGTTGTGCACCTTTTTGTGACGGACCGATGATGGCAATCTCCTTCGTTGTGAGGTCGCCTTTAAAAAAGTCGAAGATGCCTTGCACCAGTGGATCTTCGGGACCGACCACAATCATGTCAATACCTCTTTCGAGTGCAAATATCCGCAGTGCGGCAAAGTCTGTGGCTTGGATGTCTACGTTTTCACCCACCAAGGCAGTGCCTGCGTTACCAGGAGCGATATATAGTTTTTCCACTTTGGGACTTTGGGCTATTTTCCATGCTAAGGCGTGTTCACGGCCGCCCGAACCTACTAATAAGAGTTTCATAAGGATGTTCTTTTATAAATTGTCTTCAAAATAGCGAGTAATCTTCTCATGTAAATGTACCCGGTCACGTCCCATCACATTGTGTTTGTGCCCGGGATAGATAAATAAATCGGGATAAGTGCGTGCATCCACGCAGGCTTTCAAGAACGACAGGGTGTGCTGAGGCACGCACGTGTCGTCGTGGTCATCGTGGATTAGTAGCAGATGTCCTTTCAAATTTCCTGCTAGTTTTTTCAGGTTGGTTTGTTCGTAACCTTCGGGGTTGGTTTGCGGGGTGTCCATATAACGTTCGCCGTACATTACTTCGTAGTAACTCCAGTCGATGACGGGGCCTCCGGCTACGCCTACTTTAAACAGGTCTGGGTAGCGGAGTAGCAAGGCGGTCGTCATGTGTCCGCCAAAACTCCAGCCGTGCACACCGATGCGGTTAGCATCTACGTAAGGGAGGCTTTGCAGGAATTCAGCACCTTTCACTTGGTCTTTGCCTTCTTCGATGCCGAGGTGGCGGAAGGTGACGTTTTCAAACTCGCTGCCGCGGTTCTCGCTGCCGCGATTGTCTACCGTAAAGAGAATATAGCCTTTGTTTGCCATGTAAAAGTCCCATCCACGAGCACCGTTCATAAAGCTATTATTCACCATTTGTGCGTGCGGACCGCCATAGACGTACACAATGGCAGGGTATTTTTTGTTCGGGTCAAAATGGGCGGGTTTTATCAACCGATAATAAAGGTCGGTCACGCCATCTGCAGCTTTGATTGTGCCCGTTTCGATGCTGGGCATCAAAAGGTCTTTGTATGGATTGGCTGCAGTGAGCAAATTCATACTTTTGCCATTCTGCGTGTCGATGAGGTTGATGCTGCGAGGCAGGGTGGGAGAGGAATAGTTGTCGATAACGTATTGTCCCGACGTGCTAAGCAGCGCACGGTGCACGCCATCGGCACTACCTATTGCCTTGCGTTTGCCATTCTTCATATTCACACGGAAGAGGTTCGATTGCAAGGGGGAGTTCTCTGTGCTGACTATGATCAGCTCTTTCTTTTGCGAGTCGAAGCCCAGAAATTCTTGCACCAGCCAATCACCGGAGGTAAGCTGTTTGAGCAGTTTGCCTTGCGTATTGTATAAGTATAGATGGTTGAATCCGTCCCGCAGACTTTGATAGATGAACTGTGTGGGGTCCCACGGCAGAAAAACGATGGGATGGTGGAGTTCCACATATTTAGGATGTGACTCTTCGAAGAGGGTGGCGATGAGTTCGCCGGTAGTCGTGTTGTATTGACAGAGACGGGCCTGATTTTGGTCGCGGTTCAGCTCAATGAGGTAGAGGCTTTTCTCGTCCGGTGCCCAGCTAAGGTTGGTGAAATAACGGTCGGTGGGGTCGCCTGTCTGAAGGTAAACCGTTTTTTGAGCTGCCAAGTTATAGATGCCTACCGCTACTTTATGGCTAGTCATTCCTGCCATCGGGTAGCGAATGTTGTTCACTTCTCCAATGCGAGAGGTGATGTCTACCAAAGGATATTGAGTCACCATCGACTCGTCCATGCGGTAGAAGGCGAGTTGTTTGCCTGTCGGGCTCCAGAAGGTTCCTTTGCTAATGCCGAATTCGTTGCGATGAACCGACTGTCCGCAGACGATGCCTTCGGGTTCGTTGGTCAGCGCTTGGTCGTTCAGATAAAGATTGTTGCCCACGGTGTAAGCCACGTTTCCGTTAGTGGTGCAGTAGTCATTGTTGGCAGCACCCTTTTTAGTGACAACCGTGTGGATGATTTTATGGTTTTTGAGGTCGTAAGTGAGGTATTTCCCGGGCAGCGTAAGAAGCATCTGTTCTTTGTCCTTCCAAGGAAACTGGACGTTGCTAAAGTGGGGTAGTTTCCCAGCCTGATTTGCTTCTAAAACCTTGTTGACGGTTTCGCGTGTAGTTAGCAAGGTTGCCTTGCCCGTCTTGGGATGTACAGTAAATAGAGTGTCAATGGTAGGTTTCACGCAGACATCGCCCCACCATTGCAGTCCGTAAAGGTTTTTGGCAAAGCGGTAGGTTTCACCGCCGGGGATGAGGTCTTCCAAGGTCGGTGTTTTTTGTTCTTGTGCCATAACGTTGGTGATGAATAAAGTTTGTAGCGCTGCCAACAGCAGTAAAACGCTTCGTTTTGTTCTTGTGCTCATCGTTTTCAGGGTTAGTTTCATAGTTGTTACCATCTTTGATTAGGCACGAATTACGCGAATTACACTGAAACAAACTGTTTAAGTTTTTAATTTCTGTATCATCCGTGTCATCCGTGCCCGTAAATATTATTGCTCTCCGAATCCGAATTGTTTGGAATTCTCGTCGCTTTTATACTCTTTGTACTTTCCGTCGAATAGTTGGTATTTGCGGAATTCGCACTCCAAGGCACCGTTGAACAACGGGATTCTTCGGTTGGGTTTTAGTCCGATCTGGTCAAAACATTCTTCGCGATAGGAGAGAATCCAGGCATCGTTTCCTATAAAGGCATGCTTCAGGCGTTCGCCAATCATCTGATACAATCCCAGCAAGTCATTGGTCGAGATACGTTCTCCATAAGGTGGGTTGGTGATAAGTATTGCCTTTTCTGCCGGCTGTTCGAATTGCTGGAATGGCTGCAACTTCAGTCTGATTTCTTTAGATACGCCAGCGGCTTTAACATTGCGTATGGCAATTTCATTGGCTTGAGGGCTGTTGTCGTAGCCATAAATGCGATGAGTAAACTCGCGCTCTTGAGAATCGTCGTTGTAGATGGTGTCGAACATCTCTTGGTCAAAGTCCACCCATTTCTCGAATGCAAACTCTTTGCGAAATACGCCTGGAGCAATGTTGCGCGCTATCAGTGCTGCTTCGATAGGGATGGTGCCCGAACCGCACATGGGGTCTATCAGGTCGCAATCTCCTTTCCAGCCCGTCATCAAAATCATGCCGGCAGCCAGTACTTCGTTCAAAGGAGCTTCTACTGCTTCCTGGCGATAACCACGGCGATGAAGAGATTCGCCCGAAGAGTCGAGTGAAAGGGTACAGGTGGTTTGAGCTATATGAATATTGAGCAGCACGTCCGGACGGTTGATGCGGACAGACGGGCGCTTGCCGTTCAGGTCGCGGAAGTAATCCACAATGGCATCCTTCACCTTGTAAGCAACAAATTTGGAATGGCGGAATTCTTCGCTGAACACCACGGCGTCCACTGCAAACGTTTTGTTTACATCCAGAATCTCTTCCCAAGCGATGGCTTTTATTTGCTCGTAGACCTCATCGGCATTCTTTGCATTGAATTGCTTGATGGGTTTTAGAATGCGGATAGCAGTACGCAGGCAGAAATTAGCTTTGTACATCATTTCTTTGTCTCCGCTGAAGGCAACCATTCTCCGACCTATTTGTATGTCGTTGGCGCCTAGATCAGTCAGTTCCTCTGCCAGTACTTCTTCCAGCCCTTGGAAGGTTTTGGCAATCATTTCAAATTGTTCACTCATAGGTGTTTGTTTACTATTTATTTTTTAGCTTTTGTTTGTACTATTCTGGCTCCTTCAGGCACATCTTCTGTCACCCAGATGTTACCACCTACGGTGGCGTCTTGACCAATTGTGATGCGTCCCAATATAGTGGCATTAGAATAAATGATGACATTATCTTCCAAGATGGGATGGCGTGGAATGCCTTTGATAGGTTTCCCCTCTGCATCGAGAGGAAAGCTTTTGGCACCAAGAGTGACCCCTTGATAAAGTTTTACGTTGTCGCCAATGATACTGGTGGCACCAATCACGACGCCCGTTCCATGGTCGATGGTGAAGTGGTTTCCTATCTTTGCGCCCGGATGGATGTCGATGCCCGTTTCACTGTGCGCCATTTCTGTGATGATACGGGGGATTAGCGGTACACCCAGCTCCATTAGTTCGTGAGCGATGCGATAATTGCTGATGGCTTTGATAGCGGGATAACAAAAGATAACTTCGCCGAAGCTTTCTGCTGCCGGGTCACCGTTGTATGCAGCTTCTACGTCTGTGGCAAGTACGCGGCGCAAGGCAGGGAGACGGCTGATAAATTCAGCGGCTAGTTGGGCTGCTTCTTCACGTAGCGGTTCGGTGCCAGTGTTATAACTTTCGTCGCCACTGAAGCAGAGACCGGCAAGTATTTGTTCACAGAGCAAATCGAATATTTTTTCAATATTCACTCCTATATGATAGTTGATGGTTCGGCTGTTGACAGTAGAATTCCCGTAATAACCAGGGAAGAGGATGGAACGTGCCAAGTCAATGACGTCACACAACGCCCGCGCAGAGGGCAATGGTTCGCCGTCTTTGTGTTGATGAAACAGTCCTTTGTAAGACTCGCTTTCCGATAGCTCGTCGACTGCCTGTGTCAGTATGTGAGTGAAGTTTAATGGGCTCATTCAGACTTCTTTTCTATATTAATTGGTTGCAAAGGTATGAAAAATCAAGCACATTTTCTATCGGATGCTTATAAACTGCATTGAAATAATAAAAATAAGCAAAAAACGGGCACGGATGACAGTAGTTACGTTGATTCTAGTAAAATTAAGAATCGTACAACCAGTGTCATCCGTGCCCGTTACTGAGGCAAGTGCAGATGCTTTTAGATGTTAGTGTTGTCCATCGTAACGGTCATTTCCGGTACGAGTACATAGCTGCTGCTTTTGGTATTCCATTTGTAATAATTGGTCGTGATGCTTTTTCCCGAATAAGCATACGTGATGCAAAGATCATTTTCCCATTTATTGTCAGAGATGTTCCATTTCAAAGTTTCGCTTTTTTCCATGCGTTTTTTGTCATCGTACGTGTAGTTGTACTTCATGTAGTTTGCTAAAGCACCGTTATCCATTTTGTAGACGGTTTGTCCTACCATTACGCCATCTTTTTCTACCGAGTTGTAGATTAAATTTCCATCATAACTGCGTGCTGAAACAGCTGCGCTGCTAATGAATAATACGACTGATAATACGGCTGCTTTTAAAAATCCTTTTGTTTTCATGATTCTATCTTTTAAGTTTAAATTATCCTTTTAATACCTACCTTTGTTTTTTCCGGGTGCAAAGGTACGCTTTATTTGGATATAAACTATAAAACACCACAAAAGATTGTCATTATGTAAGTTCGCTGCCTGTCTTTTTGCTTTCACTTTGACTATTGAAATGAACAAAAAATATCCGGCAGACAGGTTGCCGGATATAGAATGAATCATAAGTGTTTTAAGTAAGAGCTTTTGATAGCTTTCTGTGCATGAAGTTAAATAAAGTTATCGCTAAGCCTGCCTCGATAAATTAGTGCGCTTCCAGCCAATTTTTGCCCCATCCGCAGTCTGCTTTCAGTGGAACGTGCATTGGATAGGCTTTCTCCATTTCTTCTATTACGATGTGTTCTACGCGTTCTTTTTCATTGGTGGGTACACTGAAGTTGAGTTCATCGTGCACCTGAAGAATCATTTTAGCTTGTAGGTTTTCTTGCTTGAAACGTATAAAGATGCGTGCCATAGCCACCTTGATAATGTCTGCTGCACTCCCTTGTATGGGAGCGTTGATCGCATTTCGTTCGGCATAGCCTCTCACTACGGCATTTCTCGAATTGATGTCCGGAAGGAAGCGTTTGCGATGGAAGATGGTTTCTACATAGCCTTTCTCGCGGGCTATTTCGATGCTTTTGTCCATGTAAACTTTCACCTGTGGATAAGTTTCAAAGTAGCCGTCGATAAGCTCCTTGGCTTCTTTGCGGTCTACGTTCATTCGTTCGGCAAGTCCGAAGGTCGAGATGCCGTAGATGATGCCGAAGTTGGCGGTTTTGGCTTTGCGGCGCATGTCGGTGTTCACCTCTTTAAGTTCGGTTTTGTAAATCTTGGCAGCTGTAGCTGCATGGATGTCATATCCGCTAAGGAAAGCGTCAATCATATTTTTGTCTTCGCTCAGGTGTGCCATGATGCGGAGTTCTATTTGCGAGTAGTCGGCAGAGAAGAAGAGACAGCCTTCGTCGGGGATGAAGGCTTTGCGTATTTCTTTTCCGTTTTCGTCGCGAATAGGGATATTCTGCAAATTGGGATTGCTCGAACTGAGTCGTCCGGTAGATGTGACGGTCTGATTAAATGAAGTGTGCACTCGTCCCGTTCGGGGGTTAATGAGTAAGGGCAGGGCATCAATGTAAGTGCCCAGCAATTTCTTTAGTCCACGATGTTCCAGAATCTTTTCCACCACAAGATGTTTGTGGCGCAAACTTTCAAGCACTTCTTCCGAAGTGACGTATTGCCCTGTCTTCGTCTTTCGAGCTTTATCAACGATTTTTAGTTTATTAAACAGCACTTCGCCTACTTGCTTGGGTGAGGCGATATTGAATTCTTCTCCTGCCAATGCAAAGATTTCTTTTTCGATGTTTTCCATTTGGGCGGTGAAGAGGAGTGACGATTGTTTCAATGCTTCCGTATCGAGCAGCATGCCATTACTCTCTATATTCACCAGTACTGGGATAAGCGGCATTTCGACGTTGTAGAACAAATTTTCTGCGTCATTCTCTTTCAATTCTTTTTCGAGGATGTTTTTCAGCTTCAGTGTTACGTCGGCATCTTCGCAAGCGTAACGGTAGACTTCTTGTGGGTCGAGGTCGCGCATGCTCTTCTGATTTTTCCCGCGTGCACCAATCAGTTCATCTATGTGAACCGTCTGGTAGTGGAGATAGATTTCTGCCAAGTAGTCCATATTGTGTCGCAATTCGGGTTGAAGCACATAGTGTGCAACCATGGTATCAAAAATAGGTCCTTTTACTTCTATCCCCATGTTTTGAAGAACGAGCATATCGTACTTGATGTTTTGTCCAATTTTCAAGGATAGCTCGTTTTCGAAGAGTGGGCGGAACTCGTTCACTATTTTTAAGGCTTCTTTCCGATCGGCGGGCACGGGAACATAATAGGCTTCATTTTCGGTGATAGAGAAGCTCATACCCACTAGTTCGGCACTCATTGGGTCGGTACCCGTGGTTTCCGTATCTAACGAGAGAATTTCAGATGTAATTAACTTTTGAATGATTTGGCTCCTTTTTTCAACTGTATCAATGAGTTGGTATGTCGCGATGGAAGTTTCTAACGTCTCTAGATTCGTTTTTTTCTCTACTCCTTGCCCGTTGGCCGGATTTTCTGCAAACAAATCGCCTTGGAGGGGAGCATTACTCTGTGCAAAAAGAGGACCGGCGGCAGAATCGTCTGGGGGAGGGGTGGGGAGAGAAGCGTTCTCTCTTTTAAAGATTCGTTCCATGAGCGTGTGGAACTCCATCTCTTCGAATATTTTTCGCAAGGCAGCTTCGTCCGAAGTTTCACGTACCAGTGCATCCATGTCGAAGGCGATGGGAACGTCGGTCTTGATGGTAGCGAGAAATTTAGAGAAAGTAATCATTTCCCGGTTCGCCTCTACTTTGGTTTTGAGGGCGCCTTTGAGCTGGTCGGTATGTGCCAGCAGATTTTCGATGCTGCCAAATTGTGCAATAAGTTTCTGTGCGGTTTTCTCTCCTACGCCGGGGCAGCCGGGGATGTTGTCTGAAGCATCGCCCATCAGTCCGAGCATGTCGATGACTTGGGCGGGAGACTGTATGTCGAACTTTGCCTTGACTTCCTCTACGCCTAACACTTCAAATTCTTTGTCACCGTATTTGGGTCTGTACATAAAAACATGATCGCTGACCAATTGCCCATAGTCTTTATCCGGAGTCATCATATAGGTAGTGATGCCTTGACTTCCTGCTACTGTAGCAAGTGTTCCAATCACATCGTCGGCTTCATAACCCGCTACTTCGAGTATTGGAATGTGGTAGGCACGAATGATTTCCTTTATAATAGGTACTGACAGACGGATAGCTTCGGGCGTTTCTTCCCGTTGCGCTTTATATAGCTCATAGGCCTCATGACGGAAGGTGGGGCCGGCGGGGTCGAATGCAACGCCGATATGTGTGGGATTCTCTTTTCTTAGCAACTCTTCGAGTGTGTTGACGAAGCCCAGAACAGCGGAAGTGTTTAATCCTTTAGAATTGATGCGCGGGTTTTTAATAAAGGCGTAATAAGCCCGATATATCAGTGCATAAGCATCTAAAAGGAATAGTTTGTGACTTTGATTCATATTTACTTGTTTTTTCATGGTAAAAGTACAAAAAAATACGGTATTAACCGATTTATTATTACTTTTGTACTCAAATAGAGTTCCGATGGACAGTTTCTCGCTTATTAATTTCCCCATACTTACAGAACTGGAAGACTTCAAAAAGCTTTTTGATCGTTCTCTTTCTAGCTCCAATCCTTTACTGAATGAGGCTATTTCTCATATCCGGCAAAGGAACGGGAAAATGATGCGCCCTATCTTGGTGCTGCTTATAGCCCGGCTTTATGGAGCAGTGAAGGTGGAAACACTTTGCACGGCAGTTTCCTTAGAATTACTCCATACGGCAAGTTTGGTGCACGATGATGTAGTAGACGAAAGTACACAACGTCGCGGACAGCTCTCGGTCAATGCTATCTTTAATAATAAAGCGGCAGTACTCGTGGGCGATTTCTTGCTTGCTACGAGTTTAGTTTATGCCGGAATGACACGGAGTCACGCCATCATTCAGGTGATTTCTGCCCTCGGGCAAGATTTAGCTGAGGGCGAATTACTACAGCTTTCCAACGTTGCCAATCCGCAGTTCTCAGAATCCGTTTACTTTAATGTCATTCGTAAAAAGACTGCAGCACTCTTTGCTGCTTGTACTAAAGCTGCGGCACTTTCTGCTGGGACGGATGACGATGGGGTGGAGCATGCGCGTTTATTGGGCGAATACATTGGCATTTGCTTTCAGATAAAAGATGATATTTTCGATTATTTTGAAGACGGAGATATCGGAAAGCCAACCGGAAACGATATGCTCGAGGGAAAGTTAACCCTGCCTGTTTTGCATGTGCTCAATAAAACTTCGGAGGCTTGGGTCAAAGAAATAGCTTTCAAAATAAAACAAGGCACGGCTACAGCGGACGAAATAGCCCGTATCATTGCATTCACCAAGCAAGAAGGAGGCATTGAATATGCCTTCTGTGTGATGGACGATTATAAAGCCAAGGCAATGATGATGCTTCGTTCTTTTCCTGTTTCCGAGATTAGCCAATCTTTGGAAGTCTACCTAGGCTATGTAGTAGATAGAAAATTATAATTCAGTTTCAACAACATAAACCACAAAGTCGCACAGTGCATAACCTGGAGAATTTCCGTGGGATGCTGTGCGACTTTGTGATATATATAGGCGGAGCAATTTATGTCTACTGCGCCTTTTTTTCTTTCTTTATTAGAAGAACTTAATTTCTTCGCCTTTGATGTCGGACAATAACAAGTTGGCTAGGCGGCTCGTACCTAGGCGGAACAAGGTGTTATTTAACCATTCTTCGCCCAACACTTCTTTGACGATACTGTAGTACACCAGTGCATCGTTCACAGTGTTAAGCCCTCCCGCAGGTTTGAACCCTATCTTGTTTCCGGTCTCTTCGTAATATTCTTTGATTGCTTGGCACATCACGAAGGCTGCTTCGGGCGTAGCAGCGGGTTGTTGTTTTCCGGTGGAGGTCTTGATGAAATCGGCTCCGGCATACATTGCCAAGATAGAAGCCTTCTTGATGTTCGAAGCGGACTTTAAAGCGCCCGTTTCCAGAATCACTTTCATGTGGTGTTCTTTGCAAGTATCTTTCAGCTCCAGTATCTCGTCGCACATTGTTTCGTAGTCTCCGCTCAGGAAGGTGCCGATAGAGATCACAATGTCTATCTCATCCGCTCCCTCCATGATAGCCATCGCAGTTTCTGCTATTTTTACTTCGATGAAGGTTTGAGAAGAGGGGAATCCGGCAGAAACGCAGGCTATTTGCACGCTGTCTACTTCGAGGGTATCTTTCACTACTTCGGCAAAGTTGGGATACACGCAGATGGCTGCTACATTCTTCAAGTCAGGATATTCGCTGTCAAACAGATTCACCTTTTGAGTGAATTTCATCACGCTTTCATCGCTATCGGTGCTGTTCAGCGTGGTCAGGTCGATGCAGCTGAAAAGGAATTTCTTCACCTCCGGCGTGTTGTTTTCGGGCACTTTTTTCTCTATGATGGCTGCTGCCTGTGCTTGCACATCTGCGTCGTTCAGGTCGGTGTTGTACTTTGCTAAGGTGGCTGTGTACTTGTCTTTCTCGATTTCATTCTCTTCCATGTTCACTCAATTTGGGGTTGTTTATATGTCTTTTGTTATCTCGTTGGGTTTTCTTTTCAAGGTTGCGGGCAAAGGCTTCCGTGAGGTCTACGCCGGTCTGGTTGGCAAGACAGAGCAACACCCATAAGATGTCGGTCAATTCATCGGCTACATTGTCTTTTTCTCCTTCTTTGAACGACTGGTCGCCGTATTTGCGTGCCATCACGCGTGCCAGTTCGCCCACCTCCTCGGTGAGTATGGTCATGTTGGTGAGTTCGCTGAAGTAGCGCACTCCGTACTGTTTAATCCACTGGTCAACCTGTTGCTGGGCTTCTTCTAAGGTCATCATTCTTTGTTTTTACTGTCCATACAGATGGTTACCGGACCGTCGTTGAGCAGCTCTACTTTCATGTCGGCACCAAAGGTTCCGGTGCCAATCTCTTTGCCCAAAGCAAGGCTTAGTTCAGAACAAAATTGTTCGTAGAGGGGGATGGAACGTTCGGGACGGGCTGCTTTGATGTACGACGGGCGGTTGCCTTTCTTCACCGAAGCATGTAGCGTGAATTGGCTCACAACCAGTATTTCGCCCTTTGCATCGAGAATAGAGCGGTTCATCACTCCTTCTTCGTCGTCAAAGATGCGCAGGTTGACGGTCTTTTTGCACAGCCATTGCACGTCTTCCGCGCCGTCTGCCTCTTCAATGCCAACGAGTATCAGCATGCCTGCACCGATAGCCGATTTGCATTGGCCGTTGATGGTGACGGCGGCGTGGCTGACGCGTTGTATTACTATTCTCATGGTTTTTTAGTTGGATGATTAGGGAATGCAAATCTACGAAATTAAATGTGCTTGACAAGGAGTTTCCCTTTTAAATCCTCAAATAAATCGAGGTTGTCTGGTGCAATAACATACTGTTTACCCCCTTGCAGGGTAATGAGAATCCACGGATTGTTTCGCTTGGCATACGCTTGCATCTTACCTAGTCTGCGGGAGTAGAAATAGCCCCAATGTCCAAAGATACCGCTGCTGCCAAAGGTACGGATTATTCCGCTTTGTTCTTTTTTATTTAGAAGGCTGATTTGCTTTATTTCTTTCAAGGCGATGGTATGCTTTTTGAAGGGTGCAACGATGGTCAGTGTTGCTCCGTTCATGCGGTATTCGGAGGGCAGATTTCCGTAAATGCAAACGTAGGTCGCCCCCATGAATAGCGTGATGAAAAGCTGAGTAGAGAGATTATTCACTAGCAGAATAGCCTCTATCACCAAGATGGAGACCACCCATGTGCTTATTATTACAGGGCGGTCGGTAGTAGAAGAGTAGGTTGTGTATGCCATAAAGTTGGATTAGTTTAGTTCTTCTTTTATGATCTTTGCTTTGGCTTCGCCTATCAAGTCAGAGAGCTCTTGCAGAGAAGCCGCTTTGATTCGTTTCACGCTTTTGAACTCTTTTAAAAGGATTGTTTTCGTCTTTTCACCGATGCCTTTCAGATCGTCTAAGGCAGAAGCTACTTGCCGCTTGCTGCGCTTGTCGCGATGAAAGGTGATGGCAAAGCGGTGCACTTCATCTTGCAGCTCCTCCATTAGTTTAAAGAGCGGGCTGTGCAATTTCAACCCGATGGTTTGGGGCGGAAATCCAAAGAGCAGTTCGGAGGTACGGTGCTTCTTGTCTTTAGCAAGTCCGGCAATAGGGATAGTTAAGTTGAGTTCTTCCATTACTTGCCGCACTACCTCCATTTGCCCCTTTCCACCGTCAGTGATGATGAGGTCGGGTAGGGCAGTCTTTTCTTCGATGGCGCGTTGATAACGTCTAAAAGCCACCTCTTTCATTGAAGCGTAGTCATCGGGACCTTCTACGGTTTTGATGTTATACTTCCGGTAGTCGGCTTTCGATGGCTTCGCCTTTTTGAAGACTACGCAGGCGGCTACGGCATCGGTTCCTTGGATGTTGGAGTTGTCGAAGCATTCTATGTGCATCGGCAGTTTGCTTAGGTGGAGTTCGGTTTGTATCTCTTTCAGAAGCCGGATGCTTCGTTGTTCGGGGTTGAGTTTTTCGCTTTGTTTCAATCGGTCGGCTTTGTATTGCTTCACGTTGAGCTGTGACAGTTCCAGCAGTTTCTTCTTGTCACCCCGTTGCGGCACGGTGAAAACGACGTTTGTTAGCTCTATTCCCATTTCAAACGGAACAATAATCTCGCGAGAAAGGCTTTTGTAGCGTTCGCGCATTTCGATGATGCCTAGCGTAAGCAATTCTTCGGGCGTTTCGGCGAGCTTTTTCTTGTACTCAAAGGTGAAAGCCTGGTTGATGGCTCCGTTGGTGATGTGCAAGTAATTGATGAAGGCCGAATGTTCGCCTTCGTCTTCTTCAATAGAAAAAACGTCGATGTTGTGAAGCACGGCGCTCACCACTTCCGATTTAGCTCGATAGCTTTCTATCAGCGTATACTTTTCTTTAATTGTTTGTGCTTCTTCAAACTTCATTTTTGCTGCCAACTCCTGCATTTGCAAGAAGAGCGTACGTTCTATTTCTTGCGTATTCCCTTTCAGTATTTCCTTGATTTCATCGATATTCTTTTGATACTCTTCCTGCGATTGCTGTCCGATGCAGGGACCGGCACAATTCTTGATGTGGTATTTGAGGCAGACTTGGAACTTTCCCGCACGGATGTTTTCCGGTGAGAGGTTCAGGTGGCACGTACGAAGCGGATAAAGATGTTTGATGAGGTCGAGCACTGCATTCATTGAGGGCGCATGGCTGTAGGGTCCGTAGTACGACGAACCGTTGCGGATGATGCGGCGCGTCTTGAATATGCGTGGAAAGTACTCGTTTTGAACGCAGATAGAAGGGTAGGTCTTGTCGTCTTTCAGTAACACATTGTAGCGCGGCTTGTATTTCTTGATCAAGTTGTTTTCGAGCAGCAGTGCATCTTCTTCCGTATTTACCACGATATAGCGTATGTCTGCTATCTTGCTCACCAACATCCGTGTCTTTCCCGGTTCATGCTCTTTGCTGAAATAGGAGTAAACCCTTCTTTTGAGGTTTTTTGCTTTTCCTACGTAGATGATTATCCCTTCGGCATTCAGGTATTGGTAGATGCCGGGTCCTTCGGGGAGGTTCATGACAATGCCCCGTAGGTAGTCGCTGGTGATGAGTTCTTGATTTGTATCCATAAAAAAAGGGCGTAATAACTACGCCCTGCAAATATAGGAATTTATTTATAAACTTAATACAGATTCCACGTCTACCTCTTCTCCGAAGACGGACTTGCCTTTTAGCTCTTTGAGTTCGATAATGAAGTTGACGTAGACTTTCTTCGGCTTCAGCTTCTTTACTAATTCGCAGGCGGCTTTCATGGTTCCGCCGGTGGCAAGCAAATCGTCGTGCAGCAACACAATATCGTTTTCGTTCAGCGCATCCTTATGAATCTCTACAGTATCGGTGCCGTACTCTTTGTCGTAGCTTTGCTTGATGGTTTCGGCCGGCAGTTTTCCCGGCTTGCGGATGGTGATGAAACCGGCATTCAGGCGGGTAGCGAGAACGGGACCCATAATAAAACCGCGAGACTCGATGCCTACCACTTTGGTGATGCCTTTGTCTTTGTACATCTCGTACATGGTGTCCGAAAGTTCCTGCAGGCAGGCAGCGTCTTTGAACAGCGTAGTTACGTCGTAGAATAAGATACCTGGGATGGGAAAATCGGGAATCTCCCGAATGCTTTTGATTAGCGTTTCTTTGCTCATAATCATAGGTTTATTTTGTTTTCTTAAATGCTTTGTTTCACGTGAAACGGGAGGCTTTATCTCCCCGAAAGCACTAGCAGCACGTTGATGTCGCTTGGCGATACACCGGGGATTCGGCTGGCTTGTGCTATTGTTTCGGGGTCTATCTTGAGTAGCTTTTGCCGGGCTTCGGTAGAGAGGGCTTGGATAGAGGCGTAGTCGAATCTTCCTTTTATCTTGATGCTTTCCAAGCGTGCCAGTTTGTCGGCAATCATTCGTTCCCGCTCGATGTATCCTTGATACTTGATTTGTATTTCGGCAGCCTCTACTATTTCTTCTTTGCGATCAATGATTGTATCCAGTTCGCGCTTTAGTGCCGGAAGATGGTTGGCTATTCCTTCGATGCTTATTTGTGGACGGTTGATTAGGTCAATCAGTTTGCAACCTTGCCGCAGAGGAGTTGTGCCCAGCACTTCGAGTGCAGGGTTGATTAATGCTGCCTTAATGGAGTAGTTTCGGCTGAAAGCTATCAAGCGTTCTACGTCTTCGCGTTTCTTCTTCAGTAATTCTTCGCGTTCCTTTTTTACCAATCCCAGCTGGTATCCTTTTTCTGTAAGGCGCATGTCGGCATCATCCATGCGCAGCAGAATTCGATATTCGGCACGGGAAGTAAACATGCGGTACGGTTCGTCTACTCCTTTTGTCACTAGGTCATCAATCAATACGCCGATATAGGCTTCGTCTCTTGCCAATGTAAAAGGTTCGCCTCCGTGGCAATTGAGGTGTGCGTTGATGCCGGCTATCAGTCCTTGCCCGCCGGCTTCTTCGTATCCGGTGGTGCCGTTCACTTGTCCGGCAAAGAATAGATTTTTAATTATTTTCGATTCCAGCGTATGCTTTAGTTGGGTCGGGTCGAAGAAGTCATACTCGATGGCATATCCCGGGCGGTATACCACCAAGTCTTTGAAGGCAGGCACGTTTTTTAGTGCTTTGAGTTGTATGTCCAAAGGCAGCGAGGAAGAGAAGCCGTTGAGGTAGAACTCTTGGGTGGTTTCTCCTTCCGGTTCTAAAAACAACTGGTGTTGCTCTTTGTCGGGGAAGGTGACTATCTTTGTTTCGATGCTGGGGCAATAACGTGGTCCGATGCTTTGTATTTGACCGTTGAAAAGGGGCGAATCGGGCAGTCCTTCGCGCAGAATGCGGTGCACCTCTTCGTTGGTATAGCAGGTCCAGCATTGCAACTGTTGGAGCGGGCGCGTGCCAGTATTCATAAACGAAAAGTGGTGGAAGTCGTTTTCGCCCTCTTGTGGTTCCATCAGGTCGTAGTGCACGCTTCGTCCGTCAATGCGTACAGGTGTTCCCGTTTTCATCCGACCGTAGCTCACACCGTGTTGTGCGATGGATTCGGTCAGTTGATAGGAAGCCGGTTCTGCCATACGTCCGCCGGGCAGTTTTGTCTTCCCCACGTGCATCAGTCCGTTGAGGAAAGTGCCGGCCGTCAGCACCACGCATTTGGCGCGGAAGATGACGTCCCAGCAAGTTTTCAAACCTACTATTTCGCCATTTTCAACGATAATCTCTTTGACGGTATCTTGCCAGATGTGCAGGTTCGGTGTGTTTTCTAATACCTCCCGCCAAGCGGTACTGAATTTATTGCGGTCGCATTGTGCCCGCGGACTCCACATGGCAGGACCTTTCGAGCGGTTAAGCAGGCGGAATTGGATGGCCGTCTGGTCGGTGATAAGTCCCATTTGTCCGCCCAGCGCATCCATTTCGCGCACTATTTGTCCTTTGGCAATTCCTCCAACGGCAGGGTTGCAACTCATCTGCCCCACTTTGTTCATATCCATCGTGATGAGACAAGTTTTAGAGCCCAAGTTAGCTGCCGCTGTTGCTGCTTCGCAGCCTGCGTGCCCGCCACCTATAATAATTACATCATACCTAAAATCCATTCTTCGTCCTTTACGTTTTAAATCAACCGCGCAAAGTTACGAAAAAGTTGAGACTTACGAGCCTATCTGCCCTTCCGTTCCTATCCCGAATTGCTAATATTCCACATTGGCTGCTTCTGGCAGAAATGATTGTTATTCTATTTGCATCATTCGAGTTTAATCATTACTGAATTTCCCGCTATCTTCACCATTCGGGGGCAACCGGCTCTATAAATTCATCTGAATCCTCGAGAATCTTCTGCCGAGATCTAAGCAATCCTCTGACGGGAGATAGTGAATCTTCTGCCGATAGAGCAACCATCTTCTGCCGAGAGTCAGCGTTCCCACTGCCGGTCCGCCTCGTCC
>JAVVVS010000007.1:0-65819 GCA_036652495.1 Bacteroides sp.
CCGATGCAGAAGTGTTGAAATATATTCTTAAGCACCATATCATTTGTCACTTCGCCGACGATATCTGAGAGGTGGAAGATGCAATCGCGAATGTCTTGGGAAAGGAAATCTCCGGAAATGTGGGTGGAGAGACCTTCTTGAACGCGATGAATCGCATCGAGGGCGTGAGTGAGCGCTTCGTAATGGCGGACATTAGTGACGATGACGTCGTTCTGAGTGACAGTAGGCAAATGGGCTGCTGCAAGGAGTAACTGTTGCAAGACATCGGTGTGCAAACGTTGTTTGGCAGAGATGAAGAGTGCTTGTACGTGTCCGGTAGGGAAGTCGGGGTAGTCAGGAAGCAGAGGGGAGGGGAGGACGCGTTGGGATGCTTCTACTAAATCCGCTTTGTTAAAGAGGAGGAAAAGATGCTTCCCAGTGCAGTGAGGCAGAATCTGCGCCGACAGTTGGGCTATCTGGGAAGGGGCATCGGCTGCATCGAGCATCCATAGCACGATTTCGGCTTGGTCGAGCTTCTGAAAGGTGCGTTCGATGCCGAGAGTTTCGATGGTGTCGTTGGTCTGACGGATGCCGGCTGTGTCGATGAAACGGAAGGTGGTGCCGCCTAAGTTGACGGTATCTTCTATCACATCGCGGGTGGTGCCATGAATGTCGCTGACGATGGCTCTTTCTTCGTTGAGCAAAACGTTGAGCAAGGTTGATTTGCCGGCGTTTGTTTCGCCGATGATGGCGACGGGTACACCATTCTTGATGGCATTGCCCACGCTGAACGAAAGCACTAGACGAGAAATGACGTTTTCGATGCCGTCCGCAAGGTTGCGAAGGGATTCTCGGCTGGCAAACTCTACCTCTTCTTCACTGAAGTCCAATTCCAGCTCAATCATTGAGGTGAACTGGAGGAGTTGTCCGCGCAGATTAGTAAGCTCTTTGCTGAAACCACCGCGCATTTGACTCATGGCAAGGCGATGGGTAGCTGCCGATGAGGAGGCGATGAGGTCTGCCACGGCTTCTGCCTGACTCAAGTCCATCTTGCCATTGAGAAAGGCACGCTGCGTGTATTCGCCCGGTTGTGCTACCCGGCAACCGTTGTGAATGAGCATTTGCATTACTTGCTGGAGGATGTAGCTCGATCCGTGGCAGGTAATCTCCGTGCTGTCTTCGCCCGTATAAGAGTGAGGAGCACGAAAGAGGGTGACGAGCGCTTCATCTATAATTTCCTCACCGTTGCAGATGCGACCGAAGGTGAGGGTATAGGGTGGTTGATCGGTTAGTCGTTTCCCTGCCCGGGCAGGTGTGAATAGCTGGCTGGTAATGGCTACTGCTTCCGGACCGGAGACACGGATGGTTCCGATGGCTCCCCCCTGGGCAGTGGCGATGGCGCAAATGGTGTCTTGATTCATTAAATTCGGTCGAGTACGTTCTTTATCAGGGTGTCGATGGTGTTTTTGTAACCGGTGTTGGCTTCCTTTATCAGGCGGTTGGCAATGACCATACAAACGGTCATGGCTTTGTGCCCCATCAATTTGCCCAAACCTGCCAGAGCGGAACTTTCCATTTCGAAATTGGTTATCTTGTACCCGCAGTATTCAAACTTTTCTATCTTCTCGTTCTGCTGAGGGTCGGCTAGCGGGATGCGCAATTCGCGTCCTTGAGGTCCGAAAAATCCTCCGGCAGCAATCGTTACTCCACGTACCATATCGTTTTGTGCGATGCGGTCTATCAGCGCTGCATTGGCATCAATCACATAAGGAGCTGGAGCGCACATATTGCCGGACCATCCCAAGTGATTGAGCAGTGCTCGCTCAAAAGCCAAATCGCAAATCGAATTGCGTCCCGCATAGAAGTTGAGCAGCCCGTCAAAGCCAATGGATTTTTCCGAACAGATGAAGGTGCCTACTGGTGTATAAGGTTGCAAGCCGCCGCATGTGCCGATACGTATTAATTCCAGCGAGCGAAGTGTTGCTTTCTCTTCTCGTGTGTTGAAATCGATATTGGCCAAAGCATCCAATTCGTTGACCACAATGTCTATGTTATCGCAGCCAATGCCTGTTGAAACGACCGTGATGCGTTTCCCTTTATACATTCCGGTGATCGTTTTAAACTCGCGGCTTTCAATCTCGCATTCTTTACTCTCGAAATGAGAGGCAACTAAAGCGACCCTACCCGGGTCGCCTACTAATATAACTTTATCAGCCAGCTGTTCAGGCTTTATGTGTAAATGAAAGACAGAGCCATCCTCATTGATGATGAGCTCTGAAGAAGCAAAATGTTTTTTCATTCCCTTATTCGCTAAGTGGTTTGTTCGAAAGTCCGGTTGATGGCTTCGCAATGTTTTCGCGCATAGAAGTGTCGGCCTGGATGTTTTTCATTTTATAATAATCCATTATACCCAAGTTACCGCTGCGGAATGCTTCCGCCATAGCTTTCGGTACTTCAGCTTCCGCTTGAATCACGTTGGCACGCGCTTCTTGCGCCTTGGCCTTCATCTCTTGCTCGTAAGCTACAGCCATGGCTCGACGTTCCTCGGCTTTAGCTTGGGCGATGTTTTTGTCGGCATTCGCCTGATCGATTTGTAAAGCGGCACCGATGTTCTTGCCAATATCAATGTCGGCAATATCAATGGAGAGAATTTCGAACGCTGTTCCGGCATCCAGCCCTTTGCGGAGGACAAGCTTGGAAATAGAATCCGGATTTTCGAGTACGGACTTGTGGCTGACGGATGAACCGATAGAAGAAACGATGCCTTCGCCTACCCGTGCCAAGATGGTATCTTCTCCGGCACCACCCACCAATTGCTTGATGCTGGCGCGTACGGTTACCCGGGCTTTGGCAATCAACTGAATGCCGTCTTTGGCTACAGCAGTCACTGGAGGTGTGTCTATCACTTTGGGATTGACGGACATCTGCACGGCTTGAAAAACGTCACGTCCCGCCAAGTCGATGGCAGTAGCCATTTGAAACGACAGTTCGATGTTTGCTTTGGAGGCAGAGACTAGCGCATGCACCACTTTCTCTACATGCCCGCCTGCCAAGAAATGCGCTTCTAATTCGTCGCGGGTGATGTTGCGCAATCCCGCTTTGTGAGCTTCAATCATGGCGGGGGCGATGATATAGGGCGGAACATTACGAATGCGCATCAAAAATAGTTGAATCAGAGAGATGTTTACCCCCGACACCTTGGCCGACAGCCAGAGGAAGAACGGTACGTAATGAAAGAACAGAATCAGGAAAATAATTCCTGCCGCTATCACGAAGATAGTGAGATACATAGGATCGAAATTCATAATCAGTCTTGAGATTAAGTGAGTATTATGTTATTTTAGTTTTTCCACCAGGATAGTCCCGTCATAAATGCGGTTGACGACGACGGGTGTTTTTTCGTTCAAGAAGCCATCAATGGATTTTACTTCTACTATCTTGCCGTCTATTTCGGCATAGCCTATCAATGCCAGGCGGGTGGTGCAAAAGCCCGTGTCGCCCACTTTGATGCTTTCTTCAGCTTGCTTGTCTACCTTCGAGGTGATGTCTTTCTTCAAAGCTAGCTTTTCGAGCGTCTTGGAACGCATGAACCAGACGAGTGCCCCGACGCAAGTAGCTGCCGACACAACGAGGGTGATGAAGCCCGCGCTATTGCCCAAGTTGGAGAATGCATACACATTGGCATAAATAATGCAAATTAGTGCAGAGATACCTGCCCAGCTAAGACCTGGGATAATAAATAGTTCGATGAGGAACAGTATCACAGCTGCGATAACGAGGATAACGATAATCAGTATGTCCATAGTTTTTTCTTATTTCACGGGTTGTTTTTCTGCTTTCCGAATGTTGGTGGCTAGTGCATCCAGTTCCTGTGACATTTGCTCTACCCGTTTCTCCAAATCAAGGATAGCGGGAGTTAATTGAGCTTTTTCTTCTTTACTGCTTTGTGCGTACTTCTCTCGCAGCCCGTCTAGTTTGGCTGCTTGTTGTTGGAAGGACTTTTCCGTTTGCTGGTATTTCCGAAACTGATCTTTGGCGGAGGCAGAGCGGAAGTCGTTGAGCGAGTGATAGGTGTATTGGTCGTCGATAATGAAATCAAAATCGGAAAACTGTACGTCTTGCGGTTGATGATAGATGACTCCTTTTAATCGTTGAAGGGCATCGGTCACTTCTTTCTTGTTTTTCCATGTAGCTTCCACCGAACGTAGTTGTGCCAGATGCACTATCTGTTCGTTCGGCATTGATTCATAATCGTAGGTTTGTTTCGAACTGTTGGGGATGAAGACGTAGATGCACACTTTCCCTTCGGGTTGATAACGGTCGGAAGCAAACCAACCTAGGTTGTTGAACTCGTCGATAACGTACATATAGTCGTTGGCAGGCGAGTTGAAAGGCATACCTGCATTTTCGGGAGTCAGGTAGCTGTCTGTATTGGTGTTGTAGCGGGTCACGAAGATGTCATATCCCCCTATTGAACCTTCTCCATCGGAAGCATAATACAATGTTACGCCATCGGTGAGCATGAAGGGGTAGTTCGTGTTGCCCGAAGCGTTGATGCTGCGAGGAAGCGGTGCTTCTTTGCTCCATTCGTTCATCAACTTGGTTTGCGAGAAGATGTCAAGATGCTGATTATTGCCCTTTTGACTGAAGTAAACCTTGTTGCCTATTTCTGTTTGGTAAACGGTGCCGGGGTGGTTGCCTTCTGTCTGGAAGTAGTTGTTGAATGAATAAAGCTTGCCGGACTCTTCGCTTATTTTATAAGCATCCAGAAAGTCGGCTTTGTTCACCACAAAACTATCTACTACGCAAACTTCTTCCACGCCTTTCAGCATGCGGAAGTCGTTTTTGCATTTATCCAGTAGCTTCTCCACTTCTTCGGTGGGTTGCTTCCGCTTAGCCAATGCAGCGATGTACTCTTCATAACAGCCGATGGCGTCTTCAAACCTGTAAAGATTGTTGTACGCTTGTGCTAAATAGAGTTGTCCGCTCGGAACGCGCTTCTTAACGGCTGTTTCGAGATACTTGAGCGCTTCGGAGGCTTGTTGCGTTTTGAGGCAGCACACACCGTACCATAAATTATAATTTCCGTTAGCCGGTTGCGATTTGACGTAGTTACGAAAAACTGGTTTAGCCTTGTCATATTGTTCGCTGGCATAGAATTTCTGCGCTTGTTCTAGCGTTTGTGCAGAGATGTCTGCTACAAAGAAGAAGCTGATAAGTAAGATTAGAAACGGTTTTATCTTCATATGCTTTTTAGTGAAGTTCAAAAGTACAAATTAATTGGGAATTATTCTTTTTTCTGTTATTCTATTATGTTAATTCTTCTATAAATCATTCTTTTCGCTTACTTTTGCACCCGATTTTGAATATATGGCACAGTTTACAGAAGAAGAGAAAACAATTCGTCGCATTGAACGGCGGTTTAGTAAAGGAGTGGTGGAGTACCAGCTGATAGAAGAGGGGGATAGAATCTTGATCGGTCTTTCGGGCGGAAAAGATTCTCTTGCCTTGATAGAGTTATTGGGTAAGCGTGCGCGCATCTTCAAACCCCGTTTCTCGGTAGTGGCGGCTCATGTAGTAATGAAGAACATCCCTTATCAGAGCAATCTGGATTATTTGCGCGCTCATGCCGAAAGTTTCGGAGTGCCGCTGGTGGTTTATGAAACTTCTTTTGACCCCACAACCGATACTCGAAAGTCGCCTTGTTTTTTGTGCTCCTGGACTCGTAGAAAAGCTTTGTTTGCGGTAGCCAAGGAGCAAGGATGCAACAAAATAGCTTTGGGACACCATATGGACGATATCCTCGAAACGCTGTTGATGAATCTCACTTATCAAGGCTCTTTCAGCACCATGCCGCCACGGTTGGTGATGTTCAAGTTCGCCATGACCCTTATCCGTCCGATGTGCCTGGTACACGAATCGGACCTGATAGAACTGGCTGCCTTGCGGGGATATCGGAAGCAGGTGAAGAACTGTCCTTATGAATCGCAGTCGAGCCGAAGCGAGATGAAAGGCATCCTACGTCAGTTGGAAGCCCTCAATCCCGAAGCCCGATATAGTATGTGGGGGAGTATGACGCATGTGCAGGAAGACTTGCTTCCTGACAAGATAGATTGAACATTAAAAAAAATATAGATTATGATGAATGGCATTTATTCTATTTCGTTGCTAGTGATATCCAATGTCTTTATGACGTTTGCTTGGTACGGACATCTTAAACTGCAAGAAGCAAAAGCGATCACTGCTTGGCCTTTGCTGGGCGTTATTCTATTCTCTTGGGGAATAGCTCTTTTTGAATATTGTGCACAAGTACCCGCCAATCGCTTAGGGTTCAGCGAAAACGGAGGACCGTTTTCGCTGATGCAACTGAAGATTGTTCAAGAAGTAATTACACTAATTATCTTTACGCTGTTTTCCACGTTACTCTTCAAAGGGGAAGCCTTGCATTGGAATCATCTCGCAGCCTTTGCCTGTCTGGTAGCAGCAGTTTACTTTGTCTTTCTCAAATCGTAAAGTGGCGATGCCCTTATTTTGCCAGATACTTTTTCATCCCTTCCGTATAGAATAGCTGGAGTGTCCCTTTCTCATCGCTATAGATAAAACAAGCGTCGATGGTGGGGTGGATGTTGGCAAAGGCTTCCGCTTCTTCCAATCCCATCACCATGAAGGCAGTGGCAAGAGCGTCGGCAGTCATACAATCTTCTGCTACAACGGTGGAAGAAAGAATGTTGTGTTGCACCGGATAGCCCGTACGCGGGTCAATGGTGTGGGCGTATTTTTTTCCGTCTTTGTAGTAATAGTTACGGTAGTTGCCCGAAGTGGCAAGACCGACGTCGGTGAGTTGGAGGATGGTTTGTATCTCTTGATTGACAGAAAGCGAGTCGTCTACCGGTTTGTTGATGCCGATGCGCCAGCGATTGTTTTTAGGGTTCAGTCCTTTGGCTACAATTTCTCCGCCAATGTCTATCAAGTAGTTTTTGATGCCTTTGCTGTCGAGCAGGCGCGCCACAACGTCTACCGAATAGCCCTTCGCCACAGCGCTGCAGCTAAGCATGATGCGCGGATCTTGTTTGATGATTTTTCCGTCAACTAGCTTCACCTTTTTGTAACCGGTGATTTGCAGTAGGCTGTCTATCATCAATGAGTCGGGGAAAGCACCTTTCTTGAATCCAAAGCCCCAAGCATTAGCAAGCGGGGCGATGGTGATGTCGAAAGCCCCTTTTGTTTCTTTGGATAGTTCCATGGATCGGTAGAAGCATTTCCGGAAGAAGCTGTCGGTCAGTAACACTTCATTGCGGTTGATGCGGCTAATCACTGAAGAATCGTTGAATGGTGAAAGTGAGCCGTCGAACTTCTTGAGCTCGGCTTCTATATCGGGTTTCAGGTTGCCGTCGTACTGATAGGTGATGTTGTAGACGGTGCCGAACACCAATCCGTTGATACTATTGTAAGGCACTTCGTTACGGCGTGCCAATATCCAGACCGTGGCTAGCAGTAGCACTACAAGCCCTATAAAACTTCTTTTTGTTCTTTTGTCCATGGCAATTAGTGAAATAAGAGATGTTCAATCAATATTTTTATTCCGATTCCAATTAAGATAATGCCTCCCCATCGTTCGGCATGTAGGTTGCGCGTTCCGTTGTTCTGACACTTAATGCCGAGCAGTAGCCCGAAGACGGACAAGGCGAACGATACGAATCCGATGATAGCGATGGGGGAGCAGATGTCCCGTATTTCTTTGACACCTAGAAAAGCAAAAGAAATGCCCACGGCAAGCGCGTCGATGCTGGTAGCGATGGCGAGTGTGAAAACAACTTTGAGGCTGGTGGGGTTGAATACTTTTCGTTGCTCGTCTTCTTTGAACGATTCTACCATCATCCGTCCGCCCAAAAAGGCGAGGATGGCAAAGGCTATCCAATGGTCGAAGTCTTCTATCAGGTGGCTGAAGGCGCTGGCACAGAGCCAGCCAATCAGCGGCATCAGCGCCTGAAACAGTCCGAAGAAAAACGCCATAACAAGGATAGGACGCCATTGCATGCGTTTTAATAGAATGCCGCTAGCAATGGATACCGCAAAGCAATCCATTGCTAAGCCGATGGCAATCAGCCAAATTTCTGCTCCTGTCATTTTGTTTTAAAAGGTAGTTGGTAAATCAGGGAGTAGGTGACGCCGATGGTGTTGGACTGATACTTGCCAAATCCCGGTACGTACCACGGATCGGCATGTTCGTTCATCGAGGCCGAGAGCTTGTATTTCATCCGTATAGCCCAGCCCATGCTGAAGCTTTTAAACACTTGCACCTTTACGCCTGCTACGAGTTCGAACCATTGCATGGTGCACTTTAGCCCGCGGTGGTCGAACGGAACGCTCTCGTTGCCCCATACTTCGTCCCCAAAGCTGGGGTTAGGGATAGCATCGCCCCAGATGGGGTCGTCGGCAGGGAGGTTATGGATGTCGTATTTAAAACTGCTCATGCCATAACGTACACCGACAAAGAGGTAACTGTTTTTCTTCTTGGCCATGGTGTTATAGTCGATGCCGATGCGAAAGTAAGGGGCGCTGCTTTTGTAATGAATGCCGGTTTCGTTCCATGTATCGGTAGATCCATAGCCTAGTTCCACTGTAGGGAGGAATTTGTTTTTCAGGTTAGCCACCAAGCTGACTTCCGAACTCAGGAAGTCGCTTCCGAAGAAGTTGCTGCCTACTCCGAATACATCAACGCCCACATACGCTCCGTTGAAGAGCGGAATCGTATCGGGCTTGACTTCCTCTTTCTTATTCTTCTTTTGGTCTCTTTTCGGTATCTGCGTAGGGCGCGAAGGCTGCTGTGCCACACACGGAAGGACGATAGAGAAGAGAAACAGGAAGCTAATTGATAATACGATCGCGGTAGCGGAAAAATATCTGAAGATTTTGTGTCTCATTGATATTGGCATTAGCATTGGTTATTTTGATTGAGTCCATTCGTGTCTCTCCTTTTATTTTTCCTTTCCTGATGCTGGTCTTCTGGATGAGTTGTTTCATGCTGTAGCCGCACTCCATGGATTGGAAATAGGGGGTATTCTTTTGTTGCACGTAAAGTGTGTCGGTGTATGCAGGCCTACGTTTGAAGTCATAGTGGAACACCAGCACCGTGGAGTCGTGGCTGTAGCGAAGGGGCAAGGAGATGCTGTGCACTCTCTTCATGCCGTTGATCACTGTTTTCCCGATAAGAATGGAGTCGGTGCCAAGGGCGGTGACAGTGAGTGAGTCGAGGGTATCTTTCTCTAGCTTGTTTCCGTTGGGATTGATGTGGTAGAATTCACAGTTCATCATGGCGCGTCCGGCAAGGGAACAATTATTGTCGTCGGAGCACGAGGTGCCGAAGCCTATGGCAGCGCAGGCAACGAGCAGAATCAGAAAGAATCGAATGATAATTTTCATACTATAATCACTAGTCTATTAAAGTTTCTCTTCTATGAGGTAATTGTTGCGTTCGGGAGCATTCCGCGAGATGAGCTCGCCTAAGAAGCCTGCCAGAAACAACTGCGTGCCGATAATCATGGAGGTGAGCGCCAAGTAGAAGTAGGGGGAATCGGTCACCAGCCGGTGCGGCACGTCCTGATACATATAAAATAGTTTGTTGGCTCCTACAATAGTTACGGCAATGAAGCCGAAGATAAACATCAGCGAACCTAGCAGACCGAAGAAGTGCATGGGTTTTACGCCGAACTTCGACAGGAACCAAAGGGAGATTAAGTCGAGGTATCCGTTAAAGAAGCGGTTCCATCCACCGAACTTCGTGGTGCCGAACTTGCGAGCTTGGTGTTGAACCACCTTCTCGCCAATCTTCTTGAATCCGGCGTTCTTTGCCAGATAGGGGATGTAACGGTGCATTTCACCGTACACTTCGATGTTTTTCACCACGGCTTGTCGATAGGCTTTGAGTCCGCAGTTGAAATCGTGGAGGTTGGGGATGCCCGACACCTTGCGTGCTGTGGCGTTGAATAGTTTGGTAGGGAGCGTTTTCGAAAGCGGGTCGTACCGTTTCTGTTTCCATCCCGACACCAGGTCGTAGCCGTCTTGAGTAATCATGCGGTAGAGCTCGGGTATTTCGTCGGGGCTGTCTTGCAAGTCAGCATCCATGGTGATGACTACATTGCCTTCTGCTTGCTTGAACCCACAGAACAAAGCAGGTGATTTGCCATAGTTACGGCGGAATTTGATTCCTTTTATGGCGTCTCCTGCGTGTGATTTAAGTTCTTGGATGCTTTCCCAAGATCGGTCAGTGCTGCCATCGTTCACGAAGATTACTTCATACGAGAAGTGATTGGTTTTCATCACCCGTTCAATCCAGGCATACAGTTCGGGAATTGATTCCTCTTCGTTGTATAATGGGACTATTACAGATATATCCATGATGTTTGCTTAATGATTTATAAAATTAGGATTGCGATTCTGTTGTCTGTTTGTTCCGCTTCATTACAATCAGAGCGGTAGGGATGGCGAGCAGCGTGCCATAAAAAACGTTTTGCGACAACAGTTGCAAAGTGATGTCGATAGGGGTCATGGAGCTGATGAGCTCTATGACTGTTCGCATTTGAGCCACGTAGGGTTCTATGCCGGAAAGTGGTGTTTTCGCTGCGGTGTTGATGATGTCCAGGTATGTGTGGGCGATATATCCATTGTCTATGAACCCGAAATAGAGGTAATGCGCCACGGCGGCAAGCAGGGAGGCAAAGAGATACATGAATATAGTGAATATCCAAGCTTGCACAAAGTTGATATAGCCTCCGCACACCTTGTTGCGATACATTCGCACGTAATAATACCCCATGAACGGCACGCCCAGAGTTAGTCCGATAAAAAGGAAAAGTAGGAATGGAATACTCAACCCTATGGGGAAAAGGATGAACTTCAACACCCAATAAATTCCCATGTATGTGCCAAAGTGCATGGCATATTTTTGTAAAAAGCTTCTGTTTTCTGTCATCTTTTAGTATAAAATAGCGCACAAAGGTACAAATAATATTGGTTGCTGAGGAAGATAAGGTTGTTAAAGTTCTATTCTGCACGTCCCGCAATGAAAGATTTAATTATTTTTCGGATTAAAAGGCTGATAAGTAAATGCTTAGGTATTTGTAGCTAAAAAAAGTGCGAGTAGTTCTTGTGTATTCGGGAAAAAGGTCTACCTTTGCAACCGCAAAACGGGTAAGTCCTATACGGCTAGCTCCCTTCGAATCCTCCAGGGCTTGATCGCAGCAAAGGTAGTAGGTTGTAGCGGCGCGATGTAGTAAGCTTACCCACCCGCCTCTTTAGCTCAGTTGGCCAGAGCACGTGATTTGTAATCTCGGGGTCGTAAGTTCGAATCTTACAAGAGGCTCACACACAAAGAAAAAGCATCTCGGCATACGCCGGGGTGCTTTTTTGCTATAGAGACATCTTGGTCTGTGATGTTGAGGTTAGATTCGTTGATAGCCATACACGGCGCGCTCGCCCAGCTCTTCTTCGATGCGGAGCAATTGATTGTATTTAGCCATACGGTCTGAGCGGCTGAGCGAACCAGTCTTGATTTGCCCGCTGTTGGTGGCTACGGCGATGTCGGCAATGGTGGCGTCTTCCGTTTCGCCCGAACGATGGGAGGTGACGGTGGTGTAGCCATGACGATGGGCCATCTCGATAGCGTTCAATGTTTCGGTGAGCGAACCAATCTGGTTGACTTTAATCAGAATGGAATTGGCACAACCTTCGGCAATGCCTTTCGATAAGAAATCCACGTTGGTCACAAACAAGTCATCGCCCACTAGCTGGCAACGATGCCCGATGCGTTGGGTGAGTTTCTTCCATCCTTCCCAGTCGTTCTCGTTCATGCCGTCCTCTATGGAGTCGATGGGGAATTTGTTTACCAGCTCTTCCAGATAGTCTATCTGTTCGTCGGCGGTACGCTTCTTTCCCTGTTCGCCTTCAAATTTGGTGTAGTCATAGAGTCCGTCGCGATAAAACTCGGAGGCGGCACAGTCCATGGCGATGGTGACTTCTTTTCCCGGTTCGTATCCCGCTGCATTGATTGCCGCAAGAATAGAGTGAATGGCATCCTCTGTTCCGTCAAGTTTCGGGGCAAAGCCGCCTTCATCGCCTACAGCAGTGCTTAGTCCGCGGTCTTTCAACACTTTCTTCAAGGCGTGGAAGACTTCCGCTCCCATGCGCAAGCCTTCGCGGAAGGAAGTGGCGCCTATGGGGCGAATCATGAATTCCTGAAAAGCAATGGGGGCGTCGCTGTGAGAACCGCCGTTGATGATGTTCATCATCGGTACAGGCATTACATACGTATTCGTTCCGCCGATGTATCGGTAGAGGGGAAGGTCGAGGTAGTTAGCGGCAGCTTTGGCTACAGCTAGAGATACGCCGAGGATGGCGTTGGCTCCGAGCTTCGATTTGGTGGGTGTTCCGTCCAGAGCGAGCATCCGGTGGTCAATGCCTATTTGGTCGAGTGCCGCCATCCCTACGAGATGGGGGGCAATCACCTTGTTGATATTATCAATGGCTTTTTGCACGCCTTTGCCGCCGTAACGATGTTTGTCGCCGTCGCGCAATTCCAAAGCTTCATGTTCTCCGGTTGATGCGCCCGATGGAACGGATGCCCGACCTAGTATGCCCGATTCCAAGACAACGTCTACTTCTACTGTGGGGTTTCCTCTCGAATCAAGAATTTCCCTTCCTGTGATTTTAGCTATTTTCATTGTTGTTCTTTTTGTTTTTAATGTATAGTCTATAACAAAGAAGGAAGCTGATTTGTTTCTCTATTTGATGATATTTTGTAGGGGCAACGGTGCTATGGTTCATCTTTTTAGGGTTGTTCGCTTCTGTTTCAGGCACGGACTGCATGGATGAAGGAGGTACAAATAGCGTAACTCTCTTTCATCCGTGTAATCCGTGCTTAAATGGTATAGAAATGCAATAAGTCGGGCTAGCAGTCTTCTATTACTACTCCCAGTAGCGGCAGCAGATCCATGGCTTGTAGGGAGCTGATGATAGCACCGCGAAGGTCGGCGATGGTGAGTTGAATGCCGCTGATGCGCGAACTTCGCAGGTCGATGCCCCGGAGAGAGGTGTGCGAGAAATCGGTTTCGAGCAGCATGCAGCCGGGGAACTCCACTAAGGAGAGACGGCTATCGTTGAGGCTGCCGTTGCGAAAATCGCAGTCGCGAAAAGAGACTTGGGTCATCTTGCTCATAGAAAGGTTGATGTACATGCCGCTGCAATGCGTCATCGAGACATGGTTGAGCGTGGTCTCCGAGAGATTGGTGCCAACCAGTTTGCACGAATCAAACTCCACCCGGTGAAGTGAGCTGTCGGCAAAGGAGACGTTGGAGAGGTCGCAATTTTCGAAACGTACATCCGAAAGTTGTGCCGACTTGAGCTGGCACTCCAGAAAGATTTTTCCGGTGAAGGTGCAGTTCTTGAGGCTGCGGTAGGGGCGGTCGATGTACTCCTCCGTGCCTTTTGCAAAGTGCAAGTCGGCAAGGGTTTCTTCTTTTTCCAGCAGTTCTTTGAGCGATTGCAGACTGTCCGTTTGCGGTTGTTCCATCAGGGGGGTGGCGACACGGACAGGCATTCTTTTTTTTTCTTTGGATAGTTTCATCATTCA
The DNA here is from genome assembly GCA_036652495.1 of Bacteroides sp. Lineage (GTDB taxonomy): Bacteria > Bacteroidota > Bacteroidia > Bacteroidales > Bacteroidaceae > Bacteroides. Next base: position 13,607 of record JAVVVS010000007.1, read on the forward strand.
GGTAATTTGTTTGCCAATATACCCTCCCAGCAGCACAGCCGCAATGCCCAAGCCGATGCTAAGCAGCGTGTAAAGCAAGAAGGTTCCGTAAAACTCTCCTTTGAGCAGGCTCAGCCCGTCATTAGAGAAAGTAGAAAAGGTGGTGAACCCCCCGCAGAGTCCTGCCGTGAGGAACAGCCGTACGTCCATCGACAGGTGCAGGTGCTCGGATAGCGAATAAAAGAATCCGATGAGCAAGCTGCCAAAGATATTCACGCTAAAGGTTCCCCACGAGAAGGGGAAGGCGAGGGGCGACATCTGTTCGTTGATAGCGATTTGTGCCAGATAGCGTAATACACTGCCTGCGCCTCCTCCTATGAATATGTAAACAAGTTCTTTCATCTTTGTTAGCTGTTTATACCGGTGCAAAGGTAGCGGATTTTAGCCTTATGCAAACGTTTCCTGAACATTCTTTTCTATTCGGTTGATAGATAGCGTATGTTCTTCGACTTCCTTCTTACCTTTGTCCCATTGATTTCTAAATTAATTCTATTGTATCGTATGAAAAACTTGAAAACACTTGTCTTTACCTTGGCGTGCTCGCTGTTTGCTTTCTTTGCTAGCACAACGATGGTGGCGCAGAACCTTACTTCTCCCGATGGACTTTTAAAACTTAACTTCTCGGTCAGTGCTCAAGGCGAGCCGGTGTATGAACTGTCTTATAAGGGGAAAGCGGTTATCCAGCCCTCTAAACTTGGGTTGGAACTGAAGAATGATCCGGGGCTTATGAAGGGATTCAACGTCACCGACAGCCGAACCGCTTCTTTCGACGAAACTTGGTCTCCCGTATGGGGCGAAGTGAAAACCATTCGCAATCATTACAACGAACTGCTTGTGACGCTCAACCAGTCAGCACAAGGCGACCGTCAGTTGTTGCTCCGCTTCCGTCTCTATAACGACGGGCTCGGCTTCCGCTACGAATTTCCTTTGCAGAAGAACCTCAATTACTTCGTTATCAAAGAAGAGCATTCGCAGTTTGCCATGGCGGGAGATCATACTGCTTTCTGGATTCCGGGCGATTATGATACGCAAGAATATGACTATACTCAATCCAAACTTTCGGAGATACGGGCTAAGATGAAGGGGGCGGTGACCGAAAATGCTTCGCAAACGCCCTTTTCGCCTACAGGCGTGCAAACCTCTCTTCAGATGAAGACAGCCGATGGGCTTTACATCAACCTGCACGAAGCAGCGTTGGTAGATTACTCGTGCATGCACCTCAACCTTGACGATAAAAACCTGGTGTTCGAATCGTGGCTGACTCCCGATGCACTGGGCGACAAAGGATATATGCAAGCACCTTGCCATTCGCCTTGGCGCACCGTGCTGGTGAGCGATGATGCCCGCAACATCCTCTCGTCTAAACTGACGCTGAATTTGAACGAACCTTGTGCTTACAAAGATGTTTCCTGGATTAAACCAGTGAAGTACGTCGGCGTATGGTGGGAAATGATTACGGGAAAGAGCTCCTGGACGTACACTGATGAGGTGCCTTCGGTGAAACTCGGACAAACGGACTATACGAAGACTTTGCCCAACGGCAAGCATGGGGCAAACAATGAGAACGTGAAGCGATACATCGACTTTGCTGCCAAGCATGGTTTTGATCAGGTGCTGGTGGAAGGCTGGAACGAAGGTTGGGAAGATTGGTTTGGTCATTCAAAAGATTATGTTTTCGATTTTGTTACTCCTTATCCCGATTTTGACGTTAAAAAGCTTCATGCGTTTGCAGCTGGCAAAGGTGTTAAGCTTATGATGCACCATGAAACCTCCAGCTCTGTGCGCAATTACGAACGCCACATGGATCAAGCTTATCAGTTTATGGTGGATAACGGATACAATGCGGTGAAAAGTGGTTACGTAGGCAATATGCTTCCGCGCGGCGAACATCATTACGGGCAATGGATGGTCAACCACTACCTCTATGCCGTGACGAAAGCTGCCGAGTATAAAATCTGTGTCAATGGGCACGAAGCAGTACGCCCTACCGGCTTGTGCCGCACTTACCCTAACTTGATAGGCAACGAAGCCGCTCGCGGAACAGAGTTCGAAGCTTTTGGCGGCAGCAAGCCGTTTCATACCACGTTGCTCCCTTTCACCCGTCTGATGGGCGGTCCGATGGATTATACGCCGGGCATCTTCGATACGCAACTATCCTTTCTCAAGGGTGAACATAGTTTTGTGCATACTACCTTGGCTAAACAACTGGCGCTTTACGTCACCCTTTACAGTCCCTTGCAGATGGCAGCCGATCTTCCCGAAAGCTATGAACGTCATTTAGATGCTTTCCAATTCATTAAAGACGTAGCTGTGGATTGGGACGATAGCCGATACCTTGAAGCTGAACCGGGCGATTACCTGACGGTTGCCCGTAAAGCCAAAGGGACGAACAATTGGTTTGTGGGTGGCATCACCGATGAGAATGCCCGCACCTCTACCTTCGTTCTCGACTTTCTGGAACCGGGAAAAGAGTATATAGCTACCCTATATGCTGATGGCAAAGAAGCCGACTACGAAAAGAATCCCACGGCTTATGAGATTAAGAAAGGGAGAGTGACGAGCAAAAACCGGATGACGGTCCGCTTGGCTCGTAGTGGAGGTTTTGCTTTGAGCCTGATAGAAGCTACTCCCGCCACAAAGAAAGAAGTGAAAAAGTGGAGATAGGCAGATAGCCGCTACGCCTTTTTCTGGTGAAAGCCTCGCTCATGCGGGGCTTTTTTGTGGTTCCTATAGTAGGAAAAGTATGCCGCAATTTAAATATAATGTGTATTTTTGCAGTCAAAAACACAGAACGTAATTCTTATTGTACGATGAAAATCATTAATCTTTTTCTTTTATTAGCTGTCATTGCCTTGCCTGCACAAGCGGGATGGAAATGGCACAACCCGCAGAAAGCGGGTTATCCAGTGATACAAGGTCAAGGTTGGACCGATGAAAACGCGGGTTCTTATCGCCGCTTGCCGCTTCGAGCCAAAGAACAAGTGCGTCCTCCTCTTTGGGATCTTTCGGAAAATTCGGCAGGACTCTCTATTCACTTTTATTCCACTACCCCGAAAGTGAAAGTCCGTTATACCGTTTCCGGCGGACATGCAATGCCTCACATGCCTGCTACAGGCGTATCTGGTCTGGACTTGTATGTAGTCGACGAAAACGGACGGTGGGAACGTGCTGCCGGTAACTTCTCTTTTGGCGATACCCTAGTTTACGATTTTGGTGCTATCAATCCGCAAGTACATCATAGCAAAGGGTACGAATACCGCCTTTTCCTTCCATTATATAATAGCGTGAAGTGGATGGAAATCGGTACGTCCGATGAGGCTGACTTCACCTTCGCGCCAGCTTCCAAAGAAAAGCCTATCGTGGTTTATGGCACCTCTATTGCTCAAGGTGCTTGTGCCTCACGTCCTGCCATGGCGTGGAGCAATGTGCTCAACCGCAAGATGGAACATCCTTTAATCAATCTGGGCTTTTCGGGAAACGGCAAACTGGAAAAGGAGATGCTCAGCTTGTTGGGCGAACTCGATGCCCGCGTCTATGTGCTCGATTGCTTGCCCAACATTAGCGGAGGTCGTTTCCCCGTGTACGATTTAGTGATGGCTGCTATCCATCAACTTCGCACGGCTCGCCCTCAGACACCCATCTTGCTGGTGGAGCATGCCGGCTTTCCCAATATGGGCATCAATGTGGAGCGAAAGAAGGAAACGGATGAGGTGAATCAAGCTTCACGCCAAGCTTACGAAGCCTTGCTGGCAGAAGGAGTGAAGAGCCTCTACTATCTTTCGCGCGAAGAAATGAGTTATCCCGCAGATGGCTGGGTGGATGTGATTCATCCTTCCGATTGGGGAATGATGGCTTATGCCACGGCTTATGAAAAGAAGCTTCGCGAGATATTGAACGAACCGGTAGGCACCCTTTCAACCACTATCCCCGTGATGCAGCGCCGCGATGCCAATACCTACGAATGGTTGCCCCGTCATGAATCTGTATTGGCGCATCATGCACAGACTCCGCCCCGCGCTGTTGTGATGGGTAACTCTATCACTCACTTCTGGGGAGGCGAAGACACGGGTGCCCGTCAGTCGGGAAAAGAAAGTTGGGAAAAAACGATGAAGCCTGCCGGATTCTATAACATGGGCTGTGGCTGGGACCGTATCGAAAATCTGCTTTGGCGCGTCTACCACGGAGAACTGGATGGCTTTGCTGCCAAGAAAATAGTGCTGAAAATTGGCACTAACAATCTTGATTTCAATACAGATAGCGAGATTGTAGACGGCATGAAGTTTTTGCTTTCTGCCATTAGGTTGCGGCAACCTCAGGCGGTAGTTAAAGTGATGGGCATTCTTCCTCGCAAAGGATATGAACCCCGCATTAAGGCTTTGAATAAAAAGATAGAACGGATGAGCTTGTCCGCCGGCTGCCGGTTTACCGATGCAGGGAGCGCGTTGTTGCAGAAGGATGGAAAAATCAATGCGTCTTTCTTTTCCGACGGACTTCATCCTAACGAACAAGGTTATAACCAAATAGCAGTGAAGGTGGCAGAGTAGGGGGGGCTGATTCTCTTTCTCGAAAAGAATTGTTAGAGATTCATTGAATAGGCGAGGTTGTCTCGCCTATTTTTCGTAGTTTTGCAGACCTTTTAAAAACAACATTATTAAGAGAACAATATGGGAGGTTTTTTTGGAACGGTTGCGCAAACGAGCTGCGTCACCGATTTATTTTACGGCACAGATTACAACTCACATTTGGGGACGAAGCGGGGCGGACTGGCAACGTATAGTGAGGAACATGGATTCATCCGGTCTATTCACAATTTGGAAAGTACGTACTTCCGAACAAAGTTTGAATCTGACCTCAGTAAATTCAAAGGAAATGCCGGTATTGGCATTATCAGTGATACGGATGCACAACCAATTATTATCCATTCCCGTCTGGGACGCTTCGCCATTGTCACCGTAGCCAAAATAGCAAATATTAAAGAACTGGAAGCAGACCTTCTCTCTCAAAACATGCACTTCGCAGAGCTCAGCTCGAGCACGACCAATCAAACGGAACTTATCGCACTACTTATTATTCAAGGAAAGACTTTCGTAGAAGGAATTGAAAATGTGTTTAAACACATCAAAGGTTCCTGCTCTATGTTGTTGCTGACGGACGACGGCATTATTGCTGCCCGCGACCAGTGGGGGCGCACTCCCGTGGTTATCGGTAAGAAAGAGGGCGCCTATGCAGCCACTAGCGAGTCGAGCAGCTTTTGCAACCTGGATTATGAAATAGAGAAATACCTGGGTCCTGGCGAAATCGTGCGCCTGCATGCTGACAGCATCGAGCAATTGCGCCAACCCAATAAAGGCATGCAAATCTGTTCGTTCTTGTGGGTGTACTACGGTTTCCCCACCTCGTGCTACGAAGGTCGCAACGTGGAAGAAGTGCGTTTTGCCTGTGGCATGAAGATGGGGCAGCAAGATAAGTACGAGGTAGATTGTGCTTGCGGCATTCCCGACTCGGGTGTAGGCATGGCATTGGGGTATGCCGAAGGAAAGGGCGTGCCTTATCATCGGGCAATCTCTAAATACACTCCTACCTGGCCGCGCAGCTTTACGCCGAGCAATCAGAATATGCGCGCGTTAGTAGCTAAAATGAAACTTATCCCCAACCGGGCGATGCTTGCCGGCAAACGAATCCTTTTCTGCGATGATTCCATTGTACGCGGCACGCAGCTGCGGGACAATGTGAAAATACTCTATGATTTTGGAGCGCGCGAGGTGCACATGCGCATTGCTTGTCCGCCGCTAATCTTCAGTTGCCCCTTTGTAGGATTCACGGCATCAAAAAGTGATTTGGAACTCATCACCCGCCGCATCATTAAAGAAGTAGAGGGAGATGAAAACGCCAAGCTCGACCAATATGCCACCCCCGGCACCCCCGAATACGAGAAAATGGTCGGCATCATTGCCGAACGTTTCGGCTTATCCTCTTTGAGGTTTAACACCATAGAAACGCTTACCGAAGCTATCGGATTACCCAAGTGCCAGATTTGTACCCATTGTTTTGATGGGAGCAGTCACTTCTGAGGCAGGGTCAACCGCACCAAAGAAATAATCCTCTGCCGGGAGTGGAACCATCCTCTGCCGAAGGATACCGAATCTTTTGACGGAAGATGGCGAATCTTCTGCCGAGAATTGGACGATCTTCTGCCGAGAACGAGCGTCCCGAACCGCTGTTTGGTTTGGATTGGTTTGGGCGGAGCGCGCCTTTTTTCTTCCACAACGCGTTGTAATTAGTAAGAGACAAGAATCAAACTTTTGAAGGGGACAATCACTTCAAAGGATGCAGGCAGTGAAATAATAAAAAGAGCCGTGAAATTGCTTGGCAGTTCACGGCTCTTTTTCTACCTTTACACCAAATGTAAATTCAACTGTTAATTGTAAATCGTTAAATCGTAAATAACATGACTTTAGTAGAACGTTTTTTAAAGTACGTGAGCTTCGATACGCAGTCCGATGAACTGACGCGGCTTACCCCCAGCACTCCTGGACAGATGTTCTTTGCCGAATACCTGAAATCAGAACTGGAATCTTTAGGACTGGAAGAGATTACTCTCGATGAGTACGGCTATCTTTTTGCCACACTTCCAGCGAATATTGAAAAGCCGGTGCCCACCATTGGCTTTATAGCTCACATGGATACCAGCCCCGACATGAGCGGAAAGAATGTTTCGCCGCGCATCGTCAAAGCCTACGATGGGCTGGACATTGTGCTTTGTGCCGAAAGCAAGGTGGTGCTTTCACCCGCCCAATTTCCCGAACTGCTAGACCACGTAGGCGAAGACTTGATAGTCACCAACGGAAAAACGCTTTTAGGAGCCGACGATAAAGCAGGCATTGCCGAAATTATTTCGGCCATGGTTTACCTCCAAGAACATCCGGAAATCAAACACGGCAAGATTCGTATAGGCTTCAATCCCGATGAAGAGATTGGCGAAGGAGCTCACAAATTCGATGTGGAAAAGTTCGGTTGCGCATGGGCGTACACGATGGACGGCGGCGAATTGGGCGAGTTGGAATACGAGAACTTCAATGCCGCTTCGGCAAAGATTACGTTCAAGGGGCGAAACGTGCATCCGGGTTATGCCAAACACAAAATGATTAACTCTATCCGCCTTGCCAATCAGTTCATGGGCATGCTTCCCCGTCACGAAACGCCCGAACATACCGAAGGATACGAAGGATTCTATCACTTGGTAGGCATTCAGGGCGATGTAGAACAAAGTACGCTTTCGTACATTATCCGTGACCATGATCGCACGAAGTTTGAAAACCGGAAGAAAGAGATTGAACATCTGGTGAACAAAATCAATGCCGAGTTTGGAGAAGGAACAGCCACCCTGGAACTGCGAGACCAATATTACAACATGCGCCAAAAGATAGAACCGGTGATGCACATCATCAACACCGCTTTTGCAGCTATGGAAGCTGTCGGCGTGAAACCGAATGTGCGCCCTATCCGTGGCGGTACGGATGGTGCTCAACTTTCGTATAAAGGGCTTCCTTGCCCCAATATATTTGCTGGCGGGTTGAACTTTCATGGACGCTATGAGTTCCTTCCCATCCCTAACATTGAAAAGGCAATGAAGGTCATTGTGAAAATAACTGAGCTTGTGGCTCAACATTCTTAATATATAATACATATTTTATAATTCTTCATTTATGAAAACCACTCCATTTACAGAGAAGCACCTTGCGCTAGGTGCTAAAATGCATGAATTTGCAGGATACAACATGCCTATCGAATATACAGGCATAATCGAAGAACATCTCACGGTTTGCAATGCCGTTGGCGTGTTCGATGTGTCCCACATGGGCGAGTTCTGGGTAAAAGGTCCTCATGCACTTGCTTTTCTTCAACAAGTAACGTCTAACAACGTAGCTGCGCTCGAACCCGGCAAGATACAATACACCTGTTTCCCGAACGAAGACGGAGGTATTGTAGATGACTTATTAGTTTATCAATATGAAGCCGAAAAGTATCTTTTGGTAGTCAATGCTTCGAATATCGACAAAGACTGGAATTGGTGCACGTCTCACAACGTTGTGGGTGCAGAACTTGAAAATGCTTCGGACAATATGGGGCAACTTGCTGTTCAAGGACCCAAAGCCATCTTGGCACTACAAAAGCTGACGGACATCAATCTTACCGATATTCCTTATTATACCTTCAAAGTAGGAGAATTAGCCGGCGAAAAGAATGTCATAATCTCCAATACAGGCTACACCGGAGCTGGAGGTTTTGAACTCTATTTCTACCCGTCGGCTGCCGACAAGATTTGGAAAGCAGTATTCGAAGCAGGCGAAGAGTTTGGCATCAAACCGATTGGTCTGGGCGCTCGTGACACCTTACGTCTGGAGATGGGCTTCTGTCTTTATGGCAACGACCTGAACGATACGACATCGCCTATCGAAGCTGGATTGGGTTGGATTACTAAATTCGTAGAAGGCAAGAACTTCACCAATCGTCCGATGCTCGAAAAGCAGAAAAAGGAAGGTACAGTGCGCAAGCTGGTTGGTTTTGAAATGATCGATCGCGGCATTCCTCGCCAGGACTATGAATTGGTGACGGAATCGGGTGAAAAAATGGGTGTCGTTACTTCTGGCACCATGTCGCCTACTCGCAAAATTGGTATTGGTATGGGGTATGTGAAACCTGAATTCAGTAAAGCGGGTACTGAAATCTATATTAACATGCGTGGCCGTAAGCTTAAAGCCTTGGTGGTAAAAACTCCTTTCCGCAAATAAAAAGCGGAGTCTCTCTTTCTATTGCAAATAATAGGCAAAGATACGCGGACAAACAAGACGCGAGATCTTTGCCTGTTCTTTTATAGTAATAAAGCCGCATGCCTTTGTCTTAGTAAGGAACAGCCCCTTATTAGCCTAACGACGGAGTACGCGTTGGTGGGAGTGGTTTGATGAAAGTGAATATTGGTGTAGAAGATTAAAGTAGTGGGTACGAGAATCGAACTCGTATTCCATGCGTGAGAGGCATGTGTCCTAACCGTTAGACGAACCCACCAACTTTGAGAGGTAAAAAAGAGCTAAGTCAAATAATTACTTAGCTCTTTTTTGATTTTTGGAGACTTTTGCGGAAGCTGCGAGATTCGAACTCGCGGTACCCTTACGAGTACGTCAGTTTAGCAAACTGGTGGTTTCAGCCACTCACCCAAACTTCCTGATACCCGCATTTCTCTTAAATGCGGTGCAAATATAGGGTGAACTTTTGGACTACGCAAATCTTTCCGAAAGATTTTTTCTAACTATTTCATCGGAAAGTAGATAATATACTCTAACTCAAATGTTAAACGATGAAACTTTTTTTACTTCACTTCTGTGTGGGGTAAAGCGGTTTGCCCGTTTCATCCACATCCGTCCAGCTGACGATGTTCACTTCCGAGAAAGAGATGGAGTTGTCATCTATCACGGCACTAAACCGATAGGAGTTACCGGCTTTCAGCTCTCCATCGGGCACGGGGACTTGGAGGGTATACGTTCTGGCGGTGGTCTCGTTATTTACCAATACCTTGAGCACTAGTTGCATCGGTATGGAGGTCTTTAGCGGCAAGAGGGTGTATTGTGCCCTGAATCCGTTGATACCCATATTCACAGGCGTACTGTAGGAAGTGGCGGGAGGGATGTTTCCGTCGATGAGACTCATCCGGGCACCGGGTGCAGAAGGAGTGATAGTGCTTGATACGAGTTGGTTCAGCTTTAAACCTTGTCCGTCGGATACGTCAAATACTACTTGCGTAGCCGCATGCATGTAGAGGATGGGTAGGCTTACTTGCTGGGCGGTGATGTCTTGCAATTTATTGTTCGCCCAGAGATAGTCCACGCCATTGATGAGCGGATGCGAGATGCCGTCGGTAAACTGTGCGGGGGTGGAGTAGGAGTTGTTGGAAACGGCATAAAACGAATAAATGCCGTTGGGCAGATACATCCGGTAGCCGTTTGCTCCAGTCAAGATGCCGGCGCTTGTGGTCACATAAAGCCCTTCGGCGGAGGCTTCATCAAGCGACGTGATGGGCGATTTGTAGGCGAAAAGCAAACTGGCTACCCCTTTGGGCATGGGCGAAAGGGAGCGAGTCATGTTGCGTCCTTCGATGGTGGCATGGAAGGTGACCAATGCCGGTTTGGTGTTGCCGGTGTTGTTGTCGGTGCCCTGATTTACTTCGGGTGTATCACCTAAATCAATGTTGATGATGTTTTTGGTACAGCCCGGAAAAAGGAAGAAAGAAGAAGCAATCAGGGCACCCGCCATCACTTTTAATACATCTGTATTCATAATAAACTGTTTTATAGTAAATGATACCCTATATACGTTTGAAGATAGACAAAAGTTTTGTCCGGGGCTAAATAGTTTCTATCTTTGTCCCTCGTTATTTTAGAGGAATCTTAATTTATGGAATGGTTATATAGTCTATTTATCGAACATTCGGCTTTGCAGGCAGTCGTCATTATTTCTCTTATCTCTGCCATCGGGTTAGGATTGGGAAAGATACATATTGGTGGCGTTTCGCTTGGCGTGACCTTCGTCTTCTTTGCCGGCATCCTGACAGGACATTTCGGATTGTCCATCGATTCGCAGATGTTGAATTATGCCGAGAGCTTCGGACTTATCATCTTTGTCTATGCGCTGGGGCTTCAGGTGGGTCCCGGCTTCTTCAGCTCTTTTCGGGAGGGAGGGTTTACCCTCAATATGTTGGCGGCGGCAGTAGTGGTGCTGGGCACGTTGCTGGCGGTGGTGGGCAGCCTCACAACAGGCGTTTCCTTGCCCGATATGGTAGGCATTCTTTGCGGAGCCACCACCAATACGCCCGCGCTGGGTGCTGCCCAGCAAACGCTCAAACAGTTGGGGCTGGAGGCGAGCACGCCCGCACTTGGTTGTGCGGTCTCTTATCCGTTGGGTGTGGTGGGCGTGATTCTTGCCGTGCTGATACTTCGTAAAGTGTTGACGCGCAAGGCGGACATTGCCTTTTCTGAAAAAGACGATGCCAACAAAACCTATATCGGTGCTTTCCAAGTGCACAATCCGGCAGTGTTCAACAAGAGCGTGAAAGAGATTGCTCAGATGAGTCACTCCAAGTTTGTTATTTCTCGTTTGTGGAGGGAAGGAAAAGTCTGTATCCCCACTTCCGACAAAGTGATTCAAGAGCACGACCGCTTGCTGGTGATCACCGCCGAGAAGGATGCGCTGGACCTTACGGTACTCTTTGGCGAACAAGAAAATACCGATTGGAACAAGGAAGACATTGACTGGAATGCCATTGACAGCCAGCTCATCTCCCAACGCATCGTGATCACCCGTTCCGAACTGAACGGCAAAAAGCTGGGTGCCCTCCGTTTGCGCAATCACTACGGCATCAATATCAGCAGGGTCTATCGCTCGGGGGTGCAACTGCTTGCCACTTCCGAGTTGCGTTTGCAATTGGGCGACCGCTTGACGGTGGTAGGCGAGGCGGCAGCCATTCAGAACGTGGAGAAAGTATTGGGCAATGCCATTAAGAGCTTGAAGGAACCCAATCTGGTAGCGGTCTTTGTGGGCATCATTCTCGGTCTTGCTCTCGGAGCCATCCCGTTTACCATTCCCGGCATCAGCGCACCGGTGAAGCTGGGACTAGCAGGCGGTCCCATCATTGTGGGCATCTTGATAGGAACTTTCGGACCGCGCTTGCACATGATTACCTATACCACGCGCAGCGCCAATCTGATGCTGAGGGCGTTGGGACTGTCGATGTATCTGGCCTGCCTGGGGCTTGATGCCGGCACGCACTTTTTTGAAACGGTGTTTCGTCCCGAAGGATTGCTTTGGATAGCGCTTGGCTTCGGGCTGACGGTGATTCCTACACTTATCATCGGCTTCATTGCCTTTAAACTGATGAAGATTGATTTCGGCACCGTCTCTGGGATGCTCTGTGGAAGCATGGCGAATCCGATGGCGCTGAACTATGCCAACGATACCCTGCAAGGGGATAATCCCTCTGTGGCGTATGCCACCGTCTATCCGCTGAGTATGTTTTTGCGCGTCATTATCGCCCAATTAATGCTCTTGTTGTTATTATAATGAATCACTAATCGTTAATGCTTTATTTTCATGAATCCGATTACTCCCGAAAGCATCGTCAGCGACTTACGCTACCTGCAACTATTGTCCCGTAGCTTTCCCACCATAGCCGATGCCAGCACCGAGATTATCAATCTCGAAGCTATTCTTAACCTCCCCAAGGGGACGGAACATTTTCTTACCGACATCCACGGCGAGTATGAAGCCTTTCAGCACGTGTTGAAAAATGCTTCCGGCGCGGTAAAGCGGAAGGTGAACGAAATCTTTGGCAACACCCTCCGCGAGATGGAAAAGAAGGAAATATGCACGCTCATCTATTATCCCGAAGAGAAAATACAACTAGTGAAAGCCCGCGAGAAGGATCTCGACGACTGGTATCTGATTACTCTCAACCAGCTGGTGAAGGTGTGCCAGAACGTTTCGTCCAAGTACACCCGCTCCAAGGTACGCAAGTCATTGCCTGCCGACTTTTCTTACATCATTCAGGAACTGTTGCATGAATCCAGCATCGAACCCAACAAGCATGCTTACATCAACGTGATTATCTCCACCATCATCTCCACCAAGCGGGCGGACGACTTCATCATTGCCATGTGCAACTTGATCCAGCGGCTTACCATCGACTCTCTGCACATTGTGGGCGACATCTACGACCGCGGACCGGGAGCACACATCATCATGGATACGCTGTGCAACTATCATAATTTCGATATCCAATGGGGCAATCACGACATTCTCTGGATGGGGGCTGCTGCCGGAAATACCAGCTGTATGGCGAACGTGATCCGGATGTCTATGCGTTACGGCAATTTGGGCACGCTGGAGGACGGCTATGGCATCAACCTCCTGCCTCTTGCTACCTTTGCCATGGATATGTATGCCGAGGACCCGTGCACCGTCTTTGCCCCGAAGACCAGCTTCGCCGATGTTGCCTACAACGAGAAGACGTTGCGGCTGATTATGCAAATGCACAAGGCAATTACCATCATTCAATTCAAACTCGAAGCGGACATTATCAACCGCCGCCCCGAGTTCGGGATGGGCAATAGAAAGCTGCTTGAGAAGATTGATTTCGACCGCGGCGTCTTTGTGTACGAGGGCAAGGAGTACGAGATGCGCGACCATCATTTCCCCACCATCGACCCCTCCGACCCTTATCGGCTGACGGAAGAGGAAAGCGAGCTAGTAGAGAAGATACGCTATTCGTTTACCAACAGCGAGAAGCTCAAGAAGCACATGCGCTGCTTGTTCACCTACGGAAGCATGTACCTGATATGCAATTCCAACCTGCTCTACCACGCATCGATGCCGCTTAACGAAGATGGCAGCTTCAAGCAGGTGTCCATCGGAGGAAAGCTGTACGGCGGCAAAAAGTTGCTCGACAAAATAGACCAGCTCATCCGTACCGCCTATTTTGATGAGGAAGGCGAGGAAGAACAACGTTTTGCGCTGGACTACATCTGGTATATGTGGTGCGGACCCGACGCCCCTTCGTTCGATAAGGATAAGATGGCTACTTTCGAACGTTATTTCATCGCCGACAAAGCTTTGCACAAGGAGAAGAAGGGGTACTACTACACGCTCCGCGACCAAGAAGAGACTTGCGACCGCATCCTCCGGGAGTTTGAAGTCACCGGCTTGCATACGCACATCATCAACGGACATGTACCTGTGAAGACCATCAAAGGGGAACAGCCGATGAAGGCAGACGGAAAATTGCTCGTCATCGACGGCGGCTTCTCTAAAGCCTATCAACCCGAAACGGGCATTGCCGGTTACACTCTTATCTATCATTCCCACGGCATGCAGCTGGTGCAACACGAACCTTTTCAGTCTACTCAGAAGGCGATAGAAGAGGGGCAGGACATTAAATCGACCACCTTCGTTATCGAATTCAATTCCCAACGGATGATGGTGAAGGATACTGATAAGGGGAAGGAACTCGTCACCCAGATATACGACTTGAAGAAATTGCTGGTAGCCTATCGGACGGGAATGCTCAAGGAGAAGATTTGAATCCAAGGGTTTCGCATCGAACCAACGGCGGACCCTACCAACGGTTGGCAGGGTTCTATTTCGATGAGTTTGCCTTGAAATTGGATACAATGAGGCCCGCTTCAATAATCATTCCCCGGTCATAAGTCGCATTCTTGTTGTAGTGCCTACTCAGTCCGTAGCCGCCCGAAGCAAAGACCGCTAGCTTTTTCGTCAGCGGAACTTCGAGGTTGATGCGGGCCTGCAAGGCGTAGAGGCGGGCAGGGATGTCGGCACTTTTGTTGTGGAAGGTTTCAATGTGCTGGTAGCCCAAGTCGCCGCTGATGACCAACTTTTTGTAGAGTGGCAGCCAGATTCCGCCGCGATAGAAGAGAGCCGCAGAAAACTTGTCACCGAAAGAGAGGTAGTGCGTGCCCCCGCCCACAAGGGTATAGAAGAGCCGGTTTTTAAAACGTGCCGCTACGTTAGTCTTCGTGGCGTTTCCCCCGAAAACCATCAGTTGCACCTTTGTGTTCGGGTTGACATTGACCAGCCCGAGCTGCACGCCTTTGAGTTCGCTTTTGTAGTAGTTGACTAGTCCGAATTGTACGCCATTAACCTTGGTGGAGTAGTTCAGCAAGCCGATTTGCGCGCCGTTCATGCGGTCTGCCGTAATGTTGCCCAAGCCAGAAAGTTGGATGCCGTTCAGGGTGCTGCCCACCACGTTGAGCAGTCCCGAGCTCATCAGCCCGTTGAAGTTGGATCCGGCAATGTTGGCAATGCCCGCCAGCTGCATCCCGCTGCCCTCGTTTCCGGTGATGTTCATCAGCCCTCCGGCCACCACGCCGCGGGTATTATCGCCAGCAATGTTCATCAACCCAGAGCAGAGTAGCCCTTGAACGTTGTTGCCTGCGATATTGATGAGCCCCGTAGCCGAGATTCCCACCAGATTGTTCCCGTTGATGTTGCTGATGCCCGACAGTTGCACGCCGTGCATGCTTCCACCCACCAGGTTGGCTATGGCTGAAAACTGCAAGCCGTTCATGTTTTTGTGCACTGCTCCGGGCAAGATGTTCACCCCCACACCGTTGAGCCGGTTCATGGTGGACTGGAAACCCAGATTGAAGTAAGTGGTTTGCAGCGTGTCTATCCGTTGTGTGCCGACTTTTTTCCATAGGGAGAGATGGATGCCGGCGCTTTTGTTCTGAGCCGGAAGTAGAGTGGCAAGCGCCAGCAGGGCGGATGCCATCAATAATGTATGTTTCATGCTGTTCTATCCTTTAGCCTCTTGGTACAAGAATCGCTTAATGCTCTTCTTGGGTGTCTTCTCGAACTCCTCGGGATAGATTTTCATCTTCGAGATCTGGCTGAAGCTAGGAATCAGGAGATTGAGCGCTATCCGGTTCTCTTCCATTACACGCTCCATGTCTCCGTTCTTCAAGCCGTGGGCAAATGCCTCGTCGAAGTCGGGATAAACCAATGCTACCAGTTTGTCGTTTTGCTGTACGATGATGCTTTCTGCCACGTACGGCAAGTTGTTCAGTTTGTCTTCTATTTCTTCGGGGTAGATGTTTTGTCCGCTGGCACTGAGCAAAAGGTTTTTGCTCCGTCCCTTGATGGTGACGTTGCCTTCGGCATCCATCAGCGCCAAGTCGCCGGTATGTAGCCAGCCTTCGTTGTCCAGCACCTGCCGGGTAGCGTCCTCGTTCTTGTAATATCCCAGCATCACGTTGTCGCCCCGGCACACCACTTCGCCCACCCGGTTCTCGGGGTCGGAAGAAAGCACTTTGACCTCCATGCGGGGTGCGGGCTTTCCGCACGAATTGAGCTTGAAGCGCCGCCAATCTTCGTAGCAGATAATCGGACCGCATTCCGTCATGCCATAGCCCACGGTGTAAGGGAAATCAATCATCCGCAAGAAATGCTCCACTTCTTGATTGAAAGCAGCGCCGCCTACGATGATGGCTTCGAACCTTCCGCCAAAGGCTTTCACCATCTCTTCGCGGATGGTGGCTTTTATCTTGTCGTTGATGATAGGCACTTTGAGCAAGAGCTTCATGGTGGGCGTCTCCAGCCGGGGCAGTACGCTCTTCTTGATAATCTTTTCAATGATGAGCGGAACGGCGACTATCAAGTTCGGCTTCACCTCTTCGAAAGCTTGGAAGATAATCTTCGGACTGGGCATGCGGGTGAGGAAGTAAATCTGACAACCCACGGCAAACTCGTAGAGGAATTCAAAGGCAAGCCCGTACATGTGTGCCATGGGCAGCATCGAAACAATCTTATTGCCCGGCTGCAAGTTGAGCACTTCAAAGCCGAAGCGGGTGTTGGACCATAGGCTGCGGTAGGGCAGCATCACTCCCTTGGAGTAACTGGTGGTGCCCGAGGTGTAGTTGATCACCGCCAGCTCTTCGGGGTGGTCTTTGTGGTATTCGATGTGTTCCTTGCGGAAGTTCTTCGGATATTTCTTCCCGAACATCTCGTTGAGGTGTTCGCGGGCGTTGGTCAAGCTATGACTGCGGGAAATGAGCACGGTGAAGTCGGTCATCAGCAGGATGCCTTCGAGGAGCGGCATGGCAGATTCGTTGAGGTTCTCCCACACCATGTCGCCCACAAAAAGCAATTTGGCTTCGGAATGGTTGACGATGTTGTGGATGTTATCCGCCTTGAACTCATGCAGGATGGGGACGATGACTGCCCCATAGGTGAGGGTAGCTAAGAAAGTGACTCCCCAATGGGAGCTGTTTCTGCCGCAGACGGCTATCTTGTCTCCCTTGCGGATGCCACTTTCTTCAAAGATGATGTGTAGTTTCTCTATTTTGCGGGCTACGTCTTTATATTGTAAAGTAGCGCCTTTGTAATCGGTCAAAGCATCTAAGTCCCAATTGTTCTTGATACTATTTTCAATGTAAGCGATAAAACTTTTCTCCATTGCGGTTGCACATTAGATGTTATTTTGTGCAAATATAGTTCTTTCTCTGTAGTAGACAAAATAATTGATGGTTAATTCAAGTACCACTCGTACATTCGCTTCACGCCTTCTTCTATTTCTATTTGGTGATGCCAGCCCAAGCGGTGCAGCTTGGAAGGGTCGGTCAGCTTTCGCAGGGTGCCGTCCGGTTTGCTGCTGTCGAAGGTAAGTATGCCTTGATAATCTACGGTTTGTACAATGAGCTCGGCCAGTTGGCGGATACTTATTTCCTTGCCGGTGCCGATGTTGATGTGGCAGTTGCGCACGTCTTTCGCTCCCGGCTGGCAGGTGTCGTTGAAGTCGACGTGCTGCATCACGAAGACGCTGGCATCGGCCATCTCTTCGCTCCAGAGAAATTCGCGCAGGGGGGTGCCGGTGCCCCAAAGGATAACTTCGGTGGGGGTGATGCCGTATTTTTGCAACGTGGCGAGGATGGCTTGTTGCGAACAGCTACCGTCGGTCCCTTCTACGGGGCGCTGGTTCATGTCGCGGCGCACGGCGTCCCAGTTGCCCTCTTTGAGGCAATGCGCCAAATGCACTTTACGGATCATGGCAGGCAGCACGTGGCTGCGTTCGAGGTCGAAGTTGTCGTTCGGTCCGTAGAGGTTGGTAGGCATCACGGCGATGTAGTTGGTGTTATATTGTAAGTTGAAACTCTCGCACATCTTCAGTCCCGCAATCTTGGCGATGGCGTAAGGCTCGTTGGTGTATTCCAACGGTGAGGTGAGCAGCACTTCTTCGTTCATGGGCTGCACGGCGTCCCGCGGGTAGATGCAGGTGCTGCCCAAGAAGAGCAGCTTCTTCACCTGGTGGCGGAAACTCTCGCCAATCACATTCTGCTGTATTTGCAGGTTCTTGTAGATGAAGTCCGCCCGGAAGCGGCTGTTGACCAAGATGCCGCCTACGTAGGCAGCGGCAAGGAAGACGTATTCCGGTTGTTCGAGGTCGAAGAACTGGCGGACTGCCACGCCATCGAGCAGATCGAGCTCGTTGTGCGACCGTCCGATGAGATGGGTGTATCCTTTCTCTTTCAGGTTTTTCCAGATGGCGGAACCCACGAGTCCGTGGTGTCCCGCAATGTAGATCTTTGCTTGTTTTTCCATGCTTAGTCTTGCTTGTTGGCTTTCATTCGTCTGACCTTTTTCATGTCATGACGCATCATGATGTGTACTAGTTCGGCAAACGAAGTAGTGCAAGGGTTCCATCCTAATACCGTTCTGGCTTTGGTTGGGTTGCCCAGCAGCTGCTCCACTTCGGAGGGGCGGAAGTATTTGGGGTCCACCTCCACGAGTGTCTTGCCGGTAGCTGTGTCGATGCCTTTTTCGTTCACGCCTTCGCCTTCCCAGCGCAGGGTGATGCCTGCTTCGGCAAAAGCCAGCGAACAGAACTCACGTACGGTGTGCATCTCGCCCGTAGCGATGACGAAGTCCTCCGGTGTGTCGTGTTGCAGCATCAACCACATGCACTCCACGTAGTCGCGGGCATAGCCCCAGTCGCGGCGTGCGTCGAGGTTGCCCAAGTAAAGTTTGTCTTGTTCGCCCAGTTGGATGCGTGAAGCAGCCAGGGTGATTTTGCGGGTGACGAAGGTCTCGCCGCGGCGTTCGCTTTCATGATTGAAGAGGATGCCGTTGACGGCGAACATGCCGTAACTTTCGCGGTAGTTCTTGGTGATCCAGTAGCCGTATTGCTTGGCTACTCCGTACGGCGAGCGGGGATAGAAGGGAGTTGTTTCGCTTTGCGGCACTTCCTGCACCTTGCCGAAGAGTTCCGAGGTGGAGGCTTGGTAGAGGCGCGTTTTCTTTTCCAACCCGAGGATGCGTACGGCTTCGAGCATGCGCAGTGTGCCTACTGCATCGGCTTCGGCGGTGTATTCGGGCACGTCGAAGCTCACCTTGACGTGGCTTTGTGCTGCGAGGTTGTAGATTTCGTCCGGTTTTACCTGCTGGATGATGCGGATGAGCGAGCTGGAGTCCGTCATGTCCCCGTAGTGCAGGTTGATGGTGCGTTTCTGTTTCATGTCGCGTACCCATTCGTCGAAGTAGAGGTGTTCGATGCGGCCTGTATTGAACGAGGAGGAGCGGCGAAGGATGCCGTGCACTTCGTATCCTTTTTGTAAGAGGAACTCGGCGAGGAATGATCCGTCCTGACCGGTGATGCCTGAAATAAGCGCTGTTTTCATTTTTTTCTATTCTTAAATGAGGGTTTATAATTTCTCTGTGTGGTGGGGCGCTGCGCCATCGGGCGAGCGTTTGCCCATTATTTTGTCGATGACCAGCGCGATGGCTCCGTCGCCCGTCACGTTGCAGGCGGTGCCGAAGCTGTCCATGGCGATGTAGAGGGCAATCATCAATGCCTGTGCCGATTCGTCGAAGCCCAGCATCGATTGCAAGATGCCCAGCGATGCCATAATGGCTCCTCCCGGTACGCCCGGCGCTGCCACCATGGTGATGCCCAGCATGAAGATGAATCCGGCAAAGAGTTCGAAGCTGTGGGGCATGCCCTGCATCATCATCAGTGCCAAAGCGCACGCCACAATCTTCATGGTGCTGCCCGAGAGATGGATGGTGGCGCAAAGCGGAATCACAAAGCCTGCCACGTCTGCCGAGACGCCGTTCCGCCGGGTCTGCTCCAGCGTCACGGGGATGGTGGCGGCGGACGACTGGGTGCCTAGTGCCGTGAAGTAGGCGGGAAGCATTCGTAGCAGGAGCCGGAAGGGATTGCGGCGAACAAACAAGGCTGCCACGCAGTATTGCAACATCAGCAGGAAGATGTGGAGCAAGAAGATGACACCGATGATTTTGATGAAGACGCTCAGGATGCCGAATACCTGTCCCGAATGCGTCATGTTGAGGAAGATGCCGAAGATATAGATGGGCAGCAAGGGCAGAATTACGGCACTGATCATGCGCACGATGATGTCTTGGAAGTCGTGTGCTGCATCCTTCAGCGCGGTGCCGTGCAAGGCGGCTAGCCCCAGCCCGAGGGTGAAGGCGAGGATGAGCGCTGTCATCACGTTCATCAGCGGAGGGATGGCGATGGCGAAGTAGGGAAGGATGCCTTGCGCCTCGCTCACTTGGCTGAGCGGAATGCCCGGCGTGATGAGCGAGGGGAACACTATCGCTCCGGTGAAATAAGAAAGGAAACCCGAGAATAGCGTTGCTCCGTAGGCGATGAGAGCGGTGATCAGTAGCATGCGTCCCGCCCCTTTGCCGATGTCCGAGATGGCTACGGTGACCAGCCCCAGGATGATGAGCGGGATGGAGAAGTTCAGATACTCGCTAAAGATAGCATTGAAGGTCACAAACAAACGCACCATGTAAGTGGGCAGCAAGTCGCCTATCGCGATGCCGGCTACGATGGCAATCAGGATGCGTGGAAGAAGTCCGATGTGTATTTTTCTCATCTCAGTATTGGTTAGGAACGACAAAAGTAATACTTTTCTCCAGATAATAGCCGAACAATTGTATTATATAGGTGTTATAAAGATTACGAACATTCCTAAATCCAACGTCATGAACACACAGAACAAAGCAACTATCGGTCTGATTGGTTTGGCCGTGATGGGCGAGAACCTCGCCCTTAACCTCGAAAGCAAAGGCTGGACGGTCTCCGTTTTTAACCGTACTGTGCCCGGAATCGAAGAGGGCGTGGTGGAACGTTTCTTACGCGGGCGCGCCCAAAACAAACACATCGAAGGCTTTACCTCCTTGGCTCCTTTTGTACAATCCATCGCCACCCCCCGCAAAATCCTGATGATGGTGCGGGCGGGCAGTGCCGTAGATGAGCTCATGGAGCAGCTTTTCCCTCTGCTTGATGCGGGAGATGTGCTGATAGACGGCGGCAACTCCCAGTACGAAGACACCAACCGCCGGGTGGCTGCCGCCGAGGCAAAAGGCTTTTGGATGGTGGGCTGCGGCGTGTCCGGCGGAGAAGAAGGAGCGCTTAACGGCGCATCGCTTATGCCCGGGGGTTCGCTGGAAGCTTGGACGTTGGTGCAACCCGTTTTGCAGAGCATTGCTGCCCGCGCAGCCGATGGCACGCCGTGCTGCCAGTGGGTCGGTCCCGGCGGAGCGGGACACTTTGTGAAGATGATTCACAACGGCATCGAGTATGGCGACATGCAACTCATTGCCGAAGCGTACGGGGTGATGAAGTCATTGGCGGTACTCACCAATGAGGAGATGGCGGACGTCTTTACCCGCTGGAACGAAGGCAAGCTCAGCAGCTACCTTATTGAAATCACTGCTGCCATCTTGCGACGCAAGGACGCTTCGGGCGGCTATCTCTTGGATAAGATACTTGATACTGCCGGGCAGAAAGGCACCGGCAAGTGGTCTGTCATCAACGCCCTGGAGCTGGGCATGCCGTTGGGACTCATCGCTACGGCGGTCTTCGAACGCAACCTTTCCGCCCAGCAGGAACTGCGTACCGCCGCCGCCCGCCTCTTCCCCCGTGCGCCGCAAGCCGCAAGACAGGCTGGGGAGTGGGTGGAGCGGGTGTTTGCTGCACTGTATGCGTCTAAACTGGTGTCGTACGCGCAAGGCTTTGCCGTGCTGCAACGCGCTTCAGAGGCTTTCGGATGGCAACTGGACCTTGCGTCCATCGCCCGGATGTGGAGGGGTGGCTGCATCATCCGCAGCGCGTTCCTCAACGAGATTGCCACGGCTTTCGAAGCGGAGGAGGAGCCGGAGCACCTGCTGCTGGCACCGTACTTCCGCCAAGAGATGGAGGGGCTGCTGCCGGGCTGGAAGCAGCTCGTGACGGGGGCGATGGGCGAGGAACTGCCCGTGCCTGCCTTTGCGTCGGCACTCAATTATTTCTATTCGCTCACGGCGGAGCACTTGCCTGCCAACTTGGTACAGGCGCAGCGTGACTACTTCGGCGCTCATACCTTTGAGCGCACCGATGCGCCGCGGGGAATCTTTTTTCATGCCGACTGGCGGGGCCACTAAGCCTGGGACGCGCCGATAGCCATGGCTGCACAGAAAGCCGCCTCATCACTTCACTTCACCCACATCACTTTAACTTTATCCATCATGAATGTATTTGCTATGATTATCTTTGGAGCTTCCGGCGACCTGACCAAGCGCAAGCTGATGCCGGCACTCTACTTGTTGTACAAAGATCAGCGGCTCACCGGCAATTTCGTCATTGTGGGAGTGGGGCGAACGCTGTACACCGACGAGACTTACCGCGCCTATCTCTTGAGCGAGCTTCAAACGTTTATCCCCGACGGCGAGCGGGACAATACGCTGCTTGCCGCCTTTGCCGCCCACCTCTATTATCTGTCAGCCGACCCGGCGATGGAGACAGGATACGCTGTTCTCAACCAGCGACTCAGCATGCTGACCGGAGAGGCTGAACCGGACAATTTGCTCTTCTATCTTGCCACTCCGCCCGAACTCTACGGTGTTATCCCCCTTCACCTCAAGGCAGTGGGGTTGAACCGCAAAGGCACGCGCATCATCGTGGAGAAACCTTTTGGCACCGACCTCGCCTCTGCCAAGGAGCTGAACCGCCTCTACGCCGAGGTCTTCGACGAACAGCAGATATTCCGCATCGACCACTTCTTGGGCAAGGAGACGGCGCAGAACCTGCTTGCTTTTCGCTTTGCCAACGGCATCTTCGAACCGTTGTGGAACCGCAACTACATTGATTACGTGGAAGTGACGGCGGTGGAAAACTTGGGCATCGGCACCCGGGGCGGATTTTACGACTCCACCGGCGCCTTGCGTGACATGGTGCAGAACCATTTGATCCAGCTTGTTGCCCTTACCGCGATGGAGCCTCCGGCACGATTCAATGCGGACAGTTTCCGTAACGAGGTGGTGAAAGTGTACGAGTCGCTTACTCCTCTGACCGAGGAGGATCTGAGCAGAAACGTGGTGCGCGGACAGTACATCGGTTACCGCGGAGAGAAGAACGTGGCACCCGAATCGCGCACGGACACGTACATCGGCATGAAGCTTGGCATCAGCAATTGGCGGTGGAGCGGCGTGCCTTTCTACATCCGCACCGGCAAGCAGATGCCCACTAAAGTCACCGAGATTGTGGTGCATTTCCGCCCTGCGCCCTATCAGATGTTCCATTGCGCCGGAGGCAACTGCCCTCATGCCAACAAGCTCATCCTTCGCTTGCAGCCCAATGAGGGTATCGTGTTCAAAATAGGGCTGAAAATGCCCGGTGCCGGATTTGAGGTGAAGCAGGTGACGATGGATTTCAGCTATAACCAGTTGGGAGGAGTGCCCGGCGGCGACGCTTATGTCCGCCTCATCGAGGATTGCATTTTGGGCGACGCTACCCTTTTCACCCGCAGCGATGCGGTGGAAGCCTCGTGGCGGTATTTCGACCCCATCGTCCGCTACTGGAACGAGCATGCTGATGCTCCGCTTTATGGTTATCCTGCGGGTACGTGGGGCCCTCTCGAAAGCGAAACGCTGATGAACGGGCAGGGCGCAGTATGGACTAATCCTTGCAAAAATCTAACTCATACCGATCAATATTGCGAATTATGAAGATTAACCTCAATCACTCCTCGATGGATACAGCACGTGCCCTTATCCTTCACCTCATCGAATTGATGAATGCTGAGCCTGAGCGTACGTTCAATATTGCTTTCAGCGGCGGCGACACGCCCGCGTTGATGTATGATATGTGGGCGAATGATTACCGTACTGTGACTCCTTGGGAACGCATGCGCGTCTATTTCGTGGACGAACGGTGCGTTCCTGTAGAGAATTCGGAGAGCAACTATGGCGTGCTGCGTCTGCTCTTGCTCGGTCCGTCACCCATCTCCTACGACAACGTGTTTGCCATCCGCGGCATCTGTCCTCCCGAAGAAGAAGCCCGCCGCTACTCTCGGCTGGTGCGCGACCATCTGCCTGATAAAGGCGGCTGGCCTGTATTCGACATTCTCCTGCTCGGTGCGGGAGAGGACGGGCACACTTCCTCCATCTTTCCCGGTAACGAGAAGCTGCTCTTTTCCGACAAAGTTTATGAGGCGACTTTCAGCCCTTACAACGGTCAGCCGCGCATCGCCCTTACTGGTCGCCCCTTGATGGCGGCGCGCAAGGTGATTTTTCTTATCACCGGACAGCGGAAAGCGGTGGTGGTGCAAGAAATTTGCGAGTCCGGCGACATAAGTCCCGCCGCCTACATTGCCCGCCGTGCCAAGGACGTGGAGCTCTTCATTGACTCTAACGCCGCCTCGTTGCTGACGCGTGTGGCGGATCCTGCCACCGAGCGATAGCCCACCCAACTGGCGCCGGGCGTATCCTGCCAACTGGAAGTTTAGCCAGGACTACCGCACCAAAGAAATAATCCTCTGACGGAAGATGAGCCATCCTCTGCCGAAGGATGACGAATCTTTCAACGGAAGATGGAGAATCCTCTGCCGAGAGTTTGCGTCACTCACGGTTGTTTGGTTAGAGCGGCGCGCGCGCAGGAAGAGGAAAAGGAAGAAAAAGACGAGAAAAATCGCCTCAAACTGTAGCAAGGGTACGTGTTCCCCCGTTCTTGGTACGCGTCGTTCGTGTTCCTATTTCACGTAATACGTGCCTAAACACAGAATCTAACTTTTGATGCGTTAGCCCTAGAAGTTTTGCGCCCAAAGTGGGAAGGTAAGCAACTAATTCGTATATTTGGGTCGAAAAACCAATACCCTGTATCGCGCCTATGAAAAATATATGCTCCTCCCTCTGGAACTTCTATGCAGAAGGCTTCCGCCAGATGACTCTGGGCCGCACGCTCTGGTTCATCATCCTCCTCAAGCTCTTTATCATGTTCGCCATCTTGCGGTACTTCTTTTTCCCCGACATCCTGAGCAGCCAGCCCACGGACGAGGCAAGGAGCGCCTTCGTGGCAGGTCAATTGCTGGAGCGGGCAGCCCCCGCCGCAGCGCACCCTTGACGTTTTACCCTTAAAATAAGAAAGATTATGATTGAAAGTATCGACACCTCATTGATTGATTGGTCGAGAGCCCAATTTGCAATGACCGCCATGTACCACTGGCTTTTTGTACCGCTTACCCTCGGGCTGGCGGTTGTGATTGGTATAATGGAAACGATGTATTACAACACCGGATCCGAGTTTTGGAAGCGCACCACGCAGTTCTGGATGAAGCTCTTCGGCATCAACTTCGCCATCGGTGTAGCTACGGGGCTTATTCTGGAGTTTGAGTTCGGTACCAATTGGAGCAACTACTCGTGGTTTGTGGGCGACATCTTCGGCGCCCCGCTCGCCATCGAAGGCATCCTCGCCTTCTTTATGGAAGCTACCTTCATCGCTGTGATGTTCTTCGGATGGGAGAAGGTGAGCAAGCGCTTCCACCTCGCTGCTACTTGGCTCACGGGCTTGGGCGCCACGATTTCCGCTTGGTGGATTCTGGTAGCGAATGCTTGGATGCAGCATCCTGTGGGCATGGCGTTCAACCCCGACACCATGCGCAACGAGATGGTGGACTTTTGGGCCGTTGCTCTCTCGCCTGTGGCGGTGAATAAATTCTTCCATACCGTCATCAGCGGATGGGTGATGGGCGCCGTGTTTGTGGTGGGCGTTAGCGCTTGGTACCTGCTTAAAAGCCGGCACACGCGCATGGCTCTCTCGAGCATCAAAATCGGGGCGGTGTTCGGACTGGCGGCATCGGTGCTCGCCTTGTGGTCGGGCGACGGTTCGGGCTATCAGATAGCCCAGACCCAGCCCATGAAGCTGGCGGCGGTAGAAGGACTCTACGACGGCAGTACGTCAGCAGGGCTGGTGGCAGTGGGCGTGCTCGACCCCTCCAAGACGCGTCCCGATGACGGCAAGGATCCCTTCCTTTTCCGTGTGGAGATTCCCTCGATGTTGTCCATCCTCGCCGAACGGCGGGCAGATGCTTTTGTGCCCGGCATCAACAATTTGCTACAGGGCGGCTATCCGCTCAAGGACGGCAGCGTCGCCCTCTCCGCTAGGGAAAAGATGGAGCGCGGGCGTACCGCTATCGCTGCTCTTGCCGCTTACCGCGCTGCCAAGCAGGCAGGACAAGAGGCAGAGGCGAAGCTTGCCGGCGCCGTGCTACAAGCCAACGTGGAGTACTTCGGTTATGGCTACATCAAAGATTCTGCCGAGCTGGTGCCCAACGTTCCGCTCAACTTTTATGCCTTCCGCGTGATGGTGATACTGGGCGGCTATTTCATTGCGTTCTTTGCTTTGGTCACCTTCTTGGCATATCGCAAGAAGTTGCAAAAAATGCGCTGGATGCACTGGGTGGCACTGTGGACCATTCCATTGGGCTACATCGCCGGTCAAGCGGGCTGGGTGGTGGCAGAGTGCGGCCGCCAGCCGTGGGCCATTCGCGACATGCTGCCCACGTCCGTTTCCATCTCCAAGCTGAGCGTGGGATCGGTGCAGACTACGTTTTTTATCTTCCTCTTTCTCTTTACCGTGCTGTTGATTGCCGAAATCGGAATCATGCTGCGCGAAATTAAGAAGGGTTCGGCAGACTAATTATTCATCAATCAACGCAACAACATTATGGATTATCTATTTTTGCAACATTACTGGTGGCTGATAGTTTCTTTGCTCGGCGCCATCTTGGTCTTCCTGCTTTTTGTGCAGGGAGGTAATTCACTCTTATTCTGTCTGGGCAAAACGGAAGAGCATCGAAAGATGATGATTAATTCTACCGGACGGAAGTGGGAGTTCACGTTCACCACGTTGGTGACTTTTGGCGGAGCCTTCTTCGCTTCTTTCCCTTTGTTCTACAGTACCAGTTTTGGCGGAGCCTATTGGCTGTGGATGATTATCCTCTTCAGCTTCGTACTGCAGGCGGTGAGCTATGAGTTCCAGAACCGGGCAGGCAACCTGTTGGGGAGGCGCACTTACCAAGTGTTCTTGGTGGTCAACGGCGTGGTCGGCCCTGTGCTGCTGGGCGGTGCAGTGGCTACTTTCTTCACCGGATCGGACTTTCTCATCAACAAGGGCAACCTGACGGATACGTTGATGCCGATTATCAGCAGTTGGGGCAACGGCTGGCACGGGCTGGACGCGCTCACGAATCCGTGGAACGTAGTGCTGGGGCTGGCGGTATTCTTCTTGGCACGGGTGCTGGGCACCCTGTACTTCATCAACAGCATTGCTTGTTCCGAACTTATCGCCCGTTGCCACAAAGCGCTGATTTTGAATGCGGGACTGTTCTTGGTGCTCTTCCTTGCTTTTGTGGGGCACACTTTGCTGTCGGACGGGTATGCGGTGAACCCGCAGACGCAGGAAATTTATTTGCAGCCGTACAAATACTTCTTCAATTTCGTAGAGATGCCGGCAGTGCTGGGCTTGTTCCTGATAGGGGTGGTGCTGGTGCTTTTTGGCATCGGGAGGACGATGCTGAATAAAAAGTTCGATAAGGGCATTTGGTTCACCGGTTTGGGTACGGTGTTCACCGTGTTGTCGCTGCTGCTTACGGCAGGCTACAACCACACGGCTTACTACCCCTCATTTACCAACCTGCAAAGCTCGTTGACGCTGAGCAACAGTTGCTCCAGCCTCTTCACGTTGCAGACGATGGCGTACGTGTCCATCCTCGTCCCGTTCGTCATAGCGTATATTGTTTACGCCTGGCGGAGCATCAGCAAAAAGAAGATTGATGCCAATGAGATGGGCGCGGGGGGAGGACACGCGTACTAAGCTTACTTCGCCACGTTGTTCACCGGCTTTCCGTCAAGGAAGGCTTTGAGGTTTTCGAGCAGAATCGTCATCAGCCTTTCACGGGCGGCGATGGTCGCCCAGGCGATGTGGGGAGTGATATAACAGTTGCGGGCCGATAACAAAGGGTTGTCGGCCCGTGGTGGTTCTGTAGAGAGCACATCCAATCCTGCTGCCTGAAGCTTCCCACTGTTGAGCGCATCAGCAAGGTCTTGTTCGTTGACGAGCGGTCCGCGGCTGGTGTTGATGAGGATGGCAGAAGATTTCATCAACGCTAGTCGCCGGGCGTTCACCATCTCGCGGGTGTCGTCGGTCAGCGGGCAGTGCAGGCTGATGATGTCGCACTCATGGAATAGCTGGTCAAGCTCCATCTTCTTGATTTCGGGGGGAAGCTGCAGGCGCGATTTGGAGGTGCACGCCCATACTTTCATGCCGAATCCGATGGCGATGCGGGCGGTGTTGAAGCCTATCTGTCCCAGCCCCACGATGCCGATCTTCTTGCCCACCAGCTCCACGAGCGGAGTGTCCCAGAAGCAGAAGTCCGCGTTCTGGCTCCAGCGTCCGGCGCGTACTTGGTCGGAGTGGTGCTTCACCTGCTGGGTGATGTTGAGGATGTGCGCAAAGACCATCTGCGAGACGGACGGTGTACTGTAAGCGGGGATGTTGGTCACGATGATGCCGCGTTCGCGGGCAGCGGCAATGTCGATAATGTTATATCCGGTGGCAAGCACGCCGATGTACTTCAGACGGGGCAGCGCGGCGAGGTGGGTTGCGCTGATCACTACTTTGTTGGTGAGAATCACGTCGGCTTCGGCAGCGCGTTCCAGCACTTGGTGGGCGGCGGTGCGTTCGTAAATAAAGCAATCGCCCAATGTATTGAGCTCTTCCCAGGATAAATCCCCGGGGTTGGCGGCATAGCCGTCTAATGCTACTATATTCATCTTATTGAATGGATTGGTGAGTGTTATTCTTTGTACTTATCGCCCCACAACGTCTTCATCCATTCGGCGTGCTTCTGCTCGGCGGCATTGTGCTGCGGCTGCCAGAGGCGTTTGTGCTGTACGGCATCGGGCAAGAACTGTTGCTTGACGAAGTGGTTCTCGTAGTTGTGGGCGTATTTGTAATCTTCGCCGTAGCCCAGTTGCTTCATCAGCTTGGTGGGGGCGTTGCGCAGATGCAGGGGCACGGGCAGGTTTCCCGTTTCGCGCACCAAGGCGATGGCGTCGTTGATGGCGTTGTAAGCGGAGTTGCTCTTGGCGCTGGTGGCAAGGTAGATGGTGGCTTCTGCCAGGGGGATGCGTCCTTCGGGCCAGCCCACCTTCATCAGCGTGTCAAAGCAAGCGTTGGCGATGAGCATGGCGTTGGGGTTGGCAAGTCCGATGTCTTCGGAAGCGGAAATCACCAAGCGTCGGGCAATGAATGCCGGGTCTTCGCCTCCTTCTACCAAGCGGGCGAGCCAGTAAATGGCGCCGTCGGGGTCGCTCCCGCGGATGGACTTGATAAAGGCGGAGATAATGTCGTAGTGCATCTCGCCGTCTTTGTCGTAGGCGAGGGGGTTCTGCTGTAGCCGTTCGGTGACCAAAGCATCGGTGAGGACCACGGTTTCTTCGGACGCTGCATCGACCACCAGCTCCAGTATGTTGAGCAGTTTGCGCGCATCGCCGCCCGAGAAGCGGAGCAGGGCGTTGGTCTCTTTCAACTCAATCTTGCGTTCCTTCAGCACGGTGTCGGTGATGATGGCGCGATGGAGCAATTCCAGCAGGTCGTCTTGTTCGAGCGACTTGAGCACATAGAGCTGGCAGCGGGAGAGGAGGGGGCGGATGACTTCGAAGGAGGGGTTTTCGGTGGTGGCGCCGATGAGCGTCACCGTGCCGTGTTCCACTGCTCCCAGCAGCGAGTCTTGTTGCGACTTGCTGAAGCGGTGGATTTCATCAATGAAGAGGATGGGGCTGGCTTGGGAGAAGAAACGGTTGCTCTTTGCCTTGTCGATGACTTCGCGCACATCTTTCACTCCCGAGGTGACGGCGCTCAAGGTGTAGAACGGCGTCTCCAGTTTGTTGGCGATGATTTGCGCCAGTGTGGTCTTGCCCACCCCGGGCGGTCCCCAGAGGATGAATGAAGAGATGCGTCCGGCATCAATCATTTTGCGCAGAACGGCACCCGGACCCACCAGATGTTTCTGACCGATGTAATCATCCAAAGTCCTTGGTCTAAGCCTTTCTGCTAATGGTTCCATGTTTGTTTATTCGTTAAGATTCTCCACGGGATAGATTGTTAGTTAGAAGACCATCTGAATCATGAACCGTATGCCGTGCTTGTTGATGCCCGGATGGTCGAGATAGTTCAGACGTCGCACGTATTCGATGTGCAACAACTTAAATATATTGTAAATGCCGAAGCTGACCTCCATATAAGGCACTTTGGGGTCCATCACGTAGCTGGTATAACTTCCGTCGCGCTTGGGGAAGAGGAAGAGGTCGGGGTTGTCCGTCTTGAACGGGTTGTTCTTGTCCGTCAGGTTGCCGTAGAGGGCGCGGAAGCGGAAGACTTCCCTCCACTTGAGCTTCTTGACCAAGGGGATGCGGTTGAAAATTTTTCCGTTCATGTCGTACGTCAGTCCCAGCGAGGCGTAGCGGTCGTTGAGGAACTCCATGTTGTTGATGAGGCTGAAGGTCTCCCGCTGCGTGATGTACGAGAGGTTGGCAGCCGGCAAGATGAGCAAGGGGAAGGGGACGGTGTTCCATTGTGCGCCTGCCTTCAAGGTGACGTCGAGCTTTCCCCACGATGATAGCCAGATGCGTTTCCAGATGCTGGCTTCGGTGATGTTGAAGTTATATTCTCCGCCCAGCACGCCTTTGAAGCCTGCCGTATGGTTAAGGGTGAAGATGGGAGCATCCAGTGACACAGGGCGCCGGCGCTGTTTGGTGTTGATGAACGTTTCGCCGGGGGCATAACGCAAGGTCAGGTCGAACTCTGCCGTGGTGATGCTTTTCACGATATCTTCGGGTTGGGGCGTGGCGAATTTGTCGGCGCCGTTGCGCACGTAGAGCAAGTTGCCCGTAGGCGTATCTTGGCGGTGGCGGGCAGCGGCAACGATGGAGAAGCCCGATGGCAGTTCCATTTCGTAGTTCAGCGAAGCGTCTCGCACGTACGACATTTGGTCTACGGTGGTTGTTTTCCAAGCCACAAATACGTTGTCCTTGTCCGTAGCCAGGAACTTGTCCATCGGCGACATCACGTCATAGCTGTAGGTGGCGGTGAGGAAATGCCGGGGGAACTCCCAGGGGAAGTAGTCGCACTTGCGGAAGGAGTAGGTGGCGTTTGCTTCGTATTTCCACTTCTTGTCTTTGAGTCCGTAGGCGCCGTATCCGCTGGCAAACCAGTGCGGATTGAGTTTGCCCGTGGTCATGCCGCTGAAGCGGAAGCGGGTGCCGTCTACGTAGTTGCTCGAAATCATGGTGTTCACCGGTCCGATGTCGAACTTGCTGGGATGCGCTTTGCTTCCCGTCTCCACAAAGTTCTCAATGAAGGCTTTCGCCCCGAAGATGACGTATTTGAATCCCGGAATCTGCTCAATGCGGTTCATGAAAACATCCATGGTGCTCTCTGTCTTGGTGAGCGGCACTTGCCGCACGCTTGCCCAGTATTCATCGGTCTTGTTCATCATGTCCGACTCTTTGATGACCGGACCTTTGAGCCGGAAGAGCCGCTGTTCGATGGGTTCGAAGAGGTAGCTGGAGTATTTGGTGGTGCGCTTCACTTGCACGCCTTTGATGGCTTTCATCAGCGAGAGGTCTACGGTCATGTCATCGTCTATCAGCACCCAGTTCCCGCTGGGCAGTTGTTCGTATTGCTGCACGATGTCGAGGTTTTCTACAAAGTTCACGCCTGTCTTCTTGGGGAGGTTCATCGTAGCCCGTTTCACGGCAAAGGTGGAGTCTTTGAGCACGTAGAGGTGACCCGTGAATCCGAAGTCCTGCGAGTTTTGCGGCACGAAGGTAAGGTGGATGCAACTGTCTTTGTCCACCTTGATGGTGTCCATCAAGTAATATTTATAGAAGGAGATGCCTCCGTCGCTGATGGGGCTTACAAATCGGCGTTGCAGCAGGCGGATGTCGTCATCGTAGATGTTGACGTCAGAGAATACATCGTTGAGGATGGTGCCCAGCATGTCGCCTGTCGAAAAGAATTCTTCGATGCCGTTGGAGTTCATCCCCTCAATGAGGGTCTTTTTGCTTTCCGGGTTTTTGCGGAAGATGATTTTGGAAGAGGTTTCCTGCACAGAGATGGGCAGGATGAGTTTGTTGGTTTCGGGCGAGACTTCTACTTGGTCTTTAAGGAAGGCAAATTTCTTGTAGATTCCTTTGTTGAGGCTTTCGGGGGTGACGTCGTTGATGGACATCTTCATTTTCTGGTACTTGTTGTACTGGTAGTAGTCGTTGATGTCCAGCTTTTGTGACCGTTTGTGGGCAATGACTTTGCGCATGAACTCCACTGCGGGGTTGTTCTTGCGCGAGTATTTTTCTTTCTTGGGTCTCACCACCACTTCGGACAGCTGCACGTCGTTCGATTGCAGCCGTACGTTGAGCTCTTTCATTCCCGGTGTTATTTTGATGACTTTGGTGATGTAGCCCACCGAGGAGAAGGTGATTTCATTCCACCCTCTGCGTGTCTCTACTTGATATTCGCCTTTGGCATTGGAGATGGAACCCACTCCTTTCCCTTCATAAAAGACGGAGATATACATCAACGGCTCTTGGGTGAGCGAGTCAGTGATTACCCCTCTTATCTGCGCGAAAGCTTGTGGCGCAACAAACAATAGAAGAAGGAATAGGACGCGTTTGCTATATTGTTGTATCATACGTTTATAAACAAGTGGCTGCAAAGTTAATAAATAACTCTTGAAAACGTGATTGCTATAACTTTTTTTGTGTTGCTTTATGTGCTAGGAGAGTAATATTTGCACGATTCGGTCCGCCGTCCGTCCGTCCCAACGTTCGGGCACTTGTCCGTGTTTCCATTCGCCGCGCATCAGCGTGTCGAGGGCGTTAGCAAGTGCGACGGGGTCTTCGCCTACCAGCTCGTTGGTGCCCATGCGCCAAGTTTCGGGATGCTCGGAGTAGGAGTTGAGGGTGATGCAGGGGATGCCCATAAACGTGGCTTCCTCGGCGATGTTGCCCGAGTCGGTGAGGATGCCTTTAGCCTGGTTCATCAGGTAGCCGAAGGAGAGATAGCTCTGCGGCGGCAGGATGTGCAGGTTGGGCGCTTCGATGTCGAGGGCTTTGAGGGCATCGCGCACGTAGGTGTGCAGGGGGGCTACGATGGGCATGCCGTGCGCTTTCTCTAATAAGGTAGCCAGCAATGAGCGCATGGTGGCTTTGTCTCGCAGCAATACGTGGCGGTTGAGGGTAAGGAGGAGGTATTGGTGTTCTTCCAGCCCTACTGTTGTAAACCAGAGGGGTTTGATGAGGCGGTTGCGGTTGTAGCGGATGGTATCGATGAGGATGTTTCCTACATAATAAACGTTTTCGTTTTCCGTACCCGTCTGGTTAAGGTTGCGGTTTGCCACCATGCCGGCGGTGAAAAGGTAGTCGGACAGTCCGTCTGTAATCATGCGGTTCACTTCTTTGGGCATGGTCATGTCGAACGAACGGGTGCCGGCCACGAGGTGAGCCACTTTGATGCCCTGCTTCTTGGCTACAATGGCGCAGCTCATGGTGGCAGTGAGGTCGTCCACCACTAGCACCACGTGGGTAGGGTTCTCGGTCAACTCTTGTTCGAAGGCAAGCATGATGCCTACGGTCAGTTCCGTGGAGTTCAATCCGCTGATGCCCAGACAGACGTCGGGCCCTTTCATGTTCAGGTCGGCAAAGAGAGAGGGGTCCAGACTGGTGTCGTCCCGCTTGCCAGTGTAAACCAACCGGTACGAAATTCTTTTTCCTTGTGCCCTTGCGGCTTCGATAGCACGCGTGATGGGAGCTATTTTCATAAAGTTAGGGCGAGCTCCTGCTACAATTGTTATTTTCATTATTACTTTTCAAATCTATTTTGAAGAAACAAATGTACGCCATTTTGCGGAATTATTCGTTCCTTTGCAAGCAAAAAACAGTCTGTTATGCCAACTATTCTTCAAATACCTACATTTATCCAGATTCTGGAGTTTATCGGGACGTTCGCTTTTGCTATCAGCGGCATTCGTCTTGCTTCTGCCAAGCAGTTCGACTGGTTCGGCGCTTACGTTGCCGGAGTGGCAGTAGCCATCGGCGGAGGTACCATTCGCGACTTGTTGCTTGGAGTCACTCCATTCTGGATGACGAATCCTATTTACTTGGTCTGCTCGGGGCTTGCCTTGCTTTGGGTTATTCTTTTTAAAAAATACATTGTGCACATGCACAACACGTTCTTCTTGTTCGATAGCATCGGTCTGGCTCTTTTTACGGTGGTGGGCATCAGCAAGACCATCGACTTGGGTTATCCTTTTTGGGTGGCCATCATTATGGGCTCTATGACCGGTGCAGCGGGGGGCGTTATCCGCGATGTGTTTATCAATGAAATTCCGCTCATTTTCCGCAAAGAGATTTATGCCATGGCGTCTGTGATGGGAGGGGTCATCTATTGGATGTTGCACTTCTTGGGCATGGATGCTTCGTTGATACAGCTTATCAGCGGATGCAGCATCTTTGCCATTCGCACGTTGGCGGTGAAGTATCAAATCTGTCTGCCCGTGTTGAAGGGCGAAGAGTAGGTATTGCCTGTCTAAAGCCTCCTTTATCTTGTTCAAAGCCACCTTCATGCTGTCTAAAACCACCCGAAAAGTGGTAATTGTTAGTTCCTGCCCTAAAGAAAAGCAAAAGCCCCCCTGCTGGCAGTAGGGAAATAGTTTAAACTTGCACACACTGAAAAAAACAAGGGTAGTATTAACCGTTAAAACCATTAAGTATGAAAAGTTTAAGCTTTAGAAAGGATTTATTAGGAGTACAAGATGAGTTGCTTCGATTTGCGTATAAATTGACCGCAAACCGTGAAGAAGCCAATGATTTGTTGCAGGAAGCATCCCTTAAGGCGTTGGACAACGAGGATAAATATATCCCCGACACCAATTTTAAGGGGTGGATGTACACCATTATGCGGAATATCTTTATCAATAATTACCGCAAAGTGATACGCGACCAGACGTATGTTGATCAGACGGACAATTTGTACCACCTCAATCTGTCTCAAAACTCCGGTTTTGAAAGCACCGAGGGCGCTTACGATCTGAAAGAGATGCACCGTGTGGTCAATGCTTTGCCTAAAGAGTATAAAGTACCCTTCTCTATGCACGTTTCCGGTTTTAAATACCGCGAAATAGCCGTCAAACTCGACCTCCCTCTAGGAACGGTGAAGAGCCGCATCTTTTTCACCCGTCAGAAACTTCAGCACGAATTGAGGGATTTTATTTAAAAAGCACGTAAAAAGTGCGTGCTTGACTGACAATATGATATATAACATATCTTTTTACTCTGACAATTCCGACTTCTTATTGTCTTTATGTCAAATAACTCACTATATTTGTATTCTATTAAGATAATTCAAAATTGTGAAATCATTTAGATAGTTACGGCAATGAAAAAGGAAATCAAATTCAGTCTCGTTTACCGAGACATGTGGCAGTCGTCCGGTAAGTATCAACCCCGTGTCGACCAGTTGGTAAGAATCGCTCCACTGATTGTGGAAATGGGCTGTTTTGCCCGTGTGGAAACCAATGGAGGTGCTTTTGAACAAGTCAACCTGCTGTATGGCGAAAATCCGAACAAGGCTGTGAGAGCATTTACCAAACCTTTCCATGAAGCAGGTATACAAACACACATGCTTGACCGCGGTTTGAACGGGCTGCGCATGTATCCCGTGCCTGCCGATGTGCGGAGGTTGATGTACAAGGTAAAACATGCACAAGGCGTTGACATCACCCGCATCTTCTGCGGACTCAACGAGGTGCGCAACATTATCCCTTCTATCCATTACGCCCTCGAAGCGGGCATGATTCCTCAAGCTACGCTTTGCATCACTTTCTCCCCCGTGCATACGGTGGCGTATTATGCGGCGATTGCCGACAAACTGATTGAGGCAGGCGCTCCCGAAATCTGTTTGAAAGATATGGCAGGCATCGGACGTCCCGCCATGCTGGGTTTGCTCACCAAAACGATCAAAGAAAAACATCCCGAAGTGATTATCCAATATCACGGACATACTGGGCCGGGATTGTCGATGGCATCCATTCTCGAAGTGTGCGAGAACGGTGCTGACATCATTGATGTGGCAATGGAACCCATCTCTTGGGGAAAAGTGCATGCCGACGTTATTTCCGTGCAAGCCATGCTCAAAGATGCGGGCTTCAAAGTAGCCGAAATCAATATGAAGGCTTATATGAAAGCACGGGCTATGACACAGGAATTTATCGACGATTTCTTGGGTTACTTTATGGACCCTACCAACAAACATACTTCTTCGCTACTCCTCCAATGCGGTCTGCCCGGTGGCATGATGGGCTCGATGATGGCGGACTTGAAAGGGGTGCATGCAGGCATCAACCTCATACTCCGTGGCAAGAACCAACCCGAACTGAGCATTGACGACTTGCTGGTGATGCTGTTCGACGAAGTAGAATATGTATGGCCTAAGTTAGGCTATCCTCCATTGGTGACGCCTTTCAGCCAATACGTCAAGAATGTGGCGTTGATGAATGTGATGTCGCTCGTCAAAGGGGAAGGACGCTGGACGATGATTGATAATAACACTTGGGGCATGATTCTGGGCAAGAGCGGACGCCTCCCCGGCAAACTCGCTCCCGAAATCATCGCATTGGCAAAAGCTAACAACTATGTCTTTACGGATGAAGACCCGCAATCGAATTATCCCGACCAGTTGGACGTTTACCGTAAGGAAATGAAAGAGAACGGCTGGGACGTGGGCGAGGACGAAGAAGAACTCTTCGAGCTGGCACAGCACGACCGCCAATACCGCGACTACAAGTCCGGCGTAGCTAAAAAACGTTTCGAGGAAGAATTGCAACGTGCCAAAGATGCAGCGTTGAGCAACAAGGGATTCTCGGCAGAAGAAGTGAAGAAATTCAAACGCGCCAAAGCAGAACCAATCACTGCTATGGAAAAAGGACGCATCGTGTGGGAAATAGATGTAGAATCGACTTCTATGGCACCCGAAGTAGGGCATCGTTATCATCCCGAAGACGTATTCTGCTACATTGCTACTCCATGGAATACGTACGACAAGGTGCTGGCTAACTTTAGCGGACGCATCATCGAGGTCTGTGCGCAGCAAGGTGCGCAGGTCAATAAAGGCGACGTGCTGGCTTATATAGAAAGAATGGAAGAATTAGCTTGATTATCTTGGAAGCTCGTGCCGGGTCTATCGGGCTTCCATTCATCTACCGGCGGGAGATTCTCCATTTCCCGGCAGGAGATTACCAAACATCCACCGTGTTTCTGATTGAAATACGGTGGATGTTTTTTTATTTCTTTTCTTCTGCGGACGGAAACTTTGGCATCAGCCTCATCAGCCGCATAATCTTGGACTGCCTCCGCTTGATGTATTGCGAAGGGTGTGCCGAGTCGAAACGGATGGGATTGGGCAGGGTGGCAGCTATCAGCGCACATTCTCCCCGCGTTAGTTTGGCAGCAGTGGTGCCGAATTTGTACTGTGCCGCAGCTTGCGCGCCGTAAATACCTTTCCCCATCTCGATGGAGTTGAGGTACACCTCCATGATGCGTTGCTTCGACCAGCAGGTCTCTATCAGAAAAGTGAAATATACTTCAAAACCTTTTCGCACCCACGAGGATTGAGGCCATAAGAAGACGTTCTTCGCCGTCTGCTGGCTGATGGTGCTGGCGCCGCGTTTGCGTTTGCGCTTCTTGTTCTCTTTTATTGCTTTTTGAAGTTCCACCATGTCGAATCCGTTGTGCTCGGCAAAACGGTTGTCCTCCGAAGAGATGACTGCCAGAGCCAGGTTCGGAGAGATGTCTTCATAAGGAACCCACGTGTGTTTGCACGTGGGCATTTCTCCCGAAGCAAGTTGCTGCACGTTCCGTATCCCCATCAATGGCGTGACGTAGACTGGCAAGAACCGGTATACGAGTACCGCAAGGAGGGTGGATGTGAAAAAGAAAAGCACCAAATTGCGTACGATGCGAAGTAGTTTAGCGACCGGCTTCTGCATTTTTAATCATTTGTTCGCTAGCATACATGAAAACATCTACGCGCCGGTTCTGTTCCGGTGTTTGCGATTCGTCATATTGTGCATAGCCTACGCCTTCTATTTTCTTGAATTGCGCGGGCGACACGCCGCACAGTTGCAAATAGTTCTCTACAGCAAACGCGCGATCGGAGGATACCTTCTGGTTTGCTTCAAACGTCCCGACTTTGTCGGTATGGCCTACGATGTTGATGTCCAGCGTAGAGTCGCTCTTGAGGATGTTCGCAAAATCGCGGAGCGACTGCTTGGCGTTGTTGCTCAGTGCCGAAGAGTTGAAACCGAACAGAATACCCGAGTCGAACGTCACCTTGACGGCGGCCAGACCGTTGGCATCGGTCACCTGCTCTACCTGTGCGCCCTCTATGCGGGCGGCTTCGGCGGCTTTCTTATCCATCTTTCTGCCGATGAGCACGCCGGCTCCTCCGCCTACGGCAGCCCCGATGGCTGCTCCGATGGCTGCCCCTTTACCTTTACCGGCTATTCCGCCGATGATAGCACCCAGCGCAGCACCTGCGCCACCGCCTGCCACACCGCCTTTTGCGGTGTTGTTCATCGTTCCGCAACTTCCAAAAACAAGCGACACGCACAAAAAGAGAATTGTAAACTTAATCTTTTTCATACTTAATTTCTTTTGTATTGATAATGATAGTTGATTATCCCACCGACAAAGATAAATATTATCCATTATATATCCGTCGTGTTTGCAGAAAAAACAACGGCGGGAGCTGTTTTGTTGACAGGAAGCACCTTTTTACGGATAATAAGGAACCAAGCCAGCAAAATGATGCCTTTGGCGATGGTGGTGGCGCAGACTGCCCACCAGATGCCTTCGACTCCCATGCCCAGATGTACCAAGAAGAGAGCGAGGGGGATGCGCAGGTAGTTGAGCACAATGCTGATAACGGCAGGCGGAACGGTGCGCCCTATGCCATAAAAGACTCCCTGCATGGTGATTTCGAGCATCATGAAAAGTTGCGAATATCCGTCGATGCGCAGAAACACCCCTCCCGCCAAATAAGCGGCAGGTTCGGGCACAAATACGGCGAAAATCTCGTTACCGAAAAAGAGGAACAGCAAGGTGCACAAGGTGCCGAAGATACCGGTCATCCACAACGTGGTATGCCAAGCTCTGACCACCCGGTCAGCACGTAGCGCTGCATAGTTCTGGGCGATGAAAGCGCTCAACGCGGTGGCGAACCCTTGCGAAGTATTCCAAGTGATGCCTTCAATCTGCCCTCCCGTGGTGAAGGTCATCAGCCCGATGTGTCCGCCCTGTTCCGACGCCGTGCGGCAGAGAAAGAGGTTGACCACGGCAAAAAGCGCGTTCAAAATGGCTACCGGAAGTCCCAGTCTGAGTATGCGGTGGGTATAGCGTTTCTTCAGACGGGTGAAGAAAGGGAAACGCCCTAACAGGACATCCCGGCAACGCAGCTGGTAGACAAACAGACCGAACACCGTGGCTTGAGAAATCCAGGTGGCATACGCCGCCCCGTTCGTCCCCAGCCCGAAACCAAAGATGAATAGCGGGTCGAGCACGATGTTCATCAGCAACCCCGCCCCGCTGATGTAAAACGGGATTTTGCTGCGTCCCGCCGCATTATAAATGCCCGTGAAGGCGGCGGACAAAAAGACGAACGGCAGTGCGGTAGACACAATGCGCAGGTAATCGATGGCATGGTTGGTGATGTGAGCTTCCAGCTCGTACACGCGGATGATAGGACCAGCCAACAGAAACAGCATCCCTCCCCAGCAGAGCGAGATAATCATAGCCAACGTGATGTTGTGCGTGGCAAAGTGCCGCGCGTCCGTCTGGTTTTTTGATCCGATAGATTGCCCCACGCTGACCTCTGCCCCTACCTTGTTTAATAAAGAAATGGAAGACGACATCCACATCAGCACGCCCACCGACCCCACGGCAGCTACAGCTTCGCTTCCAATGCGTCCTACCCAAGCCATATCGGTCAGGCTGTATGCCATTTGAATGAACGAAGTTGCCATAATCGGCATCGCCAGGTTGAATAGTTGGCGTTTGATGGGCCCTTGAGTGAGATCTTTTATTCCTTGCATCATTGCGTATCGGTTTGCTGAAAGATAAAAAAGGCAGCCATTTTATTGACTGCCTTTTTGTGATCCGCTTGGGGTTCGAACCCAAGACCCCAACATTAAAAGTGTTGTGCTCTACCAGCTGAGCTAGCGAATCAATCCTTTGTTGCTGTTAAGCGGGTGCAAAGATAGAGACTTTTTCGTAGAAACCAAACAAAAAATAAATAAAATTCGTATATTTGCCAAAGTTAGAAGGACGAACACTGTCTGTGTTTCCTCTCTTTGAACCTTTAATAGCTGATTATTAACGCTTAACTTATTAACTATTTATTTATATGGCTGACGAAAAAAAAATAATTTTCTCGATGGTGGGCGTAAGCAAAGCTTTCCAACCGAACAAGTATGTGCTGAAAGATATCTATCTCTCCTTCTTCTATGGAGCCAAGATAGGCATTATTGGTCTCAATGGTTCGGGCAAGTCGACGGTACTGAAGATTATTGCCGGTCTGGAAAAGTCTTATCAAGGAGAAGTGGTCTTCTCTCCGGGCTATTCCGTGGGGTATTTGGCACAGGAACCTTTTCTTGACAATACGAAAACCGTTAAAGAAGTCGTGATGGAAGGGGTACAACCCGTTGTGGATGCACTGGCAGAATACGAAGAAATCAATCTGAAGTTCGGATTGCCCGAATATTATGAGAATGCTGACAAGATGGACGCTCTTTTTGCCCGTCAAGGAGAATTGCAGGACATTATCGACGCTACCGATGCGTGGAACCTTGACAGCAAACTAGACCGGGCGATGGACGCGCTTCGCTGTCCGCCCGAAGATCAGTCCGTACAAAGTCTTTCGGGAGGTGAACGCCGCCGGGTGGCACTCTGCCGCCTGTTGCTGCAAAAGCCGGACATCTTGTTGCTTGACGAACCGACCAATCACCTTGATGCCGAGTCCATCGACTGGCTCGAACAACACTTGCAGCAGTACGAAGGAACAGTTATCGCCGTCACCCACGACCGCTACTTCCTCGACCATGTGGCAGGATGGATTCTCGAACTCGACCGTGGCGAAGGCATCCCCTGGAAAGGCAACTACTCCAGCTGGCTCGACCAGAAGACCACTCGCATGGCGATGGAAGAGAAGACCGTGAGCAAACGCCGGAAGACCTTGGAACGCGAACTCGAATGGGTGCGCATGGCGCCCAAAGCCCGTCAAGCCAAAGGCAAAGCGCGCTTGAACTCGTATGACAAACTTATGAATGAGGATGTGAAAGAGAAGGAAGAAAAGCTCGAAATCTTTATCCCCAACGGTCCGCGTCTGGGCAACAAAGTAATCGAAGCCAAGCACGTGGCAAAAGCTTACGGCGACAAATTGCTCTTCGACGACCTTAACTTTATGCTTCCGCCCAATGGCATAGTTGGCATCATTGGTCCCAATGGCGCTGGAAAAACGACCCTCTTCCGATTGATTATGGGTTTAGATACGGTGGATAAAGGCGAGTTCGACGTCGGAGAAACCGTGAAGGTGGCGTATGTAGACCAGCAACACAAAGACATCGACCCCACAAAAAGTGTTTATCAGATTATATCCGGAGGCACCGAACTGATCCGCATGGGCGGCAGGGATGTGAATGCACGCGCCTACCTCTCCCGCTTCAACTTTGCGGGAGGCGATCAAGAAAAACTTTGCGGTTCCCTTTCGGGAGGCGAACGCAACCGTCTGCACCTTGCCATGGCGCTCAAAGAAGAGGGCAACGTGTTGCTGCTCGATGAGCCGACCAATGATATCGACGTTAACACCCTGCGTGCCCTTGAAGAAGGTCTGGAAGATTTTGCCGGTTGCGCCGTAGTCATTTCGCACGACCGCTGGTTCCTCGATCGCATCTGCACCCACATCCTCGCCTTTGAAGGCGATTCTAACGTTTTTTATTTCGAGGGATCTTATTCGGATTATGAAGAAAATAAGATGAAACGTCTCGGAAACGAAGAACCCAAGCGTGTACGTTATAGAAAGCTCATAAACGATTGATATTAGAATCAATTTGAAAGGCGAGTGTCCCTTTCGTTTGCAAATAGAAAGCTCCGGAGGGTTTCTTCGGGGCTTTCTCTGTGTTTAATTGCTATTATACGTTGCGTATCCTTAAAGAATGTAGCACAAATGTAATGGAGTTCTAAATCATAATTATTATCTTTGCGTTCCTAAAACAATTACTGAAATTTATTTATTAACAAATTCTATTAACTAACAAAACGAATTATGAGAAAACATCTAATTCATTTCCTGCTGGTAACGGTGCTGATGGTATGTTCTGCCACAGTTGCCATCGCCCAGACAACAGTGAAAGGTCAGGTTGTGGATGCAGAAAATGGCGAACCACTGATTGGTGCCGCTATTACTGTGCCCGGCACAACCCAAGGTATGGTGACCGACTTAGACGGTAATTTTACATTGAAAGTTGCTTCGAATGCTACCGTCGTTATTAAGTATCTTGGATACAAGGATTTCAAACAAAAGATTACCCAAAAGGGAGCGACAAATCTGGGTGTTATTAAGATGGAATTGGATGCAGTGGCATTGGGCGACGTGACTATCACTTCTTCCATCGCTATTGCCCGCAAAACCCCGGTTGCCATGTCTACCATCGAACCGGTTTTTATTGAAGAAAAATTAGGCTCGCAAGAGTTTCCCGAAATTCTGAAAGCAACCCCCGGTGTATATGCTACCAAAGGCGGTGGTGGATACGGAGACTCGAAAATTGTGATGCGCGGATTTAAGGCCGAAAACACCGCTGTGATGGTCAATGGCGTGCCGATGAATGATATGGAAAACGGTTCTTTATACTGGTCTAACTGGGCTGGTCTGTCGGATGTGACTCGTTCCATGCAGACACAACGCGGTTTGGGCGCTTCTAAAGTATCGGCCCCTTCCGTGGGTGGATCTATCAATATTGTGACCAATGGATTGGATGCCAAGCAAGGCGGTACGGCAAGTGTCGGCATGGACGACTTCGGACGCTACAAACTACTCTTCTCGGTATCAACCGGATTGTTGAAGAACGGCTGGGCTGTTTCTTTGTTGGGCGGCAGAACCTGGGGAGACGGGTATATCCAAGGAACAGAAACGGATGCCTATAACTATTTCATCAACGTTTCCAAACGCTTGGGAGACAAACATCAATTATCGTTTACGCTCTTCGGTGCCCCTCAGATTCACGGACAACGCAACGATAACAACGGTTTGACCATTCAAGGCTGGCAAGACGTGCAGCAATATACGCTTCCGGGACAGAACTATCGTTATAACCCGACCGTAGGTTACGACAAGAACGGACAGTACCGAAACTCTAACACCAACAAATACCACAAACCTCAGTTCTCACTGAACCACATGTGGCAGATTGATTTGAAATCATCTTTGAGCACCGCCCTTTACATGTCCATCGGTGATGGCTGGGGATCGAGCGGACAAGGTACGAAAGACTATTCTAGCAGTTGGTTCGGCGCTTCAAACGGTGTGTTGAGCACGCAGTTCCGTAAGGCAGACGGTACTTTTGCCTACGACCAGGTGCAAGACTTGAATGAAAAGAGCACTTCGGGCTCACAAATGATTATGTCTGTTTCTAAAAATCAGCATAAGTGGTACGGCCTGCTGTCTACTTATACGCGTGAACTGACAGACAATTGGAATTTTTATGTAGGCATTGATGGTCGTTACTACATCGGTACCCATACCAATGAAATCACCGACCTTTACAATGGTGCATACTACGTCGACCGCAACCGTGCTTCTGTCAAAGC
This sequence comes from Bacteroides sp., assembly GCA_036652495.1. GTDB lineage: Bacteria > Bacteroidota > Bacteroidia > Bacteroidales > Bacteroidaceae > Bacteroides. Next base: position 57,464 of record JAVVVS010000007.1, read on the forward strand.
AGTCAACAATGCAGCAGCTGCCAATCCGCAATGGAAGAATCAGAAGTTGAGCGTGGGTGATGTGGTGTATCGTGACTATGATGGCTATGTAGCACAAGCAGGCGTTTTCGGACAATTAGAGTACAACACCGATAAGCTGAGCACCTTCGTTTCAGGTTCGGTGAGTGAAACCATCCAATGGCGTTATGACCGCTTCTATTATGACGAAGCCCATGCTAAATCCGATAAAGCGAACAACCTTGGTTTCACCGTGAAAGGTGGAGCCAACTATAACCTCAACGAGCAGCACAATGTGTTTGCTAACGTAGGTATCATCAGCCGTCCACCGAATACGTACGGCATCTTCTCTGGCTACAACAGCAATGAATTGAACAAGGACGCCGTAAACGAAAAGGTATTCAGCTTCGAGCTGGGATATGGTTTCCGCTCTAAATTCTTCACCGCCAACCTGAATGCTTATCACACCGAATGGAACGATAAATCGATGGCTAGAAGTATCGACCTGAGAAACGGCGACCGCGGTACCATCAATTTGACCGGTGTCAATGCTACCCATGAGGGTGTCGAAATAGACCTTGTGGCTAAACCTTTCAGATGGTTGGATGTTACCGGAATGTTCTCGTTGGGCAACTGGCGCTGGACGAACAATCCTACCGGATACTTCTTCGATTCGAACGGACAGCCTATCAAAAACCAGGAAGGCGATCCCGCCTCCGGTGTTCAGGCAGCCGACCATGCAAAGATGACCCTCGTGATGAAAGACGTGAAAGTGGCAGGTGCTGCTCAAACAACGGCTGCTCTGGGTCTGAATGCAAGATTACCCTACGGCTTCCGTGTAGGACTCGACTGGAACTTGATGGCCCGCAACTATGCCGACTTCAAGATTCAGAGCAATGACATGATTATCGGCAGCGACAAACCGCTGACTTATGGTAATCCTTGGAAGATCCCTTCCGCTTCTACGTTCGACCTTTCGGCTAGTTATGCGTTTAAGATTGCCGGTCTGAAGACGGTGTTGTATGGCAATGTGAACAACCTCTTCGACCAAGTGTACATCGCCGATGCGTATGATGGAGCTGGCCATGACTGGCAATCGGCTTACAGAGTGTTATACGGCTTTGGACGCACCATGTCAGTAAGACTTAAGATTAATTTCTAACCTATTAAACGAAGAATGAATATGAACAAAAATATAGTAAGCTCATTGCTTGTTGCACTCCTGATGACAGGCTGTAGCTATAATAATGAGAACTTCGAGGGATTAGTGAAAGGCGACAAGCCAACTGATTTAAAGAAGGTGGAGGTGGAATTTACCGAATATGCCACGCTTAAAGGAGATGCAAAAAAGAACGGATACTTCTCCGAAGCAGATCCGGCTACAAACTATTTACCTGCTTGGCTGGCAAAGAATTACTTTACTGCCGACGAAGGTTCTAGCGCCAAAGTTACTTTCAAGTTTAAAGAAAACATTTCGGCTTTTGCTAAAGCATACGCTTCCATCGACTATCTTAAACTGAGCAACGACGATTATAAACTAGTGCACGGTGCCGGCTATTATGGCAGTTACCTCAACAAATATACTACGTCAAAGCTTTACAAGGTGCTCAAAGCCAAGTATGAAGCTCCGGCTGTAGGCAATATAGTGCTGGCAGAATACAATTACAATGCCGATGCCAAACCGCAGAAGATGGATGATCCTCTTTATTCTTTCGACTTTGAGAATTTGCAACCGGGCGAAATCACCCGGGGCTTCAGCGGTTGGTTTGTACAAACCACCGGCGGAATCAACTGGCAAGCCAAATCTTATTCGGATAATACATATCCGCAATTCTCTGCCAATGGTGCCAAAGGGGCGGTAGAAGGTTGGCTGGTCACACCTAAGGTGAAAGTGACGAATGAACCAATCAATCTGACGTTCGACGTCAATGTAGGTTATTATAATGCTGATTGCTTGTCTGTACTTATTTCTACCGACTTTAATAAAGATGTAGCCAAAGCTACTTGGAAAGACGTTACTTCTTCTTTTACCCTGCCCAAAGTTCCTACCAGCGGTTACGGTACGTTTGCTTCGGCAGGAATACTTAACTTGACCGATTATGCAGGAAAGAGCATTTCTGTTGCCTTTAAGTATGTTGGTAATGGCGTTAAGGGTCCCGATTTGAAGACCACTACTTATCAGATTGATAATGTAATTGTAGGCAAAGACATCCCCGTGCTGGTGAAAACAGAACCACAGTATGCACTCATGGAGTACACCGAAAAAGGTTGGAATGCCGTGAGCAATGCGGACGTGATTGCACTTTCTCCCAGCGATTATACCGCAATGGGCGATCCGGGCAAGAATTTCAACTTTAGCGCTAGCATTAAGGCAGCCGATTATCTTCCTGCTTTCTTGAACAAGGCCGTTGCTTATCCGCTGAATAAAGAAGCAAAAGTGATTGTTTACAAATACTACAATGGCAAAACGGTAGAGGCTTATGGAGACGAATATATCTATTCTTCCGAAACCGCTCGTTGGGCAATCGATACCCATCTGTTGACCAAGACTGAACAATACGTGCTTTCTGCCGGCAACTGGAACTTCGACCCCAGCACAGTGATTGCTTTAGGTGGTAAGGGAGATGCAGCAACTTCTGCGTTCTATCAATTCATCACCGATTACGTGAAAGCGGAGAAAGGTGCACAATACGTCAGCAGCTTTGGTAATAACGACTATTATTATGGAGGTTCTGCTTATCAGAACAACTTCGACTTCCGTCCGTCTGCTTGGAAAGCCCAGGCTTCAGAATATGCTTCCATGGATGATACAGCGCTGAAAGAACTGATGTTCAATCGTCTGCCCGAAGCTTTCTTGCCGGCACTGAAGCAGTTCTATGCCGATGCCAATCTGGTACCGGGTGTAGAAGTGATTTACACCGTTACTTTCTTCATTTATTTTGAAGACAAAACGACGGTGCCTTATGCTATCAAGTACAAAGTGACTGGTCTTGGACAATTTGAGTACATCAAAGACTCTTTAGCAAAGATAGTCGTATAAAGCAAAGAAGGTTCACCCCGAGCACACAGCGTTTCACCAAGGAAAATAGAATCCTCCGTGTTCCTCTGTGTCCTCTGTGGTGAATCTTTTTTATGTAGGTTCACCCCCGAGCACACAGCGTTTCACCAAGGAAAATAGAATCCTCCGTGTTCCTCTGTGTCCTCTGTGGTGAATCTTTTTTATATAGGCTCACCACCCCGAGCACACCGCTTTTCACCAAGGAAAATAGAATCCTCCGTGCCCTCTGTGTACTCTGTGGTGAATCAGTTTTACTCTGCAATGAATTTAACTCTCATGATTACCGGATTATGATCACTGTATTCCAGTTCCGGTGAGAAGTAGTCCACTCCCTTTAGTTCTTTGGAGTGAAGCACATAGTCGATGCGCAATAGATGTTTGAAGTAGCGGAAAGTGTACATATATCCGTGCCCGCAGGTTTTGAAACCGTCTTTGAGGCGTTTGCCCATCACTGTGTGATAGGCGTACGATGAAGGCAGGGAATTGAAGTCGCCGCAGACCAGCGTAGGGTAGGGGGAAGCGTCAATGAATCCACGCAGCGTCTTGGCTTGCAATGCCCGCTTGCCGAAGTTCTCCTTCAGTCCGTTCAGCAGACGGATGGCTGCTACCTCCGTGCCGTAGCCACCTTCGTCCTGTCGCATCACCGTCTCCAATTTCCGCTTGTTGCGGCTTGCCTCCGTCGTTTGCAGATGGTTGTTGAACACGCGGATGGTCTTTCCCTTCACGTCTATATCACACCACATACTGCAATTTTTGCTCTCCGGATACGTGATGAGCCGGCTTGCCTTGATTGGATATTTGCTGAATACCGCCAGTTGTAGCAGCGGGAGGCTGTCCGCCGTATAAGGAATGAGGCTGTGTGGCCAATTGCTCAGCCTAGCCTTCACGCTGTCCAGCGGAAAGTCGTAAACTGTGCCAAATTCCTGCAAGCACAAAATGTCCGCTTGTTGGTTTTTCATATAGTCCGCCACTTGCTGGCACGAATGTCCGTACGGGTCCCAACCGAAGCTGTCTACGTTGTACGAAGCGATGGTGAGCACGTCCGCCGGAATACTTTCCGGTTGCGAACCCGGTTGAAAGATACAGCTCAGATACCCCCAGTTTCCCACAATGGCAATGAGGGAAACGAACGCCCAATATCGCCAGCGCAATGCCCAGTAGAGGGCTACTGCCAGGTTGAGCAGCAACAGCAGTGGGAGTGCCAGCCCGATGAAAGGCAGTAAAGCCAAACTGTTGGATGAAACAGAACCAACTAGCGCTCCCCCTAGCGTGATGAAAGCTAGTATCAAAGTGAGGGCTACAGACAGATAATAGAACAATCTGGATACGGCTCTTTTTCCCACGTTCGTCTTTTGTTTTTAGTCAAATAAATATTCTATAATCAAGTCTTTTAGCTTTTCGGTAGCGATCGGTTTGCTGATAAACTCGTTGCACCCCGCTTCCAGCGCCGCTTTGATGTCTTGGTTGTAGGCATAAGCGCTGAGGGCGAAAATAGGCACCTCGGGCGATAGTTCGCGGATAATCCGTGTGGCTTCCAATCCGTTCAGATTAGGCATGCGGATGTCCATCAGCACCAAGTCGGGCTTTATCTCTTCGAAGCGGTTCACGGCTTCTATACCGTCCATGGCGCGTGCCAGCCGGTATGTTTTCCCCAAGATAGCATCCAGCAGTGCATAGTTGCTGTCCGTGTCTTCGGCGATGAGCAGCGTAATCTCTTCTTTTTCTTTGTTTACTTTCAAGGTAGATCCGGCGTTGCCTGCCATCGACCGGCGGCTAGTCTGTTCGGTTTGGGCATCCTGTTCCTCCGGCTCATTCATATCCGTGCCTGCTTGTCGTGCCGGCAGCGAGAAGCGGAAGGTTGTACCTGCTCCCATTTCCGATGTCACCCAGATTTTTCCTCCCAGGCGTTCGATGATGGTGCGGCAGATAGAAAGTCCCAATCCGGAACCTTGTGCGAAATTGTTCATTTTCATAAAGCGTTCAAACACGTTTTTTAGTTTCTCCTGTTCGATGCCCATGCCCGTATCTGTGACGTGGAACACCACTTGGTCGCCCTCCTGCCGGTATCCGTAGCTGATGCTTCCTTTGGTAGTGAATTTAAAGGAGTTGCCTATCAAGTTCGAGATTACCTGGAACACCCGGTTCTTGTCCGAATCAATGATTAGCTTTTCGTCCGAATCATCAAACACCAGCTGCACGGTGGCGGGGCAGCGGAACACGTGTGCGTCATGAATCTCCTTGCACAGACGGTGCAACCTCACCGGAGCCAGGGTGAACTCTACAATGCCCGATTCTATTTTCGAAAGGTCGAGTATTTCGTTGATAAGCGTCAGCAAGCGTTCGTTGTTCGCCTCCACTATGTTGTAGTACGATTTCCGCTCTTCCTTGTCTTCGCTCTCGGCTATGATGCGGGAGAATCCCACGATGGCATTGAGCGGTGTCCGTATCTCGTGGCTCATGTTGGCAAGGAACACCGATTTCAGTTTGTCGGATGTTTCTGCTTTTTCTTTTTCTTTCACGAGTTCCCGTTTCATCAGTTCCAGCTGGGTGATGTCCCATTCTATGCTGATAAGGATGGGGGAGAAGTCTTTGCTGTCCACCCTCATCTTCCGTTTGTCTACAATTCTGGTATTCCCGTTGTAGTCCACGTTCTCTATCACCTTGTGCATTTCTTTTCCGGTGCGGGCTATTTCCAAGTCTTCTTTGCGTTTCTGGGTGGCGAGTTTCAAGGGATGATAGTCAAAGTCATTCTTGCCCACAGCGTTCTCCACGTTGATGGTGGGGTCGTAGAGCTGCCGGTTGCGGTAGATGTAGCGGAAGTCGTTGTTGATGTCCTTCACCACGATGCTGGCGGGTAGGTTTCTCATCGCCATGTCCATGATGCGGTTGAGCCGTTTGATTTGCGATTCGTAGCGCAGTCTGTCCGAAATGTCATGCGAGAACGACCAGTAGCTCACTTCGCCCTCATCGTTTGTCACGTGGTACATCACGCCTTCAAAGGCGAGTGTGTCTGCATCGTATTTCAGAGGATGATAGGCAATGAAGTTGCTGTTCTTGTTCGGACTCACCTGTTGGTAACGTCTTTCCCAAGCTTCCAGCGATTGCATGTCGCCCACCGTTTCATATATTTTCATTGTCTCAATCTCCGCCGTTTCCGACAGATGGTGATTGGACTTGAATTGTCGGTTGGCAAACACCAGCGTACCGTCCGCCTTTGCCGCGAAAATGCTTTCTTTGGCATTGTTGATGGCATGAGTCAGGGTATTGATATCGTTTCTCCGGCGTTGTATGTCCGTTACGTTTTGTATGTATCCTTCTACGTTGTAGCTGCCGTTGGGCATTCGTTCGCGCACGAAAGCTTTCAGGCGGATATAGTAGATTTGTTTGCCGACGCAGATCCGGTAGTCGATGCTGCTCTCGTTGTCTTGCGAGCAATTGTGTTTAATCCAGTTTTCAAACAGATGGCGGTCTTCTGGCAAGATGAGCCTTGAGTACTGTTCCAGCGATATTTCTTTTGTCTTCTCCTCGCACATGATTTCCGTGTATCCGCAGTAGAAGAAATTGTTTTCAAGTGTGTTGTACTTCCATTGCCCTATTTGCGCAGCCTTTTGTATTTCTTTCAGCTCCCTGTTAGCCCTTTCCAGTTGTAGCTTGATGGTGCTTCGTTCGGTGATGTCGCGATACTGGCAAAGCACCATGCCGTTGTAGGGCGTCATGATACATTTAAAGTAGTACGTAACCTCTTTCAGTTGCATCTGAAAGTTCTTTGTACGTTGTTCTTGTTTGTATATCACCTCTTGAAAAACGGGCAATATTTGTTGCAAAGTCTGTTGCGGAATGAGTTCGAAAAGATTTTCTCCCAAAAGATGATCTTCTTGTAGAAACCACTGATTGCTGTGTGTGTCAATGTCAACGCATAATCCATCTTGACGCACCAATATAAGTGTGTCGGCAATAATCTGCAATATCCTTTCGGAATAGGTTGCATCATGCAGTATTCTATTCATGACTCCAAAATACTTTGTTTTAAAGGTGTTTAATTTCGCAAAGTTACTAAATTATTGCGAAATACGAAGATTGTGCCGTTAAATTATCCGTCTCTTCGTTTTGATTTTTCCCACGCCCCCGATCCCTGTTTTTTCCACAGGTAGCCGATGCCCTTGAACACGCTCACATTCATGAATAGGAAATAGTAAGGAATAAAGAAAACCTTGTTTTTCAGTTGTTGCGCAGCCAGTCGGTAGCCCCATAATGCAGCGAGGTAGAACAAGACTTGTCCGCCCAGCACCGTGCCGTAAAGAGCCGTACCGCTGCCTTCCGAAAGCAGCAACAGCGCCACGTTCAGTGGCAGCAGCAGGAACAGCAACAGCGGGGTGAGCGACCACCGCAGCACCCGGTGGGAGGTGTATTGAAAACTCAGCATCCCGTAGCGCAGCGGATTGAGCAACGCCCTCAACCGCCAGATCGATTGCAGTCCGCCCGCAGCGATGCGCACCTTGCGTTTTTCTTCCTCGCCCATGTCCGCCGAACCGCTTTCGATGGCATAAGCTTCTTTGCAGTAAGCGATGAGATAACCCTTCATGGCAATGCGCAGCGAAAGGATGAAGTCGTCGAGCAGCGTGTCCCGCTCCATCTCCTCAAACAGATCCTTCCGCACGGCAAACAGTTCGCCCGCCGCGCCTACAGCGGAATACAGCCTTGCGTCCAGAGCCTTGAGTGTCGATTCATACTTCCAGTATATTCCTTCTCCCCCTGCAGCAGCCCCGTCGTGCGTCTGCACGGCGATGCGTTTCTCTCCAGCCACGCAGCCCACTTTCGGGTTTTCAAAAGCCCGCACCATTTCTTTCACCGCCTGTCTGTTCAGCATCGTGTTTGCGTCCGTGAACACCACGAGAGGGGTTTTAATCTCCTTCATCCCCCGCGTCATCGCTGCCGTTTTTCCCTGCCGTTCGGGCTGGAAGGAGACTGTCGCCTTCCCCGCCCAGCGCGTGCGCAACCGTTGGTTGGTCCCGTCGTTGGTTCCGTCCGTCACCCACACCACGTGCAGCTTTTCTGCCGGATAATCCAGAGCGAGGGAGTTTTCCATCTTTTCGTCCACCACCTCCTCCTCGTTGTAGGCGGTGATGAAGAGTGTCACGTCCGGCAACGCTTCCGCTTGCGGCAGCTCGCGCTTTACCGGTTTCACCAGTGCTTCCTTGATTTTCACTAGCAGGAAGAGTACCATGCCATAGCCCAGATAGGTGTAGAACACGATAAAGAGGGCGCTCCAAAATAGGATTTCGAGGGGGAGAGTATTCATAA